>NZ_JBFUEG010000003.1:0-638345 GCF_056404315.1 Mesorhizobium sp. P2_D6 | reverse complement strand
AATGGCGGCTTCATCTATGTCTCGCAAGCGCTGGCCGGCGAGCCGGTCGCAGCCGCGCAGACCGAGGACGGCGAATGGACACTCTCCTTCCATGCCCATCCGCTCGGCATCATCGACACCAGGCGTATGAAGCTTGTCCGCCGCAGCGCCGCGCCAACCAAACCGCTTGGCGCTGCGCCGGACGCATAGGGGGAGAGAAGTGTTACCTATGTATCCGGTTCATTCTGTTACCCATCTATCGGCTGGACACTGACTGCAGCCTCGGCGCCCTTCTTGCGACGCTGGAGATTAGCGAAATCATCGATGAGAGCGCCCCCTCTCCCCGTCACTATACGGGGAGAGGATGCCGGCAGGCAGGTGAGGGGCAGCTCGACGTTAGTAGTTTCGTCGTTACGCCGCCTTGCCGTCCACCTTGATCACGCCGCGCTTGATCTGGTCCTGCTCGATCGATTCGAACAGAGCGCGGAAATTGCCTTCGCCAAAACCTTCGTCGCCCTTCCTCTGGATGAATTCGAAGAAGATCGGCCCGATCACGGTTTTGGAGAAAATCTGCAGCAGGATCTTGGTCGTGCCGCCATCGACCACACCTTCGCCATCGATCAGGATGCCGTGCTTCTTCATCCGCTCGATCGGCTCGTCATGGCCGTTCACGCGGTCATACGACATGTCGTAATAGGTCTCGGGCGGGCCGGGCATGAATTTCAGACCGTTGGCGGCCAGTTTGTCCGTGGCAGCGTAGATTTCATCGGTGCCGACGGCAATGTGCTGGATGCCTTCGCCATTGTACTTCTTCAGATACTCGGCGATCTGGCTGGTCTCGTCCTTGGACTCGTTCAGCGGAATGCGGATCTTGCCGCAGGGCGAGGTAATGGCGCGGCTGACCAGGCCGGTGATCTTGCCATCAATGTCAAAGAAATGGATCTGCTTGAAGCCGAACAGCTCGCGATAAAAGTCCCACCATTTGTCCATCTGGCCGCGATAGACATTGTGGGTGAGGTGGTCGAGGAAATAGAAGCCGACGCCTTGTGGCTGCGGATCGCGTTCGCCTAGCCACTCGAACTCGGTGTCATAGGCCGAGCCCTTCTTGCCATAGGCGTCGATGAAATAGAGCAGCGAGCCGCCAATGCCGACGATCGCCGGCACATCGAGCGCCTTGTCATCGCCTTCGTAAGGCGTGGCGCCTTTCGACACTGCATGGTCGAAAGCATGTTTGGCATCGACCACCCGCCAGGCCATCGAGGCGGCGCAGGGGCCATGCTTGTCAACGAACTTCATCGCATGCGAGCCCGGCTCGGCATTGACGACATAGTTGATGTCGCCCTGTCGCCAGACGGTGATGTCCTTCGTGCGGTGCTTGGCCACCGCGACATAGCCCATGCGGGTGAACAGTTCGGCTAGCTTCTGCGGCTCCGCATGCGCGAACTCGACGAATTCGAAACCGTCGGTGCCGGCGGGGTTTTCCTTGCTGATCTTGGCGGGCGGGGCGTCGTGCGGGAAGGGACCCATGGCATTCCTCCAAACGGATGGTGGCCGCATCGGACCACGAGATATCCAAGGATAGCGCAAAGCGGCCGCACGGTGCTTGCATTCAAACGCTTGAAATGCTCAGGTCATGCGTAATTCATGCATGATTGGAGATAAATCCATGGATGATGCGCGCATCGATCAATTCGACCGCAAGATAATGGCTCTTTTGCAGGGCGACGCGCGGCTCACCAACAACGATCTGTCCGAACGCGTGAACCTGTCGGCCTCGCAATGCTCGCGCCGCCGCCAGCGGCTGGAGGAAGACGGCTACATCAAGGGCTATCGCGCCGTGCTCGACCGCGACAAGCTCGGCTTCTCGCTGGTCAACGTCATCTCGGTGACGCTCGCCACCCACAACCGTGACAATGCCAGGCGCTTCGGCGAACTCTTGGCGCGGCTGCCCGAGGTGCAGGAGGCGCATGCGCTGACCGGCGAGATGGATTATATCCTGAAAGTGGTGACGCCCGATCTCAAATCACTGTCGGAGTTCGTCAACGGTGTACTCCTGCCGCACGAATCCGTGCAGCATGTGAAGACTGCGATCGTGCTGGAAACGCTGAAGGAAACCGGCGCGCTGCCGATTTAGCCCTTCTGTTGCTGGATCAGCCCATACAAATTCGTGCACCGCGCTCCAGATCGGCAATAAGCAAACACCGGCCCTTCGAGCGCGTCGAGCGCCTCGGCCTGATCCTCGACATTCTCGGCCGTGATCTGGCCGCTGATCACCGGGATGTAGCGGAAGGCCAGCCCGGCGGCTTCGACCGCCGCCTTGACGCTGTCGGCTGAGGGTTGGCCGGGCTGCTCGTCATCCGGCCGGTTGCAGATCACGCTCTTGAAGCCGGCGGCCTTGATGGCAGCGGCATCTTCGGGCTGGATCTGGCCCGAGACCGAATAGTCCTCGCTGATTTCGCGATATTCCATGGCTCTCATCCTCGCAATCTGGTTGGCCGGAGTCTTGCCACTCTCGCACGAGATCGGCAATCCGCGCCGGAAAGAAATCCCTCGGCGCAGATAGACATTTGCGGCCTAAGATCCAACCAGGCTCAAGAGGTTTCGCGCTGTTGGCCTTGCCCGGAGCCGGCGTCAACTCTAAACAGGCGCCACCGACAACAGGAAGGAAACTCCCATGAGCATTCGTCGCATCGATGTTGGCCCGCGCATGAGCCAGATCGTCATCCACGGCAACACCGTCTACCTGGCCGGCCAGGTCGGGACGCCTGGCGCCAGCGTTGGCGAGCAGACCAAGTCGATCCTCGCCACCATCGACGAATTGCTGGCCAAGGCCGGCACTGACAAGACCAAGATCCTACAGGCGATCATCTGGCTGGCCGACATGGGCACCTTCGCCGAGATGAACAAGGAATGGGACAAGTGGGTGCCGCAAGGCAACACGCCCGCCCGCGCCACCGGCGAAGCCAAGCTCGCAGGGCCGGAATACACGGTCGAGATTATTATTACGGCGGCGATCTGAGGCACAGCGCCGACTTTTCCTTCTCCCCTTGTGGGAGAAGGTGGCCGAGCGAAGCTCGGTCGGATGAGGGGTGTTGGAAGGATCGCTGCTTAAAAGAACTAAGCGCTTAAAATCCTTCGATATTTCAACCCCTCACTCCGTCCAGCACCCCTCATCCGTCTCGGCGCTATCGCGCCGTTCCACCTTCTCCCACAAGGGGAGAAGTGGGCATTGCGCTACCCCTGCGAAGGCCTGAACCGCGCCACCAGCGTGTGGCTCTCGGCAGCGTAAGTGAACCGCACCTGCGTCACTGGATACTCCGCGCTCCAGGTCCGGCGCTCGACCACCAGGCATGGCGCGCCGATTGCAATATCGAGAGCTTCGGCAATGTGCCTGTCCGCCGCCACGGCGCGGATGCGGTGCTCGGCCTCGCTCCATGGCACGCGGCCGATCAGCCAGGGGCCGGGGGCGATGTCGAGAAACTCTTCCTCGCCGGCTCCCGCAACGGCGGCGAGATTGATCAGCCGCTGTTCGTGTGCGAATGGCCGTTTGCCGGCGAAATGCCGGCATTCGAGCGCCAGCACCTGTCCGGCAGCGCCGAGTTCCAGCAAGCCACGATCCTCGGCACTGCTGCGCCTTTTCTGCCGCGCCACGCGCTCGTAGCGATAGGCCAGCCCAAGCGCCTCGACCTCGATCCTGATGTCGTGGATTTCCAGCACCGCCGCCTGCGACTGCGGCTGGCGGACAAAACTGCCGGAACGGCGGCGGCGCTCGATCAGCCCGGCCTTGGCCAGTTGCGACAGCGCCTTGTTCACCGTCATGCGCGAGCAATTGTACTCGGCCGTCAATTCGTGCTCGAACGGGATGCGGAAGCCCGGCGCCCAGACGCCGGACATTATTTTTTCGCTGATATCAGACAGGATGCGTTGGTGCAGCGAACCGCCGCCTTCCACCGCAGCTGTCTCGATCATGCTCATGCCGAAAGCGCCGTCATCACCCGGCGAAAGCGCTCGGCGATTACCTCGCGCCTGGCATGCCGACCGCCGCTGACCTGCTTTATGCCATGCACCCAGACACAATCGACCTTGCCGCCATTGGCAAAGATCCAGGCGTCGAGGATCGCGTCACCTTTCTTGCCAGTCAGCGAGGGATGGTTCTGGTCGAGCGAGACGAAATCAGCTGGGCCACCGGCGGCGATCAGCGACGGACCGGCGCCAAGTGCCGTGCTGCCGCCGTCAAGCGCGGCGTCGAACAGAGCCCGCCCGGTCGAGCCGCCAGCCACCGCCAGAACATTGCGGGCGCGATGCGCAAGGCGCTGCGAATATTCGAGCTGGCGCAATTCGTCCGGCAGGCCGATCAGCACATTGGAATCGGAGCCGACGCCGAAGCGGCCGCCATGTTCGGTGAACAGCGACGCGGCGAAAGTGCCGTCGCCGAGATTGGCCTCGGTGATCGGGCACAGGCCGGCAATGGCGCCGCTTTTCGCCATGCCGATGATCTCAGTCTCGGTCATGTGGGTGGCATGGATCAGGCACCAGCTTTTGTCGATCCCGGCATTGGCGAGCAGCCATTCGACCGGCCGCGCGCCCGACCAGGCGAGGCAGTCCTCGACTTCCTTCACCTGCTCGGCGACGTGGATGTGGATCGGCCCGTCCGGCGCCATCGCGGCAACGACGCCGAGTTCCTCGGGCGTTGCGGCGCGCAGGCTATGCGGGGCAACGCCTACGACCGCTTGATTCAAAGTGCGAACGGATTCGCGGCTTTTCTCAAGCAAGCGTCCAAAGCGATTCACATCGTTGATGAATCGCCGCTGGCCTTCGTTGGGCGCGGCGCCGCCGAACGAAGAATGCGCATAAAACACCGGCAGCAGCGTCAGGCCTATGCCCGTCTCAGCCGATGCGGCGGCAATGCGCTCGGCCATCTCGGCAAGGTTGGCATAGGGTTTTCCGTCGCGGTCGTGATGCAGATAGTGGAATTCGCCGACGCGCGAGAAGCCGGCCTCCAGCATCTCGACATAGAGCTGCGCTGCCACCGCTTCGACCTGGTCCGGCGTCATCGACAGCGCGAAGCGGTACATCACTTCGCGCCAGCTCCAGAAACTGTCGGCGGAGGGGCCGCGCAGTTCGGCGAGCCCCGCCATGCCGCGCTGGAAGGCGTGGCTGTGCAGGTTCGGCATGCCGGAGACAACAATGGCGTGCCGCTCGTCGTTGGTTTGCGGCGAGGAGCCCGGCTCGACGGCCGCGATGCGACCGTCGGTCAACGAAATCCGCACCTTGTCATGCCAGCCATCGGCCAGCAGCGCCTGTTCCGCAAAGATCGCCGTCACGTTTTTCTCCGAATCCGAATTTCCGATGACAATAGCACTTGCAGTGCGTTCCAATATGTATATACATAATCGCCATCCAATCAAACGGAAAAAGATGATGGCGGCACAGAACAAAAGCCGGGCAGGGGACCTTCACCTTTGGCGCAATGCGCGCCTGGCGACCATGGCCGAAGCCGGACTGGGTATCGTCGAGAAGGGCGCGATCGCAGCCCGCGACGGCGCCATCGTCTATGCCGGGCCGGAAGCAGACATGCCGTCAGCCTTGGCTCAGGGCAGCGAGACCACCAACTGCGAAGGCCGCTGGATCACCCCCGGCCTGATCGATTGCCACACTCATCTCGTCCATGCCGGCAACCGCGCCAACGAGTTCGAGATGCGGCTGGCCGGCGCCACCTATGAAGAAGTCGCCCGCGCCGGCGGCGGCATTGTTTCCTCCGTCAAATCCTTGCGCGCCGCCAGCGAAGACGAACTGGTTGCGCAGACGCTGCCGCGGCTCGATGCGCTGATGGCCGAAGGCGTCACCACGGTAGAAGTAAAGTCGGGATACGGGCTCGATCTCGATAACGAACAGAAGTCGCTTCGTGCCGCGCGGCGCCTGGACAAGCAGCGCCCCGTCACGGTCCGCACCACCTTCCTCGGCGCGCATGCGCTGCCGCCGGAAGCCAAGGGCGACAAGGACGCTTTTGTCGATCTGGTCGCCAACACGATCCTGCCGGCCATCGCCGCCGAAGGCATGGCCGACGCCGTTGACGGTTTCTGCGAAGGCATCGCCTTTTCGCCGGAGCAGATTGCCCGCGTCTTCGACAAGGCCAAGGCGCTCGGCCTGCCGGTCAAACTCCATGCCGACCAGCTGTCCAACCTGAATGGTGCGGCCCTTGCCGCGCGGTATGGCGCACTCTCGGCCGACCACCTTGAATACACCGACGAGGCCGGCGCTGTGGCGATGGCCAAGGCCGGCACTGTGGCGACGATCCTGCCCGGCGCCTATTACTTCATCCGCGAAACCAAGAAGCCGCCGATCGGCCTGTTTCGCCAACACGGCGTCAAGATGGCGGTCGCCACCGACAACAATCCCGGCACCTCGCCGCTGACCTCGTTGCTGCTGACCATGAACATGGCCGCGACCTTGTTCGGCCTGACGGTCGAGGAATGCCTGGCCGGAACCACCCGCGAGGCCGCCCGCGCGCTCGGACTGCTCGGTCAGACCGGGACGCTGGAGGCGGGCAAATCCGCCGATCTGGCGATCTGGGACATCGAGCGCCCGGCCGAACTCGTCTACCGCATGGGCTTCAATCCGCTTCATGCCCGCATCTGGAGAGGACAATGACCGAACTCACTCTGAGGCCCGGCAATGCGACGCTGGCCGACTGGCGCGCCATCTACCGTGGCGCCGTGCCGAAGCTGGATGCCGCCTGCCGTCCTAAGATCAAGGCCAGTGCCGAGGCGGTTGCCCGCATCGTCGCCAAGGGTGAGCCGGTCTATGGCATCAACACCGGCTTCGGCAAACTGGCCAGCGTCCGAATTCCGGCCGCCGACCTTGAAACGCTGCAGCGCAACATCGTTTTGTCGCATGCCGCCGGCGTCGGCGAGCCGATGCCGGTCGCGGTGGTCCGGCTGATGATGGCGCTAAAACTCGCCAGCCTGGCGCAGGGCGCTTCCGGCGTGCGGCCGCAAACCATCGAATTGCTGGAAGCAATGCTCGCCAACGACGTCATCCCCGTCGTGCCGGCGCAAGGCTCGGTCGGCGCGTCCGGCGATCTCGCGCCGCTGTCGCACATGACCGCGGTGATGATCGGCGTCGGCGAATGCTTTACTCCGCATGGCCGCTTCCCGGCCAAGGTTGCTTTCGTCTCGCACGGCCTGGAGCCGGTGACGCTCGGAGCCAAGGAGGGTCTTGCACTGCTCAACGGCACTCAATTCTCGACCGCCTATGCGCTGGCCGCTTTGTTCGAGGCCGAGGTGCTTTACCAGTCGGCGTTGGTCGCCGGTGCGCTGTCGACCGACGCCGCCAAAGGTTCGGACGCACCCTTCGATCCGCGCATTCATCTCCTGAGAAGGCACCCCGGCCAGATCGAGACGGCTGCGGCGCTGCGCAATCTGATGGCCGGCAGCTCCATCCGTGAATCGCACCGCGTTGGCGACGAGCGCGTGCAGGACCCGTACTGCCTGCGCTGCCAGCCGCAGGTGATGGGTGCAGCCCTCAGCGTGCTGCGTCAGGCCGCCGATACGCTCGGCACCGAGGCCAATGGCGTCACCGACAATCCGCTGATCTTCGCCGAGGACGATACGGCGCTCTCCGGCGGCAATTTCCACGCCGAGCCGGTGGCTTTCGCCGCCGACATGATCGCACTCGCCGTCTGCGAGATCGGCTCGCTGTCGGAACGCCGCATCGCCATGCTGGTCGATCCGGCACTCTCCGGCATGCCGGCGTTTTTGACGCCGAAGCCCGGCCTGAACTCCGGCTTCATGATCCCGCAGGTCACGGCGGCGGCACTGGTTTCCGAAAACAAGCAGAAGGCCTATCCGGCCAGCGTCGATTCCATCCCGACCTCGGCCAACCAGGAAGACCATGTCTCGATGGCGGCGCACGGCGCCCGCCGGCTGATCGGCATGGTGGAGAATGCCACGGCCGTCATCGGCATCGAACTTTTGGCCGCCGCGCAGGGCTGCGATTTCCATGCACCGTTGGCGTCGAGCGCGGCCCTGGAAGCCGTGCGCAAGCTGGTCCGCTCCGAGGTGCCGCATCTCGACACGGACCGGCATTTCCACCCGGACATGGAAAAGGCCATCGCCATGGTGCGCAGCGGCGCCACCATCAAGGCTGCCGGCGCGGTGACACTGCCTTCGATCTCGGGAGCCTGACATGACCGACTGGCTGACAGTCACAGAAGGCACCGCACCTCTTCTGGTGTCGATCCCGCACACCGGCATCGATCTCGCCGGCATCGACAGCCGGCTGGTCTCGCCCTGGCTCGGCCGCCGCGATTGCGACTGGTGGATCGACAATCTCTATGATTTCGCCGCCGGCCTCGGTGCGACGGTTGTGCATACGTCGATCTCGCGCACCGTCATCGACGTCAACCGCGATCCCTCCGGCGCCTCGCTCTATCCCGGGCAGACGACGACCACGCTTTGCCCCACCGAGACCTTCGACGGCGATCCACTCTATTTGCCCGGTGCGGAACCGACGCCGTCGGAGATAGACCAGCGCCGCATATCCTATTTCGTGCCCTACCATGAAATGCTGGCGGCCCAGGCCGTCAGGCTGCGCGGCCTGCACGAAAAAATCGTCATCTACGATTGCCACTCGATCCGGTCCGTGCTGCCGCGCCTGTTCTATGGCACGCTGCCGGTGTTCAACCTCGGCACCAATGACGGCCAGACCGCCGACCCGACGCTGCAGGCGCTGGTCGGCCAGATCATGGCCGAAAGCGGTGAAAGCAATGTCATCAACGGCCGTTTCAAGGGCGGCTGGATCACGCGCTATTTCGGCAACCCGCAAGGCGGCTACCATGCGTTGCAGATGGAACTTGCCGATCGCGGCTATTTGCGCGAGCCCGAAGGCAAGGGTGAACCGGACAATTGGCCGGTGCCCTATGATGCCGAGTTCGCCGCACCGATGCGCGCCACGCTGACGAAAATCCTCCAAACCGCCATTGACTGGGCCGGGCGCTGAGCCGCCGCCTTACTCGAAAGGGACAATGATGAATAATCCTCGCCACAACATCCGCGAAGTGCGTGCGCCGCGCGGCGACAAGCTCAACGCCAAATACTGGACGACCGAAGCGCCGCTGCGCATGCTGATGAACAATCTCGATCCGGATGTCGCCGAAAACCCCAACGAGTTGGTCGTTTATGGCGGTATCGGCCGGGCCGCGCGCACCTGGAACGATTTCGACAGCATCGTCGCGTCGCTGAAGACACTCAATGAGGACGAGACGCTGCTGGTGCAGTCGGGCAAGCCGGTCGGCGTCTTCCGGACGCACACCGACGCGCCGCGCGTGCTCATCGCCAACTCCAACATCGTGCCGCACTGGGCGACGTGGGATAAATTCAACGAGCTCGATAAGAAGGGCCTGATGATGTACGGCCAGATGACGGCCGGCTCCTGGATCTATATCGGCACGCAAGGCATCGTGCAGGGCACTTACGAGACCTTCGTAGAAGCCGGCCGACAGCACTACAACGGCAACCTCAAAGGCAAGTGGATCCTGACCGGCGGCCTCGGCGGCATGGGCGGCGCCCAGCCGCTTGCCGCCGTCATGGCCGGCGCCTGTTGCCTCGCTATCGAATGCAATCCGGACTCGATCGATTTCCGCTTGCGCACTCGCTATGTCGACGAGAAGGCCGAGACGCTGGACGAAGCGATGGAAATGATCGAGCGCTGGACCAAGGCCGGCGAAGCGAAATCCGTCGGCCTGCTCGGCAACGCTGCCGAGATCGTGCCCGAAATGTTCAAGCGCGGCATTCGCCCCGACATAGTCACCGACCAGACCTCGGCGCATGACCCCATCAACGGCTATCTGCCCAAGGGCTGGACGATGGCTGAGTGGCGCGAGAAGCGCGTCAGCGACCCCAAGGCTGTCGAAAAGGCGGCGCGCGCGTCGATGCGCGAACATGTCGAGGCGATGGTCGCCTTCTGGAATGCCGGCGTGCCGACCCTCGATTATGGCAACAACATCCGTCAGGTCGCCAAGGACGAAGGCTTCGAGAACGCCTTCGCTTTCCCGGGCTTCGTGCCGGCCTATATCAGGCCGCTGTTCTGCCGGGGCATCGGCCCGTTCCGCTGGGCAGCCCTTTCGGGTGATCCCGAGGATATCTACAAGACCGACGCCAAGGTGCGCGAGCTTACCCCCGGCAACACCCATCTGCACAACTGGCTGGACATGGCGCGCGAGCGCATCGCCTTCCAGGGCCTGCCGGCGCGTATCTGCTGGGTCGGTCTCGGCGACCGCCACAGGCTCGGCCTCGCCTTCAACGAGATGGTAGCCAAGGGCGAATTGAAGGCGCCCGTCGTCATCGGCCGCGACCACCTCGATTCCGGCTCGGTCGCTTCGCCGAATCGCGAGACGGAAGCGATGAAGGACGGTTCCGATGCCGTTTCCGACTGGCCGCTGCTCAACGCGCTGCTCAACACCGCGTCGGGCGCCACCTGGGTGTCGCTGCACCACGGCGGCGGCGTCGGCATGGGCTTCTCGCAGCATTCCGGCATGGTCATCGTTGCCGACGGCACGCCGGATGCCGCAAGGCGCCTGGAGCGCGTGCTGTGGAATGATCCGGCGACCGGCGTCATGCGCCACGCCGATGCCGGCTACGACATCGCCATTGAATGCGCCAAGGAGCATCAGCTCAACCTGCCTGGCATCCTCGGCTGATTGGCAGAAGACGATGCGCATCCTTCGTGCCGCCGACTACCGCGTCATGCCGTGGAAGAACGGCGGCGGCACGACGACCGAGATCGCTGTCTCGCCTGACGGTGCCAGGCTTGACGATTTCGACTGGCGCATCTCGATGGCGCGCGTCGAGGGCGACGGCCCGTTCTCCGGCTTTGCCGGCGTCGACCGCACGCTGGCTGTGCTGGAAGGCGAGGGCATCGTCCTCGATATTACCGGCCGGCCGCCGGAGAGCCTGACTGGAGCCTCCGCCCCGTTTGCCTTCCCGGCCGATGTGCCGACCACGGCGGCGCTGATCTCCGGTCCGATCACCGACCTCAACGTCATGACCCGCCGCGGGCGAGCGACCCACACGGTCGAGCGCCTCATGGTCTCAGCCCCGACCGATATCCGTCCGACGACCGCAACGACCCTTATCCTGCCGCTCGACGGCGAGGTCGGCGTGACCGACCCGACACCGTCCCGGCTTGGACCTCGTGACACGCTCGTGATCGGCCCAGACGTCGCCCAATTGCACGTGGAACCGGTGCGGCCGACGACCGTGTTCGTGATTCGGATCGCCAGCCTGGGCTAGCTGCGCCGCCAGCAACGATTAACGCCTGTTGCCAAACATGATCGCACGCCGGAGAAATCTGGCGTAAGCTGTTGCCTGGATCACGAAAAAGCCTGAATCCTTCCGTCGTTCCAAGGCGGACGGGAGGGCAGGGGTGCTCGTCCTTTAGTTGTCGAAAGCCCCTCCTTGAAATGTCGAAGGGATAAACGCTCCTGGCGTGGTGCGAAGCAAAACTTTCGGCCAGTGTAATCATGCAACCAATTGCATTTGAATCGGTTTTAGGGACATTGCCGTGGCGGTGACGCCGCATCGCGTCCCCCATGCGGAATCTTCAATGAATATCCAGACAAATCCTGCCCAGATCGAAAAGACCAGCGCCAGCTTCCCGGCCATCACCGAAGAGCCGATACGCTCCAATTTCCTGCCAGAAGAGCGTCTGCGCGCGCTGGGCGACAGCCTCGCCAAGGGCGACGTCAAGGACCTGTTCGGCCTGACGCCGTTCGATTTCCAGGCCCGCATCCGCGACAGTGCCAAGAAAATCCTCGAAGTCTACCGCTCGACCAATGCCGCTCAGGCCAAGGGCGAAACCATTACGCCTGCCGCACAATGGCTGCTCGACAACAATTATCTGGTCGAGGAGACCATCTTTCAGGTCAAGCGCGACCTGCCGCGCCGTTTCTACCGGCAGTTGCCGACCCTGAAACTGTCCGATGGCGAGGCCGTGCCGCGCGCGCTGGCCTTGGCCTGGAGCTATGTCGCCCATTCCGACAGTTCGGTCTCGGCGACCATGTTCAAGGCTATCGTCGAAGGCTTTCAGTCGGTCGAGCCGCTGAAGATCGGCGAACTCTGGGCGCTGCCTTCGCTGCTGCGCTTCGTGCTGATCGAAAACCTGCGCCGCATCGCCGTGCGCGTCGACCGCACCAGGCAGATGCGCCACATCGCCAACGAGGTCGCCGACCGGGTTCTGGCGACCGACGACAATGCCGACCGGCAGAAGATCCTGTCGAGCTATGGCGCCCATGCCCAGGACACCACCTTTGCCACGCAGTTGCTCTACCGCCTGCGCGACGGCTCGCAAAATGCCGGCAGGGCGCTGGAATGGCTGGAGGTCGAGCTCGAGAAGACCGGCTCCGACGCCGAGGAAATCATCATTTCCGAGCATCGCACGCTGTCCAGCGGCAATGTCACCACCGGCAACATCATCCGCGGCCTGCGGCTTATCAACGACGTCGACTGGACGGTCTGGTTCGAAGGCGTCAGCCGCATCGACACGCTGCTGCGCGAGCGCACCGATTTCGCCGCGCTCGATTTCTTTTCGCGTGACCAGTACCGCACGTCGATCGAGCAACTGGCGCGCCGCTCGGATCTCTCCGAATTCCGCGTCGCCGAAAAGGCGATCGAGCTTGCCGGCCATGTCCCCGGCGTCACCGATGCCTCCGGCGTGCCGGATGCATCAGCCGATCCGACCATGCATACCGATGTCGGCTTCTTTCTGGTCGGCCCGCGCCGGCCGGATCTGGAAAAGGCGATCGGCTACCGGCCGCCTTTCTATGTGACTGTCAAGCGCGCCTTCACCAGCACCGGTTGGCTGGGCATCGTGGTGCCCGTCTTCCTGCTGACGGTGCTGCTGCTGGTTGTCTCAGGCAATGCGCTTGCCCATCTGGGGCTCTCGGTTCCCTCGATCACGTTGATGCTGGCGCTGTTTGCTGTGCCGGCCAGCGAAGGTGCGCTCGCCTTTTTCAACACCGTCGTTTCGCTGTTCCTGAAGCCGACGCGGCTGGTTGGCTATGACTACAAGCACGGCATCCCGGCCGCCTCACGCACGCTGGTCGTTGTTCCCTCGCTGATCGGCTCACGCGACGATGTCGAGGAAAACATCCGCAACATCGAGGTGCATCACCTCGCCAATACCGCAGACGAAATCCATTTCGCGCTGCTATCCGATTGGCCGGATTCCAAGACTGAGATCGATGCCGCCGACATCGAGATCCTGCAATATGCGCGCGACGAGATCGCCAGGCTCAATGCCCGCTACCCCTCCGAGGGCGCGCCGCGTTTTTATATCCTGCATCGCCGCCGGCTCTACAACCAGGCGCAGGGCGCCTGGATGGGCTGGGAGCGCAAGCGCGGCAAGCTGCACGAGCTGAACCTTCTCTTGCGCGGCGACAGCGACACCACCTTCCTGCCGCTCGACGTGCCGCTGCCGGAAAAGGTCGTCTACGTCATGACGCTGGACGCCGACACACGCACCACGCGCGACGCCGTGTCGTCGCTGGTCGGCAAGCTCGCCCATCCGATCAACCGCCCGCATTTCGACGCGGCAAAGCGTGTCGTCACCGCCGGCTACACCATCCTCCAGCCGCGCATCACGGCATCGCTCACCAGCGGCGACGACGCCTCTTTCTTCCAGCGCGTCTTTTCGTCCAACAGCGGTCTCGACCCTTACGTCTTTGCCGTGTCGGATCTCTACCAGGACGTCTTCAGCGACGGCTCCTTCACCGGCAAGGGTCTCTATCACGTCGACGCCTTCGAGGCGGCGCTGAAGGGACGCATCGAGGAAAACACCATCCTCAGCCACGACCTGCTCGAAGGTGCGCTGGCGCGCGCGGCGCTCGTCACCGACGTCGAACTGGTCGAGGACTATCCGACCCGCTATTCGGTCGACGCCTCGCGTCATCACCGCTGGGCGCGTGGCGACTGGCAGTTGCTGCGCTTCATCTTCAGCCCGCGTTCCGGCGTGCCGGCGCTGTCGCGCTGGAAGATGATCGACAATCTGCGCCGTTCGCTGACCCCGATCTTCTGGGTGATGGCGGCGATCGCCGGCTGGACGCTGCTGCCCTTCACGCAGGCCGCGCAATGGCAGGCGCTGCTCATCCTGTCGCTGTTCATGGCGCCGACTTTCGATGTCATCAACGCCATCTTGCCCAAGAGCGGCGACCAGACGCCGCGCGGCCATTTCTCGGCGCTGGCGCGTGACACCGTCTTCGGCACGGCGTTGGTGGCGCTGAAAGTGCTTTTGATGGCGCACAATGCCTGGATGATGGGCGATGCCATCGTGCGCACGCTCTACCGCCTGTTCGTCAGCCGCCAGAACCTTTTGGAATGGCGCACGGCGTCGCAGGCGCACAAGGGCGGCGACAACGACCTCGGCTCCTATTACAGCATGATGTATGGCGCCGTTATCATCGGCGTCGTCGGTCTCGCTATCCCCGTGCTGGCCGATTCTACCGGCGCCTTTGTCGCCTTCTTCTTCGCTCTGTTCTGGATCGGCTCGCCGGCCGTTGCCTGCTGGATCAGCCGCTCGGCCGAGACCGAGGACCGTCTGCGCATATCGCAGGCCGATATCCATGCGCTGCGCACCGTGGCGCGCCGCACCTGGCACTATTTCGAAACCTTCGTCACGGCCGAGCACCACAACCTGCCGCCCGACAATTTCCAGGAAAGCCCGGCGCCGGTGGTGGCGCCGCGCACGTCACCGACCAATATCGGCGTCTATCTCCTGTCGGTGGTGTCGGCACGCGATTTCGGCTGGATTGCGCTCTCCGACGCCATCACCCGCATCGACGCGACGATGACGACCATCGAGAGCATGCCGCGCAACCGCGGCCACCTCTTCAACTGGTACGACACCACGACGCTGAAGCCGCTCTATCCGCTCTATATCTCGGCGGTCGACAGCGGCAACCTCGCCGGACATCTGGTCGCGGTCGCGGCTGCCTGCGCCGAATGGGCCGAAGCCCCGTCCGTCCATCTGCAGGGCGATTTCGAAGGCGTCCTCGACACGGTGACGATCCTCGACGAGAGCCTTGAGGAATTGCCTGACGACCGCCGGCAGTTGAGACCGCTGCGCCAGCGGCTCGCCGACCGTCTCGACGGCATGCGACGGGCCGTCATGACCATCAAGGCGCAGCCGGAAATGGCCTCGATCCGCACCATCAATCTGGCCGTGCTGGCCGGCGAGATCCGCAAGCTCGCCACCGCCATCCACACCGAGGCTGGGTCGCAGCGCAGCGACGTCATCGCCGACTGGGCAGCTAGACTGGAAGCGACCTGCGAGGCGCATGTGCATGACTCGCACAGCGACGAGAACGCCGTTGAGGCCTTGCGCGCCAAGCTCTTGGCGCTGCGCGAGCGCTGCCGCC
Organism: Mesorhizobium sp. P2_D6; assembly: GCF_056404315.1. Classification (NCBI taxonomy): domain Bacteria; kingdom Pseudomonadati; phylum Pseudomonadota; class Alphaproteobacteria; order Hyphomicrobiales; family Phyllobacteriaceae; genus Mesorhizobium; species Mesorhizobium sp. P2_D6. Next base: position 622,954 of record NZ_JBFUEG010000003.1, on the reverse strand, counting down.
GCTATGCCTTCGAGATGGATTTCTCCTTCCTGATGCGGCAGGAAAGAAAACTGCTCTCGATCGGCTACCGGGTCGAGGAACACCAGCTCGACGAGAGCTGCTACGATCTGCTCGCCTCCGAGGCACGGTTGACCAGCCTGTTTGCCATTGCCAAGGGCGATCTGCCGACCGAGCACTGGTTCCGGCTCGGACGACCGATTGTCGAAATAGGCTTCCAGGGCGCGCTGATGTCCTGGTCGGGCTCGATGTTCGAGTATCTGATGCCGCCGCTGGTGATGAAGGAGCCGCAGGGCTCGATCCTCAACCAGACCAGCAAGCTGATCATCAAGCGCCAGATCCAGTATGCGCGCTCGAAGAATGTGCCGTGGGGCATTTCGGAAGCGGCCTACAACGCCCGCGACCGCGAACTGACCTACCAGTACACCAATTTCGGCGTGCCCGGACTTGGCCTCAAGCGCGGTCTTGGCCAGAACACGGTGATCGCGCCCTACGCCACGATCCTTGCAGCGCAGTTCACACCGCGCGAATCCGTCCAGAATCTAGCCCGGTTGCGCTCGATCGGCGCGATGGGCCGGCACGGCTATTATGACGCCGTCGATTACACGCCGCAGCGCGTGCCGGAAGGCACCGACCACGCCGTCGTGCTGAACTACATGGCCCACCATTCCGGCATGTCGATCGCCGCCGTTGCCGACGCCATCTTCGAAGGCCGGCTGCGTGACCGCTTCCACAGCGATCCGGTGATCGAGTCTGCCGAACTCCTGCTGCAGGAGAGGGCGCCGCGCGACATCCCGACCGCCACCGTCAGGACAGAAGCCGACGAGCGCTCGAAGGACGAGACCGAGGTCGAGAGCCCGGATTCCCGCATTGTCCTCGACCCGCTGAAGGCGCTGCGCGCCACCAGCGTCATGTCCAACGGCCGTTACTCCGTCATGGTCTCGGCAACCGGCTCCGGCTACAGCCGCTGGGGCGAACTCGCCGTCACCCGCTGGCAGCCCGATCCGACCGAAGACCGGCTCGGTTCCTACATCTTCCTTAGAGATGCCGGCACCGGCGACTGGTGGTCGGCCACCGCCGAGCCGAGGCAGGCGACCGGCGAGAGAGTGCAGACGCTGTTTTCCGACGACAAGGCGAGCTTCGTCAAAACAGTGGGTTCGCTGCGTTCGGAGGTCGAGTGCATCGTCATCTCGGAAGGCAATGGCGAAGGACGGCGCGTCACCCTTTACAATGACGGCGCTACCGACCGGCATATCGAGGTGACCTCCTTTGCCGAACTGGTGCTCGGCAACGAAGCTTCGGACAACGCCCATCCGGCATTCTCGAAAATGTTCATCGAGACCGAGATCGCTGCCAACAACGGCGCCATCTTCGCCACCAGGCGCAAGCGCGACAAGAACGAGCCCGACCTCACCATGGTGCATTTCGTCACCGATCCGTCGGGATCGGCGCGCGATGCCGAGGCCGAGACCGACCGCCGCGCCTTTATCGGCCGTGGCCGCACCATCGCCGAGGCCGCCGCTTTTGATCCGGGCGCCAAACTTGGCGGCCATCATGGCTTCACGCTCGATCCGGTCGCGGCGCTGCGCCGCCAGGTGCGGGTGCCGGCCAACAAGAAGATCTCGCTGACCTTCTGGACCGCCGTTGGTGCCAACCGCACCGAACTCGACGAAGCCATCGCCAGGCTCGACCATCCCGAAAGCTTCGCTCGCCAGGCGATGCTAGCCTGGACGCGTTCGCAGGTGCAGACCCGCCACCTTGGCCTCAGCCTGACCGACGCCGCCAATGTGCAGAAGCTGGCACGCTATCTGATCTATCCCGATCCGTTCCTGCGCCTGCCGGCCGAATCCATTGCTTCGGGGCTGGGCAAGCAGTCCAGCCTGTGGCCGACCAGCATCTCCGGCGATTTCCCGATCTTCCTGGTCCGCATCGGCGATGTCGCCGACCTCGAAATCGTCGCCCAGGCGCTGCGCTTCCAGGAGTATATGCGCGCCCGCGGCATGATGATCGACTTCGTCGTCGTCAATGAGCAGGCCTCGTCCTATGTGCAGGACCTGCAGCGCGCGGTCGAGACGCTGTGCGAAAACAGTCGCTTGCGCGGCAAGGAGCTCGGGCCGCGCCAGCATATCTTCGCGGTGCGCCGCGACCTGATGGACGAAGCGACCTACAAGACGTTGCTGGCCGTCGCCCGCGTCGTGCTGCACACCCGTAATGGCACCATCTTCGACCAGATCGAGCGCGCCGAGGCGGCAGCCTTGCAGGCCCGCGATGCCTTGCAGCCGGCGGGTGCTGCGACCCTTCGCGAAACGGCTCTGCCAGTGCCGGTGGCGCCTGCATACCATGCTGCGTCTGACGCCAGTGCCGACGGCAGCGGCCTCAGCCAATGGAACGGCTTCGGCGGTTTCGAAGGCGATGGCCGCCACTACGTCACCCGCCTTGCCGGCCGGCGCACGACGCCGCAGCCGTGGATCAACGTCGTCTCCAACGCCTCGTTCGGCTTCCATGTCTCGGCTGAGGGGGCCGCCTTCACCTGGAGCCGCAACAGCCGCGACTACCAGCTGACGCCGTGGTCGAACGATCCGGTCACCAACCGACCGGGCGAGGGCGTCTACATCTACGACTATGCAAGCGGCAAGTCGTTCTCGCCGCTTGCCGCTGTAGTGCGCGATCCCTCGATGACTTACGAGACATGGCATGGCCAGGGCTTTTCGACCTTCCGGTCGAAGCGCGGCCCGCTGTCGATGGATCTGACGCATGTGGTCGATCCCACCGATCCGGTGAAGATCACGCGGCTGCGCATCCAGAACGCGGGCTCGGCACCGGCGCGGCTGCGCGTCTATGCCTATGCCGAATGGGTTCTCGGCAGCCATCGTTCGAGCACGGCGGCCACCATCATCCCGTCGAGGGATTCGGCGACCGGCGCGCTCTTGGCGCAAAACCCGTACGGGCTCGATTTCGGCGACCGGGTGGCCTTCCTGGCCGCTGCCGGGCCGGTGCATTCGGTGACAGCCGATCGCGGCGAGTTCATCGGCAGGCAGGGCACCAGCGCCTTCCCGCACGCCGTGGTCAGCGGCGCCGGCCTGTCGGGCCGCGTCGAGGCAGGCGATGATCCTTGCGCGGCTGTCGCCAGCGACGTCGACATCCCCGCCGGCGGCGACGTCACGCTCGTCTGGCTGCTCGGCGATGCCGCCAATCCAGCCGAAGCGAGCGCGCTGGTGCGGACCCATTCGGGCAAGGATTTTGACCAGCGGCTTGCCGACAATGAACGCGTCTGGCGCGGCTTCCTCGACACCATCCAGGTCGAGACGCCGGACAAGGCGCTCGACGCCATGGTCAACCACTGGCTGCCGTATCAGAGCCTGGCCTGCCGCATCCGCGCCCGCTCGGCCTTCTACCAGGCGAGCGGCGCCTTCGGCTTCCGCGACCAGCTGCAGGACACGCTGGCCCTGCTGGCGCATGATCCGAAGCTGGCGCGCGACCAGATCCTCAACGCGGCGCGCCGGCAGTTCCCCGAAGGCGACGTCCAGCATTGGTGGCTGCCGCGCACCGACGCCGGCGTGCGCACCCTGATCTCGGACGACGTGGTCTGGCTGGCGCACGCCACCAACAGGTATATCGAGGTGACTGGCGATACAGGGATACTCGAGGAGCAGCTGCCCTTCATCGACGGGCAGGTTCTGGGCGAGGGCGAGCATGATGCTTTCTTCACCCCCGAGATCTCCAAGACGCATGCCTCGCTCTACGACCATTGCGCGCGGGCGCTCGACCTTGCGGTCAAGCGCAGCAGTCCGGCCGGGCTGCCGCTGATCCTCGGGGGCGACTGGAACGACGGCATGAACCGCGTCGGCGAGCAAGGCAAAGGCGAGAGCGTGTGGCTTGGCTGGTTCCTGCTGAAGACGCTTGGCGACTTTGCCGCTGTCGCCAAGGGGCAAAGCGACACCAAGCGGGCGCAGGCCTGGACAAAACACGCCGACGTGCTGAAGCGAGCACTGGAAAGCACCGCCTGGGACGGCCAATGGTACCGGCGCGGCAGCTACGATGACGGCACGCCGCTCGGCTCGCACAATTCGGACGAGTGCAAGATCGACTCGATCGCGCAGTCGTGGAGCGTGCTCTCCGGCGAGGGCGACCCGGCGCGCTCGACCACGGCGATGCAGCAGGCGACGAACTTGCTGGTCGACGACAAGCTCAAGATCGTCAAGCTGTTCACCCCGGCCTTCCAGAACACGCAAAAGGACCCCGGCTACATCAAGAGCTACCCGCCGGGCGTGCGCGAGAACGGCGGCCAGTACACCCATGCAGCGACCTGGTTCGTCATTGCGCTCGCCGAAATGGGCCGCACCGACGATGCCTATCGCTGCTTCTCGATGCTGAACCCGGTCAACCATGCGCTCGACGATGCGTCGGCCGAGCACTACCGGGTCGAGCCCTACGTCGTCGCCGCCGACATCTATTCGGGTGAAGGCAAGAGCGGTCGGGGTGGCTGGACCTGGTACACGGGCTCAGCCGGATGGCTCTACCGTGCCGCCGTCGAAGGCATTCTGGGCATCGAGCGGCGCGGCAAGCAGATCACGTTCCGGCCCAAACTGCCCAGCCACTGGGACGGTTACTCGGCAACGCTCAAGATGCTGGGGGCCGAGGTCCAAGTTCGCGTCATCCGCGACAAAAAGGCCAAGACCATCTCGCTCGAAGTCAATGGAACCAAGACAAAGTCTTCCGGCTTTGAGCCGAAAGCCGGTGACAAGACCGAGGTGATCGTCAAGATACCCGCGTAAAATCAAAGGCTTGAACCAATTTGCGCGCGCCTTTCAGGGCGCGCGTTTCTATTGGTCATGCGCATGGCGCAAGGCAGCCCTGCTTCTTATGTATTGGCGCTGCCGGGCGTGGGTGATTAAAAATGTGGCAGCCTTGGGCACGTGCCATGATTTTGCCGCAAGACTGACATTTCACCTTTTATCTCAAACCGTTAGGTGATCACGGCAGATTTCGCAGCGTCGTCATCTTTTGTTCGCGGAATGGGAACGGAAGAGGTAGACGGGCATTGTTTTGCGACCCGTTAACCGATACGTGTCAAGAAATGGTGCAGTGCACAATGAATGTTTGGGCGGAGTAGCTGAAGTGTCACTTCTGCAAATCTACTGGAGAGCGCTGGGTTATCTCGCAGCCGACAGGAAACGCGTTGCGTTGATCTGCGGTGCGAATGTCGCGCTTGCCATCATCGCCATCCTCGAGCCGATCATGTTCGGTCGGGTGATCGACGCCATCTCCGATAAGGGTTCGGTGTTTTCGACGCTGGCTCTCTGGGCCGGCCTCGGCGCCTTCAACATCATTGCCTTCGTGCTGGTGGCGCGTGGCGCTGACCGTTTTGCCCACAAGCGCCGCAGCGAAGTGCTGTGCCAGTCGTTCGAGCGCGTGATCACCATGCCGCTTGCCTGGCACCATCAGCGCGGCACCTCCAACGCGCTGCACACGCTGCTGCGCGCTGTCGAGACGCTGTTCAGCCTGTGGCTTGAATTCATGCGCCAGCATCTGTCGACGGCCGTTGCGCTTGCTCTGCTGATCCCCACCGCAATCAGCATGGATCTGCGCATGTCCATGGTGCTGATGGGCCTTGGCGTTCTCTATGTCGGTATCGGCCGCCTGGTGATGAAGCGCACCAAGGCAGGCCAGGCCGCCGTCGAGCGTCACTACCACAAGGTGTTTGCGCATGTGACCGACTCGGTCAGCAACGTCGCCGTGCTGCAGAGCTACAACCGTCTCGGCCATGAGGCCGATACGCTGCGCCGCTACGTCAAGAACCTGCTCGATGCGCAGAACCCCGTGCTCGACTGGTGGGCGATGGCCAATGCGCTGCACCGCCTGTCGTCGACCATTTCGATGATGGTCGTGCTGCTGATCGGCGCTTATCTCGTCACCCATGGCCAGCTCAAGATCGGCGACGTCATCGCCTTCACCGGCTTTGCCACGCTGCTGATCGCTCGCCTCGACCAGATGTCGGCTTTCGCCAACCAGATTTCGGAAGCCCGCGCCAAGCTCGAGGACTTCTACCATCTCGAGGACTCTGCCGCCGACGCCGCCGAGCCGGATGGCCTCCGCGATCTCACCAATGTCACCGGCCATATCCGCTTCGAGAATGTCGGCTTCGAGTTCGGCAATTCGGGGCAGGGCATCGACGACGTGTCGTTCGAGGTCCAGGCTGGCCAGACCGTTGCCATCGTCGGCCCGACCGGCGCCGGCAAGACGACGCTGATCAATCTGTTGCAGCGCGTTTTCTCGCCGTCCCACGGCCGTATCCTGATCGACGGCATCGACACCCGCACGGTGACCCGCAAGTCGCTGCGCCACTCGATCGCCACCGTCTTCCAGGATGCCGGCCTGCTCAACCGCTCGATCGAGGACAACATCCGTGTCGGCCGCGCCGAGGCGACCTATGACGAAGTCCATGCCGCCGCCAATGCTGCCGCTGCCCAGGATTTCATTCTGGCCAAGAGCGCCGGCTACGACACCGTCGTCGGCGAGCGTGGCGGCCAGCTTTCGGGCGGCGAGCGTCAGCGTATCGCTATTGCCCGCGCCGTGCTGAAGGACGCACCGATCCTGGTGCTCGACGAGGCGACCAGCGCGCTCGACGTCGAGACCGAGGACCGCGTCAAGGAAGCGATCGATGAACTGCGGCGCAACCGCACCACCTTCATCATCGCCCACCGCCTGACCACCGTCCGCGACGCCGATCTGGTCGTGTTCATGGACAAGGGCAAGGTGGTCGAGATGGGCGGCTTCGCCGAACTGTCGCTGCGTAACGGCCGTTTCGCCAGCCTGCTGCGCGCCGGCGGCCTGCTCAACGACGAGGAAGTCCGCCGCCTCAGCCGCACTGTGAATATCGAAGCGGCTTAATCTCAAGGTCTTTCCTTCTCCCCTTGTTGTGGGAGAAGGTGTCGCCGAAGGCGACGGAAGAGGGGTGTTCCAGGAAACGCCAACGCCTCACGCCGCTGGAACACCCCTCATCCATCTCGGCGCTGCGCGCCGATCCACCTTCTCCCACAGGGGGAGAAGGGGAAGGGGCGCCGCCCTGCGACACTCCCTCAATTGCCCCAAAGCCGCCGCCGGTCTATGTAGAGCCGCATGAGCGACACTTCCTCACGCCTCACAGGCTGGACCGACCTTGCCAACCCGACGCGCTTTGTCGGGCTGGCCGACAGGCTGGTGCCGTGGCTGGCGTCGATCGCCGCGATCCTGCTCGCCGTTGGCCTCTATATGAGCTTTGCCGCGCCTGAGGATTTCCAGCAGGGCATCACGGTGCGCATCATGTACATCCACGTGCCTTTCGCCTGGCTCGCCATGATGTGCTACACGGTGATGGCCGTCGCCGCACTTGGCACGCTGGTCTGGCGCCATCCGCTGGCCGACGTCGCGCTGAAATCGGCAGCCCCGATCGGCGCCACTTTCACCGCGCTTGCGCTCATCACCGGCTCCATCTGGGGCAAGCCGATGTGGGGCACCTGGTGGGTGTGGGACGCGCGCTTGACGTCTGTGTTCGTCCTCTTCCTGATGTATCTCGGCATCATCGCGCTGACGCGCGCGCTGGATGACGCCAGCCGCGCCGCCTGGGCTGCCGCCATCATCACTCTGGTCGGCTTCATCAACATCCCGATCATCAAATTCTCGGTCGACTGGTGGAACACGCTGCACCAGCCGGCATCGGTGTTCCGGCTTGGCGGGCCGACCATCGATCCCAGTCTGCTGTGGCCGCTGCTGGTGATGGCGCTCGGCTTCACCGTGCTGTTCTTCGCCCTGCATTTGACGGCGATGCGCACCGAAATCCGCCGCCGCCGGGTGATCGCCATGCGCAGGGTAGCGGCGCGGCAGGTAAACTGAGCTCCCCCTTCTCCCACAAGGGGGGAAGGGAAGCGCCATTCACCCCATCCGCCCACGCGCCACGACAGGCAGCGTCTCCAGCACCTTGTCGCCGTCGATCAGGTGCACCTGGTCGAACAGGTTCGTCACCACGCAGCAATGGTCCGGCACCACGCGCACGCGCTCGCCGATGCGAAGGCTCGCCCCATTTCCAAGCGTGACCGTGCCGTGCTCTTCGCTTAAGCCAGTGACGCGGGCGCCGGGCATGCCGAGCAACTCGCCAAACTCAGGCAATCCCAGCGTGTCGCTGGACAGCGCCTTGCTGCCGCTGTCCAGAATGGCGCGGGCAGGCGTCGGGTGGCTGACCACCGTGGCGAGCACCGTCAGCGCGCAATCGTCGAGCGTGCCGACGCCTTTGGCGACCTGATAGCGGTCGAGATAGATGTAGGTGCCGGGGCGGTATTCGGTGACGACGCTGTCTTCGCCGGGGCGCCACATGTCAGGCGTGCCGCCGCTGGAGATGCGTTCACAGGCGAGACCCGACGTGGCAAGCGCCTGCTTGGCGCCGGCCAGCCAGGATTCGGCCTCGGCGGCGCGGCCTGCCGCGGGGTAGGTCATCAGCCCGCCAAAGGTGAGCCCGTTGGCCTGATCGATCACTTTCGCCAGCGCCAAAGCCTCGGCGACGCTCTGCACGCCGCAACGGCCCATGCCGGTGTCGCACTCGACCAGAACGGGCAGGGGATGACCGGTATCGATGAAGGTGGCGGCGAGCCCCTCCAGCGTCTCGCGGCTGTCGGCCGTCACTGACAGCGTCACGCGGCCATGCAGCGCCTTGAGGCGCTCCAGTTTGGCGCGGCCGAGGATGTTATAGGGTAGAAAAATATCGGAGAGCCCGGCATCGGCCATCACCTCAGCCTCGCCGATCTTCTGGCAGGTGATGCCGACCGCTCCCGCCGCCACCTGTTTCTTCGCCCAATAGGGCAGCTTGTGCGTCTTGATGTGCGGCCTGAGCTTCAGCCCATGGCGATCGGCATGCGCCTGCGCTCGTGCAATGTTGGCTTCGGCGCGGGCCGCATCGATGAGGATCGCCGGCGTATCGAGGTCGTCTATGCCTTGCATGAATATCACCTTGGGAAATTTGGCTGGACTTATGGCCCCGATCGACCCGGATGTCATGGGGCCAGCGTGCAGTTTGCGTCGACACCGCAACGCTGTTCGGCTATGCGCTTTAGGCAGGAACGCGACGCCAAGGGATCACCACCATGAAACGCTCCACCGTCAACGACATCATCCGCGATGCCGACGCCTTCATCCGCTCGTTCGGCTACATCATGCCGCCCTTCGCCTACTGGTCGCCGGAGGAGATGAAGGCGCGCAAGGCTGACTCCGCGGCTATTTTCACCTCGCGGCTTGGCTGGGACATCACCGATTACGGCCAGGAGAAATTCGACGAGCTCGGCCTGTTCCTGTTCACCGTGCGCAACGGCGTCTATGCCGATATGAAGAAGGGCATGGGCATGCTCTATGCCGAGAAGATCATGATCTCGCGCAAGGACCAGCTGTCGCCGATGCACCGCCACAACATCAAGGCCGAGGACATCATCAACCGTGGTGGCGGCAAGCTGGTGCTGGAACTGTTCATGCACGACCGCGACGGCGGCATCGATCCGAAGGCCGAAGTCTCCGTGCCTGTCGACGGCACCATCCACAGGCTGCCGGCGGGCGGGCTCTTGAAGCTCGACCCCGGCCAGAGCGTGACGCTGTTGCCGGGCGTCTGGCATGCCTTCTGGGCCGAGGGGAGGGATGTGCTGATCGGCGAGGTCTCGACCGTCAATGACGATCTCACCGACAACGTCTTCCGCGAACCAATCGGCCGCTTCTCCAACATCGACGAGGACGTCGCGCCGGTGCACCTGCTGGTGTCCGACTATGAGAAGTGGGTGGGGTAGGCGAGAGGCACTCCATTTCATCGGCTGGTGCTGCCCCTCATTGCACTGCCGGGCATTTCTCCCCGTATAGTGACGGGGAGAAAGATGCTGTCGCGGATGGTTTCGCCAATATCCAGCTTTGCAGAATAGGCGCGGCGCTGCGGCCAGCTCTCTTCTCCTCGTCACTATACGGGGAGAAGGTGCTGGCAGGCGGATGAGGGCAGCGCTGGCGTTCTGTGATTGTTACCAGGCGCTTAGAGTGCCTTCCTACCGCTGATACTTGTCCGCCTTGCGTGTTCCCAGTAGAAGCTTGCGTTCGAGTTGTGCCCGCAGCTCGCCATAATAGCCGGTGAGGAAAGCCCGGGAATCTCCCGGCTCGATCATCATGCCGATCTTGCGCCCGATCGTCTCCGCCACGGCTTTCAGCGCGAAATAGTCGTCGCGGCGCAGCACCTCTTCCAGCTTGTGCAATTCGGCAATGCCATAGGCATCGAGCTGCGCCTGAGTGAAGCGGAGGGCGCGTGCGTTCTGGCGTTGCGACAGGTCCTCGACCAGCGCCAGTTTCGGCGCCTCGACCACCCAGGTTCCGGCCAACAGGTCGCCGATGCGCATGCGGTCGCGGTTGAACAGCGGGAAGAGTGCAAACAGCAGCGCCCACACCAGTCCGAAGATCGTCGACAGTGTGTCGGCGAGCCCCATCTCGCTGCGGCCAAGGATGATCGACAGCGGTAGGAAGATCTCGATCTCGCGCATCAGATTGCGGGCGATGACCTGGTCGACCGAAAGGCCGGCGCCGCTGCGCGACGCCACCCGGATGCCGAGCATCCGCTTGCCTGGCGTGGCGGCGCGGCGGCCAGCCTCGAAGACGATGAAATAGGCGTTGCGCAGGAAGAAGATCAGGATGATCCAGACGATGAACAGCGGCTGCGCCCCTTCGCCGTTGAGGCCGGCCAGCCCGAACAGCGCGACGATCGTGATCACGATGGCGGTGATGATGATGATCACAAAGTCGAGCAGGAAGGCGGCCGCGCGTGTGCCGGCATCGGCGAGCTTGATCCGGAGATCGACGCCTTCCGGCGTGATCAGCGGCCGTATCGTCGAGCCGGCAGCGCGCCTAGCGGTCGCCATGCCGCACCACCCTGAACAAATAGAAGTAACAGAGCCACAAGGTCAGCATGCCACCGCCGATCGCATAGCGCGTGAGGTCGCTGGTGATCACCTGCCTGCCGATGCCTTCGAGCAGGCCGGCACACAAAAGCATGATCGTCACCCCGACCATGGTGGTGGCGGCCACGCGCCCGGCATCGGCCGCGGCCGTCATCCGGGTCAGTTCGCCGGGGAAGGCGATGCGCGTGCCGATGCGCATGCCGGCAGCACCCGCCAAGGCTATTGCAAACATCTCGGTGGTGCCGTGGATGGACAGCCATCCGCCCAGTTCTATTCCAAGCCCCTTGGCGACGTAGATCTGGAACATCGCGCCGAGCAGGCAGCCATTCATCAGGATCAAGAGCACGCTCGGCACCGCAAAGGCAAAGCCGAGCGCGAAGGCCAGGATCGCCACCTGAACATTGTGCGTGAACAGATAGGCGGCGAAGCCCGACAGGAAGTTGCTGTCGGCGCCATCGTAGAGCACCTGGCGCAGCACTTCGACTGAAGCGTCCGGGTTGCGCCCGCCGGCGAGACTCGGCGGAATGATGGCGTCGTACCAGCCCTTGTCTTTCGTCACCAGCCAGTAGCCGGCGCCGAAGCCGACAAAGGTCAAGACGACCGACAGCAAGGTTTCGCGCCACAAATCGCGAATGGCATGCGGCCAATCATGCAGGAAGAAATCGCCGATACGCTGCCGCAAGCTGCGGCGCGCGCCATAAAGATAGAAATAGCCGCGCAGGCACAGCGCTTCGAGATAGCCGACCAGCGCATTGTCGAGCGACGTCGCCCGCGCAACTGAGAGCGAAGACAGCGCCGAGCGGTAGAGCAGCGGCAGCGACAGCAACTCGTCCTCCGACAGCGTACGCGGCGCGCGTTTCTCGACCCGGGCAAGCAGCGCCTCGAACGCCTTCCAGTCGGCCTCGCGTTCCGAACGGAAGCTCGCCAGCGACTGGCGCACGGCATCCTTGCCGACCAGCGCGCTCACAACAGATCCTCCTGCTTGAGCTCGAGATAGCGCTCAACCAGCGCCGGCCCCAGCCTTTGATGGTCGGCCTCGATGACATGCGCGCCGAGCAGCCGCAGCCTGCCGATGACGACCTGCCTTTCGCGCAACAGCCCACCGGCGACGACCGAGCGCGCTACATCCTCCGGTGTATCCGGCGACATGTCGGCCAGTGTCTCCAGCTCGACATCCTTCATCATCATGAACAGCACCAGATGCCGTTCGGTGAGTCGGCCGACGGTGCGCAGCATCAGTTCGGCGCTGATCGGATCGACGAAGTCGGTGAAGATGATCACCAGCGAACGCCGGTCGAGCCGCGCCGCAAGCGTGGTCAGCGCCAATGTGAAATTGGTCTCTTCGGTGGAATAGTCGATCTCGGCCGCGCGCTTCTGGATCATGGCGAAGCTGGCCGAGCCGCGCACGGCGCCGCTGGAAACGCGCGGCCGCGCATCGAAGCCGAACAGGCTGATCATGTCGCCGCCCTTCAGCGCAATGAACGCCGTCAGCAAGGCGGCAGTGACGGCGCGGTCGACCTTCGGCACGCCGTCGACGGGCTCGCACATCAGCCGGCCGCTATCGATGGCGAGAACGATGTTGTTGTTCTCCTCGATGCGGAACTCGCGCGCCAGAAGCCTGCCGTGGCGGGCGCTGCGCTTCCAGTCGATCATGCGCCGGCCCATACCGGGCTGGTAGTCCTTGAGCGCCTCGAATTCGCGGCCCTGGCCGGCGCGGCGTTGCGCATGGCCGTCGGGCAGCGACTGGCGCTGCAGAAGCGTGATCGCCTCGTCGCGGGCGCTGCGGATATCAGGCAGCACCGCGACCTTGTTGTCCATCGGCAGGACGACCTGATTCCAGACCAGACCGAACGGCCCGCGCCAGCGCACCCACAGGCGATCGAACCTGGCCATGCCGCGCCGCAGCGCCTGGAATTTGAGGTCGAGCGATGCGCTGCCGGCCTCAGCAGTCAATGCGCCGCCGGTGCCTCCCAGCGGCTCCAGCCGCTCATCATGGCCGAGACGCGCCTGCACCGCGCGCGGACGCCCGCTGAGCCTGGCGGTGACATTGACGGTGAACTGGCCGCCGACGCTGACTTGCGGCGGTGCATGGATGGTGGCGTCCAGGGAAGCGCGTCCGCGCCCGGCGGCCGCGTCCACAGCCAGGAAAGCAAGCAGCACGCAGATCCACAGCAGGCCGAGATACCACAGCGACGGCAGCGCGAGCGCGATCAGGAAGGCCGGTATTGCACCTGCCGCACCTGCCCAGACTGCCTGGCCGCTCGGATAGATCAACGTGGCGCTTCCGTGTGGTCGACAAGGTCGGTCACGATCTGCTCGACCAGGCGGCCGTCGATCTGCGCCGCCGGCGAAAGGATCACGCGATGGCGCAGCGCTGGCACGGCAAGCGCCTTGACGTCGTCGGGGATGACATAGGCACGGCCGTCGAGCGCTGCCCGGGCGCGTGCCGCTCTCGCCAGCATGGCGCCCGCGCGCGGGCTGGCGCCAACCTCCAGATCGGGGCTGGCGCGCGTCGCCCGCACCAGCCTTGCGACATAATCGACGACATCGTCGACCAGCGTGACCTCGCCGACGGTCGCCAGCGCCTTTTCCAGCGTCTTGCGGTCGGCCTGGGCGGTGATGCCGTACTGCTTGATATCGTGTGAGGCGGTGCCGCCGCCGTGATGGATGATGATCGCCTTTTCCTCTTGCGCGTCGGGGTAGCTCACCCGGTGCTTGAACAGGAAGCGGTCGAGCTGGGCCTCCGGCAGCGGATAGACGCCCTGGTGTTCGATCGGGTTCTGCGTCGCCACCACCATGAAATTCTGGCCGAGCGAATGGGTGGTGCCGTCAAAGGTGACGGCATGCTCCTGCATCGCCTCCAGAAGGGCGGCCTGGGTCTTTGGCGGTGTGCGGTTGATTTCGTCTGCAAGCAGCAGGTCGCAGAAGATTGGACCGTGCGTCAGCGTGAATTGCCCGGTCTGGAAATTGTAGATGTTGGAGCCGACGATGTCGCCGGGCATCAGGTCGGGAGTGAACTGGATGCGGCCATAGGCGACGCCCAGCGCCTGGGCAAAGCAGCGCGCCGTCATCGTCTTGGCTGTGCCCGGTGGTCCCTCGAGCAATATATGCCCGCCAGCGAACAATGCCGTCAGCATCAGATCGACCGTATCGTGTTGCCCGGTGACGGCCTTGGCCACCTCTTCCCTGATCTGCGTCGCCAGGGCCTTCACATCATCGACGTTCACCGAGCCTCCTTGCCGTCCAGTCATGCAGCTTTTCGGCTGCCTCATGCATTTGTGTCAGGGTCTTTGCCGCGTCGGCGGCTTGCAGGCGGGTCGTGAAACCGCCGGGTTCGTCCTTATCGCGGGAATCGAGCCAGCGGTCGAGCGCTTCGCCCTGCAAACCATGCGGCGCGCCGAGCAAAGCGCCGGCGCGCACCCGCGCCAACGCGCCATAGCGGTCGCCCAGTTCCTCCAGCCGGCCGGCGCGGCGCAACAGCATCGCCGTGGTGTCGACCAGCGCGCGCTTGCCGAAGGCGATGGCGCGCTGATCGGCCCGCGGCGGACCGAACCGGCCAAGGCCATGCAGGAACGCAAGTGCTGCCGCCGCCAGGATGGTCAGCGTCAACGCCAGGAAAGGCGGTTCGACCAGGAGCTTGGCGAGGTCGTATTTTCGCCCGAAACCGTGCAGCGTCAGGTCGAACATCACCGGACCCTCTTCGGACTGCAGGAACTCGATCAGCTTCAGCGCCGCCGCTGCCTTGTCGGGATCCTTGAGCGCGGCATTGTTGATCAGGTCGGGGTCGGTCAGGATATAGAACCGCTCGTCTTCCACCTCGGTCAGCACGGCCTTTCCTTTGCCGGCGTCAATGAGCGGGGTTTCGTCGGCCACCCATTGCAGCTGGTCGGGAACGGTAACCGTCTGACCTGCCACATCGAGTTGCTTGACCGTGGTCTCGCCCTCGCCGAGCTTGGCTTTGGTGATGCGGCCGAGCCAGTCGTTCACCACGACGGCCGGCAGCCGCTCGATCTTCATCTCCCAGCCCTCATGCTGGAACAGCGGCAAGGTCGCCCATTTGGGCAGCACGAACAGCGTATCCATACCCTTGCGAAGCTTGATGATGTTGGAGAGCGCATCTGGATCGCTGTCGGGTGAGATGGTGACGACCAGCAGCATTTCGGTCTCGAGGTCGCTGTCGGACCGTGCCATATCGGGGGCTTCGCCGGTCAGCTTCAGCCATTCCGCCAGGCCCGCATAGCCGATGCCGCTCTTCGACAGCGGCGTCGCGCCGCCGACGCTGGGCTGACGGAAGTCAGGGGCATAGGTGGACAACAGGAAGAAGCCCCCCGCCGCGAGCAAGCTGGCAAAAATGCCCCAGAACAGCGTCCTTCGGCTGAACGTTTCCTGTTGGGCGATGTCGGCGGTCGAAGCACTCACACCCAGGCATCCCTGAAGACGAATCGCTCATAGGCGCCGCGCGCCTCCTGCCAGCCCTCGGGTCCGACCGGCCGGCGCGCGAACAGCGCCGCTTCGACGATGCGCGCGATCTGGGTGAAGGCGCTGCGTGCCCGTGTTGGGATCGAAGCAGCATTGGCGATGTCGCGCGCGGTCAGCGACGGGCGCAAGAAGTCGGGCAGGCGCCCGGCAATGTCGGCGACACTGCGGCGAAGCAGGAGATGCACCGCTTCGTCATACTCGCCGCGGGCAGCCAGCGCATCGGCTTCCGACAACAGGATCTGGGCCGCACCGACGTCGGGACGCCATGTCCCTTCCGCCTCCGCCACGCTCTTCTTGCGCCGCCACGGCAGGCGCCAGGCAACGCCTTTCACCTCGAGCAAAATCAGCAACAGGATGATAGCGGCACCTGTGATCACAGCGCCCCAGAACAGGTAGATCATGTAGGGGCCAAGCCATTTCAGGAACTCGCCAAACGGCTTCAGCCACTCGGGGGGCTGGGGCTGCACATAGGCCGGCAGGTCGAACTGGATCGAATCATCCGACAGCAACTGCTTGTGCAGTTTGGCCAGCCATTCGGCTTGCGCAGCGTCCGGCTGTGCAGCAGTCACCTTTTCGCCCCCATGCAACCTGCGGTTCGCGGACCGACACTGACAATGCAGCGCAACATTTGCAAGTGGGCTAGACGGCGCTCACCAATCTTGGCAAATTTACTGCTGCGATCGCTGGACAATATTCGGCGATGAAACAGGGGGCGCATCATGACTTCGGCAACATTTGCACGGCCTGAGAAATTTCAGATCGGCAGGGTATTCAACAACAGCTTCTCCGTCATCGGCCGAAATATCGTCCTGACTGTCGGACTGGCATTGCTGTTTTCAGGGTTGCCGACGGTCTTGATGCAGTTGTGGACTGAATCGCGCATGCAGGCCATCCTGGCGGTCGATCCAGGCGCCGCGGCCGATCCCGCCTTCGCGTTTCGCAATTCCTGGATCTCGTTTGTCGCCATTTTCATAAGCTCCATTTTTGCGCTGCTGCTTCAGTCTGCGCTTGTGCGGGCCACGATCGAGGATTTGAACGGAAAGCGTCCGACCTTTGGCGACAGCCTGCAGATCGCCATTCGTTTTTTGCTGCCAACCCTGGGGATAGGTTTCCTCGTTGCTTTGGGATCGGGCCTGGCCATGATCGCCTTGATCGTGCCCGGCATCATCCTTTGGCTCGGCTGGTCGGTTTCGGTGCCGGTTCTGATCCAGGAGCGGCTTGGCGTGTTTGGTTCGATGTCGCGCAGCCGCGCCCTGACCAAGGGCAGCCGCTGGTCGCTGTTCGGCCTGTTCCTGGTCCTGATCATCATCGCCATGGTCATCCAGGGGGCGGTTGGCGTGGTCGTCTACCTGTTTCACGGCATTGTCGCGGCCATCGTGGCGGGGCTGGTGCAGAGCGTGATGTCTATGCTGCTGTCGGTTGCCGCTGCGGTCAGCTATGTCGAACTGCGCCAGGTCAAGGAAGGCACCAGCGTCGACGAGCTGGCGGAGATCTTCTCGTAAGGCGACGCCGCTGCGGTCGGCTGGGCTTCAATGGCAACAGCTATGGTCCGCTTGCACACTCGTCCGGCACACGCATGACGAGGTGATCGCCACATCCGCCTTCGCCAGCGCAGCGGCAAGCTTCGCCTGCAACTCCGGCATCTCCACGCTCTCGCCGCGCCGTTTCAGGCATTCGACCAGCCCGTGCAGCGCCCAGACATTGTCGGGATGCTGGGCGCAGCGTTGCACCCTGCCGCTCAAGCCCAGATCGTCGCGATAGACCTGCTCGGCCTCTTCAGCGTGGCCCTGGTCGAGCAGCAGGGCGGCCAGCGCATGGCGGGGAGGATGCATCCAGGCCCATGGCTCGGTGTAGGACAGATTGTCGTCGAGCTCGACCGCGTCGCGCAGATGAGCGTAGGCGTCGTCATGGCGGCCCTGGTGATAGGCAAGCTCGCCATCGAGCAGCGCCGCGCCGACGGCCAGCGAAGCCCGCGTCGGATTGCTGAGGAAGCGCCGCTCGGGCGCAATGCCCTCGACATGCCTGCGGAAGTTCTCGCGCTCGCGCTCGGCCGCCGAAAATTGCTTGAGCGTGGCATGCGCGACGCCCTTGGCGTAGTGCTGCATGGCTGATGTCAGCACGTAGAGTTCCGGCTCTGCCACCATCGGCTCGTCGATGATCTCCTGCCAGCGACCGAAGCGCACCTGCACATGCGCGCGCATGGCGTGATAGCCTTCAACCGTCTGCGTCAGCTTCGGCCGGTCCTGGATGGCGACCACGTCGCGCGCGACCAGGCTGCGCACCTTGTCGGCCGCCCACAGCGCCGGCTGGTACTGGCCAAGGAACATGCAGGTGAACATCATCAGATGCAGATCGTGGCAGCAGCCGAGCAAATAGTAAGTCGGCTCACTGGCATAGGCGAGGTAGAGGTCGTTGGCGCGCACCGCCTTTTCGCTGGCGAGCTTCGCCTTCTCGTATTCGCCGCACAGCACATGGATATGCCCAGGCATGTGGTTCATGTGGCCGGCATCGGGACACATCGTGCCGAGCCGGTCGGCCGAGCGAATGCCGCGCTCCGGCTGCGTCGACATTTCCAGGAGATGGATGTGGAGGTGTAGGATCGCCGGATGCGGCGCAGTACCTGCTTCGTCCGAAAGCCGGATCGAACGCTCACAGACATCCAGCGCTTCCAGCACATCCGAGTTCGGCGCCGGTATGCCGGTCTTCAAATCCCACAGCCGCCGCACGGTGCGCATCATCAGCGCCTCGACGGTGAGCGCCATCACGTCATGGTCGTCGGGAAAGTCGCGATAGACCTGCCGCATCGCGGCAGCATAGGCGTTGTCCCACTGTTCGAACTCGGCCGGTTCCACGCCGTGCGGCTGCTGGAAGCGCGCGGCCAGCGCTTCGATCAGCCGCTGCTCGACGGGGCTGGCGCCCGCAGAACCAGCCCGCGCGAGCTGAACATGATCGAAGCAGCGCTTGGCGGCGCGGTTGGCCTCGTCCTTGCCGTGCTCCTTCCAGGTGAGGTTATAAAAAGGCCCGGCGGCATAGGCGATGCCCCAATGCGCGAAGGCGCAATCAGGGTCGGCCTCCAGCGCCTTCTCGAAGCACTTTATGCCTTCCTCATGGTTGAAGCCGTAGCACCAGTTCAGCCCGATATCGAACCAGCGCTGCGTCTCAACCGAAGAGGTGGAGATGGGGCGGCGATAGGTGCCGAGGTCGAAATGGTCCATGCTTGATTCGCTCTGAGCCGAAAGTCGGTCAGGCGCAATCTGTGCCAAAAATCATGCGCATGGCAAACGGCATTCGGCCGGCGCGGCTCATTCGAACCGCGCCGGCCCAACAGTCCTGGGAGGGATCAGCTTTCCAGCCACACCTTCTCAAAGTGCTGCTCGAGCGACTGGTGCTGTTCGCAGCCTTGCACGCCCTTGCGATAGGTGCGGTAGACCGAGCGCCAGTAGGGCTGGATGATGATGCCGGCATTGCGCAGATTCTGCTCGATCTTGGCCATGATCTCCTTGCGCTGGGCGGCGTCCGGCGTTGCCAGCGCCGTGTCGAGAAGGTCGTCGAACTCTTTGTTGGCGTACGCGCTTTCGTTCCAGGCAGCACCCGATTTATAGGCTAGCGCCAGCACCTGGACCCCAAGCGGGCGGCCGAGCCATTCGGTGGTGGAGAAGGGGTATTTGCTCCAATCGTTCCAGAAGGTCGCCGCCGGCAACACCGTGCGCTTGATCTTCAGGCCGGCCTCGCGCATCTGCGCTGCGATCGCGTCGCCAGTGCTCTTTTGCCATTCGACATCGACGGAGATCAGGTCGAATTCGTGGTCGGCTTTGCCGGCCTCGGCAAGCAGTTTCTTCGCCTGATCCACGTCACGCTTGGCCGGGCCGATATCGGCAAACTCAGGATGCATCGGCCGACATGATGGTTGTCGGCGGGCTTGCCGCGACCACCGAGGCCAAGCGCCAGCACGGCCGAATTGTCGACCGAAAGCTGGGCAGCGCGGCGCACCTTGACGTCGTCATAGGGTGCATTGCCGACATTGAAGCGGGCGACGATGGTCGAGCCGGTGGCGATCTCGGAATTTAGCAGGCCCATCTTCTCGGTCTGCGACACGGCGTCGGAGGCGGTTTCGTGGTCGGTGTCGATCTCGCCGGATTCGAACGCCGACAGCATGGCGTTGGGGTCGGAGCCGTAATCGACCCATTTGATGCCGTCGAGGTAGAAGTCGCCCTTCCACCAGGGCTTGTCCTTGCGCTTCACCTCAGCACTTGTCTCGGCATTCCAGCTGACCAGTTCGCAGGGGCCGGTGGTGATCGCCAGCGCCTTCATCGGGTCGTCGCCGCCCTCATAGGAGCGGTGCATAATCAACGCCGGATAGTCGGCCATGCCGGCGATCAGCGAAATATCGGGCTTCGGCAGATTGAGTTTGACGGTGAAGTCGTCGACCTTCTCAATGCCGCCATCGACCGGCTTCTTGGTGTCGGCATTGACCAGCGCGCCCATGCGCGCGGCGACCGAATTGCCGGCCACTGACGCATCGCACCAGCGAGTGAGATTGTGGATGACGTCGTCGGCGTTGAAGGTGTCGCCGTTCGACCAGGCGATTCCCTTGCGCACATGGAGCGTGATTGTTTTCGCATCGTCGCTGGTTTCCCAGCTTTCGAGCAGCCAGGGCTCAAAGGTGAAGTCGCGGTTCCAGCGCACCAGATATTCGTTGCAGTGGCGCGCGACATTGGACATTTCGACGCCGTCGAAAGTGCGCGGATCCTTGAAGCCCTTGACGTTCATGGCGACGCGCAAGGTGCCGCCGCGCTTCGGCTCCTCGGCCCGGGCGGGCGAGGGGGCAAGACCGCCCAGCGCCAGCGCGCCAGCCGCGCTGACTCCGAAGCCAGCCATGATGGCGAGATATTCGCGCCGGTTGACGCCGCCCTTCCTGAAATCGTCGGCAACGGGTTTCGCCTTCGGATGCAATCTTCTGTCGGTCAGCATGAATTTCATCGTCGTTCCCTCTTTGTTGAGCGCCCCGACGGATCGCCTCCGCTGGGGGCGGATGCGACCGCCGGGCGCCGTTGCCTGAGCGTCGATGATAGGGCGGGCTGACGCAGGGAAATGTTCGCTTTTCCGCAATTCTTGTGCGCTGCTCCGCAGGAGTGTGCAGGACAGAGGGGGCGCTTTCCGCCGGCCCCTTCTGTCGGCTGGGGTGTCTTCGCAGACAATCGTTGCGTTAGAATATTGGAGGGCCGCGATCCTTCGCGCCCCCTCTGGCCTGCCGGCTTTCGGCGTTCGGAACGCCAAGCAATTGGCTTTCCACCCGCTATGCGGACCACTCCTCAACCCCCACGAGGGGGGAGATCAGCGTTTCGTCGTTCTTGCCGAGCACGGCGACGGCGGCGATGGCCGCCAGGATGCACAGGAAAGCCTCGCCGGCGCGCTCTACATTCTTGCGGGCACGCAAAAAACTGTGCACCAGCCGCGGCTCCTCGTACCACCAGGCGCGGCCGCCGGCGGCGACGATGCGGTCGCGGTAGGTCTCGCCGTCCGACGACAGCGGATCGCATTGGGCGGTGACGATGACCGTCGGCGGCAGGCCGGAGAAATCGCTGTCTTTAAGCGGCGAGAATGTCGGGTCGTCGGGCGTGTGCGCCGGGCCTGAGCGGATGGCGCGGTAGGCCTCGATGTCGCGCAGCGTCAGCAGCGGCGCTTGTGCGTGCTCGACATAGGAGCCGGCGTTTTCGTCGCCGCCGAGGCCGGGATAGATCAGCACCTGGCCGACGGCGTGGCGCGGGTGGCGGCGCGACGCATGCGCGACCGCGGCGGCAAGGTTGCCGCCGGCACTCTCGCCGACGAGCACGATTGGCAGGTCGGTCGTCTGCGCCGCCCATTCGAAGGCGGCAAGCGCATCCTCGAAGGCAGCCGGATGCGGATGTTCCGGCGCCAGCCGGTAGTCGGCGGAGACGACGTCGAAGCCGGTGCCGGCACAGATTTCGGCGCAGATGTCGTCATGACTGTCGAGCCCGCCCAGCACAAACCCGCCGCCATGATAATAGACGACGAGTGCGCGTAACGGCTTGCCCGCCATACGGTAGTGGCGGATGGGAATGGCGTGCCCTTTATCGCCGGCAATGATGCCATCGTTTGCGGTGACGCCTTTGGGATAACCCTGATGGAAGGCGCGGCACATCGCATCATAGACCGACCTCTGCTCGGCAATCGGCAGTTCGGCGATTTCGGGCGGAAACCAGTCGTTGACGCGGTCGATGTAATCCCACAGCGCCGGGTCGAGCAGGGTGGCGTACTTTCCCCGCCCTGCGGTCTTGAGCTTGTGGACCATGCCCATTGTCTCTTGCCGCTCAGAGTTCGCCGTAGAGCCGGCCGGCGTTTTCAAAGGTGAAGCGCAGCGGCACCGAGCCCTCGACCTGCCATGCATCAACCGTGTCGCCCGCCATCAGCCGGCAGGCGTCGATGGTGTTGGTGACGGCGCCGCCATAGAGCCGGTTGGCGAGGTTGAGGATGGCGGTCTGGTGCATCGCGGCACTGCCGCTGCCGCAGGCATCCTTGACCAAAAGTACACGAAAGCCGGATGCGACCGCGTCCTTCACGGTGGCGTCGACGCAGGCCTCGGTCCACACGCCGGCGACGATCAGCCATTCGATGCCGCCGGATTTGAGGTCGCGCGCCGCCGGCCCCGAACGGAAGGCGCTGGCCTCCGCCTTGATCAGCAACGCTTCGCCATTGGTCGGCGCCACCTCGTGGCAGATTTCCGTCAGCGGATCGCTCTTGTCGGAAAAGGCCGACTTGCCGTCGGCATCGAGCGGATGGAACGGCCGCGCCTTGGCGGTGTCGACAATATAGGCCCAGTGGTAGAGCGGCACGAAATTGCGCCGCGCCGCCGCCTGCAGGCGCTGGACGTTGGCCAGCACCTCGCTATAGCCTTCGACCAGATAGCGCTTGTCTTGCCGATGCTCCTCCTGAAGGTCGATGAACACCGCAGCCACCGTGCCGCGTTTGATCGAGATGGGTGCCTTCATCTAGGCAACCCCTGCCAGAAACTCGTCCTCATAGGGAAAGCGCGACAGAAGCTCGGTGCCGGTGTCGGTGATCAGGATCTCGTCCTCCAGCTTGACGCCCTCGCGGCCGCCTTTCTCGCCGATATAGCTTTCCACGCTGACCACCATGCCGGGCACGATACTGCCGTCGCGGCCGTAGGTCTCATAGTCCATGGCATGCGCAATGAACGGCGTCTCGCCATGCATGCCGACGCCGTGCATGACTGAGGTATAGCGCTGGTCGACAAAACGGTCCGGGATTTTCCACGCTTTTTCGGCGATCTCGCGAAAGGCCATGCCCGGCTTGACGATCGAAATATTGTGCTGAACCTGGTCGTGCGCCATGCGGTAGAGCGATTTCTGGTAGTCGGTCGGCTTGCCCGGCCCGCAGCGGAAGGTGCGCGAAAAATCGGAATAATAGCCGTAGCAGCCGATCGTGTCGGTATCGAGCGCCAAGAGTTCGCCCGGCCGGATCTTGCGGCCGCTGGCTTCGTTGAACCACGGATTGGTGCGCTGTCCCGAAGTGAGCAGCCGCGTCTCGATGAACTCGCCGCCCTGGCGGATCACCTCGCCATACATGATGGCGAACAGCTCGTTTTCGGAGACGCCGGGCTTGATTGCCTCGCGCACGGCATAGACAGCCGCCTCTGCGCCGGCCATCGACACCTGCAGGCATTTCACTTCCTCAGGCGTCTTGACCGCCCGCACAGCCAGGATTTCACCCTGGCAATCCCTGACCTCGCAGCCGCGCTTTTCCAATGCCAGCGCCTGAAGATGGCTGCAGCGGTCGAGGCCGAGCTTCATCGAGCCGCCGCCATGCTTCTTCAAAAGCTCGGCGATCTCGTCGGCGAAGGGGCCGGCGGTCTCGTCGTCGCGACCCGACACCGAAGACCACACCAGCTTGGACGGACGCGCCTCGTCGATCGTGTCGAGCGCCATCGAGACATGGTAGCTCTGCGGGTATTCGAACAGCACGATCGGCCCTTCGGTCGGGATGAAGAAATAGCGCGTCGAGTTGCGCAGGAAATAGCCGAACATGTTGCGCGAGCCGGTGGCGTAGCGCTGGTTGTAAGGGTCGAACAAAACCACGCCGCCATAGCCGGCCTCGCGCATCCAGCCGCGCAGCTTCGCAAGCCGTCCTTTGCGCAAGGCGTCGGCATCGATGAAGGACGGCTCGGTATCCGAAAGCCACATGCCGCCGGCAGAGTCGGCCGCGACCGGGTGGCGCATACGGTCCTTGAAGTCCACATCCTCGGTGCTGTCGGGGTCGAAAACGACGATGCTCATGGGTGCGCCTCCTGAAGGCTCGAACATAGCTCGGCGTTGAGCAAAGGCTGTGCGCAATCCCGCAAATGTCGTGCGAAATGCCGCAAGCGCAGCCGCGCTCAATCCCTAATGCCGTCGCATCGCCTTCGGCGCATGTCCGTGCTCCTCGCGGAAAGCCCTCGCAAAGCTCGACATCGACGCAAACCCGCAGGCCAGCGCAACATCTCGCACCATCAGCGTCGAATGCGCCAGAAGGTCAGCCGCGCGCCGTAGCCTGAGGCGCCGGTAGTAGCCGTTGGGCGAGATGCTGAGCTCGCTGCGGAAATTGCGCTCCAGCTTGTCGGAGGAGACGCCGAGCCTTGCCGCCAGTTCCGTCATGCCGAGCCGCTCCTCGACCGCATCCTCCATGATGGCGATGGCCGACAGCACCAGTTCGTTCTGGACGCCGGTGCGCAGCCTGAGCGGCATCAGTTTGCGGTCGACGCTGGAACGCAACGGGCTGTGCACGAACCATTCGGCGACACCGGCCGCGAGCTCGCCGCCATAGTCGTTGGTGATGATCTCCAGCATCATGTCGAGGCTGCCGACGCCGCCCGCCGAGGTGAAGCGCTTGCGATCGATGACATAGAGGTCGCGCCGAAGCTCGATGTCCGGGAATGCCTCGGTGAAGGCCGCCTGGCTGGTCCAGTGCAAGGTGCAGGCATGGCCGTCCAGCAAGCCGGCCCTGGCGAGGAAGAACGCCGCATCGGCCACCGCGCCGATATGGGCGCCGCCCCGCAGGCTCTTGCGCATCCAGGCAACCGCATCGTCGGCGACAAGCAAGTCCGCATTGCCGCCCGAGCAGACGACAATGCGGTCGACCTTCGGCGCGCCAGAGGCTGAGAATCCCGGTTGTATGACAACCCCATTGGACGCCTCGACCGTGCCCTGGTCGGCGCCGACGATCACCCAGCGATAACAATCCCGTTTGGCCAGCACATTGGCGGCGCGCAGCGGCTCGATCACCGAACTGAACGCCATCATCGGAAAGCCGGGAAAGACCAGCACGGCGAAGGTGAGAGGGCCTTCGCTCGCTGCCGGCTGCACCCGATCCTGTCTTCTGCTGGCATGGACGGTATTCACAATTGTGTATTTCCCGGGCGCGTCATTGGTGGCAGACAGGGATATAGCGGGCATCTTGGCTCGCCGGCAACGGAGACCAACCATGTTTGCGGCTCAGACCATCGACAGCAGCGACAAGCCAGCCTTCTACCGCGAACTGGCAGCCCAGTTGAAGGCGCTGCTGGAGGGCGAGAGCGATTCGGTCGCCAATGCCGCCAACACATCGGCGCTGATCTTCCAGATGGTGCCCGACCTCAACTGGGCCGGCTTCTATTTCCTTGCCTCCGACGAGGAACTGGTGCTCGGGCCCTTCCAGGGCAAGCCGGCCTGCGTGCGCATCGCCGTCGGCAAGGGCGTGTGCGGCACCGCGATCGATCTCGAAATGTCGATGCTGGTCAAGGATGTGCACGAATTTGCCGGCCACATCGCCTGCGACGCCGCCTCGCGCTCGGAGCTGGTGGTGCTGCTCAGGGACAATGACGGCGTCTTCGGCCTGATCGACCTCGACAGCCCGACGCCCGGCCGCTTCGACAAGGACGATCAGGCCGGCATCGAGGCGCTGGCCGCGATCTATGTCGCGGCAAGCTCGTTCGAGGACTGAGCGGCTTTAAGCGAACTTTACCAGCATCAGGCTGAAGCAGCCGATGAACAGGAACGCCGAGAAGGCGAGTGCCAGCGGCCGCAGGCCGCGCGAGCGCAGCTGCGAAATGTTGGCTTGCAGGCCCATGGCGGCGAGCCCCATGGTCAGCATGATGGTGGTGCCGAGCGCCATTGCCGACTTCACTTCCGCCGGCACGGTGATCAGGCTGTTCAGCGCCACGACGGCGACGAAAGCGGCGACGAACCACGGCATGGGCGGCCGTGCCGCCGATTGATCGCCTGACCGGTCGCTGCTCGTCTTGCGGCGCGCCATCAGGCCGAGCGCGATGACCATCGGGGCCAGCATGGAAACACGGGTCAGCTTGGCGACGGTGGCAATCTCGCCGGACTGTGCGCCGTTCTGGAAGCCCGCGCCGATGACCTGCGCAACCTCGTGGATCGAGGCGCCTGCCCACAGACCGAATGCGTGCTGGTCGAGGCCGAGCACCGGCGCCAGCAGCGGGTAGCCGAGCATGGCGACGGTGCCGAACAGCGTGATCGAGGCGACGGCGTAGGTGACGTCCTCGTCGCGCGCGTCGGTGACGATGTTGGTGGCGACGATCGCCGAGGCGCCGCAGATCGAGGTGCCGGCGGCAATCAGTTGCGCCAGCTTGGCGTCGACGCCGAGCAGCCGGCCGAGCGTGATGGTGAAGACGAAGGTCGCGCCAAGGGTAGCCGCAACAATGCCGACGCCACTGACCCCGATGGAGACGACCTGGCCGAGCGTCAGCTGGAAGCCGAGCAGCACGATGGCAAAGCGCAGCAGGCGCTTTTGCGAAAAGGCGATGCCGGCCTTGGCGTGGGCGGGGGTGCCGAGCACGTTGGAATAGATCATGCCGGCGACGACAGCGAGGATCATCGGGCTGAACAGCGCGAAGCCGGAGACGTTATGGGCCGAGAAGGCCACAGCCGTGATCATCGCCACCAGCACGACGCCGGGGATAACGCCGTTCCACGCCGAATCGAGCCGCTTGCGGCCCGCCGCCAGATCGGCAGAAATCGTGTTTTTCGGAATATCGTTCGCGATGTGGGTGGCGGAAGACAATGCAATTCTCCAAGCGGTTGCGCCGGAGGAATGCCATTCCTGAACCAATCTTTCCAACGAATTGTTTTGGTTAGAATGATCTGGTTTTACGAACGATCGGTTCTGACCTGACGAGGGAGCATCCCTGAATTCTACAGGCTGGGCCAATCTCAAAATCTTGACGGGCTGCGCTTCCTGTTCCAGCGTGGCGCCATGTCCGTTTTCTCGCTCGCCATCACCAAGCGACGTCGCCTCTGCACGATGCGGAGCGGCAAGCTGATTGCGCGACGACAAAGACCGGCACGATAGATCTCGGTTCGTTCGTTTCCAGCCCCGCCCGCAATATCAGCCGGCGGGGTTTTCATGTCTGGAGCTTGTTATGACCAATTCTTCCATCCGGTTTCGGCCGGCCGAACGCGCTGACGCCGCCGCGATCCGGGACATTGTGCGCGCCGCCTATGCCAAATGGGTGCCGGTGATCGGCCGCGAGCCGCTGCCGATGCGCGCCGACTATGACAAGGCGGTTGCCGAGCATCCCTTCGATCTCGCCATCGAGGGCGACCGCATTGTCGGCATGCTCGAAACCATGCTGGAGGACGATCATCTCTGGATCGAGAATGTCTGCGTCGCACCGCAGGCACAGGGCAGGGGGATTGGCCGGCTGTTGCTGGAGCGGGCCGAAGAGAAGGCACGCGCGGCTGGGCGCCGCGAATTGCGCCTGCTGACAAACGGCGCGTTCGAAGCCAATGTGTCGCTCTACAGGAAGCACGGCTACACGATCGACCGCGAAGAGCCATTCATGAACGGCACGACGGTCTATATGAGCAAGAGGCTGGCGTGATGGCCAACAAACGGGGAGGATCGGATGGCAGTCAGGGTCCGGTTGAAGCCGCTCTCGGGGCGGTACGCAGTTTCGCGCCTAAGAGAGCATTCCCGGCTGGGCCGACGGACCGGGCTTCGTCAGCATCACCCGGACCGAGGACGAGCTTTCGGTCGTCTGCCTGCAGGATCGGGTCCCGGACGGCCTGAAGCACGACAGGGACTGGGTCGGCCTGAAGCTCCAGGGTCCCTTTGCCTTCGACGAAACAGGCATCGTGCTGTCGGTCATAAAGCCATTGTCGGAAAACGAACTCGGCATTTTTCTGGTGTCCACCTTCGATGGCGACCATCTGCTCGTCAAAGTGAAGGATGAAGCCGCGGCGAGGGGGCTTCTGGTCGCGGCGGGGCACACGCTTCTGTAGCCGCCTGGCTCAATCGCCCCGCCCTTGCGTTTGACATCGCTCTTGCCGCATCGTTATCTCTGACGCGATACGACGATGCGGCGATCGCCCCCCAATCACATCAGATATCCCGCCCAAGGAGAAACCATGTCACACAATCTGCAGTTCTATATCGATGGCGTGTGGGTCGATCCTGTTGTGCCCAACACACTCGACGTCATCGACCCCTCGAACGAAGATGCCTTCGCGCAGATTTCGCTCGGCTCCAAGGCCGATGTCGACAAGGCGGTTGCCGCCGCCAAGCGCGCCTTCGACACGTTCGGCTTCACCTCGGCCGAGGAACGCCTCGACATCCTCAACCGCGTCATCGAGATCTACAAGAAGCGCAGCGGCGATCTGGCGCTGGCTGTGTCACGCGAGATGGGCGCGCCGCGCCGGATGGCGCTCGACAGCCAGGTCGGCGTCGGCCTTGCGCATCTGCAGAAGATGGCCGAGGTGCTGAAGTCGTTCGAATTCCGCCACGTCAAGGGCTCGTCCCTGATCGTCAAGGAACCGATCGGCGTCGTCGGCCTGATCACGCCGTGGAACTGGCCGCTCAACCAGATCACCTGCAAGGTCGGTCCCGCCCTTGCTGCCGGCTGCACCATGGTGCTGAAGCCGTCGGAAATCGCGCCGCTCGACGCCATCATCTTTGCCGAAATCATCGACGAGGCCGGCGTGCCGAAGGGCGTCTTCAACCTCGTCAATGGTGACGGCCCGGGCGTCGGCCAGGCGCTGTCCAGCCACCCCGATATCGACATGATGTCGTTCACCGGTTCGACGCGCGCCGGCATACTGGTCGCCAAGGCGGCGGCCGATACGGTCAAGCGCGTGCATCAGGAACTCGGCGGCAAGTCGGCCAACATTCTGTTCCCCGATGTCGACCTGGAAAAGGCCGTCAGCAAGGGCGTCGCCGGCTGCTTCAGCAACTCAGGCCAGTCCTGCAATGCGCCGACGCGCATGTTCGTGCCGCGCGACCGCCACGACGAGGCTGCCGGCTACGCCAAAACGGCGGCGGAAAAGTTCACCGTCGGCCCGGCCGATGCGGCTGGTTCCAAGCTAGGTCCGGTGGTCAGCCAGATCCAGTTCGACAAGATCCAGGACCTGATCCAGGCCGGCATAAACGAGGGTGCGACGCTGGTTGCGGGCGGACCGGGGCGTCCGGCTGAACTCAACCGCGGCTACTATGTCAGGCCGACCGTGTTCGCTGATGTCACCCCCGACATGCGCATCGCGCGCGAGGAAATCTTCGGGCCGGTGCTGGCGATCATGCCTTACGACACCGTCGAAGAGGCGATCGGCACCGCCAACGATACCGTCTATGGCCTGGCCTCCTACATCCAGGCCAAGGACATCCAGAAGGCCCGCGAAGTCGCCGCCCGCATGCGCACCGGCAATGTCTACATCAACTATCCGCAGTGGGATGCCGGCCTGCCCTTCGGCGGCTACAAGCAATCCGGCAACGGCCGCGAATACGCCGAATACGGGCTCGAGGATTTCCTCGAGATCAAGGGCATCGCGGGCTACGAGGCGGCGGAGTAGGGCAGGGAGACAAGGCTCTCGCTAGCTCCAATGCAATCGAAGGGGCGCGGTCTCGGCCGCGCCCTCGCTGGTCTCGTCAACCGGGTCACCGCCCGGAGACGGACCGCCGCTTGTCATAGCCATGGTTTGTCTCGATGATCCCAACCATGGCGCGGGTGAATTCGACCATGCTGTTTGCCGTGATGGCTGCATCGTCGGGACTCTGGCCGACATGCTCGGCGGCTCCGCAACATGACCGGCGGATGCTGTCGTAGTGCGTAACTCTCTCATCATCGGGCAACGCCGCCAAATTGAGGGCGCGGCCGTGGATCATGCGCAATAGCTGCGCCAGTGCGGTTTCGACACTCATGCGTTTTGCTCCGCATCGGTCGAGCGTCGCGGCACACAAATAGTGCCGGATCGTCGATCGGGAATTGGTCCCGATACGCAAAGGGTCGATCATACTTATTAATATATCGTTGAATGCTAATATGCATGGCCGTGCCGATTGAGCGCGGAGACGTTGCGGGCAGATCGGCACCGCCAACGACACCGTCTATGGGCTGGCCTCCTACATCCAGACCAAGGACATGAACAAGGCCCGCGAAATCGCCGCCCGCATGCGCACCGCAAACGCCTACATCAACTACCCCACCCCGGACGCTGCCCTGCCGTTCGGCGGCTACAATGCCGAATACGGGCTGGAGGATTTCCTCGAGATCAAGGGCATCGCGGGCTACGAGGCGGCGGAGTAGGGGCTACCCCTTCGGGATCGGCAGCCAGCCGGTCCGGATGCTTCAGCTCTCAAAGGTGCGGCTTCATTCTTCGCGGAAAGCTTTCTGGATCTGATCCGACAGCGGCTTCACCAGATAGGAAAGCATCGTCCGGTCGCCCGTCGGGAAGAACACTTCGGCCGGCATGCCCGGCGCCAGCGCCAGCCCGCGCAGCTTGGCGACCTCGGTTTTCGGCAGCGTCACCCGCGCAACATAGAAGGCTGCTCCGGTGCGCTCCTCGGTGGTAAGATCCGCCGAGATCCGCGACAGCGTCCCGGTCAGTTCCGGCGTGGTTTGCCGATTGAAGGCCGACAGGCGCAAAATCGCATTCTGGCCCATCGTTATCTGGTCGATATCCTGCGGCGCAATATGCGCTTCAACGGTCAGGTCGTCCGTTACCGGTACGATCTGCATCACCTGTTCGCCGGGCGTGATGACCCCGCCGATCGTATGCACGGCCAATTGCAGCACCACGCCATCCTGCGGGCTGCGCAGATCGATGCGCTTCAACTGGTCCTCGGCTGCCACCTTGCGTTCGACGAACTCGGAGATCTTTCCTTGCGCTTCGCGTAAATCGGTCGCGACCTCGCTGCGAAGATCCTGGTCGATCTGGATGATCTGCAGTTCGATCTCGGCCGCCTTGCCTTTCACCTGGGCAATGCCCGCGGTCAACTGCCCATGCTCGCCTTCGAGCCGCACCGCGTCCCGTTCCAGCGCCGTCATGCGCTCGATCCCTATCAGCTTGCGATGCCACAGGGATCGCACGCCTTCCAGCTCGATCTGGATCAGCTCGATCTCGCGGCGTTTGGCCTGCAGCTGCTCGGTCAGGCCGGCAGTCTCCTGCGTCAACTGGGCGATCCGTTCGCGCAATTGCGATCGCTGGCCAGACCGCGCCTGGCGCCGGAAATCGAACAGCGATTGTTCTCCGGCCATCGATGCGGCGACCCCGGCCTCGCCACGCCGCGATGTCAAAACCTCCGGGAAGCTGATCGTGTCCTTGCCGTCACGCTCTGCCTCCAGGCGCGCCAACCGCGCATAGAACTCATCCAGACCTTTTGAGACGATCGCCAGGTTGGCGCGCGTTGTCGTCTCGTCAAGGCGCACCAGAATATCGCCTGCTTTGACCCGGTCGCCTTCACGCACCCTGATCTCCCCGACCACGCCGCCGGTCGGATGCTGAACCTTCTTTACATTGGAATCGACCACCAGCCGGCCAGCCGCGATCACCGCACCCGACATTTTGGTCACTGCCGCCAGGCCGCCAACACCGCCGACAAGCAGCAGACAGGTAGCAACCCCGGCCACGAGATAGCGGTGGACCTGCTTGTGATGCAAAGCGGCTCTATCCTCGCTCATGCCGGGACGCCTCTCTCCGTAGCGGCAACGACCTTGAGCGGTGCTGCCGTTCGGAAAACCTTGTTCAGCACCTCATCCTTCGGACCGAAGGCCTGCATATGTCCGTTGGCCATCACCAGCACCGTATCGACATTGGCCAGGACAGTGGATCGGTGTGCGACGACGATAACGATACCGCCGCGGTCCCTGATGCCCTGGATGGCGGCGGACAAGGCCACTTCACCGTCAGCATCGAGATTGGAGTTCGGCTCGTCCAGGATGACCATGAACGGATCGCCATAGAGAGAGCGCGCAAGGGCGATACGCTGCCTTTGCCCCGCCGACAGCGAGGCCCCAGCTTCGCCAACCCTAGTGTCGTACCCGTCGGCCAGATGCACGACGAGATCATGCACGCCGGCGGCCTTGGCCGCCGCAAGCACCATATCGGACGACGCATCCGGGTCGAAGCGGGCGATGTTTTGCGCAATCGTTCCATCAAACAGCTGCACATCCTGCGGCAGATAGCCGATATGTTTGCCCAGCTCGTCGGTCGGCCACTGGTCAAGCGTCGCGCCGTCCAGCCGCACGGCGCCCCGCGCCGGCAGCCAGACACCCGCAAGCGCACGCACCAGCGACGATTTACCGGAAGCGCTCGGGCCGATGACCCCCAAGCCCGATCCCCTGGCCAGTGAAAAAGTTGCATCCCACACCACCGGCGTCCGTTCGCCCGGCGGCGCGACACTGACATTCTCAACCGCCAACGCGCTGACCGGCGCAGGCAGGGTTACGCCGGTTGCACCTTCCGGCAGCGCAGCCAACAGCTGCTTCAGGCGTGCCCAGCTTTGCCGCGCCGCAATGAAGCCCTTCCAATGCGCTATCGCCAGTTCGATCGGAGCCAGCGCCCTGCCCATCATGATCGAGCTTGCGATCATGATGCCGCCGGTCGCCTCTTGCTGGATGACCAGATAAGCGCCGATCGCCAGCATGGCCGATTGCAGCATCAATCGCAGGATCTTGGAAATCGTTCCAAGCGTTCCCGCCACATCGCTGGCTGCCGCGTGGGCGTCCAGGTACTCGGCATTTACGGCATGCCATCGCTCAGCGATACGCCCGCCAAAACCCATGGCCTGCATGGCTTCGGCATTGCGCCTTGTTGCCTCGGCCAAGCTGCTGCGGACGGCTGCGTGCTGTCCGGCGATCCTTGTCGGGCCGCGGGTCCGGAATTCGGCCAGAAGCGTCAGTGCAAACAGGACGACGGCGCCGGCAAGCGCGGTGACGCCGATCCAGAAATGAAAAATGAAACAGATGCCGATATAGAGCGGCATCCATGGCAGGTCGAACAGCGCGGTCGGCGCGGGACTGCCGATAAAGGCGCGAACCTGATCCAGATCCCGCAAGGGCTGCAGTCCGTCGCCGGAAGCCTTGGCGCGCAGCGGCAGGCGCATCAGCGCCGAATAGACCGACGGGCTCAGCTTTGCGTCCAACCCCTGTCCCAGCCGCACCATGAGGCGAGAACGGATCAGCTCCAGCACCCCTTGAAACACGAACAGTGTTCCCGCCAGCACCGCCAGGCCGACCAGCGTCGGCACGCTGCGACCCGGAACGACCCGGTCATAGACTTGCAGCATGAAGAACGAGCCGGTCAGGGTTAGCACGTTGACCACCCCGCTCATCAGGACAATGCCCGAAAAAGCACGTCGAAAGGACGCCAGAATTCCGACCAGCGTAAGCGGCGGCGATGGCGTCAGCTGCATGCAAGCTCGCAATCGGAATATGGCATCGCGTCCTTCAATACGTAACTGCCTTGAGCGTGACATGGACGGGCAAGCCCGCCTCGACCTGGGCGCTGCCCCGCGCCACCAGCCAGCCGTCCGCACGCTCCAGGCGCGCAACGACCTGCAGCGTTGGTGAAGCCGTCGAGCTTGCGGGCAGGGGCAAGGAAAATTCTATCGTCTTTGAGCCGCCCTCGCTTTTGAGGCTGGTTTTCGCAGCGCGACGTCGCGCACTGTCCTGAATGGCGGGGTCTTCGAGATAGATCTCCAGATGACCTTCCGGGATAGCCTTGCCGCCCACGAACGTGACTGAGCCGCGAATATCCGTCGATTGCGCAGCCGCTGCCCCGGTGGCCGCGGCGACAGCCGCAACTCCTGCGGCCATCAATACTGTGCGGCGGTCGGTCATTGCGTCCTCTCCCTTTTCGCTGCGGCGACGCGCTTCAGGAGGGAAGCCCGAAAGCCCCCTCCTGGTAACGCGTTAGATGACAATGAAGTCTGCAGCCGAAAGATCCAGATTTGTGTTTAGGTGCGCAAATTGAATGGCTGCTTCTTGTCCAGAACCATCGGCGTCGTAAGACAATATTCCATTGTCGGTATCGTAGATGATGCGGTCGTCGGCATCATGAGCAGCACCCGCTGCGCTCTTGTAGAATGAGCCCAGGGCGAGGGCGCCGTCGCCGCCAACGCTGGCAAAGATGAGGTTGTCCAGCAGGATCGTGTCGTCGGCGACCTTGAAGTCCTTGATCCAGTCAATATTGCCGTTCCCGAGCGCTGTCGAGAAGCGGAAATAGTCCTCGCCCGCGCCGCCGGTCAGCGTGTCGGCAGCCAGCCCGCCATCCAGCAGGTCGTTGCCGCCGCCGCCTGAGAGCGTATCGGCGCCCGCTACGCCCGGTTGAGCCGGCGCTGGTGGGAATTCGACCGATACGTTCAGTTTATATGTCGAGCCCTCGGGCACGGATTCCACCCAGCCATCGCCGGGAGCCGAGGCCGACCATTCGCCTTCCAGAATATAGTAGGTTCCGGTTTCCTGAACGATGAAGCTCGTGCTCGAATCCCGGCCGTTTGTGGAGCCGGGGTCGTCGCCGCCATCGTCGTTTTGGGCGACGACATTGCCATCGCTGTCCAGCAGCCTGACGATGCTGTCATGGACATTGGGGTCGGCAATACCATCGATGTCGATGGAGATGATCGTGCCGGCAGCCAGGTTGATACTGTAATATCCGCCCAGTCCGTTTCCGGTGGCGTTGACGGTGGTGTGAAGGGTGGTCGTCGAATCGAAGATGTCGGGGTCGGCGGCCAGCGAGAAGTTGTTCGAGATGTCGAAGGCGGTCGAGATCGAATTGTTCGTCGCATCGGGTCCGAGCGTGGCGTAGCCGGTGCCCATGCCCGGGCGTGGCGGAGCATCGCCCTGATAGGCGAAATCGCCGAGCAGAGTGTCATCGCCGCCGCCGCCGTCGATCTTGTCGGCGCCGCCCTGGCCGGTCAGCACGTTGGCCGAGCCGTCGCCCGTCAGGTGATCGTTGAAGCCCGAACCGGCCAGATTTTCGATCGAGATATAGGTGTCGCCGCCGGATTTGCCGCCACCCAGCTTGAGACTGAGCCCGCTGGTCGCGCCGGCGTAGTCCGCCGTGTCGCTGCCGGCGCCGCCATTCAATGTGTCGGCGCCGCCCCCGCCGGTCAGCGTGTCGTTGCCCGCGCCGCCGGAAAGTTTGTTAGCCTGGGCATTGCCGATGAGATGGTCGTCGAAGAATGAACCGACGGCGTTTTCGAAACCGACGAGGATGTCGTGTCGGATAACGGTGCCGCGCCCGACGATCTGCACCGGGCCATCGCCGTCACCGCCGTTGGCCGTGCCATTGGCGAGGTCGATCGTCACACCCGAGGAGCTGCCTTCGTAGACGGCCGTATCGATACCGGCGCCGCCATCCAGATAGTCCTGGCCGCCGCCGCCGATGATGGTGTCGTTGCCGGCTTCACCGTACAGGATGTCGCCGTCATTGCCGCCATCCAGTATGTCGTTGCCGCCGCCGCCGTTGAAATAGTCGCCGCCGCCCCGGCCCCAGAAATGATTTGCCGCCGACGTACCGATGAAACGGTCGATGCGGTCATCGGACCCGATCAGGTTCTCGATGCTGTAGAAGGTGTCGCCCGTGCCGGTGCCGCCATTGGCAACGTTCGTGGCGAGGTTGACGAGCAGCTGGAAGGGGCTTTCCTTGCTGTAGTCGACCGTGTCGACGCCCACGCCGCCCCTGAATATGTCGACGCCATCCTGGCCGCTCAGCGTATCGTCGCCGGCGCCGCCGTCGAGAATATCGTTGCCCTGGCCGCCGAGGATCGTATCGTTGCCGCCGCCGCCATAGAGCGTGTCATTGCCGTCGTCGCTCTCGGTCTGGTCTTCAAGGTCGGCGACATCGATGGTGTTGTTGATGTCGCGGCTGGCGAGCGAGTCGCGGCCGCCGATGATGAGGTCATCGCCGCCCTGGCCGAAGATCGTGTCGTTGCCGGCGCCGCCGTCCAGCGTATTATTCCCATTGTCGCCGAAGATGACGCTGGTCATCGTGTTGTCGCCGATGATGGGAGGCGTTTCGCTTCCGCCATCTCCCGGTTGGAGTGTCGACTCGTCGGCGTAGATGATGTGTTCGACGTTGGCAATTTTCCGGATATTCAAGTTCCGGGACAGCAGAACGACAGTGTCATTCCCTCCATTGGCTTCCTCGCGCACGATGTCGTCGAGGGAGTCGACGAAGTAGGTGTCGTCGCCGCCATTGCCGGCCATGCGGTCGCCGCCGCCGCGGCCATCCAGCACGTTGTTTCCGTCATTGCCGATCAGGACGTCGTCATGGCTGCTGCCGATGCCGTTCTCGATGTAGTAGTCGGTCCCATCGGCGTTGTGCCCGGCAAAGATCGACACATTGTTGCTATGGCCGTTGACGCTGGAGAACTGTCCGGCGCGCAAGTCAAGGATTGTGCCGGCCGTCGAGCCGGAGAAGTCGATCGTGTCGGTTCCGCCGGTGTCATGGATCACAAAACCGATGTCGTGCTGCATGCCCGAGGAGGTCAGCCGGTATCCATCCACAGTACTGCCGAAGCCGTAGACGTTATCGCCCGTGTTGAGGTCGATATGCTGATAGGTGCGCACCCCATTCTCGTCGACGGTCGAGAAAAAGCGGCGGATGACAGCCTCGATGTCGGCCATCATCGGCGTTGATGCCGACCAGCGGGTGGGTTCACCGACATCGATCCCGTCGAAATAGGACATGACGCTGTATTGCTGGCGGTCGTAGGTCCAGGTCGCATTGTTCAGATAATTGATCTGCACGCCGCCGGGACCGCTGTAATTGTAAAGGCCGGGATGGTTCAGGCCGAACTCGTGACCGAATTCGTGGATGAAGGAATCGAACACATAGCCGCCAATATCCGTCTTGTTGTGCTCGGTGTCGTGGAAACGCTGACCTATGCTGACATAGCGGTCGTTGGAATAGGCGCTGCCGTCGTCCTCCTCGCCCAGTTCGGGGCTGACAACCTGCATCCAGTCGGTCGCGCTGTTGTAGGGTGCGTTGTCGACGATTTCGAACTTCAGAGGCGTGACACTGGCCCACATCTGCAAGGCGCCGATCGCGGCGGCCTTGTATTCGGGATGGTCGTTGAGGTCAGAGACATTGATCCTTAGCGTTCCCGCCGCGATAGCCGGTGTCAGCGACCGGTCCAGCGCTCCAAGGTAGTCGAGGAAGGCGCCGTAATCTTCGCTTTTGCCATAGGGATTATCCGGCGTCTGGTCGTTGACCCACCATTGATCGCTGGCCTGGCTTGGGTTCGGCATCGTTGGGACTCCTTGTCTTACAACCGCGGCAATTACGGCTGTACGGTTTAGCTGTTGCCAACCACCGACAAGCATCGTTAGCGCTTGCCGGTCGAGCCCCGTCCCAGTGCCAACAATGCTATTGGAATCTTCGCTTGTCTACCCGCTATTCGCGCTCAATACATAAGAGTTTATTGGCGCGCTTGTCTCGGCGGATTTTGAGATACTGGCTTGGCGTTGGTTAAGCTCTCGCTAATCTATCTTAGCACCTGCCCGACCTTAACCAGCCTGCAAGGCCAAAGTGCTGGGACACTGGATGCCCGGCTGATGCCGGAAGCTGGCAGCAAAAAGCGCAGGCGTGCTTCAGGAACCCGTCCGCCGCGCAAAATGTTCATACGTCACGCGCCAGGGGTCGCTCTCCGCGCGTCTCTCCTCGCCGATCCAGTGAAAGCTGTCGGCGGTGATCTCGGTGAACCGCCATCGGGCCTGCAGACCGCGCGAGTCAGCGCCGATCTGGACAATATCCTTGCCCTCGGCCCGCCCGATCTGGCGCGAATAGTCCTGGTTGAGCGGATCGCTCCAGATGATGTGCCAGCCACCGATCCCGGGGTCGAAGACGCGCAAGGTCGTGCCATACATGGTGGACGGGGAAGGGCGCCTGGGCCTGATCCAGATGTCCTGAATGGCGCGGCCTTCCAGCACCCAGCCAAAGTGACATTCGCCGTCCATTTTCTGACTTGTGCCGTCGTTGCGGTGGTGGACCGTCTCCATGTCCCAGCTGCCAATCAACCATCCATAGAGGTCCATCTCTTTCGCCCGGTCGGCTGGAGGACCTTCAGAGCCGAGAGCGGTGAGAAACGTCGTCATGATTGTCTCCAGGGCAAGCCGCGCCAAGACGCTGGGGTCACAACCATTGCAGCGTTGAGGGTTCCGGGTCTTGGGAAAAATTGCTGTAGTGCCGCGGCTGCCAGCCTTCCGCGTTCGCGCCATTCCAGGTCAATGCACGAATGCTAATTTAGCGACGGCGGGTACCCCAATGCCCGCCTGGCCGGCGCCTCCTCGGGCAATCTCGTGGATGAGCGGCGCCGGCCGCCGGCTTGGGCGGCGACCAAATTCCTGACGTAGGAATATCAAGCCAAGCAGGTGGTTATTGCTGGGCAGTTTTGGTAGGCATTCCAATATCGGTCTGTATCCCCAGAACGTCCGCTGCCCAATCGCGCAGTTCCGGAGAAGCATCGCCCGATTTCATGATCGACACGGCTAGTGCTGCCATGTCTGCGGGCGGCTTTTTGCTGGAGGTCGCAAAGGCGAAATAGCCGGCCATGATGGCGCATCCCACCGAAATGACCGGTGGGGCGATCTGGAGGGTCGTCAAAGCTATTACGCGCCAGCGTCCGGATCGGCCGGGTGCTGGAACTTCATCCTCATCCACAAGGTCGACCATGCTGCTCTGTCCACAAGCCGCGAGACACAATCCGTAAGGATGATCT
Organism: Mesorhizobium sp. P2_D6; assembly: GCF_056404315.1. Taxonomy (NCBI): domain Bacteria; kingdom Pseudomonadati; phylum Pseudomonadota; class Alphaproteobacteria; order Hyphomicrobiales; family Phyllobacteriaceae; genus Mesorhizobium; species Mesorhizobium sp. P2_D6. The sequence goes on along the minus strand of NZ_JBFUEG010000003.1, from coordinate 584,522 downwards.
ACATTAGTTAAAATGCAGATAAATCCTATTACTGATTAGTAGCTGTCCTAGTCGGTCTCTCCGGACAGCGCGGCATTTTCCCAGCCGGCCAGCTCCGGCAGGTCGTCAAGCCAGCTCTTTTCCGTCATCGACGCTTGGCCGGCCTGCGGTGCGGCCTCTGTGGCGTTTTGAATGAGCCAGTCCATCCACTTGCGATAGGCGGCAGGAGCCAGCTCGGGCGGCAGCACCTTGGCCTTGGCCAGCATACGTTTGCGGAAGCTGACTTGCCTGCGCAGTTTGGTCGTCGTGAACTTGATGACCTTGCCCTGGTATTCAACCGTCCAGCGCCCATCGCCGTGGCTGGCGAGCCTGTCGATGGCGAAACCGGCATCGACCGGCCTGTCGCGCCACGGAAGCTCGATGGCATTTCTCCTCAGATCGAGTGCCCATCGCCTGTAGTCAGCCCCTGCGCGCTGCGGCGGCAGCACGCCGGCTTGTTCAAGAATTTTTCTGCGGAAGGTCGGCTGCTTCTTGATCTGGCCGGTGGTCAGCTCGATGCGATGCCCACGCAATTCGACGTGCCAGCGGATCCTGCCATTGCCGACATACTTCACCAGCCTGTCGATGACGAACTCGTCCTCGGAAAGCGTCACGCAGCCTTGGCGGATGCGTTCGAGAATGTACTGGCTATCGGTGGGCATGACGCGACCTTGGGCAGGAACCTTTGACGAAGCTTAGCCAGTACCACAAACCAGCCAATCTTTTTCGCTCCGGGAATCTCGCCCCGAGCCGCCGGCTTGCGGCTGCCCGTCTGTGACACACCTCATTGACGCACCGTTTCGCCCGGTGCTGTAATCGGGCACGAACAGCCTTGATCGCGACCCCATGAACGACACCAGCACGAACAGCAAAGAGGTCGACGCCACCGCGACGCGGGCCTTCGGCATCGAAAAATATCTGTTCAAGAAGATCCCCTGGGCGCTGGGTTTCATGGCTCTTGCCATCCTGGTCCTGTTTCTCGCGCGCGGTGGCGACAGCAGCGACGACAGTGAGGCGAGGGTGGTCGCATTGTTCATCATCTTTGCCAGCCTCGCCTACATCGGCTTCGCCTTTCATCGTCGCAACAGCCCGCGAAAGCCGATGCTCGAGCTGTCTCCCTCCGGCATCCTGTTCCGTATCGCGAAGAACAAGGAACTCCGCATTCCGTGGAGCGAGATCCACGGTCTCGAACTGATCGACATCAGGGGGGCGAAGGGTCATATCTCCCGCGACGTGACGGCAGCGCTTGTGTCGCGGGAATTTTTCGACGCCAACAATCCGGTCAAATCGTGGTGGGGGCGGGGTCCTGGATGGAACGTCCACTTCGTTCCCAGGGACGAGATGGTGCAAGTCGCCTTCCACCACGACCTGCTGACCGTACCCGCCGACGAGTTGTGGCAGGAAATAGAGACGCGCTGGCGCCTATTCAGCGGCAACCCGTCCGCGCCGCTGCTGGCGACGCCGCGCGTGGTCAGGGAGCGCGGCTGGATTTTCGGCTGGAAGCCGACACCGCCGCAGCAGCGCGCCGGTGCCGCCATGCTGGCCGTCGCGGCCGTGGCCATGATCTATTTCTGGCAATATCTGCACGCCTCGATCACCTTTCCCGATTTCAACGGGGATATCGGCACGTATTATCTGAGCCAGGCATTCGACCAGACCGGCGTTTATGCGCGCCTCCCCGGCAAGGGCTTGGTTGTCCTGCGCCGTAGCGATTTTTCCGGGATCGGCGTGACGCGCTGCCGCAGCGATGTCGAGCGCGATGCGGCCCGCAGCGGCCTGACGCCAGCCTACACCGCGTTCGCCATCTGCTCGACGGAAATGCCGCACGTGTCAGGCGTAGCGGTTCGAGCCATCTTCAAGCTCGCCGGGCGGACGTTCACTTCGAAGGACTGGCAGGACAAGCCGGTCGAGTACAGGGCGATCTCGCCGGTGGAAATGAGCGTCGAGGAGGCCAGCGCCAGGCTTTGCGAGCTCGGCGTCTGCGCCGACGCATAGCAGCCGCAAAACGCGCTGGCGTTAGGGTTTTGACCGCCGGACCTGCAAGTAGCATAGGTCAACGGTTCAATGTTCTACGATCCCAGGAGCCGAATGCTGGTATCGCGACGCAGTTCGGAATCGGCGCGGTCGACGCCTTCAACCGTGATCGCGATTGTCCCGTTCTCAATTCTTGCGATCCATCCCTTCGCCTTCATGTACCAAAGATGGAACTCGAGATGCTCTCGCGGACAGCCCAATAACCGTTCGATTTCGACGTCGCCAATCCCGGGGTTGCTGACATCCTGGCGGCGCTTCACATAGAGCAGAGAAAGCAGTTTGGCCTGGACCACAGCGTCCTTCTGAATGCCTTTGCCGTCGCTTGCTTCCTCGGCCAATTGAAGGCGCAGACCGGCATGCTCTCGATAGGAGATGTCGTATTGGGCGCGCTTGACCGGATCTTTCAGGACATTGTGTGCTTCTACTATTTCACTGAAGCGGGCTTCATTTCCGGTTTGCTGATTGTCGGGATGATAGCGCATCGCAAAATAGCGAAATATTCGCTCAAGCGTCTCCGAGTTGGCGTTGGGGCTGATCTCCAAGAGTTCGTAGTAATCGACGAACAATGCACTTCTCCCTCAAACATCGCCCCCGAAAAACGAAGAGCCTGGGCCGCCTTGTCTGTTGCGAACCAGGCCCTCAACCGTCGGGTTTCTCAGCGATGTTGCACTTGCTTGAGGCCAGTCACAAGCCGGACTTTGGTCCCGGCCTGGTGCCAATACCGGCAAGGCAACAAACGCGCTCGCCTTGTCCTGATTATCAGCGGCAGGCGGCCAAACCGGCCCGATGGTGTTCCACTGGATGAGAGCCTGAAGGGTGGCTTCTCAATAGAGCTACCTTCTTCTCCGATCTTTTTACGAACCCAGAGCGTAAACGCCCATTTGAAGTTGAAGAGAGTCCATATTGTCGTCAGCTAGGGTAGTGGGTCAGTTTATCTGACGCTACGCTTTTTGCAGGGCGCTGTTCTTCGCTCAGCTCTGGCATATTTGTCAGTTCTTCGGCGTTTGGGGTGGCACAAGTTGAACGTATGGCGTCGTCGGTTCCTTATCAGAGCGAATGCGGCTAGGGGCCGGCTTCCCGTGTTTGCCGAGCGACCTAATGTATTGATAGAGCGATTGCATATCGCTCTCCTCCATCGCTCGAAGATTGTACCAAGGCATCGGTGGAGACGTTCTAATGCGCTTCAGCATCCCTACGAATCCACGCTCGCTCATTACCGAAGCATCTATCCGAAGATTGGTTGCATAGGTCGTGCCCCAGGGACCGCGCCAACCGACCGAGCTGCCCATTAAAGCCTTTTCAGGATCAATCTTGCCTTCTGTTTCGCTGTAGCCTTCCGTATGGCAATCGTGACAACCGCCGACGATTGATACCTGCAACCCTCGTTCGACCGATACTTCGCCTTGAGCGAAGGCTGCAATTGGCATCGTGAGCCCGGCTAATAGGAAATGCAGGCCTGTGACGCGCATCCTTCCCTCCCATGCGCTCAGCTAAGCATATATGTTGGCCGTTCGAATTTCCTCACCAACTCGACCGTACTGGCTTCGACCGTGACACGCCCGAGCACTTGCACAGTGACGCGGCCCAACTCCTCGTCGACAAAGACGACATCGCCCTCGAACCTAAGTTTGTCGCCTGGCTTCGCCTTTGGATCGATGATCGAATAGGGACTGTTGGCCGTGAGAATGTGGAGGGTAACGCGATCCTCGATACGCTTTCCCACAGTGGCGAAGATTGCCACCTTGTCACCTATGTTGATTTCCCGCGCCATGGTGACGATTCTGGCGCGGCTCGCCGCTTAGTCAAGCGGTTGCTAATGTAGACAATATGCGGGTGACCCACCAAGCGGCCCGACAGAGTCCGTTGGGGTGAATTCGACTTACCGCCGGGCCTAACCGACTCGGGGCTGGCGAGCCGGCTAATGCCACCCTAGTATTAGCAACTCCGCAACAGAACCCGGCGCGGACGTTTTCCCCAGATCAGATCACCTTGCTTTCACTCAGTCCCATTTCGGGAAATAATTGCTGGCATGAGTCTTGCTGCACGAGCTTGCCGGCTGACCCCGGTCCTGATCGCGCATTCTGATCAGGTTGTAGGCTCACCGGGCTTGAGGCTGTTGGGGTCTTCGCTCGGCGAGTTTGCCATAGCTTCAGGGCGCGAGGCAGTCGGACTGCGCATCCGCCGTCTGGTTGCAATCAAGATCAACCGTGATCCGATTTGGCGAGACGATCCAGCGTAGGAGAACAGCAATGGCTAGTCTGGGGCCGGCGCCCTCCTTTCGACACTGAACAAACCAGAGGGCGCCGAGCCTTACAGCGACGGCGCTTTGAGGGAAGCGCGCCGAGTAGTGAGCATACCGCTCTCGCTGGAGTTGTGGGAATACAGTCTTTTGGACGATGGTCCGCAGCGAACGCCGGTGAAAATGGCCGGCGCCGCAAGGGCGCTTGTTGGGGTGCCTTAGGCGGGGGGCGCCGGCCATGGCGGAAAATAGGGTCCGCCGCCAAGATAGTCTAACAGACGGGCCGCCGTTGCATATGGTGTGATCGCGGAAGAGACTGTAGCAGGGCGGCCCAGCGGCGTGGTCTAGGGGACTTGTGGCGGCTGCCGCTGGGCCTGACCAGTCTGGCTTGAACGAGGCGCGGTGCTGGCTGACTTAAGAATGAGCGCAAGCTACTTTGAAGGCAATCGGTGTCGTCTCATACGTTCGCTTATGCAGCCTCAGCCAATTTGCTTAGTTGCGACCTGCGGCCGATCTAAATCCTGCGGACCGCCCGCTTAGAAAATGCCCGGCGCCTGCTGGGAGGTCGCCTGATCAAAGGACCCAAGCCGGCCGCCTGGCAGGCCTATTGCGCCCAAATCGCTGGAGATGGCCAAGGAGATCGGCGACAAGGCACGGTGCGAGGAGATCACGCCGAAGGTGAAGAAGGGCTAGGGCAGCAGGATATAGGCGCCCAGCGCGGCCATCAGGAGGCAAGCGGCCATGCCGATCATATCGCGCTGCCTGTAGCGCCAGACCGCGCCAGCGAGGATGACGATGTGCCGAGGTACCAAATCCAGGGCAGCTGTGAGGCTTATTGGACAGTAGGTTTGGGTATGAACTTGGGCGATTGTAAATCGTGGCCCAGCTTTGTTGCCTGAGCGGGCCTAAGTATGATCGGAACAACATCACCTTCGGCCGGGTAAAGGAGTAAGACGACACCGCCGACTACTTCACTCATGGCTACCTCCCACTTGTCGATGGTGATAGCCGCCTTCTCGATATTGCGTGCCATTTTCTGCCCCCTTGCCCCGCGGTAGCATCGCGCAACCTGTGCGCGAACGCAAGCTTCGCTTCCCGCAATGGTGCGCTTGACGATTTCAGCAAGGGGAGGATGGCCGGCGCCGCTCGCTGGAGGTTGCCTGAATGGCGCCGGCCAAAGCGGCCGCGGGCTAGGCGAAAAAGCCTAGCCGGTATTGACAAAAGTACAAAAATAACTAGTAAAGTCAATGGCTTGACTCCTTCACGGCTTGCCGCATCGTTCCCCCGCGAGGCTGAATTGGCGGCTCGATCCTTGAGGGGTGGGGGCGAGCCGGTGGCAGATGCAGCGGGCTGGCGTTTCGAACCAGGTGAGTTCGTAACACACAAAGACCAAAGCTTACCGTCGCTAGTGATGGGGCGGGTTAGGACGGCCAAAGGATGCGAGATTTACGGCGTGCGCTCATTCGCCATCTTGGATCCCTGTAGGGATCGCACGATTGAGGGCGACTGCCTCAAGCCGATCGATGACGAGGCGTGGTCAGACTGCCTGCTCGCTGGCACGCAATACGACCCGCGTGTTGCCGTCTGATAACTTTGCACAGTGTGAAAAACCCGCTGCCTGGGGGAGAGGCAGCGGGTTGATTTCAAGCTCGCGGGGGGGGTGAGCTTGGCACGCCATCGCTTGGGAGGAGTAGATGGCCGACACCTAATAAAGTAGCGGCTACAATCCCGCGCCGCAATTGTGTGAAGGTGTTGCCGCCCTAAACGAAGGCGCTACCGGATCACATGAAGGTTTATCCCGCTTCGGCGGGGTCTTTTCTATTTGCTGAAATTCTGTTGGCCGGTCGCCAAACTCCGGGCTGCCTCCTCGATCGCCTCGCGGTCATCGCCCAACCTATCAATTAGGTCTTGGGCTTGGTCGCCCGTAATGCCGGTACGCATCGCCAGCGCCTCTACCGTCATGACGTCGGAACTGGCGGCCTCAGCACGCCGCTGGTTTCTCGTCTTGGCCGATAGCACCATCGCTCCAGCGGCACTTGGTTCGGTAAATGCCTGATCAGTTTCCAATTGATTCTCGCGCTCGATTTCTGCCTCAGCTTGGTGCCAATGTTTCTCTGGGTCGCTATGCACGCCGCCTTCGCGCTCCCAAATTTCGTATGCTCGTTGCTGAATTTTTTCGTGCCGTTCGTCGCCCATGTTGAGTCCTCCGTGAATTCTCTCTCAACGCGGAGGAGGGCGGAATGATCCCACCGCGGAAATGCAAATTTGCCATGTTGCTATCCATGTTGCTATTCGCAGCCTCCGATCCTTATCACTCCTTACAAATCAAGGGCTTACGTTGCTACGCATTTGGGGACCAGCAACATGGTTTGGGGCGGATTTGGTAGCTAAGTGATTGATTTTGTTTGGCTGGGGAACCTGGATTCGAACCAGGACTAACGGAGTCAGAGTCCGTGGGTCTACCGTTAACCTATTCCCCAGCAGGCGCTGTCGCGCTGGTGGGCCGCCGAAGCAGCCGCGCGTGCCTTGTAGCCGCCGCCGGAAAATAGTCAAGCCTGCGCTGCGTTTCAATCATGGGCTTTTGGTTTGTTGTGCGTCGGTGCACGGCGGGCAGGGGCTACATCTCGCCGCGGCTGTATTGCGAATGCTCGAAGAACAGCACCACCCCAAGCGCGATCACAAGCGGGATGATCAGGTAGAACAGGCGAAACACCAAAAGTGCGGCCAGCACGCCGACCGGATCCATCTGCGACAGACCGGCCAGGAACACCACCTCGAACACGCCGAGCCCGCCCGGCGCGTGCGAGATCTGCGCCACCGAGAACGACACCAGGAACACGCCGAGGATAACGAAATAGCCGGGATTGCCGGCCAACGGCAGGGCAAAGAAGATGATCGCCGCCGCGGCGAGCAGCTCGATCGGGCCGATCAGCAACTGCCGCGCCACGATCGGCAGCGCCGGGTAGTGCACCTGGAAGCCGGCGATTTTCAGCGGCTTCAGATGCAGCCAGCTGCCGAAGATGTAGGCGCCGACCAGAGTGAGCAAAGCGATGCCGGCGGCGATCGCCAGCCCATGATGCGGAGCGCCGGAGAAGCGGCCGATGATCTGCGGCTCGAACACCAGCACCAGGCCGCCGACCAGCAGGCTGGAGAGCACGAAGGTGATCCAGCAGATCGCCACCAATATGCCGACATCCTGGCCGGTCAGCCCCCTGGTGCCATAGGCGCGGTAGCGGATCACCGCGCCCGATAACACCGAGCCGCCAATATTGTGCGACAGCGCGTAGGTGGTGAAGGAGCAGAAGGTGACGAACAGCCACGACACTTTCTTGCCGATATGCAAGAGCGCGATGTGGTCGTAGCCGGCAAGCGAGGCGTAGGCGACCACCGAACTCAGCGCCGCCAGCACCCAGCCGCGCGTCGGGATAGCGACGATGCCGTCCCAGACGTCGTCGAGCGAGATGCCGCGCAGCTCATGCCACAGCAACAGCAGCGAGAAGATCACCGCTGCAATGCCGATGACCGGCCACAGATAGCGCCTCCAGTTCATGGAGTTCCCATCATGCGTTGCTGCCCATCGCCCAGGCGGGCGCGAAAAAATCCGCGATTCACCAATGTTACCCCTCATTTCAGAAATGCCTCATTGAAGCCGGCTATTCAACCGGACAAGCCCCGCTATTCAACGCCGCAAGCATTGCCGCTGCATGATGCCGGCAAAATTTGACCCGCTGCTCTTGGTGATCCGGTCCCGCACTGCTACTCTGGCGGCAACTTAAAACATTTAGGTGCCTGCTGCGTCCGGTTTCCGGTTCGCGCGGCGCCGGAAGGACCCGAAGTGGAAGACCACGACACCGGCGCAGGCGCGCCGGAAGTGGGCGTGTCCAGGGCTTCGCCGCCGTCAGGCCAGGCAAGCCCATCCGCCGGGCGGCCCCGCCAGGCGGGGCCCCAGTCCGGTGACGGACAGGCCGGCGACGCCCAGCCTCAGCGAGGCAAAGCGAGAAAGCGGCGCAAGCGCCGGCGCGGACGCAAGGTTTTTGCACGCGATGGGCTGGCGGTATCAGCGCACCTCGTTGCAGCCGGCCCGCCGGCCGTCAGCATCGCTGCCCCGAGCCCTCTAGTCGCACCTCCGGCTCCGCAGCCCAGCCCTGAACAGCCTATACAGCGGCCGCCGATGCAGGAATTGCCGGTGTTTGCCGCGCTCGATCTCGGCACCAACAATTGCCGGCTTTTGGTCGCGGTGCCGCAGCGCCATGGCCAGTTCCGCGTCATCGACGCGTTCTCGCGCATCGTCAGGCTGGGCGAGGGGCTGACCGCCAACGGGCACCTGAGCCAGGCGGCGATGGACCGCGCCGTCGAGGCGCTGAAAATCTGCGGCGATAAATTGCGCAACCGCAAGATCAAGAAGGCGCGGCTGATCGCCACCGAAGCCTGCCGCACCGCCGACAATGGCGTCGAATTCCTGCAGCGTGTCGAGCGCGAGGCCGGTCTGAAACTCGAGATCATCGACCGCCAGACCGAGGCCCGTCTTGCGGTGTCGGGCTGCGGCTCGCTGGTCGAGCGCGACACGCAAGGCGTGGTGTTGTTCGACATTGGCGGCGGCTCGTCCGAAATCGCGCTGATCGACCTCACCGGCCAGCGCTCGCCGCGGCTTGCCAACCACATCGTGTCATGGACGTCGCTGCCGGTCGGCGTCGTCTCGCTCGCCGAGCGTTTTGGCGGCCGCACGGTGACGCGCGAGATCTTTGCCGCCATGGTCGAGGATGTCGCCGTGCGGCTGAGGTCCTTCGACGGCCGCGACCGGCTGAGCCATGTGCTGGCCAGCCCGAAATTCCATCTGCTCGGTACGTCCGGCACGGTGACGACTCTGGCCGGCGTCCATCTCGACCTCGAGCGCTACGACCGCCGCCGGGTCGACGGGTTGTGGATGGACCGTGACAGCGTCGACCGCATGGTCGAAAAGCTGGTCGGCTGGGATTTCCAGCAGCGCTGCGCCAACCCTTGCATCGGCGCCGACCGCGCCGATCTGGTGCTGGCCGGCTGTGCTATCCTCGAAGCCATCCGCGCGGTGTGGCCGTCGGAGCGGCTGCGCGTCGCCGACCGTGGTCTGCGCGAAGGCATTTTGAGCGAGCTGATGGCCGATGACGGCGTCTGGCGCAACAGTGGGCGTGGCCGACAGTGACTAAGAAACCGGAAAAACCAGGTTCTGCCAGCATCCGCGTGTTGAAGACGCGGATCAAGAAAAAGAGCGGCCTGAAGGAATCGTCGCGCCGCTGGCTGCAGCGCCACATCAACGACCCCTATGTCCAGCGCTCCAAGGCCGACGGCTACCGCTCGCGCGCGGCCTACAAGCTGATCGAGATCGACGACAAGCATCATCTCTTGAAGCCCGGCATGAAGGTCATCGACCTCGGGGCTGCGCCCGGCGGCTGGTGCCAGGTGGCGGCCGCGAGGACGAAATCGACGGCGGAGAATCCGCATGTCATCGGCATCGACTATCTCGAAATGGATGCCGTGCCCGGCGCTCCCGTGCTGCTCATGGATTTCCTGGACCCCGAAGCGCCGCAAAAGCTCGCCGAAGCGCTGGGCGGCGACCCTGATGTCGTGCTGTCCGACATGGCGGCGCCGACCACCGGCCACAAGCGAACCGACCACATCCGCACCATGCATCTGTGCGAGGTCGCCGCCGATTTCGCGCTGTCGGTGCTGAAGCCGGGCGGGCATTTTCTGGCCAAGACGTTTCAGGGCGGCGCCGAGAATGAGCTGCTCTCCATGCTCAAGAAGAACTTTCGCTCGGTGCATCACGTGAAGCCGCCGGCGTCGCGGGACGAGTCGGTGGAGCTGTATCTGCTGGCGAAGGATTTCAAAGGGCGCGTTCTTCCTTCTCCCCTTGTGGGAGAAGGTGTCGCCGAAGGCGACGGATGAGGGGTGTTCCAGGGAACGCCAACGTCTCACTCCGCTGGAACACCCCTCTGCGCGCCGATCCACCTTCTCCCACAGGGGGAGAAGGGAAGGCGCCGCGCCGCTACTTCCCCGCCGTGCTCACTGGCTCCAGCGTCTTCGGCGTCGTCAGCCGGCCATGTCCCGACACCGCATTGCCGGCGTCCGACGCCAGCCGCATGAACGATATCGACGCTGCCGCCGATACAGCCGCGACAATGAAGAAGGCGATGTGGAAATCGCCAAGCGTCAGCGGGCCGCCATGGATCGAGGTCGAGACTTCCAGGATGCCGCCGGCCAGCGCCACGCCGAGCGCGATCGACAGTTGCTGGAACACCGCCGTGATCGGCGTCGCCTTGCTGGTGTCTTCGGCCGACACCTCGGCATAGGAAAGCGCGTTGACGCCGGTAAAGAACATCGAGCGGATGAAGCCGCCAACCAGCAATATGGCCAGCATCAGCGCGTAAGGCGTCTCCGGCGTGAACAGGCCGTATATGGCGATCGATGCGGCGGCGATCAGCGAGCCCCAGATCAAAACGCGGCGGAAGCCGGCCAGCCGGAAGATCAGCGCCGTGACGAACTTCATGCCGATGGCGCCGATGGCCGAGACGAAGGTGATCATGCCCGACTGGAACGGCGTCAGCCCGAAGCCGATCTGGAACATCAGCGGCAACAGGAACGGCACCGCGCCGATGCCGATGCGAAACAGCGAGCCGCCGAGCACCGAGGAGCGGAACACCTGGTTGCGGAACAGTTCCAGCGCCAGCAGAGGGTTTTTGGCGCGCCGCGCATGCAGGAGGTAGAGTGCGCCGGAAATCAGCCCGACCGCCACGGTGATGAAGCCGATCGCCGGCGGCAGATAGGGCAGGCTGACCACGGACAGGCCGAAGACAACGCCCGATGCGGCGAGCCCGCTTAGCACGAAGCCGGGAAAATCGAGCGGCGGCGTTTCTGCGGCATCGGTTTGCGGCAGGAAGCGCGTCGCCAGCCAGATGCCGATCAGCCCGATCGGCACGTTGATCAGGAAAATCCAGTGCCAGGTGAAATAGGTGGTGATGAAGCCGCCGATCGGTGGCCCCACAAGCGGCCCGACCAGCGCCGGCACAGTCAACCACGACATGGCGGCGACCAGTTCGCTTTTCGGCGTCGCTCGCACCAGCACCAGGCGGCCGACCGGCGTCATCATGGCGCCGCCTATGCCTTGCAGGAAGCGCGAGACGACAAAGGCCGGCAGCGAATTGGAGATGGCGCAGGCGACCGAGCCCAGGATGAACACACCGATCGCTGCCCGAAACACGTTCTTGGCGCCAAACCGGTCGGCCATCCAGCCGCTGATCGGAATGAAGATCGCCAGCGACACCAGATAGGCGGTCAGCGCCAGCTTGAGCGCGATTGGGCTGGTGTGGATGTCGACGGCGATCGCCGGCAGCGATGTCGCGATGACGGTCGAATCCATGTTTTCCATGAAAAGAGCGACCGCCAGTATGAGCGGAATGATGCGGTTCAACGAACGCGTCCGAACTGGCAAAAGGTGCGTGCCGACCGGGGCAAGCCGGCACGAAAAGGCGGTTATCACGCCCTTACCCGGATGTCGCATTAATTTGCTGTCACTTTTGTGCGACCGCAACCCGTGGTGGCGGCTATCGGGCCAGGCTCAACACTTTGCGGTGACATGCAATCACCCGCTTTTCATCGGCGCCGCGACGTGTTACCAGCCAGCGCCAATCCTGAAAGGGAAGAAACGAGTCGGCGCTGTCCATTGCGGTCCAGCGCTTTTTTGTATTCTCCCAGCGCTTTTTCGTATTCGAAGGACTGGCCATGGCAAAAATCATCGAAACGTCCACCGGCGCGCTGGCGCTGACCTTTGACGACGTGCTGCTGCAGCCCGGCCATTCCGAGGTCATGCCCGGCGAGACCGATATCCGCACCCGCATCGCCACCGACATCGACCTCAATGTGCCGATCCTGTCGGCCGCCATGGACACCGTCACGGAGGCACGGCTTGCCATCGCCATGGCGCAGGCCGGCGGCATCGGCGTCATCCACCGCAATTTCTCGCCGGCCGAACAGGCCGAGCAGGTGCGCCAGGTCAAGAAATTCGAGTCCGGCATGGTCATCAACCCGGTCACCATCGGCCCCGATGCCACGCTGGCCGACGCACTGGCGCTGATGCGCACCTATTCCATTTCGGGCATTCCGGTGGTCGAGAATGGCGGCACCGGCGGCCAGAAGATCGGTCGGCTGGTCGGCATCCTGACCAACCGCGACGTCCGCTTCGCCTCGGATCCTTCGCAGAAGGTTTATGAGTTGATGACCCGTGAGAACCTGATCACGGTCAAGGAGAATGTCGACCAGGACGAAGCCAAGCGGCTGCTGCACCAGCACCGCATCGAAAAGCTCGTCGTCGTCGACAAAAAAGGCAATTGCGTCGGCCTGATCACCGTCAAGGACATCGAGAAGTCGCAGCTCAACCCGCACGCCACCAAGGACGCGCAGGGACGGCTGCGCGCCGCCGCCGCCACCAGCGTCGGCGATGACGGCTTCGAGCGCGCCGAGCGGCTGATCGACGCCGGCGTCGATCTCCTGGTCATCGACACCGCGCATGGCCATTCACAGCGTGTGCTCGATGCCGTGACAAGGGCCAAGAAGCTTTCCAACTCCGTGCGCATCCTGGCCGGCAACGTCGCCACCGCCGAAGGCACTCGGGCGCTGATCGATGCCGGCGCCGACGCCGTCAAGGTCGGCATCGGCCCAGGCTCGATCTGCACCACGCGCATCGTTGCGGGTGTCGGCGTTCCCCAGCTTTCGGCGATCATGTCGGCGGTCGAGACGGCGCACAAATCCGGTGTGTCGGTCATTGCCGATGGCGGCATCAAATATTCGGGCGACCTGGCCAAGGCGCTCGCGGCCGGCGCAAGTGCGGCCATGATCGGCTCGCTGCTCGCCGGCACCGACGAAAGCCCGGGCGAGGTCTATTTGCACCAGGGCCGCTCCTTCAAGGCCTATCGCGGCATGGGTTCGGTCGGCGCCATGGCGCGCGGCTCGGCCGACCGCTACTTCCAGGCCGAGGTGCGTGACACGCTGAAACTGGTCCCGGAAGGCATTGAAGGGCAGGTGCCCTACAAAGGACCTGTGTCTGGCGTGCTGCACCAGCTTGCAGGCGGCCTAAAAGCCGCTATGGGTTATGTCGGTGGGCGCGACCTTGCTGATTTCCGCGAGCGCGCCACTTTTGTGCGCATATCCAACGCCGGACTTCGTGAAAGCCACGCCCATGACGTCACGATTACCCGCGAAAGCCCGAATTATCCTGGCGGAGCCTGACCAGCAGCCAGAGCGGAACGTGCTCTGGCGCAATCAGGCGGCGATCGTGCTGCGGCTGGCGCGCCATGCGGGCGCGCTGTGTTTTGCCTCCGGGGCGGTTTTCATCGCCATGACGCTGCTGGAATTCTTCTATTTCCGCCAGTTGAGCGGCGGCCTGCCGTCGCTCGATGTGCGCTTTGAAGGGTTCACGCCGGATGAGGGTATGGCCTGGCTGACGGCACTCGGCCGGCGCGGCAGCGAGATCATCCTCGTCTGGCACTATTTGACCTTCGACCTTCTGTTCCCGGCGCTGCTGTCACTGACCATGGTCAGCCTGATCCTTGCCACAGGGCGGCGGCTGAAGCTCTTTCGCACCCTGCCGGTACAGGTTCAGTCGCTGTTGGCGCTGGTTGTCGTACTGCCCTACACCTGCGCCGACTATGCCCAGAACATTGCGGTGGCGCGGCTTTTGTCCGATGCGCTGTCGGCCAATCCGGATTCGTTGTCCTTCGCCTCGTCGCTGATCGTCACCAAATTCGTACTTCTGGCGATACCTGTCGCCGTCGTTGCGGCCTTCATCGTCGCCAGCCAGCGGCGTCCACAGGCATGAACGACCAGGCAGGGGCAACGCCATGAGCCAGACAGCAATCTTCTGGCCGATGTTGGCGCAGGTGCTGTTGGTCTATATCGTCTATGTGGTGATGGGCCGGCGCCGCTATGGTGCGGTCAAATCGGGCGAGGCCAAGGTCGGTCAATACAAGATACGCACGACCGAGCCTGCGTCCAGCGTCACAGTCGCCAACAATCTCATCAACCAGTTCGAACTGCCGGTGCTTTTCTACGTGCTGTGCCTGGCGTTGCACGCGACCAATGGCGTCAATTACCTGACCCTGGCCTTGACGTGGGTTTTCGTGATTTCCCGCTATGCCCATGCCTGGGTTCACCTGACCAGCAACAATCTGCGGTTTCGCAGCCGCGCCTTCTACGTGGGCGCGATCATTCTCTTGCTGGCATGGATCTGGTTCGCGCTGCACCTGCTCGGAGCCGTATAGGGCTCAAAGAAGGTTACAGATCGAACACCGCGATCTTGCGCTTGTCGAACTTGATGCCGATTTCGCCGCGCACCAGCTTCAATGCAGCCTCGCCGAACACGGCGCGCCGCCATCCCTGCAGCGCCGGCACGTCGGCGGCTTCGCCTTCGGCAGCGATGCGGTCGATGTCGTCGCTGGACGCCAGCACTTTCGAGGCGACGCCTTCCTTCTCGGCTACGATTCGCAACAGCACTTTCAGCAGCTCTGCAGCCGCGCTCGAACCCTCGGGAGGCTGAAAGCTCTTGGGCAGCTTCGGCATCTCTTCCCGGGGCAGAGCAAGCGCCGTGTTGACCGCGCCGAGCAATGCGGTTGCCGTCGATGACCGTTCCCAGCCTTTCGGCGTGGTGCGCAGCTTGCTCAACGCGGCCGCATCGCGCGGCGCCTGCTGGGCGACCTCGTATATGGCGTCATCCTTGAGCACCCTGCCGCGCGGCACGTCTCGCTCGCGCGCCTCGCGCTCGCGCCATGCCGCCACCGTCTGCACGATCGCCAGCTCCTGCGGCTTGCGCAGCCGCATCTTCAACCGCTTCCAGGCATCCTCGGGGTGCGGATCGTAGGTCTCGCGCGAGGTCAGCACCTCCATTTCCTCGTTCAGCCAATGGGCGCGGTTTTCCCGCTCCAGTTCGGCGCTGAGATGCTTGTAGACATCGATCAGATGAGTAACGTCGGCTAGCGCATAGTCGAGCTGCTTGTCGGATAGCGGCCGGTGGCGCCAGTCGGTGAAACGCGATGATTTGTCGAGCCGGGCGCCGGTGATGCGCTGCACCAGCTGGTCGTAGGAGACGCTGTCGCCGAAGCCGCAGACCATGGCCGCGACCTGGGTGTCGAACACCGGATGCGGCACCAGATCGCCGAGATGGACGATGATTTCGATGTCCTGGCGCGCGGCGTGAAAAACCTTGACCACCGCCTCGTTGGCCATCAGCCGGAAGAACGGGGCGAGGTTGATATCGGGCGACAGCGGATCGATCAGCGCGGTGACGCCGGGCGCCGCCATCTGGATCAGGCACAGGATCGGCCAGAACGTCGTTTCGCGGATGAATTCGGTGTCGACGGTGACGAAATCCGACTTTTCAAAAGCGGCGAGAACGGACTCGAGCTCATTTTGGGTGGTGATGACGTGCATCAAATCGCTTTTTAGTACGGGTAAGGTTCTCTTTCAATTTCAGCCGTGGGCGCTTTCGTCAAGCCGCCCTTCGGTCAAGTATCCGTCGATCCGTCGGAATCGCCATTCCTGCGCGCCAGCCGCGCGAAGACAGTCGATGTGCGCAGCAGCGCCGTGAAGCGGCTGCGCTTGCCCGCCGGCACGCTGCCACGCACCTGCATGCGGTAGAGGATGACGGCGATGAGGGTAGCATAGACCGCAGCACTGAATACAAACAGGGCGCCCGGTCCGAAATACTGCATCACCGTCGACGCCGCGAAGGGGCCGCCAATGGCGCCGAACGAATAGAACAGCATCAAAGCGGCGTTGATCAGCACGAACTCGCCCTTGTCGGCGCGGTCGTTGGAATGCGCCGCCGACAACGAATAGAGCGGCATGGCGAAGCTGCCGAAGATGAAGACGATGACCAGGTTGAGGGTCGGATTGGCGCCGGCGACGAAGGCCAGCGCCAGCGCCGCCAGCAGGGCGCCGCATGTGGTTACCAACAGCACCGCGCGCCGGTCCCAGCGGTCGGAGAGATAGCCCAGCGGATACTGGATAAGGGCGCCGCCAAAGATGCCGACGCTGACGAAGGTGACGACATCGGCCACCGACATGCCGATCTGCTCGGCATAGACCGGCGACAGCGTGCGGAAGGCGCTGTTGGTGACGCCGACGCAGATGCAGCCGAAGCAGCCGAGCGGCGAGATCCGCCAGACGCGGGCGAGGTCGAGCTTGACGTCTTCCGGAGGCGTCGGGTTGGAACGGTCGCCAAGCGACACCGGCACCAGCGACAGCGTGATCATCATCGACATGATGGCGAAGATCGCAAAGCCGCCGGGGCCGAAGATCGGGATCAGGAACTGCGCGCCGGTAACCGAGCCGATATCGACCATGCGGTAGATCGCCAGCACCCGCGCACGATCCTTGTTTTCGACGCCGGAATTCAGCCAGGCTTCCATGACGGTGAACAGGCCGGCAAAGCAGAAGCCGCCGGCAAAGCGCACCGCGCACCACATCACCGGATCGATCACCAGCACCAGAAGCAGCGTGCCGGCCGAGGCGGTGGCGGCGAGCGCCGAAAACGTCCGGACATGGCCGACCGCCTTCAGGATGCGGGTGACGGCGAGGCATCCCAACAGAAAGCCTGCGAAATAGAACGTGCCCATCAGGCCGATGTCGGAGGCGGAAAACCCTTCCTGCGCGCCGCGCAGCGCAATCAGCGTACCCTGCAGCCCGTTGCCGCCAAGCAGAATGCCGGCGGCGATGAGGAGAGGGATCAGCGGGCGGATGGAAGACATGCGGAACCGATGCTTAGAGCATGATCCCGAAAAGTGGGAACCGGTTTTCGGAAAAAGATCATGCTTCGACAAAGAGCTAGATGAGTATGACGATTCAACGTCATACTCATCTAGGTGATTCCACAGTTCTGAACCATCAGTGCGACCATTGCCAGCGGCTTATCCCGCCGCCAACAGGTGCGTGCCCTACAAAGGTCGACGGCCGTTCAAGCTTCGTGAGCCCTCGCCAACGCTTCGCCCGCTGCCGGCTTAAAAGCAATCGTTCAAACCGTGCTGGAATTCGGCGCTTTCATCGACGCAGCGTGTACGATGAACGCTTCAATATCTTCCTTCGAGTAGCCAAGAAGAGTGCCTTCAAGCCTCGCCAGATCATTCGATGTGAAGATGTCAAAGGCCTCTCCGCTGCGGCACATTCTGGAGATCAACAAGCTCAGTTTGCAGCGCCATTCTTCTGTCGGCAGGCAGTAGCGGCGATCTTCCACGGACGTTTTTGGATCAATGTGGGTGAACTTCAGGATGCGGCCTTCTTCGACAAACGGTCCAAAGCCCGTGTCACCAACATCTTCGGCGTCCATACCCGGTTCGGCCCCGAATAGGGCCATTGGTTTGTCGCCTTGAAGCATCAGTTCCAACTCGCGGCCATTATGTGGCCCGACACCCGGCGGGACTGTGCGTTTTGGCATGAAGCATCTCCAGATTGCTCAAGGACTGCACTGTCGCGAGAAACACTTCTGACGGCAATCCGCCAAGCCTGGCAAAGACTTCGACGCTGACGATCGGTTAGAGAGACGACCCAAACCCGGCTTGCCTTGACAAATCCGGCCTCCCATGCGCTTTTCGCGCAAATTTTGGACCGGGCTTTGATGCTCGGGCCACAACCCAGCACCCCGGACTTTTGACATGACCATGCATCGTTACCGCAGCCACACCTGTGCCCAGTTGAGAAAGAGCGACGTCGGCTCTTCAGTTCGCCTGTCGGGCTGGGTGCATCGAGTGCGCGACCATGGCGGCCTGCTGTTCATCGACCTGCGCGACCACTACGGCCTGACCCAGATTGTCGCCGATCCGGATTCGCCCGCCTTCAAGGTCGCCGAGACGGTGCGCGGCGAATGGGTGATCCGTGTCGACGGCGAGGTGAAGGCGCGCCTGCCGGACACCACAAATGCCAATTTGCCGACCGGCGAGATCGAAATTTTTGCCCGCGAGATCGAAGTGCTGTCGGCGGCCAAGGAATTGCCGCTGCCGGTGTTCGGCGAGCCGGACTATCCCGAGGATATCCGCCTGAAATACCGCTTCCTCGACCTGCGCCGCGAGACGCTGCACAGGAACATCGTGGCGCGCACCAAGATCATCGCCGAGATGCGCAAGCGCATGACCGATGTCGGCTTCACCGAATTCTCGACGCCGATCCTGACGGCCTCTTCGCCGGAAGGCGCACGCGACTTCCTGGTGCCGTCGCGCATCCATCCCGGCACCTTCTACGCGCTGCCGCAGGCGCCGCAGCAGTACAAGCAGCTGATCATGGTCTCCGGCTTCGACCGCTATTTCCAGATCGCGCCCTGCTTCCGCGACGAGGATCCGCGCGCCGACCGGCTACCCGGCGAATTCTACCAGCTCGACCTCGAAATGAGCTTCGTCGAGCAGGACGACGTGCTGTCGACCATGGAACCGGTAATGCGGGGCGTCTTCGAGACCTTCGCCAACGGCAAGCCGGTGACGCAGAAATTCCAGCGCATTCCCTATGACGTCGCGATGCGCAAATACGGTTCCGACAAGCCGGACCTGCGCAACCCGATCGAGATGCAGGCCGTCTCCGATCATTTCCGCGACTCTGGCTTCAAGGTTTTCGCCAACATCCTGGCCAACGATCCAAAGGCCGAAGTGTGGGGCATTCCGGCAAAGACCGGCGGCAGCCGCGCCTTTTGCGACCGCATGAACTCTTGGGCGCAAGGTGAGGGCCAGCCGGGGCTGGGTTACATCTTCTGGCGCAAGGAAGGCGACAAGCTTGAAGGCGCCGGTCCACTGGCCAAGAACATTGGTGAGGAGCGCACCGAGGCGATCCGTCAGCAGCTTGGCCTTGCCGATGGCGACGCCGCCTTCTTCGTCGCCGGCGATCCGAAGAAGTTCGTTACCTTCGCGGGTGCCGCGCGCACGCGCGCCGGCGAGGAGCTGAACCTCGTCGACCGCGAGCGCTTCGAGCTGTGCTGGATCGTCGACTTCCCGTTCTTCGAATGGAACGAGGAGGAGAAGAAGATCGATTTCGCCCACAATCCGTTCTCGATGCCCCAGGGCGGTATCGAGGCGCTCGGTGGCGACGACCTGCTCGGCATCAAGGCCTTCCAGTACGACATGGTCTGCAACGGTTTCGAGATCGCCTCGGGCGGTATCCGCAACCATCTGCCCGAAACCATGGTCAAGGCGTTCGAGACGGTCGGGCTGGATCGCGCCACGGTCGAGGAGCGCTTCGGCGGCCTCTATCGCGCCTTCCAGTATGGCGCCCCGCCGCATGGCGGCATGGCGGCCGGCGTCGACCGTGTCGTCATGCTTCTGGTGGGCGCCAAGAACCTGCGCGAGATCACCATGTTCCCGATGAACCAGCAGGCCTACGACCTGTTGATGAACGCACCTTCGGAAGCCAGTCCCCAGCAGCTGCGCGAGCTCTCTCTGCGCGTCGCGGCGGTGAAGAAGGACGCCTGATCGCGAAGTTCCCGCGGTTCTTTAACAAACCGCCGGAACCGATTCTTTCGGATAGACAATCCAACAAAAAAGCCCGGCATCGCTGCCGGGCTTTTTGCTATTGAGCGTTTCGCTCGATCAGTCTTCGTTGGCCGTCACATGGACGCCGAGCGTCTTCGGCAGGTCGAGCGGGTTGGACATCGCGCCCGCCATGATCAGCGCGAACGGCACCGCTGCCGGCGGCTCGGCCGAAATCTCCAGGCTCTTCGGGTCGTCGAGGTATTTGCTCACAGCGGCCGTCACTTCGGCTGTCAATTCGGGATTGTTGAGCTGCGCCATGCCGAACGGCACGATCGCCTTGGCCTGGTTGGCGATGTCCTTGCCCGACATGCCCTGCTGCTTGCCGACATACTCAAGCACCTTGCCGGTCAGCGAATCGTCGTCGAAGCGGACCGAGGCGCCGTTGAAGGAAAGCTGCTGCAACAGGCCGAGCAACGCCATGCCTTGCGCCGAGTTGTCGGCCCCTTCGGGCTGCGCCGCCATCTTCTTCTGCATCTCCTGCATCGACTTGACGAAGTCGACCGTGTAGCCGCCGAGGCCGAAGGTCATGCCGAGCGTGCCGGCATTTTCGACCGAGATGTCGTATTTCGACAGGTCCATCTTGCCGTCGCTCGGCTGCCAGGTGCCGCCGATTTCGATGTTGCCCGATATGTTCTGGTAGCCCAAGGCGTTGATTGCTTCCTTGGACTTTGCATCGTCAACCAGGGTCAGGTCGGCGTTGAACTTTTCCGTGGTTGCGGAAAATTCCATCGCCTTGCCGTCGGCCGGGGGCGTGATCTGGACAGCAACGCCATCCACCGAGAAGGCGGTCTTGTCGGCAACCTTGACCGTCAGGTTTTGGAGTTCGGCCGACTTGTAGATCATCATCGAGCCGAGCGGGCCCGTAGCGCCCTCGGCCGGGATGTTGGCGTCATGAATCACGAAGGGAGTGAGGTTGAGCGTTACACCGTCCTTGCTGTGCTCGAAGGCCGAAGTCGTGATGGTCGCGACATCAAAGCCACCATTGGCCTCGGTCACGCCTTCAAGCTTGACGTCGCCGATCGGCAGCGCTTCCTTTTCGGCCGCCGGTTTGACCGACACGCCCTGCAGCACCATGCTGGAATTGTCGCCGGTAACCCCGGTCCAGGTGATATCGACGCCCTGGACGGCAAGTGCGGCCTTCAGCCGGTCGGCAACCGCCGCGTCCTGCGCAAAGGCGGCATTGAGCGGCAGAGTCAGCAAGAAGGTCGAAAAAGCGAGTTTCTTGAGTGTCGAGCGTTGGATTGTCATCGCGAGTTCCCTGAGAGAGTCCTGAAAAGTGTTTTCTTGAGTTCTGCGCCATCACCATTCCGTGACGAACTGGACGGGAAAAAGGCGCTCTCCCGCAGATTTGTCGAAAATCACGGCGAAAGGCCAACCGGAGCGGGAGCCTTCGCTCGACGCGGTGAATATGTCATGAAGGTCGGGCTCCCCTGAATACCGTCTCCTGCCTTAGAGAGGGCGTGTAACAGATTGATGTTGGTTGGCAACAGCACTGCTACCGGTGCTGTTGCACAGGGACGGCAAGCTGGAACATGAAGTCCGTCACACCCGTCATCGGATACTGAGCCGCCTTTCACAGCCCGGGGGCTGCAAATTGCGGATTTCCGCAGCTCCGCCTTGCCGCGAATCACCCGCTCGGCTAGTCCACCCGCATGGGAAAAAGGCTTTTGCCGCCTGAAGATGGCGGCGGTGACCATATCGAACCGGTCGATCTGAAGAAGGCGCTGGAAGAGCGTTATCTCGCCTATGCGCTGTCGACCATCATGCATCGGGCGCTGCCGGATGTGCGCGACGGGCTGAAGCCCGTGCATCGCCGCATCATGCACGCCATGCGGCTGCTCAGGCTCAACCCCGACCAGGGCTTTGCCAAATGCGCCCGCATCGTCGGCGAGGTGATGGGCAAGTTCCACCCGCACGGCGACCAGTCGATCTACGACGCGCTGGTGCGCCTGGCGCAGGACTTTTCCATGCGCTATCCGCTGGTCGACGGGCAGGGCAATTTCGGCAATATCGACGGCGATAACGCCGCCGCCATGCGCTACACCGAAGCGCGCATGACCGACGTGGCGACGGAACTGCTTTCCGGCATCACCGAGGACGCGGTCGACTATCGGCAGACCTATAATGAGGAGGACGAGGAGCCGGTCGTGCTGCCCGGCGCCTTCCCGAACCTGCTCGCCAATGGTTCGTCCGGCATTGCGGTCGGCATGGCCACCTCGATCCCGCCGCACAATGCCGCCGAGCTTTGCGATGCGGCCCTGCACCTGATCGAGGATCCGAGCGCGCCGGTGGCGAAGCTGATGGACTTCGTCCAGGGTCCGGATTTCCCGACCGGAGGCATCATCGTCGACAGCCGCGCCTCGATCCTCGAAGCCTACGAGACGGGCCGCGGCGGTTTCCGCGTCCGGGCCAAATGGGGCCAGGAAGACCAGGGCAGGGGCACCTGGAGCATCGTCGTCACCGAAATCCCCTATGGCGTGCAGAAGGCGCGGTTGATCGAGAAGGTCGCAGAGCTTCTGATCGCGCGCAAATTGCCGTTGCTCGAAGATATCAGGGACGAAAGCGCCGAGGACATCCGCGTCGTGCTGGTGCCGAAGAGCCGTTCGGTCGATCCCGGCATCCTGATGGAATCGCTGTTCAAACTGACCGAGCTCGAAAGCCGGTTCCCGCTCAACATGAACGTGCTGTCGCGCGGCAAGGTGCCCAACGTGCTGTCGCTGAAAGGCGTGCTGCAGGAGTGGCTGGAGCACCGGCGCGATGTGCTGATCCGCCGCTCGAAGCATCGCCTGGGCGAGATCGAAAGGCGCCTCGAGATCCTCGCCGGCTACCTGATCGCCTACCTCAACATCGACGAGGTGATCAAGATCATCCGCGAGGAGGACGAGCCCAAGCAGGTGATGATGGCCCGCTGGTCGCTCACCGACACCCAGGCCGAAGCCATCCTCAACATGCGGCTGCGCGCTCTGCGCAAGCTGGAAGAGTTCGAGATCCGCAAGGAGTTCGACGGCCTCACCACCGAGAAGAAGCAGATCGAGGCGCTGCTGGCGTCGAATGCCAAGCAATGGTCGACGATCAAGTGGGAAGTCGCCAGCATCCGCGACAAGTTCGGCCCCGAGACCGAACTCGGCAAGCGCCGCACCCAGTTCGCCGACGCGCCGGAACACGATTTGACTGACATTGCCCATGCCATGATCGAGCGCGAGCCGGTCACCGTGGTGGTCTCGGAAAAGGGCTGGCTGCGGGCCATGAAAGGCCATCTGGCCGACCATTCGACCTTGACCTTCAAGGAGGGCGACAGCCTCAAGCGCGCCTTCCATGCCCAGACCACCGACAAGATCCTGGTCTTCACCACCGGCGGCAAATTCTACACCATCGGCGCCGACCGGCTTCCGGGCGGCCGCGGTCATGGCGAACCGATCCGCATCATCGTCGACATGGACAACGACCAGGACATCGTCACCGCCTTCGTCCACGACCCCAAGCGCAAGCTGCTGCTCGTCTCCTATGATGCCAACGGCTTCATCGTGCCGGAGGAAGAGGTCATCGCCAACACCCGCAAGGGCAAGCAGGTGATGAACGTCAAGGCGCCCGACGAGGCCAAGGCCTGTGTCCCGCTTTCAGGCGATCACCTCGCCATTGTCGGCGAGAACCGCAAGATGCTGGTCTTCGCTCTGTCCGAAATCCCCGAAATGGGCCGTGGCAAAGGCGTTCGCCTGCAGAAATACAAGGATGGCGGTCTGCTCGACCTGAAACCCTTCACGCTGACGAGCGGCCTGTCATGGCAGGATTCGGCCGACCGCACCTTCACCAGATCGCGCGAGGAACTGGCTGAGTGGGTCGGCGCAAGAGCATCGGCGGGACGGATGGTGCCGAAGGGATTTCCGCGGACGGGGAAGTTTGGGTAGCTAATTTCCCCCTTGAGGGGGAGATGTCGCCGGAGGCGACAGAGGGGGTCGGTTCGACTGGACGCGACCTCCTATTTGGGACCGAACAAGGCTAGCGCTTCACGCGAGGCGACCCCCTCTGGCCTGCCGGCCATCTCCCCCTCGAGGGGGGAGATTCCCAACCATTTGGACTATCGTCACGATTGCGGCACTATAACAGTGCATAAACGCTTGGTAGGCCGGGGAGAGATGGGCGTTTGAAGGAAACGAAGATCCAGAAGCCGGAGCGTCAGCAGCGCCTGTTCGGCCTGTCGACGCCGTTGAGGGCCGCCGTCATTCCACCGCTATCGGCGGCGCGCTGGCTGTTGGTGCTGATCGTCGCCGCCGGCGTCTATTTCTTTCACGGCTTCCTGTTTCCGGTGCTGGCAGCGCTTGTCATCGCCTTCGCCAGTTGGCCGCTCTATCGCCGGCTGCTTGCCGGCGTCGGCGGCAACCGCACGATTGCCGCGACCTTTGCCATCCTGTTCATCCTCACCTTCCTGGTGGTGCCGATCGCGCTCGCCGGCACCTATGCCATCAACGAGGTCCGCGAATGGGTCGGCTGGGCGATCGAGACCAACCGGCATGGCGCCGTCACACCGCACTGGATCACGACGCTGCCGGTGATCGGCGAGTGGCTGAACGAACAGTGGGTCGACAATTTCGGCCACCCCGGCGGCATTGGCGAGCTCATCCAGCTGGTCAGCGGCGCCAATATAGGCAGCATCTATCGCGGCGTGCTGGCGGCTGGTGGCAGCGCCTTCGGCCTGCTTTTGACACTGCTGTTTATGATGATCGCCCTGTTCTTCGCCTACCGCGACGGCGAGCAGTTCGCCGCCCAGATCGACCGTCTCGGCGAACGCATCCTGCCGACGCGCTGGGAGCGGATTTCGCGAGTCGTGCCGGCAACCATCTCGTCCACCGTCACCGGCATGACCGTGATCGCCATCGGCGAGGGGCTGGTGCTGGGCGTCGCCTACTGGCTGGCCGGCGTGCCATCGCCGGTGACGCTCGGCGCACTCACCGGCGTGATGGCGCTGATTCCGGGCGGCGCCCCGCTCTCCTTCACCCTGGTGTCGATCTACCTCGCCGCCAGTGGCTCGCCGATGGCGGGGTTGGCGCTGTTCATCTGGGGCGCGGTCGAACTCTTCATCGTCGACAAGACCTTGCGCCCGAAACTGGTCGGCGGGCCGATCAAATTGCCTTTCCTGCCGACCTTTTTCGGCCTGATCGGCGGCGTCAAGACCATGGGCTTTCTCGGCCTGTTCATCGGCCCCGTGCTGATGGCGCTCTTGGTGGCGATCTGGCGCGAATGGCTGCGCGAGGTGGAACTGGCCGAGGACACCGTTCCCGATCCCGTGGCCGAGCTCGAAGGCGGCCCGCCGCAGATCGAGATTGTCGCCGAGAAAAAGGCCAGGGCATAATCTGCAGGATCAAAACGCGGCTAACCTGACGTCTCGTTTGGGGAGTATCCTACGCATGTTCTTGCGATTTGTTCGGCCAAGAATCATTAAGGGAACGCAGGCGCGCGAAGGTTTTTTTGCCGCTGCCTACGAGTTGCGGGGCCAAACGGATGTGGATCAACACACATTGGATCGGCTGGAAGACAGTCTTGCATGGTTTCGGCAGAACCTCGCGATCCCGCCACGCTTCAACCTCTCAAGGTCGAAAGGTTTTTACCGGAAACAGACGACCCAAGGACTAAGCTGGTTCAAGCCGACTGCGACGGAACATTTGGCGAGGGCTTTTGACCTCACCGCACTTCTTGCGCAGCACGGGCATCATGTCGAGGTCATGAAGAGTTCCCGTCTGGGATATGTCGTTTACGAGGACGAATACCAGATCGTTGCAGAGCCTTTTTCAAATACGGCGACCCGTTGATCGCGCCTCTAGCCAGGGTAAGCGACCGTAAGCGCCGCCCGACGCTTGCGCCCCTCATGCAATTGCCACAGCGAATGCGCTACCAGCGTGACGATCAGGATCGCGCCGCCGATCAGGCTGTTGCGCGACGGCGTCTCGGCAAAGATCATCCACACCCAGACCGGCGCCAGCACGGTTTCCAGGAGATAGAACATCGCCACTTCCGGACCTGAAATGTATTTCGGCCCGTTAGCGAGGCAGAAGAAGGCGAACGGCATGACGACGGCACCGTTGAGGATGATCCACCATGGCGCCTCCACTTGAAAACCGGTCCTGGAGACCATGAACACCGCCAACGCAAAAGGCAGGAGGACACCGGTCAACGCGGTGAAACCCATATCCTTGCCGCTGGCGCGCGAGATGGTGATGGCGCAGGCAATCGCGAAGGCCGAACACAACGCCATCACGTCGCCGAACAGGTGTCCGGTGCCGATGGAATCGCCGACGATGATGGCGATGCCGACGATCATCAACGCCATCGCCGCAAGCGTCAGCGGCCGCGGTCGCTCGTTCAAAAAGAGCCATGACAGCAGCGCCGAAAACATGGTGGAGAAGGCCAGGATGAAAACCAGATTGGCGGTCGAGGTGTTGTAGACGCCGGTGATGAAGGCGACCGCGCCGAGCCCGTAGATCACGGCGACAATCAGCCCTGACCAGCCGGGTATGAGGCGCGGCGCATTCTTGCTGAACGAGCGCCAGACGGCCCATACGATCAGCGCCGCCACGAAGGTGCAGCCGGTGCGCAGCAAAAGGATCGTCCACGCTTCGCCATGAGCAAGCCGGATAAGCGGGATGTCGACGGTCAGCATCAACCCGCCAAGCGCGGTGAGCAGAAGTCCTTTGGTGTGAGCGTTGTGAGATGACATGCAATGACTTTCGCAATGGACGGGAGGCAGGATGACCGGTCGGCGCAATCGCGCACTCTCCGCCAACAGCGAAAAGACCGGCATCGTTCCCGTTGAAAATGTTCAGGCCCGGATTTGGGAAAGAAGAAAGATCAGCGCGTGACCGCTTCGTGGTCGTAGCGTTCCCAGCCCTTCGGGCCGAGATGCTCCTGCGGCATGAAGCGCATCTTATAGTTCATCTTGCGCGAGCCGTTGACCCAGTAGCCGAGATAGACATGAGGCAGGCCCATGGCTCTGGCGCGGGCGATATGGTCGAGGATCATGAAGGTGCCAAGCGAACGGTCCTCGAACTCAGGATTGAAGTAGGAATAGACCATCGACAGGCCGTCGGCCATCTTGTCGGTCAGCGCCACGGCGATCAGCTCGCCCTGGCCCTTGCCGGTGATGAAAGTGTCGGGGCCGCGGCGCCGGTACTCGATGACCTTGGTGTCGACATGGGTGTCCTCGACCATCATGGCATAGTCGAGCACCGTCATGTCTGACATGCCGCCGCGACGGTGGCGGGCGTCGAGATAGCCGCGGAACAGCGAATATTGCTCGGTTGACGGCTGCGCGTCGTGCATGGCGCCGATGAGATCGGAATTACGCTGGATCACCCGCTTCATGTTGCGGCTGGCGGTGAATTCCTGCGCCAGGATGCGCACCGAGACGCAGGCGCGGCAGGTCTCGCAAGCCGGCCGGTAGGCAATGTTCTGCGAGCGCCGGAAGCCGCCTTGCGTCAACAGGTCGTTCATCTCCGGCGCCTTGTCGCCGACCAGATGCGTAAACACCTTGCGTTCGAACTGGCCCTCAAGATACGGGCACGGCGATGGCGCGGTCAGGAAGAACTGCGGCGACTGGGTCGGATGCTGGGTCATCGAACCTTGGAAACACTCCTGCGAATCGCTCTACCTTTGGCCTCGCCGGCGAAAAATTCAACAGGATTGTGAAGGCACGCTTGAACGAACGCCTTCAAATTTGCGCACAAATGCTTGTTGGGGTCGTTTGAATGCCGGTTCAATGGTCGCTGCGGCTGACAACAGTGCCAAGCAGCAGGTCGTGCAGCGTGCGCTTGCGATCGGAAAACAGCGTCACCAGGAGGACGAGCGGCGTCAGGATGACAGTGCTCGCCCAAAACAGCACCGAATGGACAACAGCGGTGAGCCCGTCGACCCGGCTGCCGTCGAGACGATCGAGCCGGATGCCCATCATCCTCATGCCTGAAGTGGCCTGGTTGCGACCGCCCAGCGTGTTCCAGATGTAGAGAATGGCGACCGCCGGCACGAGGATAGAATACAGCGCCCAGCCAAGACCGAAGGTCAAAAGGCCAAGCACGGCCACCAGGATCGCGAACGGAATGGTGAGCAGCGCCACGATGCAATAGTCGATAATGAAGGCGAGGATGCGCCGCGTGCGCACACCGTCATAGGCCCTGACGTCGTCGAGCCTGCTGGTGATGATTTCGCCGTCAAGTACGCGCGCGTTCATGTCATGTCCTCGCCATGGCATCCCAACTGGAATGTCTGTCGCCCTTTCAAATGGTGAGGGCGACGGCGAATTCAAGAAACGGACACTCCGGCGTTCGGCTGACCGTTCCTAGAAGATGCCGCGGAAAAGTCGGTAGCGGACCCTGTCCATATACTCGCGGTATTCCTGCGTCCTTGCCAGGATGGCTTCCTCGCGCAGGATGCGGTGGATCTGAAAGAGCGTGATGATGGCATAGACAGTGAAGTTGTAGATCGAGAAGCTCGACAGCAGAAACAGGATATGTCCGATCAAATAGCCGGCATAGATTGGATGCCGCACGAACCGGTAGGCGCCGCCGGTCACGACGCCGCGGTTGGCGGGCAGGATGGCGAAGGAGCGGCCAAGCGACACCTTGCCCCAGATGACAACGCAAAGCCCAATGACCTGGATAGGCGCCGCGATATAGAGCGGGATGATTGGAACGCCGGCCTCCATAGAGACGAAGCCGGCGCCGAAACCGGCTGCCAGAGCGATGAAGACGGTGAAGGGGTTCCAGTCGCGCACCAAGGGTCGCCGCGCCGTCAGCAACCAGATGAAAGTCAACGAGTCGGAGATCATCAGCAGCAACAGATTGAGGCGAGCCGGATCGACGACCAGATGCTGCAAGCCCCGATAGACAAAGAGCGCGGCGACAGCCAGGGCTATGAAACGGAACAGTCCCTCGCGCAGATCGACGAGGATTTCGCCGCCGCGCAGGCTGGACCAGAGACCCGCCTCTGCGCCATGCAGCGTCTCACTCTTGAAAATGCTCAAATCAGTCACCCCGGCGATCCCATCGAGAGGGACCATTGCACGCAAGCGTTGCCGTCGGGTTAAGCTTTCTCGAGCAGTTCTCACATTACGCCGGAAGATCCATCACAGTTGCGCCGAACCGCACGAGTTTGCGTTCTGGGCAGTTGAACATGACACTCTTCCCAGTTTAGCTTGCTGCGGCGCAACAAGACGCCGAGGGGACGGGGAAAATGGACTACGATATGCTGGTCATCGGCAGCGGCCCTTCCGGGCGCCGCGCCGCGGTACAATCGGCCAAGCTCGGCAAATCGGTGCTGGTGGTCGACAGGGGCCGGCGCCTCGGCGGCGTCTCGGTGCACACCGGCACCATCCCGTCCAAGACGCTGCGCGAGACGGTGCTGAACCTCTCCGGCTGGCGCGAGCGCGGCTTTTACGGCCGCGGCTACCGGGTCAAGCAGGATATTTCGATCGGCGATCTGGTCGATCGCCTGCACAAGACGCTCGACCACGAGGTCGAGGTGCTGCAGCACCAGTTCATGCGCAATGCGGTCAAGAGCGCACGCGCCACGGCGAAATTTCTCGGTTCCAACAAGATCAGCCTGACCGCCGACAATGGCGACTACTCGGAGGTCGGCTTCGCCAATGCGCTGATCGCCGTCGGCACCAGGCCGCATCGGCCGCGCGACGTGCCCTTCGACAAGGTCCGCGTCTTCGACAGCGACGAGATGCTGGAACTCGACCGCCTGCCGCGCACGCTGACGGTCATCGGCGCCGGCGTCATCGGCGTCGAATATGCCACCATCTTTTCGGCCCTCGACGTGCCGGTGACGCTGGTCGAGCCGCGCAACACCATTCTCGATTTCGTCGACCGCGAGATCGTCGACGACTTCATCCACCAGATGCGCGACCGCGGCATGACCATTCGCCTCGGCAGTACGGTCAAGGAAATCGTCTCCAAGCCGGACTATGCCGAAGTGACGCTGGCCGACGGCCGCACCATCCGCTCCGAGGTCGTGCTCTATGCCGCCGGCCGCAGCGGCAATCTCGGCAGCCTTGGCCTCGACGTGGTCGGCATCGATGCCGACTCCAGGGGCCGCATCAAGGTCGATCCGCAGACGTTCCAGACCGCCGTGCCCAACATCTATGCCACTGGCGACGTCATCGGCTTTCCGAGCCTTGCCTCGACTTCGATGGAGCAGGGCAGGGTGGCCGCCTGCCATGCTTTTGGCGTGCAGCTGCCGCCGCCGCCGGAAACCTTCCCCTATGGCATTTACGCGGTGCCGGAAATCTCTACCGTCGGCCAGTCGGAGGAACAGGTGCGCGAGAGCGGCGCTGCCTATGAGGTCGGCGTGGCGCGTTTTCGCGAAACCTCGCGCGGCCACATTATGGGCGTCAACACCGGCTTCCTGAAGCTGCTGTTCTCGGTCGAAACCCGCCGCCTGCTCGGCGCCCACATTGTCGGCGAGGGTGCCACCGAACTGATCCATATCGGTCAGGCGGTGATCAATCTCGGCGGCACGGTCGACTTCTTCGTCAACAACACCTTCAACTACCCGACGCTGGCAGAGGCCTACAAGATTGCCGGGCTGGATGCCTGGAACCGGATGGGGCAGGGGTAGGCGCTGGCTCAGCCTTCCATCTGGGCGAGCAGCGACAGCATGACGTCGGCCGAAGGCATCGGCAGCACCGCCTCGATTTCGGCCGGCCGCACGCCGGCGATCGCGTCGGCTCCGGCGGCGACGGTGCCTAGCGGCCCGCGGAAGCCATGTTTCGACCAGGCGAGTTCCTGCAGCTTCGGGCTGGTCAGCCCTCGAGCCGTCTAGCCGCATCTGCGATTCGCCCCGCATCCACATCTTTCAGCCGGCTTACTGTTTTCAGTGGCTCGATGGGGCGTTATGTGAGTTGATGGGTGTGGACGGGCGCGACGGGAGATCGAGATGCTGGGCTGGTTCCGCAAGCTGCTACCGCGCGAAGATCGCTTCTTCGATCTTTTTGAACGGCATTCCCGTACCGTAGTCGGTGGCGCCGAGGCGCTGCAGCAGCTTCTCCAGGGCAAGGATATCGAGCGCTGGTGCCAGGAAATCATCGATCTCGAGGACGAGGCCGATCACATCACCGCCGAAGTCCTGCTGGCGGTGCGGCGCTCCTTCATCACGCCCTTCGATCGCGGCGACATCAAGGATCTTATTCAGTCGATGGATGATGCCATCGACATGATGCACAAGACCGTCAAGACGGTGAAGCTGTTCGAAAAGAAGGAATTCGACCCGCTGATGCAGGAAATGGGTGGCGTCATCGTTGCCGCTTCCAGGCTGGTTGCCGAGGCGATCCCGCTGCTCAGCAAAGTCGGCACGCACACGGTGCGCCTCAACGCCATCGCAGAAGAAGTCATGCGCGTCGAAAGCCGCGCCGACGATCTGCATGAGCAAGGGTTGAAGGACCTGTTCAAGCGACATGGCCGCAGCGATCCGATGGCCTACCTGATCGGCAGCGAGATCTATGGCCAGCTGGAGAAAGTGGTCGACCGCTTCGAGGAGGTCGCCAACGAGATCAGCGGCATCGTCATCGAGAACGTTTAGGCAATGGAAGCCACCATCGCCTTTCCCGTGCTGGCCGGCCTTGTCGCCGTCGCGCTGTTTTTCGATTTTCTCAATGGCCTGCATGACGCCGCCAACTCCATTGCCACCATCGTCTCCACCCGCGTGCTGAGGCCTCAGTATGCGGTGCTATGGGCGGCCTTCTTCAATTTCATCGCCTTCATGTTCTTCGGCCTCCATGTCGCCGAGACCGTGGGAAAAGGCATCGTCGACGTCACCATTGTCACGCCGGCGGTGATCTTTTCGGCGCTTGTCGGCGCTATCGTCTGGAACATTGTCACCTGGATTGCCGGTATCCCATCGAGCAGCTCGCATGCGCTGATCGGCGGGTTGGTCGGCGCAGGCATTGCCAAGGCCGGCGTTGGCGCCATCGTCTGGACCGGACTCGGCAAGACGATCGCCGCGATCGTCCTGTCGCCGGCGACCGGTTTTGTGCTGGCGCTTATCCTGGTTCTCATCGTTTCCTGGCTGTTCGTGCGGCAGACGCCGTTCGCCGTCGATAGCACCTTCCGCGTCATGCAGTTCTTTTCCGCCTCGCTCTATTCGCTTGGGCACGGTGGCAACGACGCCCAGAAAACCATGGGCATCATCGCCGTACTGCTCTATTCGCAAGGCATGCTCGGCGCCAATTTCTACGTGCCGCTATGGGTCGTCCTCACCTGTCAGTCGGCGCTGGCTCTGGGCACGTTGCTCGGCGGCTGGCGCATCGTTCACACAATGGGCTCGAAAATCACCCGACTGAACCCGATGCAGGGCTTCTGCGCCGAAACCGGTGGCGCCATCACTCTGTTCGCGGCCACTTGGCTCGGCGTTCCCGTGTCTACCACCCACACGATCACCGGAGCCATCATCGGCGTCGGCGCTGCCCGCCGCGTCTCGGCCGTGCGCTGGGGCATTGCCGGCAACATCGTCATCGCGTGGATTGTCACCTTGCCGGCCACGGCGGCAATTTCGGCACTCACCTATTTTGTCACGCGCCTTGGCGGCTGACGCGGAGCGGGCGCAAAAATCTGATTATGGGCGATGAAGCGTCCATACAGATCTGACGCAAAGCCTAAGCCTGAAGCGTGGTTTGCATTCTCATCAAGACCGTGTCGCGCCCAAGCCGGCCCTTATCAGGTTTTTGCCAGATTTCTGCTAGGCAACAGTTTCACGACGCTGGCCTCTTGGAGGGTTTTGAGCGCTTCCTCTTTGGTGAGGCCGAACTTGCGGGCAAAGTAGGCGGCTTCGATCGCCATTTCGCGGTCTGCCTGTGGTTCAGCTTTCTGCTTTGCCTTCTTGCTCACGACAAGAATCATAGCACATTCCACTAGATAGATCCAAAGAAGCTCGTCCACCGCGCTTTTTACTCGGGCAGCGGCCAGTGGGCTCCCGGCTTACTTAGCCTAGATCGCGGCGCGGTCGCGAACGTCGATAGCTCTCTCAATCCTGGCCACTTTCGGAGGGATGGCCACGATTGCCGGCACGACCCGGTAGTGATGATTTGCTATGCAGCAATCGGCGCAGCAAGCCATTGCCGGACGATGGCGGCGTCAGGTTCGCCGATGTCATGACCTGAGGCGACGATCCGGGCATCGACCTCGGCGCCGCGTTTGGTGAGCAGCGTCACCAGCGCCGGCGCGAACGGCCCGTAGGTCTCGTCGGCGGCGCCGGCAATAATCAGGACCCGCGTTCCGCCGAGGTCGGCTGACGGCGCATCGTCAAGCACCGGCATCGCTCTCAGCAGCGCCGCTTTCCGGACGAGGCCTGCGTTCAGCAGCATCAGGCTGGAGACCAGATTTGCCCCGTTCGAATAGCCGAGGAATGTAGCCCGTGTGAGATCGAGCCGATGGCGCTTTGCGGCCTCGCTTGCGAATGCGGCAAAGGCCGATGTCTCGGCGCGGATGCTGACCTGCTCGAAGCGGGTCGGGTTGATCCGCTCGAACCAGCGGAAGCCGTCCTCCTGGGGGATGCGGCCCCGCACCGCGACCAGCGTGGCGTCGGGTGCGATCTGCCTCGCAATCGGCAGCATCGTCGTTTCGTCGACGCCCGATCCGTGCAGCAAAAACAGGCATTCGCCGCTTGCATTTGCCGGCTCGAGGAACCGGTAAGGGAAGGCCAGATCCTGGCGCAGAACGTCATGCTTTTCGGTATATTCAGGCACGCTCATATCTCTTTGATTTCGTGATTGTTTTGTTCGTTTGCCGGCTTCAAAACGGAATATTTTCACGCTCCGCGAAATGTGATTGAACCAGGCTCATTTCAGACCGTTTCTGCGCCGATATGCTTCCCGCGGGAGGAATCGAAGCGGTGTGCGCCGATGGTCGCATCCCGGCATGACAACACGAGCACCCTTGCTCTCGCTTTGAGGCCTTTTGTCGATGACTATGCAACTCCCGCCGGATCGCGCCGAACGCGACACCCGCATTGACGTGTTCCGCGCGCTCGCCCTGTTGACCATCTATATCGACCACGTGCCGGGCACCGTCTTCGAAACGCTGACCTACAAGAATTTCGGATTCTCGGACGCGGCGGAAGCCTTTGTGCTGATCTCCGGCATGTCGGTGGCGCTCGCCTATGGCAGCAAGTTCCAGACCGGTGGTCGGCTATTGGCGACGTTGAAGATGTGGCGCCGCGCCGGCGTCCTCTACACCGCCCACATCGTCACCACCATGGTGGTGATGGCGATGTTCTGCGCGGCGGCGGTGTTCGCCCACCGGCCTGAGCTGCTGAAACTGATCAACATCGAACCGCTGATGAAGAACACGCCCGAGGTGATGGTCGGCATCGTCACGCTCGGCCACCAGCTCGGCTACAACAACATCCTGCCGGTCTATGCGGCTCTGCTGTTGATGGCGCCGCTCTTCCTGCTCTTCGTCAGCTACAGGCCGCTGCCGGCACTTGTTTTCTCTGGCGCGCTGTGGCTCGTCGCCGGCATCTGGCAGATCGCGCCGCCGAACTATCCCGAGCCGGGCTTCTGGTTCCTCAACCCACTGTCCTGGCAGTTCCTGTTCAACATTGGTCTCGCCGGCATGCTGCATGTCCGGCGCGGCGGTACGATTCCCGTCAATCGCTGGCTGGTGGGCGCAGCGGCGACCTATGTCGCGGCAGCGCTGGTCTGGGTGCACAGCCCGCTCTGGGGCCAGATCACCTGGTTCGATCTGCCTGTGGTGATCGGCGGCTTCGACAAGACCTTCCTGTCGCTGCCGCGGTTGCTGCACATTCTGGCGGTGAGCTATCTGATCGTCGCGGTGCCGGCTTTCTCGAACCTGTTCCGTGTCAGCCGCGACCATCCGCTCGCTCTGCTCGGCAAGCGGTCGCTGCCGGTCTTCCTTGCCGGCACGGTGATCGCCATGGTGGCGCAGGTGATGAGGCTGATCAATCCGGGCGGCTTCGCCTATGACGCCCTGCTGATATCGGCCGGCATCGCCATGCAGTTCGCGCTCGCCTTCTATCTCGAATGGCTGTCCGCAATCGGCTGGTCGGGCAAGAAACCGGTTCGCACCGAAGCGCCGGCCGCTCGCCAGCCTTTCGGCATGTCGCCCGTGGTGGCAAGGCTGAGCAGGTAATTCAGCCGGGCTGATCTAGCCAGGCGAAGGGCCGGATGAAGCTCGCACAACAAGATCGACCGGCAGTAGCAGCCGTTGGTGCGAGCCGTCATTGTCTAGGATCGCCTTGACGGCAAGGCGGCCCATCTCGGCGATCGGTTGCGCGACGGTGGTCAGCGGCGGCTTGGAAACAGCACCTTCCGGCACACCGTCGAAGCCGACGACGGACACGTCGCCCGGTACAGCGATGTCATGTTGGCGAAGCCAGTCGAGCGCATGCAGCGCCATTCTGTCCGACATGGCCAGGATCGCCGTCGGCTTTTCCGGCAGCGCGAAAATATGCTCGAGACCGGCCCGCACGGTCTCTTCGTCATTCAGGGTTTCGTAGATAGGCACCTGCGAGACGTCGATGCCGAAGCGGGAGAGTTCGGCGAAATAGCCGCGCAAACGGTCCCGCGTGCCGGAATAGAGTGCCGACGTCTCGACCTGCTCTTGCGTGACAGGACCAAAGCCGGCGTCGGCAGATTCCAGGGCGAGTACGGCAAAGCGGCGATGGCCGAGCTCGGCCAGATGGCGCGCGGCAAGGCTGGCGCCGGCGATGTTGTCGATGCCGATCGCCGCGACTGTCTCATCCTCCGAATCGAGGTCGAGCGCCACGAAAGGCAGTTTGCGCTCACGCGCCAGTTCGACCGCCCGTGAACCGCCCTCGATGCAAAACACAATGAAGCCGTCGACAAGGGCGCTCTGGATGTTCCAGGCGAGCTGTTCGTTGTTGGCGGCGGAGACCAGTGAAATCCCCGCACCGGTCGCATCGCAGGCTTGTGAGATGCTGGCCATCATGACGCGGGCGAACGGATCGTCGAAGAAATACGACAAGGGTTCCGCCGTGGCGACGCCGATAGCGTTGACCTTGCCGGCGCGCAGCAACCGGCCCTTGGGGTCGGGGCCGGCATAGCCCATTGCCTCCGCTGCCGCCTTGACGCGCTCGCGCACCTCTTCACGCACGATCTCGGGTCGGGCGAAGACATTGGACGCCGTGCCGTGCGAGACGCCGGCTGCCTTGGCAATGTCGGCCAGCCGCACTGGTCTCGTCTTCCCGGAGGTCAATACCGTCATCTTCGTCTCCTGAACCGGGCCTATCTAACACTTTCGTTGGATCGGTTCAAATTTTCTCTTGATCGGAAGCGGAGGAGGGTCTATATTTGAATCGATCCAAAGCAATTTACTGCGATGCGATTGGATCGGTTCAAGAGGAGGGTGCCATGCATCCCATGAATTATCTGTTCGAAGACATCTACGGCAATGACTGGGGCATCGCCTCGGATACCGCCACCCGCAAGCGCCGTGGCCGGACTGGCCCGTGGAAGCGCGACCTGCATTTCCTCGTGGAACGCAAGCGCAGCTGATCGGTCGGTATTTTCATGCCGATTGATTGGATCGATTCAAATTCTTCAAGAGGAGACCGAACATGCATCCCGTGAAGCATCTGTTCGAAGACATCTATCGCAACTATTGGGGCATCTCGCCAGCTGCCGAGCGCCCGGAACGGCAGCGGCTGACCAAGCCTGCCAAGCGCAAGCGCGACCTGCTGCCGGAACGCCGGCAGGATTAAGCCTCGTGTGAGAAATTCTGATGGGGCAGGGTTCTTGCCCCGTCAGGAACGCCGGTGCACCAGCGCCGAGGCCGCGATCGCCATCCAGCCGGCGATCAGCAAGCTGCCCCCGATCGGCGCCGACATCGGGAAAAGCCGCGATCCCACGAAATCCCGGGCCAGCAGATCGCCGCAGAACAGCACCAGCCCGACGAGTAGCACCAGGCTGCCGATCCGCAGGATCCGGTTTGCACCGGCAAGGCCGACGGCCAGAAACACCGGCGCGTGCATGATCAGGAATGATGCGGCGGTGCCGACGAAAGCGCCGCCCAGATGCGCGGCCGCAGCCGACAGTGCCACGCCCGCCGCGCCGCACAGGCCGCCGGCGAAGACGAGGATGCGGGCGCTGCCTGTTGCCGGATGGTCGGCGATGCTCATGTCTCGGGCTCCTGTGATTGGCGATAGGCGGCGCAACCTGTCAGGATTTGCCTGATACCGCCAGCATGTCACGCGTGCGGCGTGACTGGACCAGCCAGTTGTAGACAGCGCCGCCGGCCATCAGCACGGAGGTGCCGAGAAACACCGCGCGCATGCCGCAATGACCGCCGACGAAGCCGCCGAGCAGCGGACCTGCGACCTGGCCGACATATTGCGCCGAGATCGCCAGGCCCAGCACATTGCCGCCGACGCCATCGGGAACATTGTGGCGGATGACGCTGGTGATGCAAGGCAAGAGACCGCCCAGCACCAGACCCATGAGAAAACGCAGGCCGACAAGCTGCCAGCTTTCGGTGACGAAGGCTTGCGGTATCAGCAGCATTGCCGAAACGGCAAGCGATGCGACGATGACGTTCCAGTGGCCGATGCGGTCGGCGAGCTTGCCCAGTCGTGACGCCGACAGGATGGCGCCGAGTGCGGCCGCCGACATGACGACGCCGGAGGTCAGTGTCACTCGACTGGCGTCCGCGACCAGTTGCTGGACATAGACGGTGATGATCGGCTCGATCGACATGTTGGCGAAGGTGAACAGCATGCCGGTTGCCAGCATGGCGGCGACAGGCCGCTTGTCAGGGATCTGCGCCCAGCCGCCCTTCGGCTTCTCCTTGGGTTTGGCTAGCGCTGTCGGGCGAGGCATCTCCTTGATCAGGAATGTCGTCGCCAGCGCCGCCAGGAAAATGACGCCGCCGGCGATCAGGAAGGTGGCGCGGATGCCGATCAGCGGCGGCAGCGCGCCGCCGAGCAGCGGGCCGACCAGGCAGCCTGCGGTGATGCCGGCCGACAGCACGCCAAGCGCCCAACCGGAGCGCTCCTTTGGCGTCTGCATGGCGACCAGTATGGTCGAGCCCGAGGAATAGCCGCCGGCAAAACCGATCAGCAGGCGCAGCAGCACCAACTGCCAGACGGTCTGCACCATGCCGGTCAGCGACATGCAGATCGCCATGCCGAAACTGGCGCGCACCAGCATTACCTTGCGGCCGTAGCGGTCGCCCAGCCGCCCCCACAGCGGCGCGACGAGGGCCGCGGCAAAGAAGGTTGCGCCGAAAGCGATGCCCGACCATTGCACGATCGCTGCGTGGCCCACGGCGCCCAGCTGCTCGACATAGAGCGGCAGGAACGGCAAGAGCAGCGTCATCGCCACAAGCGTGCTGAACGATCCGGCAAAACACACGAACAGATTGCGCTGCCAATGCACATTGTAGGCGGAGGGCGTGTCGGTCGCTTGCGCTGCACTGTCCTGCGGCATGTCATGTCCTGTCCGCTTGCTGCGGATACCATTTTGGGATACCAAACTGGTATCCGTCTTGAACGCAAGCTTTGCCGCTGTCAATGCGGCGCTCCCAAACGTGATCGGCCAGTCCTCAATGCGAGGCCGATCGCCAGCAACGGAACCAAAGATGTCGCAGATGCAGATCGTCGAAAACGCGCTTCGCGAGATGATCCTCGGCCTCGAGGTCGGGCCTGGCGAAAGGCTGACGGAACGCTGGATCGAGAGCCGCTTCGGCGCCTCTCGCACGCCGGTCAGGGCAGCGCTGCTGCGGCTTGAGACGGAAGGGTTGATCTGCCGCGACGGGCGCGGCTGGACGGTATCGCCGATCAACCTCGCCGAACTGGAACAGATCGCGGTCTATCGCGAGGCGGTCGAGGTAGCGGCCGTCAGGCTGACTTCGGCGCTGGCCGACAGAAGCGCCATAGAAATCATCGAGGCGATGCTGGACTCCTGCGATGCCGCTACCCCGCGCGAGGAATGGCATCGCGTCGGCATGGATTTCCACATCGAACTGGCGCGGCTCTCCGGCAACGAGTTCCTGTTCAGGGCGGTGCGCGATGCCATGACGCGGCTGTCGCGGGCGCGCTGGCTGGAGGTGCGTGACGAGGCAGCACTCGGCCGCGCCTGGAGCGAACATCACGCCATCCTGGCGGCGGTGCGGGCGGGCGACGCCGACGCGGCGGCAGCGCGGCTTTCCGCTCATATTGTCGGCAGCCGCGACCGCCTGGTGACGTCGCTGCACAATGACCGGCGCGGTCTGCGCGCCAGGGGATTTGCCGTCGTCGCCGCTTGATATCGGTCACGAAGGTGACAGATGTCAGGCGCCATCCGCTTTCGGCCTCGCTTCATGAGCGCCGATGGCGTAAGGAGCGGCCATGGAAAACAACCGATTTGAAACACCCGTGACCGTCAAGGCAGCCGCGGGGGGAGAAAACCAGCTCCTGCGCACGGCCCGCGAGGCCTCCGATTACCTGCTCAACAGCTGGCCCGGCAAGCGCAGCCCCAAGCATCGCGAAGCGCTGCAGGCCTGTCATGATGCGCTGGCCGGCGACAAGCCGGCGATGATTGCAAGGCGTGCCTTCATTGCCGCGGCGCGCGAAGTCAACGTCTTCGTCAGCGACAAAGCGACGGCCTGATTCACAACACCATCGCCGGAATCCGGCCCGTGAAGCGGGCCGGACATCGTGCAATCCTGTCTTGCCTATTTTGCCGTCTCGGTCTCGGTTTCGGAACCGGCCTCGTTTTCAGGCTCGGAGCGCTCCTTGGCCGCAACCTTGGCGGCCAGCTTCTCCGCCTTCTTGGCGGCCTTCTGCCGGTCGCGCTCCTTGCGTTCCTGACCGTAGTTCGGTGGTCGCGCCATATCGTTTCCTTTCGCTGTGCCTGATCCTGCCTAGAAGCATTGGCGGGCAAACACAACAGCGCGGGGAGGGCAGATGCCAGCGGTTCGGGACTTGCGTGATGGCTAACACAATGGTTTAGAAAAGGCTGCGGGACAGTTACTGGAGCCGCCGCCGACCGATTTCGAATCAAAACGACCGATGGCCACGCTTCAAAGAAACGCACAGAAGCTCGTCTATTATGCGCGCAACGCCATGCGCGACATTGCGCCGCCGGTCCTTTTCCGGCGCCAGCTCGGCCGTCTGCTCGCTCAGGCCAGGCTTTCCGACGCATCGGTCCGTGAGCGGCTCAATTATTACAACACGCTGCGGGAGCCCTTTACGCCAAGCCCCGAGGCCGTGCCGGTCAATCGGCTGCCGACGGACCGCAGCATGTACTATTACGATCTGAAGGAGTTCACCCGCTATTTCGATCCGGGTCTGCGCATCGACCTGGAATTCGGCGACGTCATCGAGGTGCCGAAGATGCCGTCGATCGTCAAGGACCGGCCGATCCTCGGCGACAACGGCAACGGCGTCCTGTTCAAGCTGAACAAGTTCCGTCATTTCCACATGCCGGCCGACGATGTCGCCTTCGCCGACAAGCATCCGCTCGTCGTCTGGCGCGGCGAGCTCAACAATCCGATCCGCACCTTGCTGCTGGAGGCCGCCCGCGACCTGCCGATCTGCGATGTCGGCACGCCAAGGGCGACGGCGCCGGCGGAATACCGAAAACCCTATCTCACCATCGATCAGCAGCGGCGCTACCGCTACATCATTTCCCTCGAAGGCAACGATGTCGCAACCAATCTGAAATGGATCATGAGCTCGAATTCATTGTGCCTCATGCCGCCGCCGACTTACGAGACCTGGTTCGCCGAGGGGCAGCTCGAGCCCGATGTCCATTATGTGCCGCTGGCGCCCGATTTCAGCGATCTGGCCGAGCGGGTGCACCACCTCGAAAAGCATCCGGCCGAAGCCCAGCGCATCGTCGCAGCGGCCAACGCCTATTGCCGCAAATTTGCCGACGAGCGGGCCGAGCAGGCCATCAGCCTGCTCGTGCTCTACAAATATTTCGTGCTCAGCGGCCAGATCGAGCCCGATCCGGAGGTCTGGCGGTTTATCGCGGGCTAGCGTCAGATGACGCTGCGGTCGAGAACCAGATCGGCCGGGCCGAACCGGTCCTTCGCCGTGAACTGCTGGTGCCAGTAGGGGTAGAGCACCGGCGGCCGGCTGACGGCATCGAGACGGTCGCGTTCCTCAGCGGTGAGGGAGAGTGCCGCCGCGGCAAGATTGTCCTTCAGCTGGGTCTCGTTGCGCGCGCCGATCACCAGCGAACTGACGGCCGGCCGGCCGAGCAGCCAGGCAAGCGCCACCTGCGCCGCCGAGACGCCGCGGGCCGCACCGATGTCGACGAGAACATCGACGATCCGCCACAGCCGGTCCTCGTCGCGGATCGGCGGTTCCGACCAGCCGGCAAGCTGGCGCGCGGTCGGGCTGTCGCGCCGGTATTTGCCCGACAAGAGGCCGCCGGCAAGCGGGCTCCACACCAGCACGCCAAGGCCCTGGTCGACCGAGATCGGCAAGAGTTCGTATTCAGCCTCGCGCGCTTCCAGCGTGTAATGGATCTGCTGAGTGATGAAGCGCGGCTGGTGCTGGCTGTCGCTGATGCCGAGCGCCTTCATCACCTGCCAGCCGGAGTAATTGGAGCAGCCGACATAGCGGATCTTGCCCTGGGCAACCAGCGTGTCGAGCGCGGCGATAGTTTCCTCGAGCGGCGTCTCACCGTCCCATTCGTGCAGGAAATAGATGTCGATGACATCGGTCCTGAGGCGCTTCAGGCTCTTCTCGCATTCGAGGATCAGATGATGGCGCGACAGGCCTTCGTCATTGGGACCTTTGCCGATCCGCATGCGCGCCTTTGAGGCGATCAGCACATCGTTCTTGCGCCTGCCGCCAAGCGCCTCGCCGATGATCTCTTCCGACAGGCCGTTCGAATAGACATTGGCGGTGTCGATGAGATTGATGCCGGCATCGATGCAGGTGTCGATGATGCGTGATGCCTCAGCGAGATCGGAATTGCCGACGGCGGCGAAAGGTCCGCTGCCGCCGAAGGTCATGGTGCCCAGCGTCAGCGTCGAAACTTTCAAGCCTGAACGGCCAAGCGTGCGGTATTCCATGTCAGATCCTCGCAATTTTGGTGGGGTGGGGCGGTTTTGGTCGAGAAGGGCGGGGGCAGCCCGAATGGGTCAGCCATTTGTAGGACAATTTAAGCGGTTTGTCGTCATGCCACGGCAATGGATCGACCAAACCCCGCCGATTTGCGGCGATGATCGACCTGCCGGCGGCTTGCAATAAAACCGTCATTGCCGGCCTATATCAAGTCGGCTCAGGGTTTCATGACAGCCGGCAAGCGGAGCAGCAGAAATGACCGAGTTAAAGCAGAATTCTCCGGCCAGGGATTGGCTTGAGGCCGAACTCGCCGACACGCTCGACGAAGACTATGAGCTTGAAATGTCGGAGCCGGCGCTGTCGCTGGAGATCGCCAAGATCTACAAGAACGCCCATCCGCCATCGATCGATCGCATGCAGTATTTTCGCGATCTGATCAGCTTGCAGTCGGAACTGATCAAGCTGCAGTCCTGGGTCGCCTACCACAAGAAAAAGCTGGTGGTGATTTTCGAGGGCCGCGATTCCGCCGGCAAGGGCGGCGTCATCAAGCGCATCACCCAGCGCCTCAACCCGCGCATCGCTCGTGTCGTGGCGCTGCCGGCGCCGACCGAGCGTGAGAAATCGCAATGGTATTTCCAGCGTTATGTGCCGCATCTGCCGGCCGGCGGCGAGATCGTGCTGTTCGACCGCTCCTGGTACAATCGCTCCGGCGTCGAACGGGTGATGGGCTTTGCCGACCAGGATCAGGTCGAGGAGTTCTTCCGCGACGTGCCGGAGTTCGAGCGCATGCTGGTCCGCTCCGGCGTCACGCTGGTCAAATACTGGTTCTCGATCACCGACGAGGAGCAGCAGATGCGCTTCCTGATGCGCATCCACGATCCGATGAAACAGTGGAAACTGTCGCCGATGGACCTCCAGTCGCGCGTGCGCTGGGAGCAGTACACCAAGGCCAAGGAAGAGACGTTTGCCCGCACCAACATTCCCGAGGCGCCGTGGTACATCGTCGAAGGCAACGACAAGAAGCGGGCGCGGCTGAACTGCATCGATCATCTGCTCAAGCAGATGCCTTACGAGGAAGTGCCGCACGAAGAAATCACGCTGCCCGAGCGGGTCTTCAATCCGGAATACGAACGGCAGGTGTTGCCGCGGGAGCTTTACGTGCCGGAGAAGTATTGAGACGGAATGCTAAGGACCGGACGGGCGGCGCTCTTGCGCGCCCCCTCTGTCCTGCCGGACATCTCCCCCACGAGGGGGGAGATTAGCAGCTTCGTCGATCGCGCCATTCCTGCAGCGATGATGATTGGCGAAGGCCAACGTGTCGTCTGATCTCCCCCCGTTTGGGGAGATGTCTGGCAGGACAGAGGGGGCGCGAAGGATCACGGCGCAGAAGGCTGCCCTCTAGCGAGAAACTAACCCCGCTTGATTGTCACGTGCGTGGCAAGCGCCGTCGCCACCTGGTCGGTGCACTGATAGCCGAGCTTGAGCATATCCAGGCCTGCAAACAGATTCTCACCCCTCCCGAGCAGCACCGGGGACACCGCCAGATGCAACTCGTCGATGAGCTTCTCCTGGAGATACTGCCGGATGGTGGAGACGCCGCCGCCGACGCGGACATCCTTGCCACCGGCCGCGGCTTTCGCCTGGTCGAGTGCCTCACGGATGCCGCCGGTGACGAAGTGGAAAGTGGTGCCGCCTTCCATTTCGATCGGATCGCGCTTGTAGTGGGTCAGCACGAACACCGGCACATGGTAGGGCGGGTTGTCGCCCCACCAGCCTTTCCAGTTCTCATCTGGCCATTCGCCGCGGATTGGCCCGAACATGTTGCGGCCGAGGATCCAGGCGCCGAGATTGTCGAAGCTGCGGACGGTGAACCGGTCGTCCACATCTGTGGTGCCGCCATCCTTGCCGACCATCTCGTGGAAGGTGCGGGTTCCGATCATCCATTTGTGCAGATTTTCGCCACCGACCCCGAGCGGATCTTGCAGGGTCTGGTCGGGACCGGCGCCGAAACCGTCGAGCGAAAGAGTGAATGCATTGACACGCAGCTTGGACATGAGAGCCTCCGAGGCAACCGGTTGTGATTTGCAAGTAGTTGTCTTGTAGCAAA
Organism: Mesorhizobium sp. P2_D6; assembly: GCF_056404315.1. Classification (NCBI taxonomy): domain Bacteria; kingdom Pseudomonadati; phylum Pseudomonadota; class Alphaproteobacteria; order Hyphomicrobiales; family Phyllobacteriaceae; genus Mesorhizobium; species Mesorhizobium sp. P2_D6. Next base: position 540,577 of record NZ_JBFUEG010000003.1, on the reverse strand, counting down.
CCGATTGCGAATTGCAAGTGGTTTTTTTAAAAATCACAAAGAGTTAGAATATTCTAATACTTGACGGAAAAAGCCGCCGCGTTACCTTCGGGAGGCCCTGAGTCGGGAGCGCACAAGATGAAGGCATATCGCGTCGAGAGGATGGACGGAGAGGTCGTCCAGGAGAGTCAGGAGACCCAGGCCAGTACACCATTTGGAGCAGCCGAAAAGGTGATCGGCCGGAAGGTCACCTTGAGAGGCGACGCATGCAAATGGATCCGCGTGGTAGACCTGACAGACAAGGTCCCGACGCGGCGTCGCCCCAGCACCTACGAGTATAGAGCGCTGGCGGGATAGGTCAGCAAATTTGCGGCGCCTATGACGGCAACTGGCCTCAAGCCGCGGCGCGCTTCGGCATCACCGCAAACGGGCTGAGGCCAAGCCAGGTCTGCATCTTGCCGGCGACGTCGAGATCGCCGGTCAGGCTGATCTTGTCGCGTTCCTTGTGAACCGTGGTCAGCCCCATCCAGATCGACGTCATGGTGCAGAGGTCCGTCGAGACATAGAGATCGACGTCAAAGCCCGGATCGTACCAGCACAGATCGACATCGCCGTGCTTTTCGACGATCAACCACCATGAGCGTTTTGACGCCGGCAGGTCATGGTACAGGAATTGTATCACGGTGCGCCCGTCGGGCAGCGGGGAGGGGTTCAGATTGCGGCGCATGTCCCACATCAGCAGCGACGGATCGAGGTTCCTAAGCGAGAGCCTTGCCTCCACCCATTTCTGCCCCCAAAAACCCATCGCCTCGACCACCGGGCGCAAATCCCGGCCCGCTTCGGTCATCCGGTATTCGAACACGCCCTTCTCGGATTCGATCTCGGTGCGCTCGACAATGCCGCCGGCTTCGAGATCCCTAAGCCGTTGCGACAGAAGGGTCGGCGACATTTTCGGCACGCCGCGGCGCAAATCGTTGAAGCGGGTTGAGCCCGCCACCAGTTCGCGCAGCAGCACCATGGTCCAGCGTGTGCACAACAGCTCCGCCGCCATGGAGAGCGGGCAGAACTGCTTATATCCGGCTTGTGTCATGTGGCGATCTCCAAAAGAAGTTGCCGAACCTTATTCAGAAAACCTGAGATCAGCCAGTACAGAAGCTGTACTGGTCCCCCTGGTACAGTTTGGTGACTGGAGGCGCCCGGCGCCGTCATGCGAGGCAGCGGTCACGTCGCCGGGCAGTCCGGCGCCGATCCATGAGGAGTTAGACAATGACCGCTTACGTGATCGCAGACATCAAGGTGAAGGACGACAAATGGGTGCCGGCCTATGCCGCTTCGGTGCACGACCTCGTGCACAAGCATGGCGGCAAGTATCTCGCCCGCAGCGGCAACGTGAAGACACTCGAGGGCAAGCCGCTCGACACCAGCCTGATCGCCATCATGGCGTTTCCGTCGGCAAAGGCAGCCGAAGCCTTCACCAGCGATCCGCAATACGCCCCGTTTGTGGCGGAGCGCCAGAAGGGCAGCGACAGCCGCTTCCAGCTGATCGACGATACCGATCTGGCCGGAACGATCCCTTATTTGCCCAAGGCGTGAGGAAAAGCCGGAACCCGGAAAGTCCTGGTTCCGGCTATCCCTTCAGCGTCCCTGTGGGCAAAACCTATTCCATCGACAGGATGAGATTGCGCACGGCCGGATAGATTTCGCGCTCCCAGCGCTTGCCGTTGAAGACACCGTAATGGCCGACATTGGCCTGCAAATGATGGCGCTTCAGATGCGGACGCAGCGACCGACACAATTCATGCGCGGCCGAGGTCTGACCGAGGGCGCAGATGTCGTCGCGCCCGCCCTCGACGGTCAGCAGGGCCGTGTTGCGGATCGCGCCCGGATCGACCGGGCTGCCGCGGAACGTGAACGTACCGGTGGCGAGCTCCGCCTTCTGGAACACGCGGTCGATGGTTTCGAGATAGAATTCTTCGGTGAGGTCGAGCACCGCCAGATACTCGTCGTAGAAGGCTTTTATCTTCTCGGCCTCGGCGGTCTCGCCAGTCGCCAGATGGTCATGCAGTTTTTGGTGGGCCTTGTTATGGCGGTCCATGTTCATGGCCATGAACGCGGCAAGCTGGAGAAAGCCCGGATAGACGCGGCGTCCGCCGCCGGCATGGCGCCACGGCACGCGCGAAATGACGGAACTCTGGAACCACGCCAGCGACTTGCTGACGGCGAACTCATTGACCTTTGTCGGACTCTCCCGCGGATCGATCGGCCCCGCCATCAGCGTCATCGAGCGCGGTGTCGCAGGATGCTTGTCCTCGGACATCACGGCGACTGCGGCAAGCGCCTGGACGCAGGGCTGGCAGACCGCCAGTAAGTGCGCGCCCGGCCCAATCGCTTCGAGAAAGCGGATGATGTAGTCGACATGGTCATCTACGCCGAAGCGGCCGGCGACGAGCGGTACGTCACGGGCATTGGCCCAGTCGGTAATGTAGACCTCGTGGTCTGCCAGCAGCGTCTCCACCGTACCGCGCAGCAGCGTCGAGAAATGACCCGACAAAGGGGCGATCACCATCACCTTGGGCTGGCGCGTATCCATGTCCTTGGCGAAGCGCAGCAACGTTCCGAACGGCAGCTCGAGTGCTGTCTCGACGGTGACCGGTACCTCGCGATTGCCGACCCTGACGGATCTGATGTCGAAATCCGGTCGCGTATGGGTAAGCTTGAAGCGGCCGATCATCTCCAGCCCGGCGGCAAGGCGCTGCTTTACGCTGTCGCCTGAAACCATGCTGCTCATCGCCGAGCGCAAGAGATCGGCGAAAAAACGCGACGGGGCGATGAGGTCGTCCTGAAGCTGGTAGGCCTGGTACAGCATCGAGATGCATCCCGTTCCGAAGCCGCCATGTGGCAGTGCAAAAAATCTAGTGCAAAATTTTGTGCATTGCGAGAGGATTGTTGCCGGTAAAGGGGCTCGGAGGGCCGACGGCATGACCAAGGCGACGTTGACGATCTCGTCGAAGAACTATTCCTCCTGGTCCTTGCGTGGCTGGCTACTCTGCCGCATGGCCGGGCTGGAGTTCGAGGAGAAGCGCATCGACATCGATGACCCCGAACAACGGCAGGAATTGCTGCTCTTGTCGCCATCGGTGCTGGTGCCGCGGCTGACCCATGACGGGGTGACGGTGTGGGACACGCTGGCGATCGCCGAATATCTGGCCGAGACCATGCCGGATGCCGGTCTGCTACCTGCCGACCGCGTGGCGCGCGCGCATTGCCGTGCGGTATCAGGCGAGATGCATTCAGGCTTTCACAATTTGCGCTCGGCGCTGCCGATGAGCCTGAAAGCCCGGCACAAGAGCTTCAAGATATTTTCCGGCGCGCGCCCGGACGTGGAGCGGATCAAGACGATCTGGTCCGAATGCCTGGCAGCCTATGGCGGGCCGTTTATGTTCGGTTCCTCGCCGACCGTGGCCGACGCGATGTATGCGCCGGTCTGCACCCGTTTCCGCACCTATGCGGTTGAGCTCGAAGCGCCACATGCGGGCTATTGCGAGGTGATCCTCGACTGGTCACTGATGCAGGAGTGGACGCGGGACGCGCTTGCCGAGCCCGAGGACATTATCGAACTCGACGTGGAATTTTAGGAAGGTGAGCAGGGTGGCCGCGGCGCGGCTAGCCCTTCAGCATCTGCGCCACTTCAGGCGCGAAGTAAGTCAGGATCCCGTCGCAGCCGGCGCGCTTGAAGGCGAGCAGGCTCTCCAGCATCGCCTTTTCGCCGTCGATCCAGCCATTGGCGGCGGCCGCCTTGATCATCGAATATTCGCCCGACACCTGGTAGGCGAAGGTCGGCATCTGGAACTCGTCCTTCAGCCGGCGGATGATGTCGAGATAGGGCAGGCCGGGCTTGACCATCAGCATGTCGGCGCCCTCGGCGATGTCCTGCTCGGCCTCGCGCACCGCTTCGTCGGAATTGGCGTGATCGAGATAGTAGGTCTTCTTGTCGCCCTTGAGCAGGCCGGCGGTGCCGACTGCCTCGCGATAGGGGCCGTAGAAGGCGGATGCGAATTTCGTCGCGTAGGACATGATCGCCACGTCGGAAAACCCGTTGGCATCGAGCGCGTCGCGGATGGCCCCGATGCGGCCGTCCATCATGTCCGACGGCGCAATGATGTCGGCGCCGGCCGCCGCCTGGATGACGGCCGCCGCGGTCACCTGTTCCACCGTCTCGTCATTGACGATGATGCCGTCGCGCAAAATGCCGTCATGGCCATGCGAGGTGAAGGGGTCGAGCGCGGCATCGGTGATGATGCCGATCTCCGGCACTGCGTCCTTGATGGCGCGGGTTGCACGGTTGATGATGTTTTCCGGGTCGAGGATGTGCGAACCGGTCTGGTCTCGCAGCGCAAGCTCGACATTGGGGAAGGTGGCGATCGCCGGTATGCCGAGCTTTGCCGCGCGCTCAGCCTCCTTGACGGCGAGGTCGAGCGACAAGCGGAAGACGCCGGGCATGGCGGCGATCGGCTCGCGCGTGTTCTTGCCGTCGATGACGAAGATCGGCCAGATCAGGTCGTCGACCGACAACCGGTTTTCCTGCACCAGGCGGCGCGACCAGTCGGCCTTGCGCATGCGCCGCAAGCGGCGGCTGCCGGTGATCTCGTCGACGCTGCGCGCGCCGGCGGGCTTTGCGGGGGTGAATTTGTTCATCGCCATAACTCCGGATCGCGCGGCTTTTACCACGAGCCCCGCCGCTATTTCGAGGCGGCTTTTACCACGAGCCCTTGCCGCTGACCAATGCGACACGATTGTGCCAGCCGATCTCGCCGCTATGCCTTCGGCGGCCACGCCAGCTCCGGCCCGGTTTTGAAGAATGACACATTGTTGGTGAAGATGCTCTCCGGTGTGAGTCGGATCAGGCGCCCGTTCGGATGGTCGATATCGGCCACGGTGTCGATGAACCAGCGGTTCCAGTTCGCCTCGGGACCCAGATATTTATGCAGCAGTCGTTTGAAGCGGTCGGGCGACATCGGCTCGACGGTGGCCGCGCCGCGCAGGCCGAGATGCAGCAGGATGCCGGCCTCATTGTCGAAATGCACGATCTCCACCGCGCAACGTGGGTCGCGTTCGAGGTGTTTGACAGCACTTGCCTCGGTTGAGCCGAGCAGCCAGATCGCATCGTCCTCCCAGATGAACCACATCGGCGCGTTGCGCGGCGCGCCGTCCGCGGTAACCGTTGCCAGATTGGCCATCAGCGGGCGGCTGAGGACATCGTCCGGGTCGAACTTTTTCGGCATCTCCCAGCCCGGCGCTGCGGTTTCAAGCGTCATCGTTCGCCCCTGGGTCACAAACAGGCTGGTGCTGAGGTGGTGTTTCTCCGGCAATCTTGCGCGCATTTTTTGCCTGACGACAAAGCACGGTAGCGTTCCCGGCGAAAATCCAAACCACCTCCGCCGGTTGACGCACCCATGCGCCACCTTTAGCACTTCAGTCCCGCAGGCGCGGGGAGGGAATCTCTGACGATGGATTTTGGCGGCGGCGACGAGATCCGCTTCGAACGGTTGGGCAAGGCAGGCGTCGTCACGCTGACGCGGCCGCAGGCGCTCAATGCGCTGACGCATCGCATGATCAAGGCGCTGGACAAGGCGCTCGACACTTTTGAGCACGATGCCGGCGTCGATGTCGTCGTCGTCAAGGCCGAGGGCAGGGCGTTTTCAGCCGGCGGCGACATCATGCATGTCTATGAGGCCCGCGCCGGAAAGCCGCCGGTCGAGTTCTTCGCCGACGAATACCGGCTCAACGCCCGCATCAACAGCTTCAAAAAGCCTTATGTCGCGCTGATCGACGGCATCGTCATGGGCGGCGGCGTCGGCATCTCGTTCCACGGCTCGCACCGTGTGCTGACCGAGAATGCCCAGTTCGCCATGCCGGAGGTCGGCATCGGCTTTTTCCCCGATGTCGGCGGCAGCCATCTGCTGCCGGACCTCGGCGGCAGCTTCGGCATGTATCTGGCGCTGACCGGCAACCGCATCCGCTATGGCGATGCGCTGTGGTCGGGCCTGGCCACCCACACCATCAAGGCGGCCGACCAGCCCGCCTTCCTCGACCGGCTCCGCGCCAACGGCGATCCGGAATCGGTGCTGCGCGGCTTTTTCGTGCCGGCCAAGCGCGAGACCGGCCAGCCGGTGCTGGAAGCGATCGCCCGCCATTTCGCCCAACCTTCGCTTGCCGATATCGTCGCCAGCCTGGAGCGGGCGTCCGGCGCCGACGAATTCGCCGCCAAAACGCTGGCCACAATCCGCTCGCGTTCGCCGACCAGCCTCAATGTCGCCTGGCGCCAGATCAGCGCCGGGCTGACTTTGTCGATGGAGGCCTGCATGAAGATGGAATTCCGCATCCTCAACCGCATGCTGGCCGGCCATGACTTCTATGAGGGTATCCGCGCCGTCATCGTCGACAAGGGCTCGACGCCGCAGTGGCGGCCGGCAAGCCTCGCCGAAGTCGACGCGGCTTCGGTCGACGCCTATTTCGCGCCGCTCGAACGGGAGCTCGAACTGTGAGCGAGGTCACGTCACGGCGCATCGTGCTGCAGCCCTCGGGCGTCGAAATCATCTTCGCCTGGTTCCAGCGCGTCATAGCCGGCTACTGCCTCTTGTTCGGCATCCTGTACTGGATCCGGCTGATCGGCTTCTATCCCGGCCCGCTATGGCGCTTCGACCTGATGCCCGTGCACTGGCAGGTCGCGGCGGTGATGCTGGCCGTGTTCTTTCCCTTCGCGGCCGCCGGCCTTTGGATGCTGGCCTCCTGGGGCCCGGTGATCTGGTTCATCTGCGCTGTCACCGAGATCATCATGTATGCCGGCTTTCCCGATCTGTTCGGCCACCGGCCGCTGATCCTGTTTTCGCACTTCGCGGTGGCGCTGCTTTACATCGTCTTCCGTGTCGTGATCTGGATGCAGAAGCGCCCCGCGCGCGCCTGAAACGCCGCCCTGCCGCCATTGGCTAAATCTTTAGGTTAATTATCCTTGCTCGGGTGACCGTTCGTTAAGCGTCTTCCGAAACCTATTACCGGTAAGCTCTTGTTAGCCCTAGCGTTTAAGTCGAATTTTATGAGTATTCGATAGTGTCGCGATCAAGGTGAAAAACAAAAAATCACCAGGGCGACAAACGAGAGGCAAAGACAATGATCAATTCGCGTCCGGCGGCGAAGACCGCCAACGTATCCGACGATCGCCGCGAGGCTATCCGTACGCTTTACATGGAATCGCTGCAGCTGGTGGAGCGTCTGCATCGCCGTCTGCTTGACGTGATCAAGGACGAGTTCGACCGCAACGGCCGTTCCGACATCAATGCCATCCAGGCGTTGCTTCTGTTCAACATCGGCAATTCCGAGCTGACCGCCGGCGAGCTGCGTTCGCGTGGCTACTATCTCGGCTCGAACGTCTCCTACAACCTGAAGAAGCTGGTCGATCTCGGCTTCATCAACCACCAGCGCTCGCGCATCGACCGCCGTTCGGTCCGCGTCTCGCTGACGCCGAAGGGCAACGAAGTGGCCGACGTCGTCGCCGGTCTCTATGAGCGCCATGTCGGCTCGATCGAACAGGTCGGCGGCATCAACAGCGAAGAGTTCAAGCAGATGAACCGCGCGCTGCAGCGGCTGGATCGGTTCTGGAACGACACCATCGCCTATCGGATGTAATCCGGACATCGAATCGTGAGCCGCGCCAGAAGAAGCGCGGCCGGGGGAAAGCAAATGAAGGACCGGCGCCGGGGGGCGTCGGTCCTTTTTGCGATCATGGCCGTGACACCATTTGACCATGCCGCCGCGCCTTGCTGCGGTTTGCTTTCGCCTCCGCAATGCCTAATCTCACCGCCCGGAGGGGACAGCATGCGTTTAGGCAACAATTTCAAAATCTTTCCGGTCGCAATGATGCTCCTGGCTGCGCCGCAAATGGCGTTTGCGCAGGAGTGGTGGCAAGGCGCTTTCGCCAGTGAAGGCTCGAGCCCGTGCGACAACAATGACTCCATCGTCACGTTCACAGACAAATCGGCAGATATGTGGGAAGTCGCTTGCACCGTCCAAAAAGTCCAGAAACTGAAGGGCCTGGACGCCATCATTCTCGACATGACGTGCTCGGATGATGAGCAGAGCATCGAAAAGAGACGAACGCTGTTGCTCAAGCTCGATGACAACAAGGTGTTGCGATATCCGGAAAACCAGGTGCTGCAGCGCTGTTCGGAGCTGGAAGGCAACCCCAGGAACTGAGCCGGGCCAGCGAGACTCGGGCTTGAGGGAGCAGTCAGGGAACGGTGCCGAAAAGCACCGGTCACTCCATTTCAGATCGCCGGCAGATCCAAATTGTGCGCAAAGCCACGTTGCCGCCATATTCGCGGTGGAAGCGAGGATGCGGGTGATGCAGCGGCGAAAGCCATTGGCGCGCCTGTAAGGTCGCATCGCCGTTCGCTTTTCACGGCTAAGTGATGCAGGTCATGGTTGGCTAATTGTTAACAGTGCCAACTTTAGAGTGCGGGCGATATTGCCCAATGATCGTGCAAGTAGCCGAAGCCAAACGCTACAAGCCAAGTGCTACAAGAATGTCTGGAACGTCGATGAGAACCAGCCGCCGCTTTTTCCTTTCCGGAGCCTCCGCGCTCGCCGTTGCCATGGTCGCCAATGCCGCCAGCGCGCAGGACGTCATCGACGATATCCTGAAATCCTCGGCCCGCGGCAATTGGGACGACCAGTTCGACGCCCGCGCCTCGGAAGGCGGCAAGGTCGCCTCGACGCTGCCGATCTTCAGCCTGCAGACGGTTGCCTTCACGGAGCAGGCCGTGGCGCAGTACCAGAACATTGTCGCCCAAGGCGGTTGGGAAGAGGTACCGGCGACCAAGAAGCTGCAACTTGGCGTCGACGATCCGGATGTTGTGCCGCTGCGCAAGCGGCTGATAATTTCGGGCGACCTGGCGCAGAGCGCCGGCATTTCGACGTCGTTCGATTCCTATGTCGACGCCGCGGTCAAGCGCTTCCAGGCGCGCCATGGCCTGCCGGCAGACGGCGCCATGGGCAAATACACCTATGCCGCGATGAACGTTTCGGCGCAGATCCGGCTCGGCCAGCTGCAGACCAATCTGGAACGGCTGCGCGAAAAGGCCGGCACGCTGGGCAGCCGTTATGTGCTGGTCGACATTCCGGCGGCACAGATCGAGGCGGTCGAGAACGACCGCGTGGTGCTGCGCCACACCGCAATCGTCGGCAAGATCGACCGCCAGACCCCGGTGGTCAATTCCAAGATCAACGAGATCATCGTCAATCCCTATTGGAACGCGCCTGTCTCGATCGTGCGCAAGGATATCATTCCGCTGATGCGGAAGAACCCCGACTATCTCAAGGACAGCCACATCCGCCTGTTTGCGCCGGATGGCAGCGAAGTCGACCCGATGACTGTCGACTGGTCGACGGACGATGCTGAAAAGTACCGCTTCCGCCAGGATCCGGGCTCCGGCAATGCCATGGCCTCGGTCAAGATCAACTTCCCGAGCCCGGACGGCGTCTACATGCACGACACGCCGCAGCAGAGCCTGTTCGGCAAGATGATGCGTTTCGATTCCTCGGGCTGCGTGCGCGTGCAGAACGTGCGCGACCTCGTCACCTGGATCCTGCGCGATACGCCCGGTTGGGACCGCCAGCATTTCGAGGCGACCATCAAGACCGGTGAGAACACGCCTGTGCAGGTCGTCAACCCGGTACCGGTGCACTTCCTCTATCTGTCGGCGTGGTCGACGGGTCCGGGCGTTGTGCAGTTCCGCGACGACGTCTACGCACTCGATGGCGCCCAAGAACTTCAGATCACGTCTGCGCTCTAAGCGGCTGATCTCGTTTGGAAAAAAGCCGCCGCCAAGGCGGCTTTTTTGTTCCGGCACTGGTCGCGGGCCCGGATCAGTCTTGGAAGTTGCAGGAACGGCAGCGTCGCGTATCCCGGAACGGCTCCAAGGCGAGCTATCCAGGAGATATGCGGCGCCGGCGCCTCACTCAAGTCTTGAAACGACGGGCGGCTTGAGCTCGAAATGCGGCTTGCTGGCATCGAAGCCGAGCGCACCGCCGTGCGCGACATGTTCCGCAGCGGCGTTATCAACGACCATACGCACGATCACTGTTTACCGAGATCACGCTTACTGAAGCCTTGCTCCAGGGGCGGCAGGAGCGGAAATAGCGACCTGGGGTCCGCTCTGGCGCAATCCGGCCAGCAAATTTCGCGCCGCAAACGTGGCGAGGCCAAAACAACTGTGTTAATGGCGCGGCAATGCGTGTCGCCCAGAACTGCGCAGCGGTTTTGGGGCAGCGATATGCATAGGTAAATTGCCCCGAACCGGAGGATTTCAGGCCATGGCAACTGCAGCGGCAGCGTCGAACAAATTCGAATCTTTCTTCGAAACCACGCTTGCCGATGCCGATCCGGATATTTTCGGCGCCATCCGCAACGAACTCGGTCGTCAGCGCCACGAGATCGAGCTGATCGCCTCGGAAAACATCGTCTCCCGCGCTGTGCTCGAGGCGCAGGGGTCGATCATGACCAACAAATATGCCGAGGGTTATCCGGGCAAGCGCTACTATGGCGGCTGCCAGTTCGTCGATGTCGCGGAGGAACTAGCCATCGAGCGCGCCAAAAAGCTGTTCGGCTGCAACTTCGCCAATGTCCAGCCGAATTCCGGCAGCCAGATGAACCAGGCGGTCTTCCTGGCGCTGCTTCAGCCCGGCGACACCTTCATGGGCCTCGATTTGAATTCCGGCGGCCATCTGACCCACGGCTCGCCCGTCAACATGAGCGGCAAGTGGTTCAAGGTCGTCTCCTACGGCGTGCGTAAGGACGACCATCTGCTCGACATGGACGCGATCGAGAAGACCGCGCATGAGACCAAGCCGAAGCTGATCCTGGCCGGCGGCACCGCCTATTCGCGCGTGTGGGACTGGAAGCGCTTTCGCGAGATCGCCGACGCGATCGGCGCCTATCTGATGGTGGACATGGCCCATATCGCCGGCCTCGTCGCCGGCGGCGTGCATCCCTCACCGCTGCCGCATGCCCATGTAGTCACGACGACGACGCACAAGTCGCTGCGCGGCCCGCGCGGCGGCATGATCTTGTGCAATGATGAGGACATCGCCAAGAAGATGAACTCGGCCGTTTTCCCCGGCCTGCAGGGCGGACCGCTGATGCATGTTATCGCAGCCAAGGCGGTCGCCTTCGGCGAAGCGCTGAAGCCGAGCTTCAAGGTGTACGCCGAGAGCGTTGCCGCCAACGCCAAGGCGCTGGCGTCGAGCCTCCAGGAAACCGGCCTCGATATCGTCTCCGGCGGCACCGACAACCATCTGATGCTGGTCGACCTCAGGCCCAAGAACGCCACCGGCAAGCGCGCCGAGGCGGCGCTCGGCCGCGCCAACATCACCTGCAACAAGAACGGCATCCCGTTCGATCCGGAAAAGCCTTTCGTCACCTCGGGCGTTCGCCTTGGCACGCCGGCCGGCACCACGCGCGGCTTTGGCCAGGCCGAGTTCCGCGAGATCGGCAAGCTGATCGCCGAGGTGCTGGACGGGCTGAAGGTTGCCAATTCCGACGAAGGCAATGCCGCGGTCGAGGCGGCGGTGAAGGCCAAGGTCATGGCGCTGACCGATCGTTTCCCGCTCTATCCCTATCTCGGTTGACCGCACGCCGCGCGTCGTCTTTTATCCCGCGCTCCGCGCCGCTCCTGTTCGGGCGGCGCGGCCTGTTGGAGATTTGATGATGCATGTGTACCGTCCTGCCATTCTGGCCCTCTTTGGCTCGCTTGCCGCTTTCACTGTGTCGGGCGCGGTTGCCCAGGAGCAGACGCAGCCGAGCACGGATATGCCGGCGACCACCACCTTTGGCAGGTGGACCACCATCATCGATGCGCTCGATACCGGCCAGGATTCGCACAAGACCTGCGCCGCCTCTACCGCCTTTCTCGATGGCAGCGGCAATGCGGGCACGCTGACGCTTTCGATCTCGACCGGCGACGCCCTGCCGCCCGACGCCTATCCGGCCATCATGATCACGGTCGCCAACAAGGAGCTACCGACGGGCAAGAAGATCGCGGCGACCTTCGGCGACCCCGGCGTCAAGGTTTCCGCGACGGTCTATTCCAATGATGCCGCCGGCCGCCCGAGCTGGACAGTCGACAACCAGGCCAAGACCAGCCTCGCGCTGCTGCGTGCCATGCGCCAGGTCATCTCGCTCGATGTGACGTTCGGCAAGCAAACTGTCGCCAGCATCCCGATGGATGGTTTCACCAAGGCTTACCGCAACCTCGGAACGTCCTGCGGCTTCCCGACCAAGGACGTAGCGCCCTGACGTATCTGGCGCGGCTGGCAATTTTCCTCGCGCCTCGCTATCTCTGAGGGAGCGAGCGGCCTTTGCCGAACCTTTGCCGGTCCCGGCAAAAACCTCTAAGCCTCTCGTCTAAAGCATGATCCCGAAAAGTGGGAACCGGTTTTCGGGAAAGATCATGCTCAACAAAGAGATAGATCAGGATACCGATTCGGTCATTCAACCAAACGTCATCCTGATCTAGCCAGAATCGCCAACCCGAAGGCTCTCCATGCGCTGTCCCTATTGCCAGTCCGAAGATACGCAGGTGAAGGATTCGCGCCCCGCCGAGGATGGCGCGGCGATCCGCCGGCGGCGCGTCTGCCCCGATTGCGGTGGCCGTTTCACCACCTTCGAACGCGTCCAGTTGCGCGACCTCGTGGTGGTGAAGAAGTCCGGCCGCAAAGTGCCGTTCGACCGCGACAAGCTGCTGCGCTCGGTCGAGATTGCGGTGCGCAAGCGCAATGTCGATCCCGAACGCATCGACCGCGCGGTGACCGGCATCGTGCGCCAGCTCGAAAGCTCCGGCGAGACGGAAATCGCCTCGGGCGAGGTCGGCCGTCTCGTCATGGAGGCGCTGAAGTCGCTCGACGACGTCGCCTATGTCCGCTTCGCCTCGGTCTATCGCAATTTCCGCGAGGCCAAGGATTTCCATGACGTGCTGGGAGAACTCAAAGGTGACGAGCTGAAGAGCGAAGAGGACGCCGGCTGAGCATGGCAGCGCCTGGCAAAGCCGAGCAGGAAGCTCTCGATCGCCGTTTCATGGCGGCCGCGCTGCGGCTCTCGCGCAGAAATGCTGGCCGCACCTCGACCAACCCTTCGGTCGGCACGATCATCGTGCGCGATGACGGCGCCGGACCGATGATCGTCGGCACCGGCGTCACCGCCGTCGGCGGCCGGCCGCATGCCGAGACCGAGGCGCTGGCTGAGGCGGGCGAGCTCGCGCGCGGCGCTACAGCTTACGTCACTCTCGAGCCCTGCGCCCACCACGGCCGCACGCCGCCCTGCGCCAACGCGCTGGTCAATGCCGGCGTGGCGCGGGTGGTGGGGGCGGCGAGCGATCCCGATCCGCGCGTTTCCGGCAAGGGCTACGCCATCCTGCGCGCCGCCGGTATCGAGGTGGTCGAAAGGGTGCTGGCCGCGCAAGCCGCCGAGCAGATGGCCGGCTATCTCACTCGATCGCTGAAAAAGCGTCCGGAAGTGATTCTGAAGCTTGCGCTTTCCAGCGACGGCAAGATCGGCATGCATGGCGCCGGCCAGGTTACGATCACCGGCGATATTGCACGCCGCGAAGTCTATCTGATGCGGGCCGAGGCCGACGCCATACTGGTCGGCATCGGCACGGCGCTGGAGGATGATCCGGCGCTTACCGTGCGGCTGCCGGGGCTGGAGAACCGCTCGCCGGCGCGGATCGTGCTCGACCGCCAGATCCGGCTGCCGGAAGCCTCGAAGCTGGTCTCCGGCATCGACCGGGTGCCGCTCTTTATCGCCGCCTGCCTGGAGGCCGACCCGTTGCGGCGGTCGGTGCTGGAGCGTGCCGGCGTGCGCTTCATCGGCACCGAAACCCATGAAGGCGGGGTGGCTCTGCCGGAACTGCTTGAGGATCTCGGCGCGCTCGGCATGGCCAGCGTTCTGGTCGAAGGCGGCGCCAAAGTGGCCAGCGCCTTTCTCGCCGAGGGGCTGGTCGACCGCATCGTGCTGTTCCAGGGGCCGGAGGCGATCGGCGAGGACGGCATTGCGTCGCCCATCGACGCCGACCATATCCCGGCAGGGTTCCGCAAGTTGCGCGAGATGCGCTTCGGCGAAGACAGCTATGCGGAATGGATACGACCATGATCCCAAAAAGTGGGAACCGGTTTTTGGGAAAGATCATGGTCAAACCGAAAGATAGAGATTTCTGATGTTTACCGGAATTGTTACGGATGTCGGCACCGTCGCCTCGGTGCGGCCGCTTAGGGAAGGGGTGGGCCTTCGCATCGATACCGCATACGACCCGCAAGGCATCGCCATCGGCGCCTCGATCTCCTGCGGGGGAGTCTGCCTGACGGTGACGGCGCTGCCGGACAGCGGCTCGAATGCGCGCTGGTTCGAGGTCGAGGCCTGGGAAGAGGCGCTTCGGCTGACGACAGCAATGGGCTGGAAAACCGGTACCCGGATCAATCTGGAGCGGGCGTTGAAGATCGGCGACGAACTCGGCGGTCACATCGTCTCCGGCCATGTCGATGGCATGGCCGAGATCGTCGAGCGCAAGGACGAGGGCGACGCCGTGCGCTTTACGCTCGAGGCGCCGCGCGAACTGGCGAAATTCATAGCGCCCAAAGGCTCGGTCGCGCTCGACGGCACCTCGCTCACCGTCAACAAGGTCGAAGGCACCCGCTTCGACGTGTTGTTGATCCACCATTCGCTGACCGTCACCACCTGGGGCGAGCGCAAGGTCGGCGACCGCGTCAATCTCGAGATCGACACCATGGCCCGCTACGCCGCGCGCTTGGTCGAGGCGGCGAAAGAGGGTTTGTAGCGTTCAGGCGGCTTCAACTGGCTGATGGGGCGTTGACCGCAAATTGCGCGGAGAAAGCCCTGATATAAGCGGGCCGGGCTTCTCCGCGCGCGACATAGGCAGCCAGGTTTTGATATTCGTCCAGGATGCCTGACATTCTCAGCCGCAGCAGCACGGATACCATCAACAAATCGCCCGCGCTGAACGCACCATCGAGCCAGTCGGCGGCGCCCAAATGAGCCGAAAGCTTGTCCAGCGGGGCGCGAACACGGTCCTTTACCAGGGGCAAGCGCTCCTTGCTCCAGGGCTTGTCGGCTTCGAATATCCTTGCCGTCGTCAGTTCGAGGATCGGTGGCTCGACAGTGTTGAGGGCGGCAAACATCCACGTGATGGCGCGCGCCCGCGCATCGCGATCCCCAGGCAGCAGCCCCGCATGCTGCTCGGCAAGATGAAAGACGATCGAGCCGGTCTCGAACAGGCGGAGGGAACCTTCCTCATAGGTGGGGATCTGGCCGAAGGGATGGATGGCCAGATGGTCAGGCGCCTTCATCCCCGCGAAGGACACGAGACGAACCTCATAGGGCTGGCCCACTTCCTCGAGCGCCCAGCGAACGCGCGTATCGCGCGCCAGTCCCTTGCCGCCATCGGGCGATCGCTCAAAGGCCGTGATGGTGATTGTCATCGCATTCGTTCCTTGCCTGGGCGAATTTCTTCCGCCTCCTATCACAAGACGAATGTGCCTCCCGAAAGTCGACATCGGTCCTGAACTATTTTCATTGTCGGGCGCAGTTCGCGAATGCCCGCTCCCGAGGTCGAGGTAGCACGGAAATTGGTCTGGCCCTTCGGACAAAGCTTGCGAATGCGGCCGCTTCGGCCTAAGTCACCGGCGACCCCCGGAGACATTTATGGCTGGCACATCCCAACACGGCAAAGCGTTCATCCGCCCGAAGAAGAAGGCCCACCTTCTGATCATCGAGGCACGTTTCCATGACGATCTTGCCGACGCGCTGCTCGACGGCGCAACGAACGCACTCGACGAAGCCGGCGCGACCTATGACGTCGTCACCGTTCCCGGTTCGCTGGAAATTCCAGCCGTGATCACGTTTGCGCTGGACGGCATGGGCGAGGGCGGCAAGGACTATGACGGCTTTGTCGCGCTCGGCACCATCATCCGCGGCGACACCTATCACTTCGATATCGTTGCCAATGAATCGAGCCGTGCGCTGATGGATCTGTCCGTGCAGGAAGCGATCCCGATCGGCAACGGCATCCTGACGACCGAGAATGATGCGCAGGCCTGGACGCGCGCCAAGCGCACGGAAGGCGACAAGGGCGGCTTTGCCGCGCGCGCGGCACTCACCATGATCGCGCTCAAAGAGCAACTGGGAGCGCAATCGTGAGCGAACCCGCTTCGCCCGGTCCGCGCCATGCCAACAAGCGTGGCGCTGCCCGTCTGGCCGCCGTGCAGGCGCTTTACCAGATGGACGTGGCCGGCAGCGGCGTCTTCGAGATCACCGCCGAATATGAGGCGTTCCGGCTCGGCAAGGAAGTCGACGGCGCGCTTTATCGCGAGGCCGACGCGCAATGGTTTCGCGCCATCCTGACCGGCGTCGTCGAGAACCAGAAGACCATCGATCCGATCATCCGCCAGGCGCTGACCGAGGACTGGCCGCTGTCCAGGCTGGATTCGACGCTGCGCGCCATCTTGCGCGCCGGCGTCTATGAACTGATGAAGCGCGACGACGTGCCGGTGGCCGTCATCGTTTCGGAATATGTCGACATCGCCAAGGCCTTCTACGAGGAAGAGGAGCCGAAGCTGACCAACGCCGTGCTCGATCGCGTGTCGCGCCGCGTGCGCGGTGAGGGGCGCGGCAAGGACGCGTCGTGACCGACGCGGTCGCCGGGGCAGCAAGGGAAGCGCGCCGCACGGCGATCATCCTGGCGGCGTCGCAGGCGATCATCGGCTCTGCCGCGCCGATCGCCATTTCCATGGGCGGACTGGCCGGGCAATATCTGCTCGGCCCCGACAAGTCGCTGGCGACCGCGCCGATCACTGGCTTCAATATCGGCGTGGCGCTCGGCGCCTTGCCGGCCGCCGCCATCATCCGCTGGCTCGGCCAGCGCGGCGGCTTCATGACCGGCACCATCGTCACCGCACTCGGCGGAGTTGTCTCCACGCTGGCGCTGTATCAGGCGAGCTTCTGGCTGTTCGCTTTCGCACTGCTGGTGATTGGTGTCGGCGGCGCCTTTGTTCAGCAGTTCCGCTTCGCCGCCGCCGACAACGCACCGCCAGAATTCAAGGCGCGCGCCATTTCCTTCGTGCTGGCCGGCGGCATCATCACCGCCATACTCGGGCCGCAGATCGTCATCTTCACCCGCGAATTGCTGGCGCCCGTGATGTTTGCCGGATCCTTCGTGGCCATCCCGGTGCTGGCTGCGGTCGGCGCCATTATCCTGTCGTTCCTCCGCATCCCGGCCAAGGCCGCCGGCCACGCCGAAGTTGCGTACAGCGACGCTCGGCCGCTATCCGACATCGTCACCCGGCCGCGCTTCGTCGCGGCGCTGTTGTGCGCCGTCGGCAGCTACGCGCTGATGAGCTTCGTCATGACCGGCGCGCCGTTGGCCATGGTCGGCTGCGGCCTGTCGACGGATGACGCCACGCTCGGCATTTCCTGGCACGTGATGGCGATGTTTGCGCCGAGTTTCTTCACCGGCTCGTTGATCCATCGCTTCGGCGCCGAACGCGTCGTCGCCGCCGGCCTGATCCTTTTGATCGGCTGCGCCGCGGTAGCGCTGTCAGGCCTGCATCTATGGCAATTCTGGACGGCACTGATCCTGCTTGGCCTCGGCTGGAATTTCGCCTTCATCGGCGCCACTTCAATGGTCGCCGACAGCTACCACCCCTCCGAAAAAAGCAAGGTGCAGGGCTTCCACGATTTCGTCCTGTTCGGCTCCGTCGCTTTCGCCTCGCTGATGTCGGGCGCGGTCTACAATGCCTGGGGCTGGGAGATGCTGAACTGGCTCGTCTTCCCGGTCGTCGCACTGTGCTTCGTGGCGCTGGGTGCGCTCAAGCTGACCGGATTGCGCAAAGCCGGCGCCCGAGATCATCTTGCTTGACACGGCCTGTCAGCATGGCGCCGGCCGAAATCGCGGCGACGGCACAAAATTATTGCGTCTGTGCCCGTTGTTATGAAACCGTGTGCCCCGACGGAGCGTTGAAGCCATGCTCATATGCGGCCACCGCATTCCGGTTCAAAGCAAGGGATTTCACAATGTTTTCAGTCAAGGTTCTGGCCAGTGCGGCATTGGCGCTCGGCATCACAGCGGCTTCCGCCAACGCCCAGGTGGTCGTTTCCTCGAAGATCGACACCGAGGGCGGTGTCCTCGGCAACATCATCCAGCTGGTGCTGAACGCCAACAACATCAAGACCACCGACCGCATCCAGCTCGGCGGCACACCGGTTGTGCGCAAGGCGATCACCGCCGGCGAGATCGACATCTATCCCGAATACACCGGCAACGCCGCCTTCTTCTTCGAGAAGGCCGACGATCCGGTCTGGAAGGATGCCGCAAAGGCCTATGAGACCGCCAAGAAGCTCGACTACGACGCCAACAAGATCGTCTGGCTGTCGCCGTCGCCGGCCAACAACACCTGGGCGATCGCGCTGCGCAAGGAGGTTGCCGAGACCAACAAGCTGGCGACGCTCTCCGACTTCGGCAAATACGTCGCGGGTGGGGGCAAGGTGGTTTTGGCCGCCTCGGCCGAATTCGTCAATTCGGCGGCAGCCCTGCCGGCCTTCCAGACCACGTATGGCTTCACGCTCAAGCCGGACCAGTTGATCACGCTGTCCGGCGGCGACACCGCGGCGACCATTGGCGCGGCCGCCAACCAGACCAACGGCGCCAACGCCGCCATGGTCTACGGCACCGACGGCGGTATCGCGCCGTCCGGCCTGGTCGTGCTCGACGACGACAAGGGCGTGCAGCCGGTCTACCAGCCGGCGCCGATCATCCGTGAAGCCGTGCTGAAGGAGCACCCCGAGATCGAGACGCTGCTCAAGCCGGTCTTCGCCAAGCTCGACCTCGTCACGCTGCAGGATCTCAACGGCCGCGTCCAGGTCGGCGGCGAGCCGGTCAAAGGCGTTGCCGAGGACTTCCTGAAGAAGAACGGGTTCTTGAAGTAGTCAGCGCGTAGCTCATAGTGACACCGGTGCAAGGCGCTCCACTCTGGAAGCTGCTGATCTCCCCCCTTGCGGGGGAGATGTCCGGCAGGACAGAGGGGGGTGCTGTCCCGCTGACACCTCAACCCATCACAGCTGCGCACTTTGATAAGGTTGCTTCCGAACGAACCGACGGTCGAAAGCTGGCGATCCTTCACACCACCCTCTGGCCTGCCGGCCATCTCCCCCGCAGGGGGGGAGATTGGCTCTCACGCCGACCTGCGCCAATCGCCTCTCATGAGGGGCATCCATGACCCTTCGTTTGGACAAGCTCGGCATCGTCATCGCGGCGATCGTTGCCTATGCAGCGTTCTTCGCCTCGCTCGCCACCTTCCGCGCCAACCGCATCGTGCCAGGCGAGGCGCGTTCGATCCTGGAGGCGTTGCCTCCGGCCATCGGTCCGCTGCTGCTGGCGATCGTCGTCGTGGCCGCGATCATTGCCTTGCTGAAGACTCCTCTTGTGCTGCGCTTGGCCGCCAGCGTGGTGGCGCTTGTTGCCCTTGCCATCCTGATCGGCGTTGCCGGCACCTTCCTGACGCCGGCGGGCAACACCTTCGCCCGCATCTCGCCGGCCTCCGGCTTCTGGCTACTGATCTTCGCCTTCACGCTGCTTTTGGCCGATGTGCTGACAAGGCTCAACCTGTCGCCGCTGGCCCGCGTTGGGGTGCTCGTCATAGCGGCGCTCGCCATCGGCTTGCTGTTGATCTCGGGGCAATGGGACAGCCTGTCGATCCTTAAGGAATATGCTAACCGCGCCGACAGTTTCTGGGCCGAAGGCTCCAAGCACATCACGTTGGCGCTGGGCTCGCTGGCGGCCGCGGTGATCGTTGGCCTGCCGCTCGGCATTCTGTGCCATCGCGTCGAACGGTTGCGCGCCGGCGTGCTCAATGTGCTCAACATCGTCCAGACCATACCCTCGATCGCGCTGTTCGGCCTGCTGATCGCGCCGCTCGGCTGGGTGGCCGCGCATGTTCCAGGTGCTGCGGCGCTCGGTATCAGAGGCATCGGCACCGCGCCGGCTTTCGTCGCTCTGTTCCTCTATTCGCTGCTGCCGGTGGTGGCCAACACCGTGGTCGGCCTTGCCGGCGTGCCACGGGCGGCCAACGATGCCGCGCGCGGCATGGGCATGACCGACCGCCAGCGTCTGTTCGGCGTCGAGTTCCCGCTGGCCTTTCCGGTCATCCTCACCGGCATCCGCATCGTGCTGGTGCAGAACATCGGCCTGGCCACCATCGCCGCTCTGATTGGCGGCGGCGGCTTCGGCGTGTTTGTGTTCCAGGGCGTCGGCCAGACGGCGATGGACCTGGTGCTGCTCGGCGCCGTGCCGACGGTGGCGCTGGCCTTCGCCGCGGCTATCATCCTCGACGCAGTGATCGAAATGACCGCCACCAAGCGCAGGGTTGAAACGGCATGATCGAGATCGAAGGCATTACCAAGCGCTATGACGCAACGACCGTGGTCGACGACGTCTCGATGGTCATCGAGCCGCGCACGGTTTGCGTCATCGTCGGCACCTCCGGCTCCGGCAAGACGACGCTGCTGCGGATGATCAACCGGCTGGTCGAGCCGACCGCTGGTGTGATCAAGCTCGACGGCAACGACAACCGCTCGCTGCCGGGCTACGAGCTGCGCCGCAGCATCGGCTACGCCATCCAGGGCCACGGCCTGTTCCCGCACCGAACGGTGGCGCAGAACATCGCCACCGTGCCAGTGCTGCTCGGCTGGGACAAGGACCGCATCAAAGCCCGCGTCGACGAGCTGATGACGCTCTACCAGCTCGACCCTCAGGCCTATGGCCCGCGCTATCCGCACGAGCTTTCCGGCGGCCAGCAGCAGCGCGTCGGCGTCGCCCGTGCGCTTGCTGCCGAACCCAATGTGCTTCTGATGGACGAGCCGTTCGGCGCGCTCGACCCGATCATTCGCACCAAGGCGCAGGAAGATTTGCTGGCGATCCAGAAACGCTTCGGCACCACCATCATCCTCGTCACCCACGACATGGAAGAGGCGGTGCATATGGGCGACAAGATCGCCGTCATGGATGCCGGCAAGCTGGTGCAATACGCCAAGCCGGAAGAGATCCTGGCCAGGCCCGCCAGTGCCTTCGTCGAAACCTTGGTCGGCGCCAGCGAAAAGCCGTTCCGGCTGCTCTCGCTCGGCCGCGTGCGCGACGCCGTGGAGCAGGGCACCGCCGAAGGCGAGGCGATCCCCGGTGACGCCAGCCAGCGCGACGCGCTGGCGGAGCTTCTGTGGTCGGGCCGACCGGCGCTGCCGGTCAAGGGCGATGACGGCAAGCCGCTCGGCCGCGTCACCGTCGACGGGCTGGTCAAGCGCGCGGCGAGGCCGGCATGAAAGCCTGGCTGCCTTCACTGCTCAGGCTTGCCCTGGTGGTGCTGCTCATAGCCTTCGTCACCAATCCCGGCTGGTTCGAGCCGCTGCTGAAGCCGCTGACCGAAAACAATGCGCCGGCGATCTACAATCAGGGCAGCCTGCTGACGCTGACACTGCTGCATCTCAGGACGGTGCTGATCGCTACTGTAGCCGCCACCATCGTCGCGGTTGCGCTTGCCATCCTGGTCACCAGGCCGGCGGGCGCCGAGTTCCTGCCGCTGTCGCGCAGCCTGGTCAATATCGGCCAGACCTTCCCGCCAGTGGCGGTGCTGGCGCTGGCTGTGCCCGCCGTCGGTTTCGGCGAGAAGCCGACGCTGATCGCACTGTTCCTCTACGGCCTGCTGCCGATCTTCGAGAACGCGCTGACCGGGCTGACGACGCTGCCGGGCAATGTCATGGAGGCTGCGCGCGGCGCCGGCATGACCGGCTGGCAAAGGCTGATCAAGGTCGAACTGCCGCTCAGCGCTCCGATCATTCTGGGTGGTATCAGGCTGTCGGTGGTGATCAGCCTGGCCACCGCGACGATCGGCTCGACGGTTGCCGCCAAGACGCTGGGCGAGGTGATCATCGCCGGCCTGTTGTCCAACAACCTCGCCTTCGTCCTGCAAGGCGGCCTGATCGTCGCTGCCCTTGCAGTGCTGATCTATGACGGCCTGTCGGCCATCGAGCGCTACACCGCGCGCCGCATGGGGCAAGAGACCGGCGAATGATTTGCGGCCAGGCCGCACGCCACGGTTGAATGACGCTGCGTCATTTCAATCGATCTAATAGCAAGGCATAAGCGGCGGGAATGTTCTGGCCTAAACCTTTTGGCTGAAAGCCGGGCAAAAACCGAACAATATCTTGACGTTCCGAGCCCTGTTTCGCATACACCGCTGCGAAGGACGGATTCCGCCTAGGCTTTATCCGCTCCCCGCACCAACGGCCCAGGGAGGGGTTCTTTTGGGCCACCAATCGAGGAAAATTCGGCAATGACCATCCTATACGCCGTCATCGCCTGCGGCTTGCTTTCAATCCTTTACGCCATCTGGGCGACACGTTCGGTTCTTGCAGCCGATCAGGGCAACGCACGCATGCAGGAAATCTCCGCCGCCATTCGTGAAGGCGCGCAGGCCTATCTGGCGCGCCAGTACACCACCATCGCCATGGTCGGCGTGGTCGTGCTCATTCTCGCCTGGTGGCTGCTTTCGATCACCGCAGCGGTCGGCTTCCTGATCGGCGCCGTGCTCTCGGGTGCTGCCGGCTTCATCGGCATGCACGTCTCGGTGCGCGCCAATGTGCGCACCGCGCAGGCAGCGTCCAACAGCCTCGCCGCCGGCCTCGACATCGCCTTCAAGTCGGGCGCCATCACCGGCATGCTGGTGGCGGGCCTGGCACTGCTCGGCGTCTCGATCTACTACCTCATCCTGACCGGCCCGATGGGCCTGCAGCCCAATGACCGCATCGTCATCGACTCGCTGGTCTCGCTCGGCTTCGGCGCTTCGCTGATCTCGATCTTCGCCCGTCTCGGCGGCGGCATCTTCACCAAGGGCGCCGACGTCGGCGGCGATCTGGTCGGAAAGGTCGAAGCCGGTATTCCCGAAGACGATCCGCGCAACCCGGCCACCATCGCCGACAATGTCGGCGACAATGTCGGCGACTGCGCCGGCATGGCTGCCGACCTGTTCGAAACCTATGCGGTGACGGTCGTCGCCACCATGGTTCTCGGCGCCATCTTCTTCGGCGGCACGGCGGTTCTCGGTGCTACGATGCTTTATCCGCTGGCCATCTGCGGCGCCTGCATCCTGACCTCGATCGTCGGCACCTTCTTCGTCAAGCTCGGTTCCAACGGCTCGATCATGGGCGCGCTCTACAAGGGCCTGATCGTCACCGGCCTGCTGTCGATCGCCGGCCTCGCCGTCGCCACTTCGGTATGCCTCGGCTGGGGCGAGATCGGCACCGTTGCCGGCATGGCCATCACCGGCAAGAACCTGTTCATCTGCGGCCTGATCGGCCTCGTGGTGACCGGCCTCATCGTGGTGATCACCGAATACTACACCGGGACCAACAAGCGCCCGGTGAACTCGATCGCCCAGGCTTCGGTGACCGGTCACGGCACCAACGTCATCCAGGGCCTCGCGGTCTCGCTGGAATCGACCGCGCTGCCGGCCATCGTCATCGTCGGCGGCATCATCTCGACCTACCAGCTTGCCGGCCTCTACGGCACGGCGATCGCGGTCACCACCATGCTCGGCCTTGCCGGCATGATTGTCGCGCTCGACGCTTTCGGCCCGGTCACCGACAATGCCGGCGGCATTGCCGAAATGGCCGGCCTGCCCAAGGAAGTACGCCACTCCACCGACGCGCTCGACGCTGTCGGCAACACCACCAAGGCGGTGACCAAGGGCTATGCCATCGGCTCCGCCGGCCTCGGCGCGCTGGTGCTGTTTGCCGCCTATTCGAACGATTTGAAGTTCTTTGCCGCCAATGGCGACAAATATCCCTACTTCCAGGGCATGGGCGACATCTCCTTCGACCTCTCCAACCCCTACGTCGTCGCCGGCCTGATCTTCGGCGGCCTGATCCCCTACCTGTTCGGTGGCATCGCCATGACGGCCGTCGGCCGCGCGGCGGGCGCTATCGTCGAGGAGGTGCGCAAGCAGTTCCGCGAGGATCCGGGCATCATGGCCGGCACCTCCAAGCCGAACTATGCGCGTGCCGTCGACCTTTTGACCAAGGCGGCGATCCGGGAAATGATCATCCCCTCGCTGCTGCCGGTGCTGGCGCCGCTCGTCGTCTATTTCGGCGTGCTGCTGATCTCGGGCTCGAAGGCATCCGCCTTTGCCGCGCTCGGCGCCTCGCTGCTCGGCGTCATCGTCAACGGCCTGTTCGTCGCCATCTCGATGACCTCGGGCGGCGGCGCCTGGGACAACGCGAAAAAATCGTTCGAGGACGGTTTTGTCGACAAGGACGGCGTCAAGCACCTCAAGGGTTCCGAAGCGCACAAGGCTTCGGTCACCGGCGACACCGTCGGCGATCCCTACAAGGACACCGCCGGTCCGGCGGTCAACCCGGCGATCAAGATCACCAACATCGTCGCGCTGTTGCTGCTGGCCGTGCTCGCGCACGGCTGAGGCAACGCCACTGCTTTAGGAAAAACCCGCGGGAGCGATCCCGCGGGTTTTTGTTTGAGAGTGCTGGACGGACGCGGGAAAGCTTTCTTAGCTCTCGTCCGGCTCGGTGTCGGCATCGCCGCGCTTGCTGTAGCGATCGAGCAATTCGCTTACGCCAGGCTCGCGCTCAGGCATCGGCGCCAGGCCACGCAGGCGCCGCAGATCGGCAACGAAGGCACCTCGCTTGTGCTTGCGGCGGAAGGCCCGAGCGCGGGGATGGATGCCGAACGCCGCCATCAGCCTGCGCCGGCGACCCCTCGACCTTCAACCATGCTTTTCGCAGGCATTTCGGTATGACGCCTTCGGAAGCGCGGCAAAGCGCGACGGGCGAGGCGGCGACGTGACCTCAAAACAAAAGCCCGCAGGATCGCTCCCGCGGGCTTTTGGTCGCCTGAGATGATGTTGCTTCGAGGGAAGCAAAAAGCGAGAAAATCTTGGAGGAAGCGGCCGCTTCTTAGGCGCCGCCGCTGGGGATGCCGGGCCCGAGCTTGCTGGCGCCATTGATGATCTGGCTGAGGAAGTTCTGGTCCTTGCCGCCGGTCGGCGTGGTGCGCGAAACGAAGTCGAAGATCTTGCCGTCCTTCAGGCCGTAATTGGCGATCTGGGTGACACGCCCGTCATCGCCGAAATAGACCGCCAGCACTTTCTGGTCGACCAGGTGCGGCTTGTCGAAGGCGACATAGCGCTTGCGCGTCTGCGAGATGTAATAGAAGGCCTCATTGTCGAAAGTTGCCGTCGTCGACGGCGTGCCGAGCGCCAGAAGCACCTGTTCGCGGCTGGAGCCTACCGGCACCGAGTCTACCGCCTGTTGGTCGATGACATAGCCCTGCGTCAGCGTCTCGCCCGGGGTAAGGTCGCCGAACATTTTGGATGAATTGCAGCCTGACAGCGCGGAAGCCACCAACACCAGCGAAACCGCCGCGGTAGCCCCGGGCAGCAAAGTCGACTTGAATTTCAGCGCGCGCAACAACAACTCCATTAGCTGACCGCAACTTGCGCTGGGCGGCAAAACCGGTAAACCAGCTTGCTTGCCGATGCAACAAGGCCAATTCAAACAAACGGTCCCCAGGAGACCACCCTCAATGTTCCAGCGCCTTTTTGGCCGCGAACGCAACGCCAACCGCGCTATCACCGAGGCGCTTTACGCACAAATCGTGGCAGCGGCGCGGCAGATTGTTTTTTATTCCGACTGGAATGTGCCGGACACGCCGCTCGGCCGTTTCGAGATGCTGTCGCTGCACATGTTCCTGTTTCAGCACAGGCTGCGCGGCGAAGAGGGTGTCGCGCTAGAGGTCGCACAGGTGCTGATCGACGAGTTCTTTCTCGATGTCGAGCATTCGCTGCGGGAACTGGGCGTTGGCGATGTCGGGGTGCCGAAGCGCATGAAGAGGCTGGCGAAAATGTTCTACGGCCGTACCGCCGCCTATGACGATGCGCTGGAACGCAGTGATGACGATGCGCTTGCTGCCGCCCTGGCGCGCAATGTCAGGCCCGACGCCGGCGCTTGGCCGCAGGCCGTGCCGCTGGCGTCCTATGTGATCGATGCCGCAAGGCAGCTTGCGGCACAGCCGTCCGAGTCGATCCTCTCCGGAACGGTGGCGTTTCTCGTCGCCAAGGCGCAATGAAGGAAATCAAGAGGGAGGCTGAGATGAAACATGCGGACACGCCGAGCCCGGTGTCCTTCAAGGCCAATGTCGGTCGCCTGCCGCAAAAAGGCCTACCGGTGGTGATCGATGCCGACAAGGCGCAGCGCGCCGCCCTTGCCGCGGAGCACGAGCTGCTTTCGGTCGAAAACTACCGCGCCGAACTGCTGGTGACGCCATGGAAGCGCAACGGCGTCAAGGTTAGTGGCCACGTCGAGGCCGATTTCACCCAGGCCTGTATCGTTACCCTTGAGCCGGTCGTAGCCCATATCGACGAGGAGGTCGAGGCGCTGTTCCTGCCCGAGCAATCCAAGCTCGGGCGCCAAGGTTTCGAAGGCGGCGGCGAGATACTGATCGATGCAGAGGGGCCCGACAGCCCGGAAACCTTCTCCGGCGACACAATCGACGTCGGCGCGCTCGCCGAACAGTTCTTCGGGTTGGCGATCGATCCCTATCCGCGCAAGTCCGGCGCCTCGCTCGGGGCGGCTGGCCCGGACGAGCCGGTCGAGAACGAATTCCAGCAAAAGCTGCGATCCTTGCTTGGAAAATCCTAAAACAGGATGCGATCCGAGAAAAGTCGGTTGTGCGGCAGCCCAAAACCGCTATTTTCCCCGAACCTTCGCGAGCCCCCCTTATTTCGCGAGTTTCGTATTTCGCGGGCCATGCGCCCTGGCCCCAGCTAGTGAGATAAAGACCGCGTGATCAGGATTTCCATCGATGCCATGGGTGGCGATCACGGGCCAAACGTGGTCATCCCGGCACTCATGACGGTCGCTGTCAGGCGTCCCGACATCCGCTTCATCATCTATGGGCGCGAAGAGATGGTGCGCCCCGAGCTCGCCAAATTCCCCAAACTGGCCGAGATCAGCGAGTTCCACCATTGCGAGATCGCGGTCAGGATGGACGACAAGCCGAGCCAGGCGTTGCGCCACGGCCGCTGGAAGTCGTCGATGTGGAAGGCGGTCGAAGCGGTCAAATCTGGCAGCGCGCAGGCCTGCATTTCGGCCGGCAATACCGGCGCGCTGATGGCGATGTCGAAATTCTGCCTGCGCACCATGGCCACCATCGACCGCCCGGCGATCGCGGCGATCTGGCCGACGCTGCGCGGCGAGAGCGTGGTGCTGGACGTCGGCGCCACGATCGGCGCCGATGCGCATCAGCTGATCGATTTTGCCATTCTCGGCACCGGCATGGCGCGTTCGGTGTTCGGCATCGACCGGCCGAAAGTCGGCCTGCTCAATGTCGGCGTCGAGGAGATAAAGGGCCAGGAAGAGGTCAAGGAAGCCGGGCGCATGCTGCGCGAGGCCAATATGGCTTCGATGAATTATCACGGCTTCGTCGAGGGTGACGACATCGGCAAGGGCACGGTCGATGTGGTCGTCACCGAAGGATTTGCCGGCAACATCGCGCTCAAGACGGCGGAAGGCACGGTGCGCCAGATCTCAGGCTATCTGCGCGCCGCGATGAGTCGCACGCTGATGGCCAGGATCGGCTATGTCTTCGCCAAGGGCGCATTTGACCGTTTGCGTGAAAAGCTCGATCCGGGCCGCTCCAATGGCGGTGTCTTCCTGGGTCTGAACGGCATCGTGGTAAAAAGCCATGGCGGCGCCGATTCGGATGGTTTTGCGGCAGCGATCGAGCTTGGCTACGATATGGTGCGCAACAATCTGATCGACCGCATCGAGGCCGATCTCGATCTGTTTCATGCGCGCAATCCGCATGCCCAGGCAAACAGGAAAGCCGACGCCGCCGTCGACGCAAAGGAATAGGAAAGACACTTTGATCAGATCAGTCGTGSGCGGCACCGGTGCCGCGCTGCCCCGCCGCATCATGAAGAATGCCGATTTCGAAGGCATGGTCGAGACCTCCGATGAGTGGATCGCCCAGCGCACCGGTATCCGCCAACGCCATATCGCCGCCGATGACGAAACGACGGCATCGCTCGGCGAGGCGGCCGCGCGCGCGGCACTCGACAGCGCCGGCCTGACGCCCGCAGACATCGACCTGATCGTGCTGGCGACCTCGACGCCCAACAACACCTTTCCGGCGACCGCCGTCGATATCCAGAACCGGCTCGGCATGCATCATGGCTTTGCCTTCGACATGCAGGCGGTGTGCTCGGGCTTCGTCTATGCGGTGACCACCGCCGACCTCTACATCAGAGGCGGCCTCGCCAAACGCGTGCTGGTGATCGGCGCGGAAACGTTTTCGCGCATCCTCGACTGGAGCGATCGCTCGACCTGCGTCCTGTTCGGCGACGGCGCCGGCGCGCTGGTGCTGGAAGCGGATGAAGGCACCGGCATTGCCGACCGTGGCGTACTGGCGATGAGCCTGCGCTCCGACGGCGTCCACAAGGACAAGCTTTTCGTCGATGGCGGTCCGTCGACCACCGGCACGGTCGGCCATCTCAGGATGGAGGGCCGCGAAGTGTTCAAGCACGCCGTCGGCATGATCACCGACGTCATCGAGGCAACGTTTTCGCAGGCCGGCATCACCGCCGCCGACCTCGACTGGTTCGTGCCGCACCAGGCCAATAAACGCATTATTGACGCTTCGGCCAAGAAGCTCGGGATTGCTGAACAAAAGGTGGTGGTCACCGTCGACTTGCACGGTAACACCTCAGCTGCTTCCGTGCCGCTGGCGCTTTCGGTGGCCGTCGCCGACGGCCGTATCAAGAAGGGTGACCTCGTGCTGCTGGAAGCGATGGGCGGCGGTTTCACCTGGGGCGCGGTTCTGGTTCGCTGGTAAGTGCCGAACGGCCCGGTTCGGTCCTTGACCTTGCCGGATCAATTACTTAGGCTCTGCCTTTGCTTGTATCGATTTATGTTTTTGAACTGATGGGACGGTCGCATGGGGGGAAAGACACTTACGCGCGCCGACCTTGCCGAAGCTGTTTATCGTAAGGTCGGCTTGTCGCGCACTGAATCGGCAGAACTCGTCGAGGCGGTGCTGGACGAAATCTGCGAAGCCATCGTGCGCGGCGAGACGGTGAAGCTGTCGTCCTTCGCCACCTTCCATGTCCGTTCCAAGAACGAACGCATCGGCCGCAATCCCAAGACCGGCGAGGAAGTGCCGATCCTGCCGCGCCGGGTGATGACCTTCAAGTCGTCGAACGTGCTGAAGAGCCGTATCTTGCGCTCGCACCAGAACAGCAAGGCCAAGGGCGGCAAATAAATCTTCCGCAGCAATTCCAGGAAAAGTGTAAAGCGGTTTTTCCCGCGAAAGTGCGCAGCGCTTTCCTAGGAAATTGCGTAAGGATACACAAACCTTGGTAGTGTCTCAGTTTGAAATCTGAGCTCGCGCTTGTCGCCGTCCGGCTCGAACTCCTATAAGCTTAGCGGAAAGAGCATGGAGGAAATTGGGCGTGAGGTCGGCGGTCAGCAAACCTAAGGATGTTGCGACTGCCTTTGCCGATGCTTGGAATCGGCACGATATGGACGATTTCGCAGCGTTATTCGCCGACGATGCAAACTTCGTCAATGTCGTAGGTATGTGGTGGAAGAACCGCGCAGAGATCGAAGGCGCGCACCGCGCGACGCATGCAAGTATGTTTCGTGATAGCCAATTGGACGGCGACGTCTCGTCGGTTGTTGAACTAGCGCCCGGTCTTAATGCCGTTCACTACACATGGACGCTGACCGGCGCATCCGCCCCGGACGGCTCGTCCGCTGGAGTCCGAAAAGGTATCCTGCTTCTGATTGTGAAGGAAGAACGGACGGGCTGGCGAATAAAGGTGGCTCAGAACACGGACATTGTTCCGGGAATGATGGCTCCCCCTCCCAACGCAAAGAGATAATCCCGTCCTGCAAAATCCGGTTCGCCTTCCATGAGAATTGACCCTTTCGAGTGCTGTTGCTTGGCAGGCACCGCCGGGTCTTCTTCTGCCCGTCCGACTTCTCCAGCCTGGCCCGCTGTTGATCGGAAAAAAGCTTGTCACCCAAACCTTCGGTTGAAAACGGCCGCCGGTTTGACGCCGGGCTTGAATGTTGTTTCATAAACCGCTGAAATGATACCCGATTCGGCAGACTAGGCTGGATCGCCGTCCAGCGTGAGGATTTCGCCCATGGACAAGAGCCCCGACGCTTTCCGCACCATCAGCGAGGTCGCGGAGGATCTCGATCTGCCGCAGCACGTGCTGCGCTTCTGGGAAACCCGTTTCAACCAGATCAAGCCGATGAAGCGCGGCGGCGGCCGCCGCTACTACCGGCCGCAGGATGTCGAACTGATCAAGGGCATCCGCCACATGCTTTATGACCAGGGCTATACGATCAAGGGCGTGCAGAAGCTGCTGCGCGAGAACGGCAACCATTTCCTGGTCGCCATCGGCAATGGCGACATGGCTGCCGTCGAGGCGATCTCGCAGCGCAGGCAGGCCGATCAGGTGCCGCTGACGCCGGCGGCGCAACCGCGCGGCATGGATGACGAGATGCTGGTCGGCCAGCCCAAGGTAAAACCCAGCCGCCGCTTTTTCGGGCTGGGCAAAACCGACGAGGAAGGTCCCGTCCAGCCCGGCACGTCGAAACTGTCGCGCGACAACCGCGCCTTGCTGCAGGAGGCGCTGTTCGACCTTCTCGAATGCAAGCGTCTGCTCGACCAGGTGCGCTAGACCTCTAGGCAATTGCCAGAGGCAAGCAAAATCGGAACCGGTTCCGCGGCCGTGCGTTTGGCCTTCTCTTGAAAGAAGGAAGAACAATCATGGCATCGCTTTCGACCCTCTCCGATCTCGATCTTGAAAAGCAGGTCGCGACCCTTTCCAAGGAACTTGCTGCTTTGAGGAAAGCTGTAGCCAAACGCGGCGGCGGTTACTACGAGGACGGACGCGATGCTGCCTCCGACTACTATGCGCAGCTTGCCGACCGCATCAGCGATGCCATGCCCGCAATCAGGAAGCAGGGCAGGGCGATTGAAAAGACGGCGCGCGATCATCCGGCTACGGCGGCTGCCGTGGGTCTGGTCGTAGTCGGCCTTGTCGCCAGCCTGTTGCTCAGCCGGCGCTAGAGCAATTCCAGGAAAAGTGTGAACGGTTTTCCCGGGAAAAGCGCCACGCGCTTTCCTTTGGGAATTGCGTAAAAACAAAGAGGCCTCGCACAAAAGAAAATGGCGGCTGTCCCATGGACGGCCGCCATTTCCTTGATCAGGGGACCGATTACTTGGCGAGCTTGATCTTGCCCTGCGGCGAAACCTGCGCGGTCTGGCTGCACTTGCCATAGACCGTGCCATTCTTGTCAGTGGCATCGGTATAGACGCGCTAGGCCATGCGAAGGTCGCACGGTGGTGTGCCGAAAATAGCCGGCCAAGACCGAGTCCGCCCCGGCTCATGTCAGGTGGCGGCAGCAGTCATTGTCGCCATCTTGGCACCGCGCTTTCTGCCCCAACCGGCTGCGGCTATAACGCCAATCCAAAGATACCGGCGGAGGAGGCGGGGCGTGGTCGCAAATTACATCGACGAGTTCATCATGTTCTGCGTTGGGCTGTGGGTGACAGGCGTTGGCTTTGGGCTGCTCCAAAGTCCTTTTCAGGCTCGGTCAGGTCAGCAGCCGTGGTTGCTGCAGGTCGCGAGGCACTTCAAATGGATGGGACCGCTGTTGATTTTGATCGCGATAGTGCTCGCGTTCGCGGCGCCATCCTAGCGGGTTTTCGGCAACGCACTGAGACACTCGCGGTGTCCTGCAGCATACTCGCAACCGCTGTGCTGCCTCGGCCTTGCGCCCTTCGTTGGCTGCTCGCCTTCTGGCGCATGGGCGCCATCAAATCCTGTCTTCATCTCGCCACGTCTCGCCTGGCAAAACCCAATGGGAAGGCGGCCTTGGCGAGGACTCCAAAGCCAACCTTCCCATCGGGCAAGTCAGCCGGCTCAGGCCTTCTTGGCTTCCACCTTCTTGTGGTGATGGTGGTGATGATGGCGTTGATGCTTCTTGTGGTGCTTGTGGTGATGATGATGATGGTGGTGATGCTTCTTCGCCACCGGAGCTGCGTCCGCGCTGCTGGCGCCGATGATCGGCAGCGAGACAGCAAGGGCGAAAGCCAGCCCGAGAGCCGACAGGAGGGACTTCTTCATGACTTCGTTTCCTTTTCTGCGCGGGCTGAATTTGACCGCCACCGAGCAAGATCGGTGACGTGAACCCCGCAGCCATGACTATCGCCTCCGAATTTTTCGACAGTTTTTCCCGACTGTAGAATTTTGTTTCTGGATTGTGTCCGGCGCCTTCGCAGGGGCAGCAACCGCTTTCACATCGGCGGAACGACGCCGTTGTTGCCAACCACGACCCGGCCGGCGGTCAGCGTGCCGTCGCTGCCACGCTCGGCGTTGACGAACACCACGGCCCCGGGCTGAAGATCGGCCGGAGTGGCCGGCGCAAAGGCCACCACCGGTGTCGTCTGCGGGATCGCGATCTGCTTTTTCGGGCCATTGTCGTAGGTGAGTGTCACCGTCCGGCCCGCAATCTCGGTGACATCGGCAACCGTGCCGTTGGTCATCCGGCTGTTGGGCTCGAGATCCCACGGACGGTCGCCTTCGCCGGTGCCTTTGAGCGCAGCCGGGAAGATCACCACCTCCAGCGCGCCGCTGCCGCCATCGGCCTTTGAAACCGAGGCAATTCCGAGGAAATCGCCTTGCTTGATATCCCCGGCCTCGGCCTTGGCGACACCGGAAATCTTCCAGCCGTCAGCCAGCGCGATGGCGTCGGTGGCGCCTTCACGGGTCTTCACCGTCAGCGTCGATCCGGCAAAAGCGGCAACGGTGCCGCGAATGCGCACCGCGTCGGCGGCTTGTGCCTCGACCAGGCTGGCGCCGGCGAGGCCTGAGATCGTGGCGAGCACGATGGCTGATGTCTTCAATGTCATGGGTCTGATCCTCTTGGGGAAAGCTGGTCCGATGCGTTGCCAGCGACATCATGCCAACGCGCCAGCGGCCCCTAAACCGCTGAACACTTCGGCGTGCGGTCCTTCAAAAGAACTTGATCGCGACGTGCCGGACGCAGGCGGTTTTTGGCGCCGGTTCACGATGCCGTGACGGTCGGTTTGGGTCTTGGCAAATCGCGCTTGAGCGGGCATTGTCCCGGCTCTCAGGCAACACCCTATCATTTGATCCAAAACTCTTTAGCCCATGGAGTTGCCAATGCCCCAAAATGCAAAACACGAACCCTTCTCCAGGCTGGCGGCCGATGTTGCGCTTGAGCACCCAGGCCTTAAAGCCATCCGGGAAACAAAGGGATACAGTATTGAAGAGCTTTCCCTGACCTGCGGTCTGTCGACCAGCGAGATTGCCGACATAGAGAGCGGCAAGGACACCGATCCGTCGAAACTTCGCCGGATCGCCGCAGCATTGCAATTGCCGGAAACGGCCCTGATCGATGCCCCGGCGCCAACAGCGCCTGTGGAAAATCGGTCCGTTTCATAAACGACGACGCCAAAGCGTCTCTCAACAAGCTCGCCATGGTTTGCCCTGGCGAGCTTTTTCATGTTCGAGTGGCCAGAGTAATTCCAGGAAACCAGGGCAATTCCAGGAAAAGTGTGAGCGGATTCCCGGGAAAAGCGCGTAGCAATTTCCCTTGGGAATTGCGAAAAACAAGTGTCTGTTGCCCGCCGGATCGAATGGAGGAGAAACACCGGAATGAGCCTTGAGTCCGTGCGTGCTTTTCTGGCTGCCCGTGCGCCCGATGTCGAAGTTGTAGTCACCGATGCCAGTTCGGCGACCGTGGCGCTGGCAGCGGCAGCGCATGGCGTGGAACCGGCGCAGATCGCCAAGACCATCTGCCTGCGCGTCGGCGAGCAGACCATGCTGATCGTGGCCGGCGGCATGTCGAGGCTCGACAACCGCAAATTCAAGGACCGCTTCGGCGGCAAGCCGCGCATGCTTGACGCCAATGAGGTTGTCGCCGCCACAAGCCATCCTGTCGGCGGCGTCTGTCCATTCGGCCTGCCGGCGCCGCTGCCGGTCTATGCCGACGTCTCGCTGCGTGCCTTCGATGAAGTCGTCCCCGCGGCCGGCGCCACCAACGCCGCCGTGCGGCTCAGCCCGCAGCGCATGACCGAGATCGTCAACGCCGAATGGGTCGATGTGTGCCAGTAGCGGCTGAGCGCCTGGTAGAAGATTGGGCGACTCACTATACGTGATCGAATGAACGACGTTTTTGGTTACATCGCCTATGGTGAGAACGAGCTTTACCATCGCGGTGCGCTACTCAGCGCGCTCAAGCTTTTGCACCATTGCCCGACCGCTAGAATAGTCGTCGCAACTGACAGGATTGAACTCTTTCGCGCTTATCCTGTTGAGACAATGCTCATAACGGCTGAGCAGAAACAGCAGTGGTCTTTCGGAGGAAGCTACCATTTCGGCATCAAGGCCGGTGCTATGCGTGAGCTTTTGCAGCGAGCAAATCGGCTCCTTTTCATGGACACCGACATGTACCCGGTGGGGGACCCGTCGAAAGGCTTCCGCTTGATCTCCGCGACCCATTCCTTTATGCGCCTGTGCGAAGGGCCCCATCGCATCTATCAGAGCGCGCTGCCGGGCAAGAACATCAGCATCGGTGGCCAGATCCTGAGCGGCCAGGAACCGATGTGGAACAGCGGAATCGTAGGAATCCACCGCGACAACCTCAGTGCCATGGTGGACGCCTTCGCCGCTATCAAGGCCGTTTATGAGGTGACCGACACGTGGGCGCCAGAACAGTTCTGCCTCGGGGTAGCCCTTTCTCAAAACGGCCGAACCATCAGCCCTCATGGCCTGCCGATCCGACACTACAACACTCGAGGCAAAAAGCAGTTTGCTGA
Organism: Mesorhizobium sp. P2_D6; assembly: GCF_056404315.1. Classification (NCBI taxonomy): domain Bacteria; kingdom Pseudomonadati; phylum Pseudomonadota; class Alphaproteobacteria; order Hyphomicrobiales; family Phyllobacteriaceae; genus Mesorhizobium; species Mesorhizobium sp. P2_D6. Next base: position 505,559 of record NZ_JBFUEG010000003.1, on the reverse strand, counting down.
GCCGCGTGTTCATGCGTTCTTTAACGCTTATGGCAAGGTGCCAGTCGGCCAGCAGGTTGCAAAAGCCGGTCGATATCGTCTGTGGCGAACTCCCGCGGATCTCTTGCGCCAGAAGCTGAGGAGATCACCGTGACCGGGTGGCTCCGCATGAAGAATCCGTTTCGATCCAAGCTGCCCTCAAGCGTGACCCTCGGACGTCACACCTATGGAGTGAGCCGGAAGAAGGTGCTTGGAGCGTCTGACGCCACTCCGTTGACCATTGGGGCGTTCTGTTCGGTCGCCGGCAACGTCAGCTTTGAATGTTCTGGGGGAAGCCACGTGCCTTGGGCTGCAACCACTTTTCCGATCCATAGCCGCATGATGGACTCGACCGATCCCAATGCGCATGGCGGCAAACCCGTCGGCATTACCATCGCCAACGATGTCTGGATCGGCCGGCATGCGATGATCATGCCAGGCGTCCACATCGCGGATGGCGCTATAGTTGCGGCCGGCGCCGTTGTCACCAAGGATGTGCCGCCATATGCGATCGTCGGCGGGGTTCCGGCCAGGCTTATCCGCTATCGGTTTTCGGAGGACGTCATTGCGAAATTGCTGGCGATCCGGTGGTGGGAATGGAGCGACGAGAAGATCAAGCAGGAGGCTGCTCTTCTTACAGGCCCCATCGAGCCTTTCCTGGAGCGACACGCCGGCGTGACGCCGTAAGAAACGCATTCTGCGAGTGGCTGCAATGCGGCTGAGAAATCACGTGGCCACTTTGGGGGAAGCAGCTAGCCGCCTGTGTTGTTTGGTCGGAGTGGCCGGATTCGAACCGACGACCCCTTGACCCCCAGTCAAAAATCTTGGCCTAACTCGACACCACAAATCATAACATCGGTCTTCCTCCAATCCCTTGCGTTACAAGGCGTTCAACGCTAATGTTGCGCCCTGTTAGCAACACGGGGTAACGCGGCATAACACGCCATTTCCGTTACCCCTCGTTACCCAGAGGGGCATTTGACCATGGCAAGTGTGCTCACCGCGAAAGCCGTCGAGACAGCAAAACCGGACGGCTCGAAGCGCATCGAAAAGCCAGACGCGGCCCTGCCTGGGCTCTATCTGGTTATCCAGCCATCCGGCGCCCGATCTTGGGCGTTGCGCTTTCGCAGGAATGGCAAACCGGCCAAGCTGACGATCGGCCCGGTCCTTGACCGTCGTGATGATACGCCGCCGGAATCATTGCCGTTAGGACAGGCGCACACGCTCACAGAGGCTCGCGCAGCGGCTCGGCAGGCGCTTCAGGCATTGGCGGAAGGCAGAGACCCTACCGGGGACAGGAAGGCGAAGCTGGCGGCGGCAAAGGCAGATCCTGAGCGCGACCTCATCAAGAAACTCGGGACCACCTTCATCGATCGGTACTGCAAACCCCGCAACCGCCGTTGGCAGGAAGTCGAGCGGCAATTCACCGCTGAAATAAATCCGAAGTGGGGCGCCAAGCGAGCGCAGGATATCAAGAAACGCGATGTGCTCGACCTCCTCGACGGCATTGTTGACCGGGGCTCGCCGGTCACGGCCAATCGTGTCTTTGCCACGCTGCGCAAGTTTTTCGGATGGCTTGTCGAACGCGACGTGCTCGAAACTTCCCCCTGCGTTGGCGTCAAGAAACCTACTGCGGAACAGTCGCGAGACCGCATTTTGACCGACGCCGAGATCAAGCTGTTCTGGAAGGCGGCGGCCTCATTCGAATATCCCTTCGGCCCAATGTGGCGGCTGCTGTTGCTCACTGGCCAGAGGCGCGAGGAAGTCGCGGGCATGACGCGCAAGGAACTGTCGTTAGACGACGACAAGCCGGCATGGACCATTCCGGCACCAAGGACGAAGAACGGCATTCCGCATTCGGTCCCGCTGTCTCCGGCCGCAGTCGAGATAATCAAGGCTCTGCCGAAGATAAAAGGCAAGGACGGCTTTTGCTTCACGACGACCGGCGAAACACATGTCACCGGCTACAGCCGATCGAAGGCGCGCCTTGATGCCAAGATGCTCGAAATTCTCCGGAATGGTGCCGACGATCCCAACTCGATAAAGCTCCCCGGCTGGACGCTGCACGACCTCCGGCGGACAATGGCATCTGGCATGGCGCGGCTTGGCATCAATCTGCCCGTCATAGAGAAAGTGCTCAATCACACGTCCGGCAGTTTCGGCGGCATTGTGTCGGTCTATCAGCACCACGACTTCGCAGAGGAAAAGCGGCGCGCGCTCGATGCGTGGTCTTCCTTCATTGCATCACTCGTCGCCGACAAGCCGGCCAGCAATGTCGTCGCGATGAGGACCGCATCATGACCGACGTCAGCACGTTCATCCAGCGCCTGGGAGAAACAAGGCGCAAGTTCGACGCCAAGGACGACGAATGGCGCTACAGCGTACTCCTTGCCGTGCGCGAACTTTTACAGGGACTTGGCGTAGAACGCAGGCTTCTCGACCCGATTCAAATGATGGTTCTGGACGAGGGACACCGAGTGCTGAACGAGCGCGCGAAAGGAGAAGGACAGACTGCGGCGCGCTCCAAACTTTCGGACGTGGCACCTTGGGCGTACAGCGCGGCGGCGGTAACTTATCTCAAAATTCATCAAGGCCTATCTCTGGATGATGCGCTGATCAAAGTCGCGGGAGCCTCAGGGATCAATAAGGAAGAACTGAAAAAGTATCGCAAAGACCTGCAACGGGGACCACCTCGCGTTCCGCAGACGGCCAAATCCAACCATGACGCGGCCATGAAGGAATTCAATTCTCAAAGCTACAACGTCTCTCAAATTTGTGAGTTTGTTGGCGGACTGGCTAAATATTTGTCAGGTTAAGCCCTTCAACCTCACACAAGTTCTGTGGCGTCCTGCCTCGCGTGATTACTAGAAATAACAACGCGAGGATTTCCGCATATGGAAGTTTCGATCAACGAGCCGCAGGCGGCTGGCTTTCTGCCTGCCCGTCGCGTCTGGGAACGCTACGGCATCACCAGCATGACGCTGCACCGCTGGTTGCGTGACGAGCGCATCGCCTTCCCGCAACCCGTCTATATTGGACGCTTCCGCTATTTCGAGTTGACCCGGCTCATGGCTTGGGAACGGGCGAACGCCAGCAACAAAGCGGAGGCGGCATGAGCACCGACACCGCGCTTCCTGTCGGCGGCACAACGGGCCTTTGCCACGAAAGCACGTCGGCGATCGATCAGGCCGCTCGCTTCCTTGCCATCACGCCGCCATGCGATCGGCCACGACCGCTCGTGCCAGGCCTTCGGGCGATGTTCGGCCTTAACGCCGTCGAGACGTGCCAGGCCATTCGGGAATCGTACCAGATCCGGGGAGGCGCCGATGCGCGCGGCTCCTAAAAAGCGAAAGCCCGCCGGCGAGGGCGAGCTTCGCGAGAACGATAGTCAAAGCAGCATCAATGGCAGCGACACTACCCAAAAGAAGCTTTCGCCGCAAGCACGGTGGCGGCAGCGCAACCCAACTGCTTACTGGTGTCACCTCGCTACGGCGTCAGCGCTGAACCGTGGAATCATCAAACGGCAGCCGTGCGAAATCTGCGGCGACGAACGCGTAGACGCTCATCATCCGGACCATCGAAACCCGCTTCGGATCGAGTGGAGATGTCGAAAGCATCACAAGCAGGCTGAGCGCGAACTGAAGCTTTCGCTGAAATGCGAGGCCTGTTGAATGGCCGCCGCTCCCAAGCCGATCTATGCGCCCGTCCCTGCCAGGGCGATGGGCGACAAGACGCTGACCGGCGAAGATTTGCGGGTGCTGATGGCGCTCGCAGCTCATGATCGATTGGGCGCCAATGGCATCGGCTGCTATGCCTCGCATCCGCGCCTTGCCGCTCTTGTCGGTTGCCATATCAAGAGCCTGTCACGGTCGCTGAACACGCTTGCAAGCAAGCGCTATATCACCGCAAAACAGCATCCGTTGAATGGTCGTTTGCGCGTCTATTCTGTCAGCTACAGCGAGTTCGATGGGCTCTATCTGAAGGCTGGGATAGGTAGCGAGCCTGTTACCAATGAGGCGGCAATAGGTAACAATCCTGCTACTGAACTCGGCCCGATAGGTAACAAGGATTTTGAGAAAGCAGAACAGGATCAATCACTTGCTGAGGTAAATATATTAGGTGAAACCTATAATAAATCCCGCGAAGCGGTTTTAATACATCCCGTTGAAACGGCGTCACCGACGCAAAAGCCCTTCGAAAAAGGGGCAAGGAACGCAGCGAACACCACCAGCGTCGGCACCATCTTGGCGATGGTCGAGCGTGGGTTCAAAGCCGGCGGCAAGTCCAATCTCAGACAATGGCACGAATGGCTTGATGGCCTTGTCGGTGAGAATGCCAGTCTCGACAACAACGACAGGAACTATGGCCGTGCCTACCGGCTCTATGAAGAAATCGGGAGCGCTCTCGAAGTCGGTGACGCAGCATGAGCGCGAAGGGAAGCCGGGACTATCGACACCGGGCAAAGGCCGGCGTTCGGCCGCTGAAAATCGGCGCCGTTGACATCGAGGACACCAAGGAACTGCTGATTGCTTCAGGGGATCTGAAGCATCCGCCTGGAGCGTACGTCGGTCGCGACTTCACATGGGCAGAAGTCCAAGCCGCTGCCACCAAGCTTTGGCGCCGGCTGCGACCCGCCGACATCTACGAGCGCGTGAACTGTGACGGCAGACCCCGTGGCGATCAGGCATGATTCGGCAAATCAACGGAGATTTCAGCCCATGCGCGGCGTCGTAGCAGTGAACCATGACTCCAGCACCAGCAACCTGGCCTTACTCGCAAAGGCGATTGCGCTTGGCGGCGACACGCGCCGCGATCAGATCGACATTGCCGAACGGCTCGGCATGCCCGAGCGTGTGAAGGCAGCGGTTGCCGCCGGGAGCACAATCGATCCTACACAGGTCGGCCTCACCAGCGCTGCGCAGATCGCGACCAGCTTTTTTCCGATCTTGCGGAACACGAGCGTGTTTTACAGGCTCCTGGCCGATGGCCTGATGCGCAAGCTTCCGTTGCGCATGCGTGTCAGCTTCACGTCTGGCGCCGCTGCAATGGCTGTCATCGGCGAAGCACAGGCGATCCGCGTCACCAGGATGACGACCGACGAGATCTTTCTCGATCCCTACAAATCGACCGGGATTTTGATTTTCACAAAAGAACTTTTGAAGTGGTTGACCACCGGCGGCGAGGCGTTCCTTTCGACTGAGCTGCGACGTGCGATCACCAAGAGCGTTGATGCCGGTTTTCTCGACTTGATCGAAGATGGCTCGACACCGACGCAGGCATCGTCCGGCTCGACCGAATCCGCCGCCTTGGCCGATGTCTACAACCTGTTCGAAGCGGTCCAGCTGACTTCGGAAAGCAAGCCGCTGCTCATTGCCTCGCCCGATGTCGCTCGGCGCGCTGCCACGCTGATTGGCGGCGGTGGCCGTGCTTTCCCGAATATGGGTCCGACCGGCGGCGAGATGTGCGGCGTCGCCTGCATGGCCGTTGACGCGCTCGCGGCGGGAACGCTCGGCCTTATCGACGGCGCCGGCATTGCTGGCGATTCGGAAGGGATTACGATCACGTCTTCCAATGAAGCGCTTGTGCAGATGTCGGACACCCCGGATTCTCCGGCAACCGCCTCAACCACGCTGATCAGCCTTTTCCAATCGAATCAGGTCGGCTTGAAGCCGGAGGCATATTTCGCCGCGCATCGGCTCCGAGACAACGCCTACGCGAAAATCACGGGCGTTCAATGGAACGCTTCTGGAAATAGCCCGGCTTGATGGTGACATCATGAGCACGGCAAAGACAAAGGCAAAGCAGCCGCCGATCATCTATCGTCGTGAACCATGGGCCGATGTCGATGACGAGATCAGGACGCTAACGGCAAGCATCAAGCAGCTTGCAGCCGACGAGGAAGACGCTGCCTACAAGCTGCAGGATACCCGGTGGCGCGCTGTCGGCAAGGCGCTGCAGGTGGCTCGCAGCAGCCTGGATAAGCTCGAAGAGAAACGCGCCCTGATCATGGCCGGCGCTTGGGTTGAGCCAGTCGTTGCCAAGGTAGCGCCTGCACCTGTTCGCGAGCATGCAAAATGGGAAATAAATGAGGCCGTCCTAAAGGGTGGCGCTCCAGAATATCCAAAGGCCGCACGTCCAGGTGACCGCGACGTTTGGAACGAGGGCCAGGACAAGTTCCGCGAATTCTGGATACAGGCTTCGCAAGACGCCTTGCGGAAGGCTGGCACAAGCCCGGATCAGAAGGTGGACCTCGAACTTGTGGCGACCCTGAGAGGGATCGAAGAGGCCCGATGGCTCTGGCTGTCTGCCCGTTGCAAGGCTCTGGAATCTCGCCTTGAGGCCATGGAAGAGGGCAAGGTGATAGGGGTCAAGTATCTCGGCACCTATCAGCGCGCCATGACCTACGACAAGGGCAGCGTGGTCACGCATCAGGGCGACATGTGGACGTGCCTGCAGAACGTTGCGGAAGGCATCGTGCCGGGCAGCAACACCGCTGCATGGCAGCTATCCAGCAGAAACGCCAAGCCTGTCACCGTCACCAAACCGAGGGCCAGCAAATGATCATCAACATCAACCTAGACGGACTGACGCCAGAGCAGATTGAGGCGAAGAACGGCGCTGCGTTCGATCTCGCCATTCAACGCCAGCTTGAGCGCGACGAGTTGTTTCTGTTCGACCACGGCGACCCGACCGAACAGGAAGTTACGGACTTCCTCGCAATGCGCCGCGCCGTCCATGCAGAGTGGAAAGCCGAGTGCATGGCAGAGGTGAGACGCTGGCTCCTCGATGAGAATGCGCCGGACAAAGCTGCAGTGACCTCCCGGGGGGGCCGATCGACCTAATTTGCGAGCAAAACCGCCTACCGGTCCCGAGGGTTTTCTTTCACGAAATGGAGCAAAACATTGGTGAGGCAAAAAAACTAAATGGCCAAAAACCTCAAACTGGTGGCTGACAACACGCCTTCGACCATGAGCCCACCCAGGCCGCTCGGGGTCCATGGCGAGCGTCTATGGCGAAGCGTTCATCTGCAGTACGGCATCGAGGACGCCGCCGGCATCGAATTTTTGCTGACGGCCTGCCAGGCGCTCGATCGGGCCGAGGCGCTGAAGGCGCAGATTGACGCCGATGGCGCCGTCATCCGAACCAAGGCCGGGCTCAAGGATCATCCGGGCTTGAAACACGAAACAGCCGCACGCTCCCTCTGCATTCGCACGTTGGCCAGGTTGGGGCTGGATCTGGAGCCCGTTCGCGCTGGTCCTGGCCGGCCTTCCGGCGGCGGATGGGAAGGCTAGTGCATGGCAACGAAGCGCAAACCCCTGCGGCGCCGGCAGACTGGCGGCGAGGCTGAATACAAGGCCTGGCATGAGGCCTTCACCTGCGGCTGTGACGGGTTTGGCGATCTGGAAGAGTTTGGCGTGTTCGATCCTGTCCATCGCATCATTCCAGTGTTCGAAATGCCCGCGGCTAAAATTGCCTTCCGCGTGATCGCCGCCGAGGCCTGGAAGCGTTTCGGAGCACGTTTCATGGCCGAATGGCAGCCATCGGAATTCCGAGACACGCCTTGGGCGCTGGACGAATTTGGAGCGCCATAAATGGCAACGAAACGCACACCGCTTCACCGCGACATCAAGCGCCGGATCACTCCCGCCGCGATAGACGCGTTCACGGCCGGCGACCGCCTGGGCCTCTACAACGCTTTGAACCTCAAGCCGTGGCAGCCGAATCCATTTGAATGTGACGGTCCGGAGCCGCCAGCGTGGGCAAAGGGCACGGCCTGGGCAGCAGATTGGCCGATGATGTGGAAAATCCGGCAGGATCTGGAGGCGGCGAGCAAATGATGATCGCCGGCCACGCCACAGAAAGGTGAAACACGATGCTGCTTTCAAGCGGATCTTTCTTCAACGGCACCGGTGGCCCACCTCCCGCGCCGCCAATGGTCTACAGCTTCGAGGGGTACACGCTCGATAACTCCAATCTCACCACATACACATTCAATACCAAGAACGTCGGTGCAGCCGGAGCCGGTCGCGTGATCGCCATAGCCGTCCAGTCTCGCCCGACGAGTATCGGCACTCCCCGGACCGTCTCTGGTGTTACCTGCAACGGCAACGCCATGACGGCTGGCCCGCAAGTCGTGGGCGGCAGCAACGGCCAAGGCACCTTGGCCTGGTTCTATCTCGTAGAGCCCACGGGGACCACGGCCAACTTCGTCGTCACCTTCAGCAATGGCACCCAGAATTGCGCAATTGCGACGCACCGCCTTTTCCCCGCCAGCAGCACTCCCGTTGACACCGCATCTGTCTCGGGAGCGACACCTTCGACCATGACTGATCTTGAGGTCAAGACAGCCGGGCTGGCCCTCATAGCAGTCGACACAGGTCGTGCGGGAACACCTTCACTGGACTCCAGCTCGTGGAACGGAGTGGACACCCCGGTCCACGATCTGACCGATCAGTTGAACGACCAAAGTGGCTGCCTGAATATCTTCTCGATTCCGACGACAGAGAACGACACCGGTCGGGACTTCACCGCAGCGGACGCCGGGCAGACCGTGATCATAGTCGGCATCTCGTTCCAGTGAGATCAGCCGGCGAAGAGCGTCCCGACCCTGCCGCTGCCGACGAGCTAGGATGCCGGCAATCGGCTCCATCCGCGTTCTTTAGCGCGATCAGACCACAGAGAATAATCGTCGCCACCAGGATCAACGCCCACGACACAACGCCGCGCGTAAGGCCTCTCCTGCGACCGCGCAGGGCCTTGTCTCGCCAGCGTTTGGCCTCATCAGCCCCTATGTTTAGTTTATCCATTGCCGTCTCCCCAATGGGCCAGAATGCGACTCATGCCGGTTGGTGTCCAGCCGTGCCTCACCTCGACGCGCTGGCGAGGCTGCAGGCGCCGCGCTATATCGGCCGCATGGGCAAGGGCTGGACGTTCCAATCTCTGATCGATGACAAGATGTCGGTGACGGCGTACTGCCATAACCGGGCATGTCACCATAAGCAGGCGCTCGATCTGGTGAAGCTTCGCGACCGTTTTGGCCCAGACGCTCCGGCCATGGAGTGGGATATCAGGCCTAAGCTTCGGTGCAAGAAATGCAACGGCAATGACGTCGGGCTGATCTATACGCCCGACACGAGTCCGACCGGATACGGCAAGGCCAAAGGCGGCTAGTCGACCAGATCGCGCAGCGGCTTCTTGCGTGTTGGCGGCCGATGTTTCTCTACCAGTCTCACCTTGTCCAGGGCGACCGTCACCAGCGGCCGCAGGGTGATTGTTACCGTTTCGTCATCGATGCGCGTGACCTCGCCGGTCAATTCGATCTGCTGGCCGCGCTTCACCTTTGAGGAATTGCGGATCGAATGCGGGAAGTTATAGGACGGAATCGAAACGCTAACGGTGTCGTCATCGACCCGCCGCCGCACGATGGCTGTTACTGCCACCAGATCACCAATGCCAATTTCCCGCGCCATGCGGAAGATTCTGGCGCAGGCAATGCCTTAGTCAAGCGATAGCTAATATAATTAGCCGGAACCGTCCTGGCCACCCTTCCGCAACCTCACCCCGGCGCCGCCGCCATTCTCAGGGATGAACTCGACGCCGGCAGATTCGAGCGCGGCGCGGATGGCGCCTAGGTTGTTGACTGACGGGACACGGCGCCCCTTCTCGAAGTCGCGGATCGTGCTCTGGCTCAGGTTCGAACGGTCCGCCAATTCCTGTTGCGACCAGTCGACCAATCCCCGCGCTGCTCGCGACTGTGAAGGCGTCATCGTCATTCCCGCTGCATCTCCTGTTCCGCGAAATCCGTCTAGCATAAACGAAATTCGTTGACACGACGAATGTTTAACGGTTTACAAGAACTGTAAACGCTTTTCGTTGAAAGGACGATATAATGCTGAACACACCTGTTCCGGCACCTGGCGGAGCTATGCCCGCCTTCTGCCGCGTCATCCGCCTGCGCTTCGCTCTCCTGCTTTTGCGAACCGCGAACCGACTTTCGGACCGTGCCGACCGCATCATCAGCCGAGAGGAGGATCGGCGATGAACGCTCACGCCTCTCTAAAGCCCCTTGGGATGCCGAAGGGCATGGACCCTCGCCAATGGCGCCAGTCAGTACAGAAGCGCCTGAACGACCACCTTGACCGCGCCATGAGCCTGATAACCGCGCTCGACTTGATGGAGGTCGATTGCGATCTGGAGGAAACGGCAGACGACGAGCCGTCGCTCGGCTGGACGGAGCGCGGCGGATCAGGCTTGGCGTCATACAGTGCGCCGAACCTTCCGGCCGGTGACGTGCTCGACCTCGAAATGGACAACTGCGACGACGAGGACACTCACGACGCGGAGGCGTATTGCCCCGAGGACTACGGCGAAACGACCATGTGGCCGGATGATCTGACCGATCAGACTGTGCTGGTGTCGCTATGACCGGTAACCGCTTCGTAGACCAAGGCGACATGACTGCCGAGCAGATTATTCAGACCAGCTTTGATCTGCTCGCGATATTGCACCTTCTCAGAACCGCAGCGGATGCGGCGGCGGGAGACAGTATGTCATCAGAGGTGAGTGCTTCGATTGCTCGGGGGCTGACTCTGGCCATTGAACTTCATGCGCCTCTGCATGACGCTCTCGAAACCCATGAGGGCACCAAGGGCTGAACAAACTCGCAAGGTTTGGAGTTTGAAGCCCGCTGCCTCACGGTGGCGGGCTTTTTGTTACCCTTGCCGTTACCCTGGGCTAAAATTTCGGGAAATCGAGAGTTGGACTTTTGGGGGTAAGTCCTTGTTTTATAATGGTCGGAGTGGCCGGATTCGAACCGACGACCCCTTGACCCCCAGTCAAGTGCGCTACCGGGCTGCGCTACACTCCGGACCGCGCAAAGCCATATATTTTCAAGGGTTATGGTGCAAGCGCTAAAACGGCGCGTTGGACCGGAAAAGTCGCCAGGCATCCGGCCTTGTCGACGCTACGCCAAGGCGATATGGCTCGCCCATATCGATTAGAAGGATTGCGCGTGGCCAATTCCTGTTTTTTTCTTGCGGCTGACGCCAACTATTTTCCGTATGCATGCTTGGCGGCGCGCAGAATTCTGGACGTTTCGGGAGAAGCAACGCCAGGCTTCATCCTGCATGTCGGTCCACGCGATACCGATATGCGTGTTGCTGATCGCCTGCTGAAGAACAGCCTTCGCATAACGGACGTCTCGGCGTTGTTTGCGCAGGCCGGCCATACTTTCCGGCCGAGCAATGTCGGCACTTTTGTGCGGCTTTTCGCCGACCAATTGCCTCAGTTCACGGACTACGACCGAATCGCCCATGTCGATTGCGATGTTCTGTTCAATCGGGATATCGGTGACCTGGTGGGCCAGACTTTGAATGCGCCGTTGTTGGCCGCCCATGACGATTATATGTACTTCCGCCCGGGCTACCGGCAGAAGTTGTCGATGCAGCCGGGAGCGCCTTACTTCAATGCCGGTATCATTGTCTTCAATATGCCGTTGGTGCGTGAACAGGGCCTCTTGCACCGCGCCAGGGACGTGGCCGTTGCCGGGCAGATGAACGACCAGAACGCGCTGAACATCGTCTTCGAGGGCAAGTGGCAGACGATGCATCCGAACTGGAATTTGATGTCCAACGATACGAAGGAATTTCGGTTCGCCCAAGCCTATGCACGGCATTTCGCCGGCGGCAAGCCGTGGGGGAGCCAGGTCGACGTGGAGCCCGAGGCGCTTGCAGTCTGGCGCGGTCTGGCAAGGGATACACCCTGGCTTCAGCCCTTTATGCAGCGCATTCCCTTCGAGAGGGGTGTCATGAGGCGCTTCGCCCGCAAGTTCGACGGCATCATGGGGATGCTGCCGAACAAGGATCGGTATCGGCGGCGCGCAAGGTATGATGGCAGCAAGGTGCATAAGATGTATGCCGAGCATGCCCTTGCCGGTGCGATGGCCGTGCAATTTCCCGAAGTACTCGGCGGTTTCGCTTGAGATATCCGCGACTTCAATCCGTAAGGCGCAGGGCAGGAGAATTAGACTGTGTCGCAAACGTCATGCTTCTTTTTCGCCGCCGATCAAAGGTATTTTCCGTACACCTGCTTGGCAGCGCGCCGTGTCTTGGATCTATCCGGCCCAGTCGACGGCTTTATTTTGCACACCGGCATCATTCCCAGTGAAGATCGGTCTGCCGGCGAGCGTTTGCTCGGTGGGAGGATCAGCATCATCGACGTAACGAAGTTCATGGAGGCGACGAACTTCAATCGCGGAACGCATCCCACCCTTGCGACCTACATCAGGCTGTTCGCGGACAAATTGCCTGAATTCGAGCCATATGACCGCATCGCCTATTCCGACGCCGACGTGCTCTTCAACCGATCGATAGCCGATCTCTGCAACACACCGCTCAACGCGCCGTTGCTGGCCGCTCACGACGAGCAGACCTACTTCGACGCGAAGTACAGGCAACATCTGCCGATGCAGCCCGGTGCGCCGAAATTCAATGCTGGCGTTCTTCTCTTCAACATGCCGCTACTCAGGGCTGAGGGGCTCCTGGAGCGTACGCGGCAGCTGGCGTCGGAACATGTCTACGGAATGGATCAGGGCGCGTTGAACGTGGCCTTCGAAGGCCGGTGGCAGACGATGCATCCGTTCTGGAACGTGATGACCAACTACAGCAGCCAGATCCCGTTCCGCAGGTCCTACGCCCGTCACTTCGCCTGGGGCAAACCTTGGGAGCCTCGCCCGGTCGGTGTCGAGGTCGACGCCATGGCGATCTACCGCGATCTGGCGAAAGGCACGCCCTGGGCCGGCCGCTTCAGCCGCAGCTGGCCGATCAAGCGAGGCATATTGAAGAACCTCGGCCGCAAGTTCGACGCCATCAGCGGCATTTTGCTGAACGACGAGAAGCGCAAACGCAGGGCGAGGTTCGACGCGGAAAAGGTCAGTGCCATCTTTGCCAGCCACGCCGACAATTCGATGCTGGCCGTGCAATACCCCGAACGGGTCGCCGGCATCGCGAGGTAGGTGAAATATCTCTGCAATCCGTCAGCAGGGCGGAGTCATCCGAACTCGGCGGCTTTCCCATCGATTCGGATTGTCTCCGCCATCAATTCCCTCTGATGCCGGTATTCCAGCGCAATCGCGCCCCAGATCAGGCCGAGCAGCAGGTAGACGTGGCGCCAGTGGTCGATGTCGATGAAGGTGCCGAGCCCGATATTGCCGATGAAGGCGACATAGGCGCACAGCAGATAGGGCTGCCAGGGCCGGTCGCGCAAAAGGATGCGGAAGCCGGCGGCTATCGTCCACAAAGTCAGCGACAGGAATGAGACGAAGCCGAGCCAGCCATAGTCCATCAGCGTCTTCAGCCAGATGTCGTGCGTGTCTTCGCCAAAAATGGTGCCGAACACCAGCGGTCCGATGCCGAGCGGATGCTCGAGCGCCATCTGGAAGCCGATCGTGTAGCGGGCGAAACGGCCAAGCCGCGCCGTGTCGTAGCTCTGTTCCAGCTGGGCGCGGCTGGAAAACATCTCGCTGACGCCGGGCAGCTGCAGGATGACGATCATGGCGACCACCAGCAGCGTGACAGCCGCAATGGTCATGATGACGACGCGCAGCCGGAACTTGCCGCTGTTGCTCTGCAGGAACAGGGCGCCGGTGAGCAGGATCGCCGAAACGGCGAACATCCCCCAGGCGCCGCGCGAAAACGAAAAGAAGATGCCGGCGGTGATGATCAGCAGCGGCACCGCCAAAAGCGGCATGCGCGCGATCGACCCGGTCAACATGAGATAAAGCAGGTAGATGCCGGGCAGCACCAGGAACGGTCCGAACACGTTCGGATCCTGGAAGGCGCCCTGGGCGCGGTCGTATCTGGTGAAGATGTCGGCGCCGGGGAAGGCGTGGAAATAGCCGGCAATACCAAGCAGCGCTGTCGCCACGGCGGAGACGACATAGGCGATGAAGATCAGCCGGTAGAGACCAGGCTGCACTGCCGTCACCGAAGAGAAGAACACCGCGGTGAAGGCGAGGAACAGCGAGACGGCGAGATAGAGTGGCGTGTTGGCGAGATCGGCCATCTGCGTCATTGCGATCATGCCGCCGATGTTCATCGTGATCAGCAGCACAAGCAGCGGCACGGCAGCGCGCGATATGCGCAGGCCAAACAGCGCCCACACGCCGATCAGCCCAACCATGAAGAGATCGTAAGGCGCCGGTTCGTCGATGACGAAGCCCGAGAGGAAGACGCCAAAAAACACCGCGCCTGAGGATATCAGCGCGATCAGCTTGGCGTTGACCGCCGATGGCGGCAATGTGTTGACCRCCGATGGCGGCAACGTGTTGACCGCAGCCTGCGGCACATCATGGGAAATCGCGCTCAATAGGCGTTTTCCGTGTTGAGCAGCCGCAGCGGCGTCAGGAGCAGGATGCGCAAGTCGAACAGCATCGACCAATTCTCGATGTAATAGAGGTCGTACTCCGTGCGCATGCGGATCTTTTCATTGGTGTCCATCTCGCCGCGCCAGCCATTGATCTGCGCCCAGCCGGTGACGCCGGGCTTGACCTTGTGGCGGGCGAAATAGCCGTCGACCACCTCGTTGTAGAGCAAATTGTGCGATTGCGCGGCGATCGCGTGCGGGCGCGGACCGACCAGCGACAGCGAGCCGAGCAGCGAGTTGAAGAACTGCGGCAGTTCGTCGATCGAGCTCTTGCGGATGAAGCGGCCAACCCGGGTGACGCGCGGATCGTTCTTGGTCACCGTCTGCTTGGCGCTCGGGTCCGAGCTGTCGGTGTACATGGAGCGGAATTTATAGACCTCGACGATCTCGTTGTTGAAGCCGTGCCGCTTCTGCTTGAACAGCACCGGCCCCTTGCTGTCGAGCTTGATGGCGAGGGCCGTCACCAGCATCACCGGTGAAAACAGGATGATGCCGACCAGCGAAAAGACGATATCGAAAGCGCGCTTGGCGACCGAATCCCAGTCGTTGATCGGCCTGTCGAAGATGTCGAGCATCGGCACCGAGCCGATATAGGAATAGGCGCGCGGGCGAAACTGCAGCGCATTCGAATGCGCCGAGAGCCGGATGTCGACCGGCAGCACCCAGAGTTTCTTCAGCAACTGCAAGACTCGCGTTTCGGCAGTAAGCGGCAACGACACGATCAGCATGTCGATGCGCGCGATGCGGGCGAATTCCATCAGCTCCGAAATGGTACCGAGCTTGGGGTAGCCTGCCACGATCGGTGGCGAGCGCTTGTCGCCGCGATCGTCGAAGATGCCGCAGATGCGGATGTCGTTGTAGGGCTGCTTTTCGACCGAGCGGATCAGCATCTCGGCCGCCTTGCCCCCGCCGACGATGACGGCACGGCGTTCCATGCGGCCGTCCCGCGCCCAGCGCCGGATCAGCTTCGACATCACCAGGCGCAGGACAAACAGCAGAAGCAGGCCGATGACGAACCAGGTGCCGAACAGCAGGCGCGAATAATCCTCCGACATCTTCATGATGAAGGCCGTCAGCGCCATCAGCGCGAAGGTACCGGCCCAGACCGCCAGCACGCGGCCGAGGTTGGAGATCGGCCGCATCAAGGCGGAGATCTGGTAGCAATCGCTGACGTCGAGCAACACGACGGCCAGGAACGAGGCCGCGGCGATGGTCAGCGGATATTGCCAGGCGAGGTAAGTGAAGAAGCCGACAAAATGAAAGTAGAGCACGAGCCCCGACAGGAACAGCAAGGCGAATTCGACGATGCGCAGCACGCCGCTGACCATGACCGGCGACATCGTATCGCGCCGGTATTGCGAGGCAACCTGGCGGGCAACATTGTTCATGCCGCCGGGCGTGGGGCTCTCGGCAGGACCGTCGAATTTGCGCACCGCATCGGCCGAAAAGCGGCGCCTGGGGTCGGTCTCGTTCATCGGGTTTCCCGCAAGCTTCCGCCATGACCATAGCAGAAAGAGAGCTAAAAAAACCTTGAGACAACCTGTGGTTTTGGGAGGTAGCCTATTTGCTGAGCGCGGCGAAATAGGCCTTTTCGATTTCGGCAGCCATCACATCGGCGCCGAAGCGCGCCTTGAGGCTGGCGGTGTCGGGCATGGCGCGCCGATAGGCGTCGAGATCGCCTAGCGCCTCGCCCATCTTGTCGCCGAGGTCGCGCGAATCGGGACGGATCAGGGCAGGGGATCCCTCACCGAAGATTTCGGGTATGCCGCCGACGGCGGTGGCGATCATCGGCCTGCCGGCGGCCAGGGTCTCCAGCACGATATAGGGCATGGCTTCCGCGCGCGACGGCACGACCACGAGGTCGGCCAGTGCAAAGGCGTCCCTGGCTGGCATTGGCGGCAGGAAGCGAACCTGTTTTTCGAGCCCAAGCCGTTTCACCTGCGTGTGGTAGCGTGGCAGGTCGTCGCCGTCGCCAACCATGACTGCGGTCAAGCGACGCTCGAGCTGCGTGCCGACCAACGCCAGCGCGTCGATGAAGATGTCCGGGCCTTTGAGGTCACGCATCATGCCGATGTAGAGCAGGTCAGCGGCATCAGGCGCGGTTACCACCGGCTCGAACTCCGCAGCGCGCAGGCCGTTATAGACCAGTGCGTTCGGGATCGGCGGCTCGCCGACCTTCCGCCGGTAGGTGCGTCGCTCATAGTCGGAGACGAACAGCAGGCAGTCGGTGAAGCGCGCCATGAAGCGCTCCAGCGCGAAGAACAGCTTCCCGGTCGTCGTCGTTTCGTCATAGTGGAGGGAGCCACCATGCGGCGAATAAAGGCGGGCTACGCGAGACCTTGATACCCGCAACAATGAGCCGAACAGACGGGCATAGGCGCCACCTTTGGCGCCGTGCCCGTGCAACACGTCCGGCCGCAATTCCTTGATGATTCGATAGGTACGCCAGGCCGAGGCGAGGTCGCCCGGTCCAACATGGCGCTGCATTGGTGTGCGATGGATACCCAGCGCCAGGCTGTCCTTCATCTGGTCGAACAGGTGTTCTTCGTATTCGCCGCCAGTGGTCGAATCGCAGACGATGCCGACAACGTGCCCAGCGGCGAGCTGTGCCTCCGTCAGGTCGCGCACATGCCGGAAGATCCCGCCGACGGGTGAGCGAAAGCAGTGGACGATCCTGAGCTGGTCCGCCACGTTGATGTCAGAACAGGCGTTCGCGAACGTAAACGGTATCGCCAGGCAGCAAGGGGTCGGAGGTGACCACCCTGCCGGTCATCACCTTGCCGTTGATGTCGCGGGTGATATCGACGCTTTCCTGGTTGGCACGCGGCGAGAAACCGCCAGCAATCGCAATCGCCTTCTGCACGGTAAGCCCCGGCACATAGGAATACTGGCCGGCAGCACCCACTTCGCCCATGACGAAGATCGGCCGGTAGCGGTCGATCTCGACCGACACATCGGGGTCGCGCAGATAGCCCTGGCGCAGTTTGTCGGCAATCTCTTTTTCCAGCTGCTGGGCCGTGTGGCCACGTGCCGGCACGGCGCCGACGAGCGGGAAGGACATGTAGCCGGACTGGTCGACGCTATAGGTGTTGGTCAGCCCGTCCTGCTCGAACACGGTGACGCGGACACGGTCGCCGGCGCCGAGCCGGTAGGGCTGGTCGAGCACTTCGTGGAAGGCCGCCGGCGTCGGCCGGTAGCTGGAGCAGCCGGCGAGCATCGACACGGCCAGCAGAGCGCGAAACAGACCAGCAGCGCTTTTCATGATCGGACACATACCTTCGTCGCTGTGGCCGCCATGATGCGGCGGCAAACCTTAAGGATCTGGGTTTGTTATCATCCTGTTAGGGTTAATGGCCGGTAAAGGGATGCGGCCGATTTGGCGGCAATTGACAAAAGCCGAGTAGTTTCACGGCCTTTGTTTGCCTGCTGTCAGCAAACCCTAATGGGTGCTTACCGCCATCTTAACGGCTGAGTTACCATAGCTGTTTACGGTAACGTCTAGACTCATGTTCCGGAGCAGGAATGCATGTCCGTTCAGTCCGCGGCCGCAGATGTCGATGTCGACCTGAGACAGCTCTTCGCCAGTCTGGCCAGGAACTGGCTGCGCATCCTTGTGGTCACGCTGGTGGTGACAGGGCTGGCGTTCGCCTTTGCCTCGCTGGCAACCCGGCACTACAAGGCCCAGACGCAGGTGGAGATCGTTCCGCGTGAATCCGTCTATACGCGGCCGCCCAGCAACAACGACACCGACAAGCCAATTCTCGATGAACAAGGCATCGCCACTCAGGTCCAGATTATTTCCTCCAACGAGATCCTGAAGCAGGTCGCTGAAAAGCTTGGTCTGGAAAAACTCCCCGAGTTCGACGATGCGCTCGACATGTCGCCGTTGAGTCGGGCTCTGGTCCTCTTCGGCTTGAAAAGCGACCCAATGGAAATTCCGGCGGAAGAGCGTGTCCTCAAGAAAATGCACGAGAAGCTCAACGTCTATGGTGTCGAGAAGACGCGCATCATTGCCATTGAGTTCTCATCGGAAAACCGCAAGCTCGCGGCCAAGATACCAGATGCCATTGCCGCCGCCTACATCGCTGGGCAAGGGGCGGCCAAACGCGAGTCGAACAACGCCGCTGCCGATTTTCTGGCGCCGGAGATCGCAGACCTGCAACAGCAGGTCAGGGTTGCCGAGGACAAGGTCGCTGACTACCGCGCCCAGTCCGATCTTCTGATGGGCGGCAACAATTCGGTGCTGGCGACGCAACAGCTGTCCGAACTGTCGAGTGAACTGATGCGCGTGCGCGCCAACCGCGCTTCGGCGCAAGCGACCGCCGACAGCGTGCGCAAGGCATTGCAGGGCGGCGGCTCGCTGGATGCGGTGCCGGAGGTGCTATCGTCCGATCTCATCCAGCGCCTGCGCGAGCGCCAGGTCGAGTTGAAGACCAACATCGCCGATCTCTCCACCACCTTGCTCGACAATCATCCGCGCATCCGTGCGCTGAAATCGCAGCTCGCCGATCTCGACGGCCAGATCCGCATCGAAGCGCAAAAAATCATGAAGGGGCTTCTGACGCAGGCGCAGACCGCGCAGGCTCGCGAAAACCAGCTCATATCAGATCTCAATACGCTGAAGGCCGCATCGGCGCGCGCCGGGAAGGAGCAGGTCGAACTCGACGCGCTGCAGCGCGATGCAGCCGCTAAACGTCAGCAACTTGAACTGTACCTGACCAACTATCGTGAGGCGGCTTCGCGCCAGGATCGCAAATATCTGCCGGTTGACGCTCGGATAGCCTCAAAGGCCTCGGTGCCGTCAGAACCCTATTTCCCCAAACTCGTCCCGATCGTCGGCGCCGCTTTCGTCGGCTCGCTGCTGCTGATGTCGATCATCACGCTTCTGCAGGAGCTGTTTTCGGGCCGCGCCATGCGTCCGGCTCCCGGCACCCGATATGAGCGCATCGAACAGGTGGCAATGCCAGTCGCGTCGGTGCCGGTCGTCGAGCCGAAACCGGTGGCAGCTAAGACCGGGGAGGCGGAAGACCGGCCGGCGGACATGGAGCATGAACTGGAGCCGAAGGCGGTTCCCGAGTCTGCCCCCGCAGCGGGGGAAGAAGCAGCGGCCGCAGACGCGGAACCCGAACCGGTGCGCTCCAGGCTTGGCGAGATCGATGTCGAGAAGGCGGCGGAAAAGCTGATCGCCAGCGGTGCTGCGCGCGCCATCTTCGTCTCGCCTGAAGGCGATGAGGCCGCGGCCTCGGCTGTGCTGGTGGCACGCGAAGTCTCCGACGCAGGCCTGCGCGTGCTGCTGCTGGACCTAACCGCATCGGGTGCGGCCTCGCGGCCGATGCTGGACAGCGGACTGTTCCCCGGCATTACAAATTTGCTCGCTGCCGAAGCGCAGTTCGGCGACGTCATCCACGCCGACCTTTATTCCGACTGCCATGTCATTCCCGTCGGCACCGCCGACCCGGTCCGCGCCATGCGCGCCGCCGATCGGCTGCCGATCATCATGCAGTCGCTGACCACCGCCTATGATCTGGTCATTGTCGAATGCGGACCGGCCGACGCGCACAGCATCAGCCGACTGGTTGGCGACAGCACCGAGGTCTTCCTCTCCATGCTGCAAGCGGACGATGAGGTGGCGCAGGCCGCCGTCAAGCTGATTGAGAGCGGCTATCCCGACCTCACTCTGGTGACGCCGATTGGCCTTGAGACGCCGGGACACCCCGTGCCGGGACGACGTAGCGCCGCCTGAGACATCAGACACTTCTACTTAGGCGGCGCTTCTACAGATTGGATCGTCCATCGCGCGCCGGTTCCCAAAAACCAAAGCCGTCAGCCGCGTCTCGCCAAGCCTGTCAGGCTGCGCCTGGATCTACCCTAACTCCAGGGTCGTCACGCCAAATATTCGGCGCGAGTCGACCTTCGGAGGCGTGCCTTTGTACATGCGGGTGGTGGTGAAGGTCGGCCTGAAACCAATCGCTGCAAGCGCCGTAGTGAAATCGATATTGTCGGCTGGAACGTCGATATGCAGGTCGCCGCCTTCGCATGCACCAGCCAGACTGCCCAACAGTTGCATCGCCGTCTCGGTGTCGTCGGCAAACAGCGGGCCGACCTTGTAACCCGAACGGCAGGGACGAGCCACGGCGTAGCCTATGGTGCCGAGCGAACTGATCGCGGCGAACCCGACATGCGGTGGTTGCGACCAACGGTGCAGGAAGGCCCGCCGAGGTGCGGGAAAACAGCGGGCGTCATAGGCGATGATGTCGGGCACCAGTTGCGTGCTTATCGTGCGCACCCCATCGCTTCGGACGGACGGTATCGCGGTACGGCCGCTGAAGCGGATCGTTTCGTAAGCTGGCCTGAATCCCTTACGCCGATAGTTGGCCAACTGTGCTGCGACGCCGTCGAGGCCGACTGTTCGGCCGGCCAGCCTGGCCATGCCGGCGCCCCAGACCGCTTTGCCGTGGCCTTGGCCGCGCATATCTGGTCGGCAGATGTAGAGACCGATGAAACCGAAATTGCCGCCATAGGCGACAGCCGAGATGGCGGCCACCAACTCGTTGCCGACGAAGGCGCCGATGAAGCCTTCAGGGTCGGTTGGCTGAAACGCGGCGGCATCGTCGAGGCCAGGGTTCCAGCCTTCGGCGGCCGCCCAGTCGATAAGAACGGCCAGTTCTTGCAGCGACAGCGCACGGATGGTCGGCTTCATGGCTCACTCCGCGGAGATAGTTCCGGGCGAGAAGGATTTCAGCACGCCGCGATAGGACTTGGCCAGCGGGCTGGCATAGGCACCGCGCTTCGAGGTCGACAGCCCCAATGCGATCAGCGCCTCGGCCTGCTTGACCGCCGCGCCGACGCCGTCGATGACCGGCAGGTCGAACTCGTCCTGCAATTGGTGGGCCAGGTCGGCCATGCCGGCGCAACCGAGCACGATGGCCTCGGCGCGGTCCTCCTCAATGGCACGGGCGATCTCGCCGCGAAGTTTCTCGACGGCGCCGGATGTACTGTCTCCAAGGGAAAGCACGGGAATGTCAGCGGCGCGCACGCGGGCACGCCCGGCCATGCCGTAGCGCTGCACCAGGCCCTCGACAGGGACACGCGAGCGTTCGGTGGTCGTTACGACTGTGAAGCGCTGGGCAATGTACGAGGCGACACTGAGTGCGGCCTCACAGATGCCGATGACCGGAATGGAGGCCATGGCACGTGCCGCGTCCAGGCCCGTATCGTCGAAACAGGCAATGATGGCGGCCTGCGCGCCGGCACGCTCACCGGCAGCGATTTCCATCAGCAGGCCAGGCACGGCGAGCGCCTCGTCGTAATAGCCCTCGATCGAGGCCGGACCCATGGAGGAGGTGACGGCCACCACCTCTGTCCAGGCGCCGGCGACGCCGCGCGCGGCTGCCGCGATCGTCTCGGTCATGCTCGCCGTCGTGTTGGGGTTCACCACCAGTATCTGCACAATCAAACCCTGGCCCGCCTGCGGCCGACATAGAGGATGGCACCCAGCGTCGCCAGGATCACCAGGAAGGAGAACACGGTGGTCACCGTGCCCAGTGCGTAGAGCACCGGCGTCGTGACATTGGTGGTCATGCCATAAATCTCGAGCGGCAGCGTGTTGAAGGTGCCCGACGTCATCAGCGTGCGGGCGAACTCGTCATAGGACAGCGTGAAGCCGAACAGGCCGACGCCAATCAGGCTCGGCGCGATCATCGGCAGCACGACATGGGCGAAGGTCTGCCAGGAGTTGGCGCCCAGGTCACGCGCGGCTTCCTCATAGGCGGGCGAGAAGCGGTTGAAGACGGCGAACATGATGAGCACGCCGAAGGGCAAGGTCCAGGTCAGGTGCGCGCCGAAGGCTGACGTGTACCAGGCCGGTCGGAAGCCGATCTGCTGGAAGACGACGCCGATGCCGAGCGAAATGATGATCGAGGGTACGACGAGGCTGGCGACCGCCAGGTAGAACAGCGCGGTGGCGCCGCGAAATTTCTGCCGGAAGGCGAGCCCCGCCAGCAGCGACACCACAACGGTGACGACCATCACCATCAGGCCCAGCACCAGTGAGCGCTTGAAGCTGCCGCCGAAATCGCCGACCGCCTGGCGCTCGAACAGATTGGCGAACCAGTGCAGCGACACGCCATTGAGCGGGAAGGTGAGGCCGCCGGTCTCGCCCTGGAAAGAAAGGATCAGGATCGCCGACAGCGGACCATAGAGGAACAGGACGAACAGAATGAAGAAGGCCGCAAGCACATAGAATTCGAGGGTGCGTTTTTCGTGGCTCACCTCAAAGCTCCTTGCGGATGTCGACGATGCGCAGGATGCCGGCGACCATCAACAGCACCAACACCAGCAACACCACGGCATTGGCGGCGGCGGCAGGATATTGCAGCAGCGACATCTGGTTCTTCATCATCAGTGCGACCGACGCGCTCTGGCCGCCCGACATCACCTGCACGGTGGAGAAATCGGCCATCACCAGCGTAACGACGAAGATGGTGCCGATCGCCATGCCGGGCTTGGCCAGCGGAATGATCACGTTCCACAACACCTGCCAGCCGGACGCGCCGGCATCACGCGCGGCCTCGAACAGCGAACGATCGATCCGCATCAGCGTGTTGAAAATCGGCGTTACCATGAACAGCGTATAGAGATGCACCATGGCGAGCACGACCGCGAATTCGGAATAGAGCAGCCATTCGATGGGTTTCGGCACCAGCCCCAATTGCACCAGCGTCGAGTTGATCAAGCCGTTGCGGCCAAGAACCGGGATCCACGAGATCATGCGGATGATGTTGGAGGTCAGGAACGGTACAGTGCAAACCAGGAACAGCACCATCTGCATGGCCGTGGTGCGGATGTGGAAGGCAAGGAAATAGGCCACCCAGAAGCCGATGAACAAGGTCAGCGCCCAGACGATGGCAGCGAACTTGATGGTGTTGAGATAGGTCTTCCAGGTGACCCAGGAGCCAAGCACGTCTGAATAGTTCGTCGTCAGGAAATCCGGATACATGGCGGCGAAGTCGTAATCCCAGAAGGATACGACGGCGATCATGATGATTGGCAGAAGCAGGAACGCGCCTAGGATGAGTGCCAGCGGTGCCGACTGCAAATAGGGCGTGACGGCGCTGAGCGAGAAGCGGCCGCGCTTAGCGGGCTTGGCGGCGGCGGTTGTCACAGGCTGCTCGAGAGCCACGGTCATGTGGAAAATCCTCGGCGTGATCGTGATGACTCGCGATCCTTCGCGGCGCGAAGGATCGCAACATCACAGTGAACGCGTCCGCTTTACGCCGCGATGAACTCGTTCCAGCGCTTCACCATGTAGCGGTCCTCGTCCATGACCGAGTTCCAGCAGGCGACCTTCCCCATGCGTTCCTCGAACGAGCCGCCGTCGCGCACGGCGCCGGCCTTTTCCATGACTGTGCCGTCCGGCGCCTTGATCTCGCCCTTGGCGGGCTTGCCCTCGATCCAGTAGCCCCATTCGTCCTCGGACATGAACTTCTTGGCCGAGACCATGTTGGCGGAATAGTAGCCCTGACGATTGAGATAGCCGCCGACCCAGCCCGACGTGTACCAGTTGATGTATTCGTAGGCCGCGTCGAGCTCGGCGCCCTTGAGATGGGCGGCAAGGCCAAGGCCGCCGCCCCAGGAGCGGTAGCCTTCCTTGAGCGGCTGGAAGCGGCAGGCGATGCCCTTGGAGCGCACCGCGGCGACGGCCGGTGACCACATGGACTGGATGACCACTTCGCCCGATGCCATCAGGTTGACGCTCTCGTCGAACGACTTCCAGAAGGCGCGGAACTGGCCGGCCTGCTTGGCTTTGATCAGGAAGTCGATCGTCTTGTCGATCTCTTCCTTGGTCATGTTGCCCTTGTCGGCATATTTTATGTTGCCGGTGGCCTCCATGATCATGGCCGCATCCATGATGCCGATGGACGGGATGTTGAGGATCGCGGTCTTGCCCTTGAAGGCGGGGTCCATGATATCGGCCCAGGTGGTGATGTCGCGACCGACGAGGTCGGGCCGGATGCCCAGCGTGTCGGCGTTATAGATCGTCGGCACCATGGTGAACCAGTTGGTGGGGGCCTTGGCGAAGGTCTTTGAGTCCTGCGCCTCGACATAGCCGACCGTGTGCGGCGCGGTGCCCTGGGCAATGACGCTGTCGGGGGTCAGTTTGCCGGTTTTGAACAGCGGCACCAGCTCGTCGTAGTATTTCAGCTTGCTGACATCCATCGGCTGCAGCACGCCGCTCGGGAATACCTTCTTGCAGATCCAGTATTCGATGTCGGCAATGTCGTAGCTGTCGGGCTGGGTGACGGCGCGCTGGGCGGCGGCGTCGGAATCGGTCGCCGTCATCTCAAGCGTGATGCCGAGGTCGGCCTTGCACTTGTCGGCGATGGCGTTGAGGTTCGAGACGCCGGTGCCGAACTGGCGCAGCGTGATGTTGGACTGCGCCCAGATGGTCGGGAAGCCGGTGATGACGCCGGAGCCGGCGGCGAGGCCGACGGCGGCGGCGCCGGTCTTGAGCAGCGAGCGGCGCGAAATGCCAGTCTTGGTTTGCGGTGTGTTTGTCATGCTTATTCCCCTGTTTTGTTTTGCTTCGTTGAATTCATGAATGAAGGCGCCCGAGGACGATGGCGTCCTCGGAATCCCAGGCGAGCGGTACGGCGTCGCCAATGGCGACGGGTTTGGCGAAAAAGTCGGAATCGTCGACGATGACCGTGAAATCGTCGATGCCGGCTCCGGCCACCGACAGCTTCACCGTGGCGCCGCGATATTCGATGTTGGAGACGATGCCGGTGAAGCCGAGGCCGGGCGAGGGTGGCTCGCCGATGCGCACATGGTCGGTGCGGATCGCGATTTCGATCGCGGCCCCTGCTTCCTGGCCTTGTCCGCAGGCAGCGAGCGAGCCGCCGCCATTGACGTCGAAAACGACCATGCCGTCGCGCGCGCCGCTGACCCGGCCGGAGATGACATTGTGGTCACCCATGAAGCGCGCGACGAAGGCCGTGGCCGGGCGTTCGAACACGTCGCGTGGGGGTGCCGCCTGTTCGATGCGGCCGTCATTCATCACCACGATCAGGTCCGCCAAGGCCATGGCCTCCTCCTGGCTGTGGGTGACGTGGACGAAGGTGATGCCGAGCGAAGTCTGCAGCTTCTTCAACTCGGCGCGCATGCGGATTTTCAGGAACGGGTCGAGCGCCGACAGCGGCTCGTCGAGCAGCAGCGCCTCAGGGTCAGTGATCAACGCGCGGGCGAGTGCGACGCGCTGCTGCTGGCCGCCGGAAAGCTGCGCTGGGCGGCGCGTCGCATAGGCCTCCATCTGCATCAGCTTGAGCATGTCGAGCGCCTTGGCGCGGCGCTTTTCCTTGTCGACGCCCTTCATCTTCAGGCTGAAGGCGACATTGTCGATGAGGTCGAGATGCGGGAACAGGGCATAGGACTGGAACATCATCGCCGTGCCTCGCTTGGCGGGCGGCAGGTCGGTGACGACGGTGTTGCCAAGCCGGACATCGCCCGACGAAATGCTTTCGTGGCCGGCGATCATGCGCAGCGTCGAGGTCTTGCCGCAGCCGGAGGGCCCGAGCAGGCAGCAATAGGTGCCGGCCGGTATTTTCAGGCTGATGGCCTCGACGGCAGTCGTCGTTCCGTACACTTTCGAAACGGACACGATGTCGATCTCGGCGGCTTTGGACATTCAGGCTTCCCCGTTTGGTCGCATTAACCAAAGCATCATGCGTGCCAATTTGCGGGTCAGCGGCCAAGCGATTGAATTGTCTGAAAAATCAGGCTTCGGCAGTGTTGCCTGTCTGGCGAGCTTCCTTGTGCGTTGCACAAATTATGGGCGATTGTTCGCGATTTGCACAGGAATCGTATGCAATCTTTTTTAGCTTCGTGTCCACTTTGCCTCTCGTGTGCAGACGATGAGTCGCGCTAGAAGGGGGCGGGAACCATCATCGCCATGAACATTGCCGATCAGATCTATTCCGCAGCCGACAGCGCCAATCAGGATCGCGCCCAGGCGATCCGCGATAATCTGCGCGACGCCATCGTCGACCGACGGCTGGCGCCGGGCACCAAGCTGTCGGAAGGCGAGGTCGGCACGCTGTTTGACGTCTCGCGCACCGTCGCGCGCGCGGCGCTGCAGATGCTGTCCTTCGAGGGGTTGGTGCGTACCGAGCGAAACCGCGGCGCCTTCGTTGCCAACCCGTCGCCCGAGGAAGCGCGCCAGGTGTTCGCCTCCCGCCGGCTGATCGAGCCGGGCCTTGCCACTGCCGCCTGCGGGCGGGTCACAGCCACAGATATCGCCGCGTTCCGCGCCCAACTCGATGAGGAAGGCCGCTTCATCGCCGAACGCGGTCCGACCGCGCGGCGCTCCGAAATCAAGGCGTCAGGTGATTTCCATCTGCTGCTGGCCTCGGTCGCCGGCAACGCCATCCTGCAGCGCTTTATGGAGGAATTGGTTGCGCGCTCCTCACTGGTTATCGCCCTTTACGGCCGCTCTGGCGTGTCAGCCTGCGGGCATAGCGAGCACACGGGGATTGTCGGTGCGCTGGAGAGCGGCGATTGCGGGTTGGTGAGCCGTCTGATGCTGCATCACATCGACCACATCGAGGCTGATCTCGATCTGCGTGTCAGGGCCGGTCCCGCGCTGCGCGAAGCTCTCAATTTCTGACGGCTAGTTTTCGTCTTCCGTGGTGGCGGGCGCCGCCTGTCCGGCCGCCTTGCGGCGCAGCATCTTGGTCAGCTTCCAGATCGTCGGGCTGTTCTTGATGAAGGCTTTCGCCCGCGCGCCTTGCCGCAGCGCCGACGCGAGGGCGCCTCCCTTCAGTGTCAAGGGCACCAGCACCTCGAAATGCTGGGTCTCAATATCGCACCAGAGGCGCTTATAGGGCTCGTCGCCGACCGAGAAATCATAGACTTCGAAACCCGTCTCGCAGGCTTCCTGGATGTTGTCGAAGAACAGGAAGTCGCCGGGGCTGGTGTGGCCGAGATCGTCCTCGGCGATGGCTCCGAATTCGCAGATCAGGCGCTTGCCCGAGCGGCTCGAGCCGGTGATGGCGCGCAGCTTGCCGGCCACTTCCAGCCCATGCAGCACAAAGGCCGGTTTCTCCTCAGCCAGCGCGCCGGCGAACAAAGCGCGGAAGAAGGCGCGCACCTCCGGGTCGCCGAAGACATTGGCAATGCCCATCTTGGCGAAGCGGAATTCCTTCATCTCGAAGAAAGCATCGAGCAGCCTGTTCACCTCTTCCGTCGTCCGCGCTTCGATGCGGCGATGACTGCCGACAGCCTCGAACTTGCGCGTCTGCGAACGGTGCTTCTTGCGTTTGCGCTTGCCGCTCGCGCGGGAGAGCAAAGCATCGAAACCACCATCGAGGTCGACGGCGAGCGACAAATTGGGGCTGGGGAAATGCGCGAATGCCGCCAACGGATTGGCAACACCATCGAGATCGGGCAGCAGCCTTTCCAGCGCAACGAGGTCGATGTCGGAACGCGCCTTGCCGATCGCCGTCACCAGCTTGCGGATCGCCCCGGCATCAGTCTTTGCCAGCCAGGCTTCATCGGCGGCGGCGAAATTGCCGTTGGCATGACGGCCGCCCATGAAGCGGGCGACGCGGAGTGGACCAGTTCGTGTGATTTCCAGTGCCAGCGAGAAGACCGGCCGGTCCTCGATTTTCAGCGTGGCGACGACGGCATCGGGATTGGCCTGCGCTGTCCAGGCGCGGGCCCAGGCGGCGCTCTGCGCCGGCGCAAACAGCGCGGAACGGCAGAATTCCCCGTAAGAGGCGAGCGCGGCAGCGTCGGCGATCGACACCGACAGGCTGGTCTGGTCGGCAGCCGTTGCGCGCGCGGACGCCTTGCTAGCGGCGAGCCGATTGCCGTCAAATGACGCGGTGGCGTCAACCATACCTCAATCCTTAAGGCGTATTCGTCGCGATCAGGGAGTTCGCGTCGGCGCGTTCCGTGCTTGGATTGAGCCTAGGCGCAAAAGGTGAATGAATGATCGACGGCGGGGAGGCAGTTCGGAAACTGGCGCTTAACATCGCCCGCTTTACCGGCCTTGCACCGCTGGCCAAGCCCTTCGTCGGCGGCATTGGCGCCATCCTGATGTTGCACCGGGTCACCGCCACGCCGGAGAAGCCCGACGGCGTTAACCGCCACCTCAACATCGCCCCGCGTTTCCTCGACACTCTTGTCGCCGACATGAAGGCGAGGGGCTATGCCTTCGTCACGCTCGACGAGGCGATCGAGCGCATCAAGGCCGGTGGCAAGGACGGCCAGTTCGCTACCATCACCGCCGACGACGCCTATCGCGACAACATGACCGAAGCGCTGCCGGTGCTGGAAAAGCACGACGCGCCGATCACCATCTATGTCGCGCCGGGCCTGATCGACGGCAGCGCCGACCTGTGGTGGGACGTCGTCGAGGACATCGTCAACGCGCGCGACCGGCTGACGCTGGCGACGCCGAAGGGGCCGGTGACGATCGACTGCTCTACCCACGGCAGAAAACTTCAGGCCAATGCCCGCCTGCACGCCTATCTGACGCTGGAAGTCCGCGAGGAGGACCAGCGCGCTGTGCTGCGCGATCTCGCGCGCTCGAACGGCATCGAACTCGATGGGTTGCGCTCAAGCACACTGATGACCTGGGACGATATCCGCGCCATGGCCGGGCACAGGTTGGTGACGATCGGCGCACACACGGTCAACCATCGCAATCTGAAGCGGCTCGACGAAGCCGATGCGCGCCATGAGATCGGCGACGTCAGGCGCCAGCTGCAGGCGCAGCTCGGCGAAGAGCCGCGCCATCTCGCTTACCCCTATGGCTATGCAAGCGCTGTCGGCTGCCGCGAAGTCGGCTTTGCCGGCGACGCCGGCTACGCCTCGGCGGTGACGACCCGCCATGGCGTGCTGCATGCCGAGCATGCCGGCTTCCTGCACGCACTGCCGCGCATCTCGGTCAATGGCCGCTATCAGAGCGTCGCCCATATCCGCACCATGCTGTCGGGGGTGACGACGCCGCTGGCCAATGCCGGCAAGATGGTTGTGACGATCTGAGATGGTGGTGACCATCTGAGATGGTGGTGACGATTAGGCCGAGCGCTTTCAGCCTTTCGGCCGCGGCTCCAGGATCAGCCATTTGATGATGCCCATCGCCGGCAGCACCCAGAACAGGCCGCTGAACAGGAAGAACAGGAAATGCACCAGCGGGCCGGATTCCGATAGTTGGGCAACGGCGATGATCGACGCGACCAGCGCGTAGATGATGACCAGCGCCACCAGCAGGAAGGTTCCGATCAGCTTTTTCAGGCGGATGGGCATGAGGCGTTCTCGTTGATCGCCTTCGCTTAGGCCCAACGGGGCGCCTGTGCAACCCGCCAGAGCAATTCCAGGAAAAGTGTGAAACGGTTTTCCGTCCGGAATTGCGCCGATAAACCAAAAGATAGAGCGGTTCGCCGTTTCCGTGAAACGGTGAAACGCTCTGCTTGCGGCGCGACGGCGTGCCGCGCCGTTCGGTCTTGTCAGCCGGGTTGCGATGGTTCACCAATCCGCCATTTGCAACCTGCCGGGACAAACACATGGCCGCCATATCAGCTGCCGCGCCGTACACGGCCCGCGACCGCGACCTCAACAACCGGGCGCTGGTGCGCGGCTGGCTCTATGTCGTGCTTTTGGTGCTGTTTGCGCTGGTACTGGTCGGCGGCGCCACAAGGCTCACCAATTCCGGCCTGTCGATCACCGAATGGAAGCCGATCCATGGTGTGATACCGCCGCTCAACGATGCCGAGTGGCAGGAGGAATTCCAGCTCTACCAAAAAATCCCGCAGTATGCCGAACTCAACAAGGGCATGAGCCTGGACGCGTTCAAGTCGATCTTCTGGTGGGAATGGGCGCACCGAATCCTTGCCCGCAGCGTCGGCCTGGTCTTCGGCCTGCCGCTGCTGGTCTTCTGGGCGACGCGCCGCATCGAGCGCGGCCTTGGGCCAAAGCTGCTCGGCATTCTGCTGCTCGGCGGACTGCAAGGCGCCATCGGCTGGTGGATGGTGGCCTCCGGCCTTGTCGACCGCGTCTCCGTCAGCCAGTACCGGTTGGCGACGCATCTGACGCTTGCCGCACTGATCTTCACCGCCACCATGGTGGTCGCGCGTGGGCTGGCGCCGCATTCCGAGCCCGCCGCCGACCGGTCGACGCAAAGATTGGCCGGTTTCATCGTGCTCCTGGCTCTCATCCAGATCTATCTCGGCGGCCTGGTCGCCGGGCTCGATGCCGGCCTGAGCTACAACACCTGGCCGCTGATGGACGGCAAGATCATCCCCAGCGACCTGCTGCTGCTCGAACCGGCCTGGCGCAATTTCTTCGAGAACCCGAAGACGGTGCAGTTCGTTCACCGGCTGGGCGCCTATACCGTCTTTGTCGTGGCACTCTGGCACATGATCGCGACACGGATGGGCCAGCCGGGAACGACGCATGCGCGACGCGCGACGCTGCTGTTTCTGCTGGTGCTGGTCCAGGCTTCGATCGGCATCGGTACGCTGTTGATGCAGGTGCCGTTGCACATGGCGCTGACCCATCAGGCCTTCGCGCTTATCCTGCTGGGGTTTGCCGCCGCGCACTGGCGCGGCACAAAGGGCGCCTATCCGCTGCCGCACGAGATAGAAGTCAGAAGCTGAGCCGCACCTTCCGGATCCCTTCGGCTACCGACAACTCGCGGTTTTCATCGACCGCATTCTCGTCTTCGTGGTGCCAGGCGGCCGACAGGCAACCCCAGATAGAGCGGTTCGCCGTTTCCACGAAACGGTGAAAGGCTCTAGAGGCCGAGCATCAGGTCCATGTTCTGCACGGCCGCACCCGAGGCGCCCTTGCCGAGATTGTCGTAGACGGCGAGCAGCAGCGCCTGTGCCCGGTCGTCATTGGCAAAGACATAGACCTTCATGCGGTTGGTGCCGTTGTAGACTTCCGGATCGATCTCCGGCATGCGCTCGAGATGCGCATAGGGCGCGACCTCGACCACGCCGCCATCGATGGCCGCGAAGTGGTCGGCGATCGCTGTATGCAGTTCGGCACCGGTCGGCACATGGTCGAGGCCGCCGAGTTGCAGCGGCACCACCGTGATCATGCCTTGCGCGAAATTGCCGACCGCCGGCTGCATGATCGGATCATGCGAGAGTTTCGCATAGGTCCTCAGCTCCGGCACATGCTTGTGCTGCAGCGTCAGCCCGTAGGGCAGGAATTCCGAGGCATCCTCGCCCTTGGCGACATACTCCTCGATCATCGGCCGGCCGCCGCCCGAATAGCCCGAAATGCCGTTGACGGTGATCGGAAAATCTGGCGGCAGCAGCCCGGCCGTCAGCAGCGGCCGCAGCGTCGCGATCGGCCCTTGCGGCCAGCAACCGGGATTGGCGACGCGCTTGGCCCCGGCGATCTTTTTCGCCTGACCCTTGTCCATTTCGGCAAAACCGTATTCCCAGCCTTCGGCGACGCGATGCGCTGTCGACGCATCGATGACCTTGGTCGTGTCGTTGGTGATCAGCGAAACGCTTTCTTTGGCGGCTGCGTCCGGCAGGCACAGGATCGCGACATCGGCGGCATTGAGGAACTCGGCGCGCGCCGCCGTTTCCTTGCGGCGCTCGGTCGGGATCGAGATGATCTCGAGGTCGCCGCGCTCGGCAAGCAGCGCCCTGATCTGCAGACCGGTGGTGCCGTGTTCGCCGTCGATGAAGATTTTCGGTTTCATATCCCAGAATATTCCCTGCTAACTCGTCAAATTCCCTGCTAGTTCAAACCTATATGCCTTGGCCGTGGTTTGCCGCGCCATGGTTGCCATTGTTCAACTCTTCGGCCCGCGCCTTTCGTTCGGCCACCAGGCCGAGATAGTGCATGGCCACCATCGAGCCGGCGATCGCCGTTATATCGGCGTGATCATAGGCCGGCGCAACCTCGACGACGTCGGCGCCGACAATATCGACTTGGCCGAGCTGGCGCAGCGTCGACAGGATTTTCGCCGAGGACGGTCCGCCGGCAACCGGCGTGCCGGTGCCGGGCGCAAACGCCGGGTCGAGGCAGTCGATGTCGAAGGTGAGATAGGTCTTCCTGCCGCCGGTGCGGTCGACGATGGCATAGGCGATGTCGGAAGCTCGCATCTCCTCGATCTCGTGGCCGTAGAGGATCTTGATGCCGAACGTATCGGGCGCATGGGTGCGGATGCCGATCTGGATCGAACGATCAGGGTCGATAATGCCTTCATTGACGGCACGGCCGACGAAAGAACCATGATCGATCCGCTTGCCGTCGTCCGGCCAGGTGTCCTGATGGGCGTCGAACTGCACCAGCGCCAGCGGCCCGTGGATGGCGGCATGCGCCTTGAGCAGCGGCCAGGTGACAAAATGGTCACCGCCGAGCGAGAGCAGGAAAGCGCCCGATTTCAGGATCTTCGCCGCTTCGCGCTCGATCGTGCCTGGTGTCTTCTGGTGATTGCCCGAATCGAGCAGGCAGTCGCCATAGTCGACGACCGAGAGATGCTCGAACAGGTCGCGCGAGAACGGATATTGCGGGTCGTTGTCGAGGATCGCCGAAGCGCGGCGGATCGCCTGCGGCCCAAAGCGCGCGCCCGGCCGGTTGGTCACGGCGGCGTCGAAAGGAATGCCCCATACGACCGCGTCCGCGCCCTTTACATCCTTGGTGTATTTGCGCCGCATGAACGACAGCGCGCCGGCATAGGTCGGCTCGAAGGATGCCCCCGTCTTGGAGCGGGCGGTGAAGGCGTTGTCGATGGTCTGGTTCGCCATTACGGGTCCTCTTTGTTCATCGGGCTGCCACAACTACAGAACCGGCACGCAAGATGCCAGTCACAGCTTGGCGAAACGACGTGGCGCTCCAACGGGGCGACAACAGCACTGTGTCGCCAAGGCGCAAGGCCCTTCTCGATCCTGCTCTAGCGCGCTGCTGGCATGGTTTCAGCACGACTTTGTTGCAGCGGCGCGACAATCCACTAGCCGGCTTCGTTCACCTGGATGTCACCGACGTCGCCTATCCCCGGGTCGATCCGGCAAGGAGCGATTCTCGATGCGGACCATATGCCTTCTGTTTTGCGCAGCACTTGCCGCCTTCACCGGCGAGGCCCAGGCAAGCGAAACCCGCGCCAGGCAAATCCTCGACCGCTTCGAGCACGCCAACCAGTGGCGCGACCATGTCTTGGTCGCCGCGCATCGCGCCGGCAGCATGCAGGCCGGCAAGACGCTCTATGCCGAAAACTCGCTCGCCGCCGTCGAAGGCGCGATCGCCATCGGTGCCGAAATCGTCGAGGTCGACATCCGGCGCTCGAAGGACGGCGAATTCGTCGTCATGCATGACAGCTGGCTCGACCGAACCACGACTTGCAAGGGCGAGGTGACCAACTACACGCTGGCCGAGCTCAGACACTGCAGGCTGGTGGTCGAAGGGACCGGTGCCGTCGCCAATGAAACAGTGTCGACGCTGCGCGAAATGCTGCTGGCGACCAGGGATCGGATCCTGATCAACCTCGACAACAAGCTCGATGTCCAGGCTCTGCCCGGAATGATCGCCATCGCCCGCGATCTCGGCATGACCGAGCAGGTGATCGTCAAGGAGAACCTGTGGAACCAGCAGCGGATCGACACGGTCAAGGCGGCGCTCCGTGCTGCCGGCGGCGGCTTCCAGTTCATGCCGATCATCGCCGACGACGCGGTGCATGACGCCGCCTTTGCCGAGCAGGTCGGCAAGGCTTTTGCGCCCGGCGCGATTGAGCTGATCAACTGGCGGGCAGGGGCGCAAACGCTAACCGAGACCGGGGGCCCGCTGTTCAGCACTCGCATGCGGGCGGTGTCGGTGCGGGGCGGCTGGCACATCTGGGCTGACACTTACGCCATCGTCAACAAGCTGGGCGGCTTCCTCTCCGGCGGCCGCGGCGACGAACTGGCGGTCGCGGCCAGCCTGCCGGCTGAGACCTACGGTTTCTGGGCCGAACGCGGCGCCACCATCATCCAGACCGATGAACCGAAGGCAGCGATTGCGTGGCTAGCGGCGAATGGGTTTCGCGTGCCTTATGCGGATGAGGCGCGGCCGGCCGAGCCGGCGAATACGGCGAGTATCAATTAGAGCGACGGTCGACGCTGCTGATCTCCCCCCTTGTGGGGGAGATGTCCGGCAGGACAGAGGGGGGCGTCGCGCGTGGAGCGCTAACCTTCATCTGCCGCAGGAGGTCGAGTCCGGTCGGACCGACCCCCTCTGTCGCCTTCGGCGACATCTCCCCCTCGAGGGGGGAGATTGCTCGCGCCTCACGCCGCCTTGGCGACCCCATCCAACTCGCTCAGCACATCAACCGACAGCTTCAGCTCCGCCGCCGCCAAATTCTCCCTCAAATGCCCAACCGAAGATGTCCCCGGGATCAGCAGGATGTTCGGCGAACGCTTGAGCAGCCATGCGAGCGCAACCTGCAACGGCGTGGCGCCAACCCGCGCCGCCACATCCGACAAGGTCGACGACTGCAGCGGGCTGAAACCGCCGAGCGGGAAGAACGGGGTGTAGGCGATACCGTCGCGTGCCAGCTCGTCGATCAATCCGTCATCGTCCCGGTGCGCCAGATTGTACTGGTTCTGCACACAGACGATCTCGGCGATCCCACGGCCTTCCTCGACCTGCGCTGGGGTGACGTTGCTCAGGCCGATATGGCGCACCAGGCCCTTGCGCTGCAACTCGGCAAGCGCCGTCAGCTGCGCTTCGATCGAGCCCTCGGTCGGGCCCATCCCGAACATGATGCGCAAATTTACGACATCCAGAACCTCAAGTCCGAGATTCCTGAGATTGTCGTGCACGGCCTGCTCGAGTTCCTTGGGTGAATTGGCAGGCAGCCAGGAGCCATCGCTGCCACGCCGCGCCCCGATCTTGGTGACGATGACCAGATCGTCGGCATAGGGCGCCAGCGCTTCGCGGATCAGCTGGTTGGTGACATGCGGGCCATAATAGTCGCTGGTGTCGATGTGGTTGACCCCGGAGGCCACCGCTTCGCGCAGCACCGCAATGGCCGCGTCCCGATCCTTCGGCGGACCGAAAACGTGCGGGCCGGCAAGTTGCATGGCGCCGTAGCCGAGCCGCTTCACGGTGTGGCTGCCGAGGGTGAATGTGCCGGACTTTTGGATAGTGGACATGCTCGATCTCCTTTGAGGAGGCGAAGATAGACGCTGCTCAACCTCGGGATAATAAGGTACAATCCGCACAGCTTGTGCGGAATGGCGAACAATGATGGACCTTGGCGATCTGAACTCATTCGTGGCGGTGGCGCGTGCCGGCGGTTTTCGCGAAGGGGCTCGCGCCAGTGGCGGCAGCGCGTCGGGCTTGAGCGAGGCGGTGCGCCGCCTGGAGACGCAGCTTGGCGTCAGGCTGTTCAACCGCACGACACGCAGCGTTGTTCCGACCGAGGCCGGCCTCAGCCTCTTGGGACGGCTTGGCCCGGCACTGTCGGAGGTGGAGGCGGCGCTCGACGTGGTCAATGGGTTTCGCGACAGGCCGGCCGGTTCGCTGCGCCTCAATGTGCCGGTCAGCGCCGCGCGGCTGATATTGCCTGACATCATTCCGGGCTTCCTCGCCGCTTATCCCGGCATCCGGCTCGAGGTGATCGCCGATGAGAACTTTGTCGACGTTCTGGCGGCCGGCTGTGACGCGGGCATCCGCTATGACGAGCGGCTGGAGCAGGACATGATTGCGGTGCCTATCGGACCGCGCGTCCAGCATTTCGCCACGGCTGCCAGCCCTGCCTATCTGGATCTTCATGGACGGCCGCAACATCCGAGCGACCTGCTTGGCCATTCTTGCCTGCGCGGCCGCTTTGCAAGCGGTGCGATGCTGCCGTGGGAATTTGAGCGCGACGGCGAAGTGGTGCGGGTCGACACGACGGGGCCGTTGATCGTGCGGATCGGCGGCGCGAGCGACCTTGCCGTCCATGCGGCGATTGCCGGCAGCGGCATCGTCGCGCTCTTCGAGGGCTGGCTTCGCCCTCACTTCGAGAGCGGCGCCCTCGAGCCCGTCCTCGAACCGTGGTGGCAGAGCTTTTCCGGACCGTTTCTCTATTATCCGGGACGGCGCTTGGTGCCGGCGCCGCTGCGGGCGTTCATCGATTTCGTCAAGGCCGGTAAGTTCTGAGACTTGAACCGAAGCCGGCGCCACCCGGCGCTGCGCGCCGACCTCCCCATCGAGGGGAGGTAGGGCGTCAGGCCCCTTGCACTACCGTTCCGTGCCCTGCCACCTTATTGAATGGCATCGGGCGAAACTGCTGCGACCTTCTACCTCCCCTCGATGGGGAGGTCGCGCCGAAGGCGCGGGAGGGGTGACTGCCGAGACCCCAAAACAAAAAGGCCGCCCGGAGGCGGCCTTTTCGACATGGAAGCTCGATACGCTTAGCGCTTCGAGAACTGGAAGCTACGGCGGGCCTTCGCCTTGCCGTACTTCTTGCGCTCGACGACGCGGCTGTCGCGGGTCAGGAAGCCACCCTTCTTCAGCACGGCGCGCAGTGCCGGCTCGTAGTAGGTCAACGCCTTGGAGATGCCGTGACGAACCGCACCGGCCTGGCCGGACAGGCCACCGCCGACGACAGTGGCGACGATGTCGTACTGGCCGGCGCGGTTGGAGGCGATGATCGGCTGGTTGAGGATCATCTGCAAGACCGGACGCGCGAAATAGGTCGCGAATTCCTTGTCGTTGACGACGATCTTGCCGGAACCCGGCTTCACCCAGACGCGCGCAATGGCGTTCTTGCGCTTGCCGGTGGCATAGGCACGGCCCGACTTGTCGAGCTTCTGGACATGGACGGGAGCAGCCGGCTGCGTGTTGGTGTTGCCGGTAGCCGTTCCGAGTTCTGCGAGCGAGGAAAGCTCAGCCATCTTACGAAGCCTTCTTGTTCTTGGCGTTCAGCGCGCCGACGTCGAGGGTGACGGGCTGCTGGGCGACATGCGGATGTTCCGTGCCTGCATAGACGCGGAGGTTCTTCATCTGGCGACGGCCGAGGGGCCCGCGCGGGATCATGCGTTCGACGGCCTTCTCGACGACACGCTCGGGGAAACGGCCCTCGAGCAGCTGGCGCGCGGTGCGCTCCTTGATGCCGCCGGGATGACCGGTGTGCCAGTAATAGACCTTGTCGGTGAACTTCTTGCCGGTGAACACCACCTTGTCGGCATTGATGACGATGACGTTGTCGCCGTCGTCGACATGCGGGGTGAAGGTGGGCTTGTGCTTGCCGCGAAGATGATTGGCGATGACAGTGGCGAGACGGCCGACGACGAGACCCTCGGCGTCGATCAGCACCCACTTCTTCACCACATCCGCAGGCTTCTGCGAAAAGGTTGCCATGGATTTCTGCTTTCGGTTAGGACCTACCCAAACGATCGGGAAGGCGTTTCTTGTTGCTTGGATTGGCAAAAGGCACTTGCCCGCCGCCAATAACAAAACGGCGGCCTTTGCGGGCCGCTGCTTCGGGAGGGCTTATAGGCGAGGGGACTTTGCGCGTCAAGGCGCAGGAAAAGCTCGTCATCGCCAAAAACATAGTAAAAACAACTATTTGAGTAAAAGGTATTATTTTACCACATCATTTATTCGCTTCGGCGGGATCGAATAGGTGCCCGTTGCATGCGCCACCGTGTGTCCGTCTGGTCCGGCAACGATGTCGATGTCGAACACCATCAGGCTCTTGCCCAGCTTCAGGATGCGGCAATGGCCGTCGATCGGCCCGGCCTCGGCCTTGCGCATGAAATTGATGTTGAGGTTTACGGTCACCGAGAGCGCGTCCGGCCCGGCATGGCTGAGCACGCAGACATAGCCGCCAATGTCGGCCAGCGTGAACAGCGAAGGGCCTGAGACGGTGCCGCCTGGCCGCAAATGCCGCTCGTTTGCGTTGAGCCGCACCATGCAGCCGCCGGGGAAAACGTCGATCGCCTCGTATGAAGCGAATTCGTCGTTGAGCTGTGGGTAGACGCTGGCCATCAGTGCATTGACTTCGGCCGCATTCAGCACCGGTTTGAGATTGTCCTGGGCGGGCATGTCGGTCTCTCGTTCTATGCCGGGCCTGTATGAACGCAATGGCGCGTTTCTGGCAACACCTTCAGCCCACTGGCGCAAGCGATGGGTGTTGATGAAACCCGATCCGATATTAGATAGTCTGGCGGCGCTTAGCGGAATCGCGGAGACCTTATAATGGCCGAAATCCTTGCCATCAAACCTGCTGCCATAGACGGGCTGGTCGCCGCGAGGCT
This sequence comes from Mesorhizobium sp. P2_D6, assembly GCF_056404315.1. Classification (NCBI taxonomy): domain Bacteria; kingdom Pseudomonadati; phylum Pseudomonadota; class Alphaproteobacteria; order Hyphomicrobiales; family Phyllobacteriaceae; genus Mesorhizobium; species Mesorhizobium sp. P2_D6. Next base: position 466,875 of record NZ_JBFUEG010000003.1, on the reverse strand, counting down.
GGACAAGGGCGTACTGCGCCTGACGCTCGCCAACCCGCCCGCCAATGCCTTGTCGCTTTCCGTCATGGCGGCGCTGAGCGCTGAACTCGATCAGGCCAAGGCCAACAAATCCGTCCGCGTCATTGTCTTGGCAGCGGCCGGAAAAGTCTTCTGCGCCGGCCACGACCTCAAGGAAATGACCGCGCGCCGCGCCGACGCCGACAGGGGCAAGGCCTTCTTCGAGCAGACATTTTCGGCTTGCGCTGCGTTGATGCAGCAGATTGTGCGCCATCCCTTGCCGATAATTGCCGAGGTCGATGGCCTTGCCACCGCGGCCGGACTGCAGCTGGTGGCCAGCTGCGACCTCGCGATTGCTTCGCATGAAGCGACCTTCTGCACGCCGGGCGTCAATATAGGCCTGTTCTGTTCGACGCCGATGGTGGCGCTGTCGCGCAACGTCTCGCGCAAGCAGGCGATGGAAATGCTGCTGACCGGCGAGACCATTGATGCCGCGACGGCCAAGGAGTTCGGCCTCGTCAACCGCGTCGTGCCGCGCGAATACCTGAATCAGATCGTCACCAAATACGCGCAAACCATTGCTTCCAAATCATCTCTGGTGATCAAGACAGGCAAGGAGGCCTTTTACGCGCAAGCCGAGATGGGCTTGGCCGACGCCTATGCCTTTACCGGACGCACCATGGTCGAGAACATGCTGGCGCGCGACGCCGAGGAGGGCATCGGCGCCTTCATCGGCAAGCGCAAGCCGGAATGGACGGACGACTAAAACATGGAACCGCGCATCTCCATCATCACCATCGCCACCGACGATCTCGAGCGAGCCGTGCGCTTTTATGAGGGCATGGGCCTCAAGCGTCATGCCGGCATCACCGACGGCGTTGCCTTCTTCCAGATGGGCGGCGCCATCCTCGGCCTGTTTCCGCGCCCAAGCGCCGAAGAAGATTCAGGCATCACCTTCGCCAAGGCGCCGTCGGCGGTTTACCTCGCCTACAACACCCGCTCCGACGCCGAAGTCGACGAGGTGCTCGCCATGGCGGAAAAAGCCGGCGGCAGGATCGTCAAGCCAGCAGGGCGCGCCTTCTGGGGCGGCTGGTACGGTTATTTCGCCGATGCCGACGGCCATGTCTGGGAAGTCGCGCACAATCCGGCCTTTCCGATCGCGGATGACGGCACCATCTCGCTGCCAGACTGATCGGTCCGCATGGCCTATCGCAAGCAACTGACGCGACTGAAGGCGCCTTATCTCAAGCGCATCTTGCTCGACCCCGAGCGGGTGGCTGATTGGGGAAAATACCCGTGGAACCTGCCACTGTTTCGCGGCCGTGAATTCGAGCTCGAATTCACCACACCGATCACCATCATTGTTGGCGAAAACGGCACCGGAAAATCGACGCTGCTCGAAGCCATCGGGGCGCTCGCCGGCTATGACGAAGCCGGCGGCGGCAAGGGCTACAGGCCGGTCGACCATTCCCGTGCCATCGACAGGAGCGGTGCTGGGCTGGTCAACAGCTTTCGTTGCCATTGGCTGCCGAAGGTTACAGCCGGTTGGTTCTTTCGCGCCGAATCCTTCTATTCTGTTGCCCGTTACCTCGACGAGGCGGCCAGAGAATCCGGCGGGACGCCGCCGGATTTCCTGTCCTGGTCGCATGGCGAGGGATTCATCCGCTTTTTCGAGGAGCGCTGCCGCCGGCAAGGCATCTACATTCTCGACGAGCCCGAAAGCGCGCTGTCGCCCTCGCGGCAGATCGAGCTGCTGAAGATGCTGCGGCACATGGACCAGTCGGGCACGGCGCAAGTGATCATGGCCACGCATTCGCCGCTGCTGATGGCTTGTCCCGGTGCGCGGCTGTTTCGCATCAGCCGCTTCGGCCTCGACCCGACCGATTTCAGCGACACCGATCATTTTCGCATGATGCGCGACTTCTGCACCGACCCGCAGGCGTTTATGGAAGAGGCGCTGCGGGAAGACGACGAGTGACATGCCGATGAGCCAAGCTGAAAAGGATCTGAACTGGCGGAGCGAACAGGCTTGCCGCGAAGCCTGGCCAGCGGCGATTGAGACCACCGTCGACGGTTTGCTTCTCAGGCGCTCCGGTGGCCGGACCCGGCGCAGCAATTCGGTCAACCCTTTGCGGGGAAAGCGCGGCCGGCCTGAGAGCGTGCTCGATGTAGCCGAGGCCTTCTATGCCGATCAGGGCCAGACACCGCTCTTTCGGGTTCCTGGCATCGCCGCCGAAATGGACACGCTCCTCGACCGCCAAGGCTACGATCTCGAGGGCGGAACCATCCACCTCTATGGCGGGATTGATGAATTGGTGGATATCAGCGACGAGCACGTCACCGTGTCGCCGACGCCCAGCGAGGACTGGTTCGCGGCACGGTTTCGCATGGGCGCCTATGACGATACGGATCGCCGCGTCTTTCGCGAGATGCCTGGGCTGATCATCGGCGACAAGGCGTTCGTATCCTGCGAGCGTGACAGCGAAATTGCCGCCTTGGCCTATGGCGTCATCCGCGATGGCCTGCTTGTGGTGGAGTCAGTCGAGACCGACAGCCGCTTCCGGCAGCAAGGCCTTGGCCGCAGGACGGTCGGCAGCTTGATCGGCTGGGCGCGGCGGGCAGGGGCCACAGCGGCCTGCCTGCAGGTCGTCGCCGACAATGCGCCGGGCCGCGCACTCTATACCTCGCTTGGGTTCACCAAAGAACTCTACCGCTATCACTACCGCAGGAAGGCGATTGCCGGATGAACCACGACGCCTACGACAATGCCTATATCGGCGGCATCCTCAATTCGGTGAAGACCATCGCCATGGTCGGCGCATCGGCGAACGACGTCCGGCCGAGCTTTTTCGTCCTGAAATATCTGCTGGCCAAAGGCTTTTCGGTGTTTCCGATCAATCCCGGACAGGCCGGCAAGGAAATCCTCGGCCGCATGACCTATGCCAGCCTTGCCCATCTGCCAGAGCCGGTCGACATGGTCGACATTTTTCGCGCGTCGGCGGCGGTGCCCGGCATTCTCGATGAGGTGCTGAAGCTGAACCCTTTGCCAAAAGTGCTCTGGATGCAGCTAGGCGTGCGCAATGACGAGGCGGCGGCGCGCGCCGAAGCGGCCGGCATCAAGGTGGTGATGAACCGCTGCCCCAAGATCGAATATGGCAAGCTATCGGGCGAGATCGGCTGGACCGGTGTTAACTCGGGTGTGCTGTCATCTAAGAAGCCGCTGATGCGGTCGGGATTCCAGAGTTTTGGCGTGCGCCAGAAATAGACCGCGATCCCGAAAGCCATGCTCGGTTCCCAGGCGAGCAAAATTATTCCGGGAAGCGATGAAGTTCCCCGCGCGTTCATCGTAGATCGCTTGCCGAAAGGTATTTTCTTCTTTGCATTCGTGGCTGCGGTTCGCCAAGAATGCCCACGATTTTCAGAAGGTTCAGGAGAGGGAGGTTTCGATGACCCGTACGCCCGGTTTCAACACGCTCGCCGTCCATGCCGGCGCCAAGCCCGACCCGGCGACCGGCGCACGCGCCACGCCGATCTACCAGACGACCTCCTTCGTCTTCGACGATGCCGACCACGCCGCCTCATTGTTCGGGCTGAAGGCCTTCGGCAACATCTACACCCGCATCATGAACCCGACCCAGGCGGTGCTGGAAGAGCGGATCGCAGCACTTGAAGGCGGCACGGCAGCACTTGCCGTCGCTTCCGGCCATGCCGCGCAGGTGCTGGTGTTCCACAATCTGCTGACGCCCGGCGACAATTTCGTCGCTGCGACAAGGCTTTACGGCGGCTCGATCAACCAGTTCGGCCATGCCTTCAAGAATTACGGCTGGGAAGTGCGCTGGGCCGACACCAATGACATCTCGACCTTCGAGAGCCAGATCGACGACAAGACCAAGGCGATCTTCATCGAGAGCCTGGCCAATCCGGGCGGCACTTTCGTCGATATCGAAAAGATCGGCGACATCGCCCGCAAGCACGGCCTGCCGCTGATCGTCGACAACACGCTGGCCTCTCCCTATCTGGTGCGGCCGATTGAGCACGGCGCCGACATTGTCGTCCATTCGCTGACCAAATTCATCGGCGGTCACGGCAATTCGATCGGCGGCGCCATTGTCGATGGCGGCACCTTCGACTGGTCGAAGTCGGGCAAGTACCCGATGCTGTCGGAGCCGCGCCCCGAATATGGCGGTATTGTCCTGCATGAAACCTTCGGCAATTTCGCCTTCGCCATCGCCGCGCGCGTGCTTGGCCTGCGCGATCTCGGCCCGGCGATCTCGCCTTTCAACGCGTTCCTGATCCTGACCGGGCTGGAAACCTTGCCGCTCAGGATGCAGCGCCATTGCGACAATGCGGTCACCGTCGCCGGCTGGCTGTCCAACCACCCCAAGGTCGCCTGGGTGAACTATCCCGGCCTGCCCAGCGACAAGAACAATGCGCTGCAGAAGAAATACGCGCCGCTCGGCGCCGGCGCTGTCTTCACCTTCGGCCTGAAGGGCGGCTATGAGGCCGGCGTCAAGTTTGTCGAGGCGCTTGAACTGTTCTCGCATCTGGCCAATGTCGGCGACACCAAGTCGCTGGTCATTCACCCGGCCTCGACCACGCACCGCCAGCTTTCCGACGAGCAGAAGGTCAAGGCCGGTGCGGGTCCGGACACGGTCCGGCTCTCCATCGGCATCGAGGATGTCAACGACATCGTCGCCGATCTGGAACAGGCTCTGGCCAAGGTTTGATCTTTACCCTCCCCCTTGTGGGGAGGGTCGGCGCGTAGCGCCGGGGTGGGGGTGAGCCGGCGCAAGCCAGCTCTTTCATGGAGGCAATTCTTGTCCGCGCATTACCAGACAATATCGATCGACAGCGTCGACGCCGAGCATGGCGCGCCGGCGCCGGATCGCCTGATTGCGGGCGATCCGAAATTCCGCACATGGAACGTCGAGGAGCGCGACGGCGGCCTCTACGCCGGGATATGGGAAGCCACGCCCGGCAAGTGGCGCATCGTCTATGACGAATGGGAGTTCTGCCACATCCTGTCCGGCGTTTCGGTGATAGCCGAGGATGGTGGTAAGGCGCGCACCGTGCGCGCCGGCGACAGTTTCGTGCTGCGGCCGGGCTTCAAGGGGACCTGGGAAGTGCTCGAGACCACCCGCAAGGAATATGTGATCAGGCTTTAACGGCTAGCGGCCGGCCCACAGCAGCCGGTCAATATCATCGTCGGAAAAACCGTATTGGCTCATCATCTCCCGGTGCCACGAGCTGCCGAGCAATTCATCCAGGCACCGATCCACCTTTTGACGTAGCGCGGCATTGTTCTTGGCCAGCGCGAAGGCGCCGGCGGCAGGCTGCTTCTCGGATGCCGGAACATCGACGACGTCGAGCCGAGCATCGGGTTCGCGGGTGATGTAACCTCGATGCGCCATGGCGACACTGGCATAGGCCTGCACTGCACCCTGCGCCACGGCCTCCGCTGCTTCCGCCTGTGTTGCGAATGTTTTGATCCGTCCGGGGGGAACGCCGTTCTGCAGTGCGGTTTGATGCTGAATCTGGTCTGAGATCACGGCCAATATCGCCGAGGGGCTCCGGGCGAGCGAGCGGTAGCCCGCCAACCCCAGCGGATCGCCCTTCGCGACCATCAGCCCGTCAGGCAATGCCCAGATCGGTCGCGTAAAGTCGACGAGCTTTCGGCGCTCGTCCGAGATGAACAGGCCTGTGGTCATATCCCAGCGGCCTTTGGCCACTCCGGGCAGCAAGTCGGCGAACTCTGTCTCGATGGGCGAGAAATCCGCCAGCTCAACCATCTGGCCAATCTTCTCGGCGAGCTTTGCGTCGCAGCCGCCGAGCTTGCCGGAAGCATCGGTGAAGCAGAAAGGAGGTTCCTGCAGGAAGGCGAATCTCATTTCGCGTTGCCCTGGAAAGTCACCGCGAGCTTTTCCAGCCCGTGGAAGTGATAGCTGTCGCGGAAGCGCGGCGCCTCGGCCAGGCGCAACTGCGGCCGCCGCTCGAACAGCGTTTTCAGCGACACCTGCAATTCCAGCCGCGCCAGCGGCGCGCCGATGCAGAAATGGATCCCGGCGCCGAACGAGACGTTCTTCTGGTCGGCGCGGCCGGGCCGGAAGACCTCGGGTTCGGCAAAGGCAAGCGGGTCATGGTTGGCCATGCCGAGCAGCAGGCCGATCGTCTCGCCCTGTTGTACGACAACCCCCGATGTCACCTCGATCTCATGATAGGCATAGCGGGTGAACATGTGCAGCGGCGCATCGAAGCGCAGGCATTCCTCGACCGTGGCCGCGGTCGCCTCCGGCGAGGTGAAGAAACGGCCAGGATCGCCGCCTTGCGCCAGCAATGAGCGCACGGCGTTGCCGGTCTGGTGCACCGTTGCTTCGTGGCCGGCATTGAGCAGCAGGATGGCGGAGGAGACCAGTTCATCTTCGGAGAGCCTCTGGCCATCCTCCTGCGCGGCGATCAGCAACGACAACAGATCGTCGCCTGGCTGCTTGCGCCGCTTGGCGACATAGCCGCGCAAAAAGTCGGAAAAATCGCGCGCGGCGCGATTGGCCGTTTCCTCGATCTCGCGTGTGCGGCTGTGCATGTACATGGCCACCATCTGGTGCGACCAGTCGAGCAGTTGCGGCCCCATTTCGACCGGCACGCCAAGCATTTCGGCAATGATGGTGATCGGCAAGGGCGAGGCGAAGGACGGCAGCAGATCGACCTTGCCGGGTTCGAACCGGTCGATAAGCTCGTTGGCGAGCGCTTCGACGCGGGGTCTCAACCGTTCGACCTGCCGCGAGACGAAGGCGCGGTTGACCAGTGTCCGTAGCCTGGTGTGCACCGGCGGCTCCAGCTCCAGCATCGAATTGGTCTCGATGCCGTCGAAGGCGGCAAGATGCGAGCGATCCATGCCGACGCCGCGCCTGTCGGGAACACCGGTCGGGCTCTGCCGGCCGAAGCGGCGGTCGCGCAAAAGCCGGTTGACGTCGTCGAAGCCGCCAAAGCACCAGAAGCCGAATTCTTCCCAGAAGAAGGCGTTCGATGCGCCATGCAGGAAGGCGTAGGCGTCGTAAGGGTTCTGGAAAAACGCCGGCTCATGCGGATCGAGCCGAAGACGGCGCGCGGCTGGATCAAAGGAGAGGTAGGGCGGCATGGATTTGGTCATGCCAGACCATTAGCGCGGCTTGCCAGCTTGGTGCCAGACCGTATGTTGCCCACCCAAAGCCAATGGATTGAGCCAGCCGAACGGGCTGCGGAAAGACGGTTCGATGAATGTGATCGTGGTGGGTGCAGGCATTGCCGGGCTTTCGACGGCATGGTCGCTCGTCAAGGCGGGCCATAGCGTTTCCATCGTCGAACAAGGGCCGATCCCCAATCCGCTCGCCGCTTCGGGCGACCATCACCGCATCATCCGCCGCGCCTACCTGGCCGGGGCAGGCTATGGCAGGCTGATCGATGAGGCCTATGCGGCCTGGGACGAGATGTGGGTCGATCTCGCGGAAAGCCATCTCGATGTCAGGGGCTTCCTCTGCGTTTCGCGCGAGCCGGGCGACAAGGCCGAGGAATACCGCGAACAGGCGAATTTCGCGTTCGAACTGCTTGAACCCGAGGCAGCTGTCGAACGCTGGCCGTTCCTCGAACCGGGTTCGATCCGCTACGCCTATGTCTCGCCCGAAGGCGGCGCGCTGCATTGCCGCAAGATCGCTTCTGGCCTGGCCGAATGGCTGCGGACAAACGGCGCCAACGTCTATGAAAACGCCATGGTTGTGAAAGTCGACGCCGAGGTCGGCCATATTGTGCTGGCCAGCGGCGAAACCATGCAGGCCGACCGTATCGTCGTCACCGCCGGCGCCTGGGTGCTGAAACTGTTTCCGGAACTCGGCGGCGACTTGAAAACCTTTCGCAATGCGCTTGCCTATGTCGAACCGCCGGCGGACCTCAAGGCGGCATGGCAAGCGGCCCCAATCTTTTTCGATGTCGGTGGCGGCACCAACGGCTACATGATCCCGCTGTCGCGCGGCGCCGGCATGAAATTCGGTTCAGCCCTGCACAAGGTGCCGACCAGCGACGCCGATTGGAACCGCGAGCCGGTACCGGGCGAGGGGGAGGCGATCCGCAACCTGTTTTCGCCGCCGATCGCCCGCATCGGGGAGTACAGGGTGACCGACGTCGTCACTTGCGCCTACACCTTCACGGCGGACGAGAAGTTTTTTGCACACGAGAAAGGCAGGTGCCTGGTCGTCTCCGCCTGTTCCGGCCATGGCTACAAATTCGGCGCCGCAGTCGGCAGGCGCGTCGCCGCCGCGCTTGGAGATGGCGATATTGTCGGTCTTAAGAAATGGCTGCGGGCAGAAGTGGCCTAAGCTAATCCTGGCAGTGCCTCGCAATATGCACGCGACGCCAACTGGTTGAGCCTTCCTGCACCACCACCCGGCGCGCCACCCGCTGGTATGACGGCGCAATCTCAGTGATGTGCCGCCGCTCGGGCCGCACCAGCACTTCATGCGCAACGCTCTCATATTCGGCCGGCAGCACGACCCGGCGGGTACGCGCGGGTTCAATCTCTACCGTTTCGGCGACACGCGCATAACGGGCCTTGCGCCAGATCTTGCACAGCACCCGGCGGCCATGGATGACGCGCCACTCCCAGGCATAGCCGCCATCGTCGACCTTGACCGTGTGATAGACGGTGCGGGTGATGGCCGGCACGACCTCATAGGTGACGCGGGGTGGCGCGATCTGCTCGACGCGCTCCATCGTGCCGTAGATCGGCGGGTCGTAATCGACCAACTGCCCGCCGGGGCTGACCATGACGTCTTCATAGACGGTGTCATAGAGCGCCGGCCTGTGCACCGGCTCGTAGCACTCGACGGCGCGGCCGCCGGCGACCGCTTCGGACACCATGCCGAGACCGGCAAGGCCGGCAATGGCCAAGGAAGCTGTTTTCCTGATCATGACACTCCCCCTGTTTGAACGCGAAAACGCAGGTTCAACGTTGAATTGTAGGGTATGGTTCTCCTGGGGAAAGCGGTTTCACCGCATTTCGTTAAGCAATGCGGTTAAGGAATTGCTACACCCGAAAACACGGCCGGCCGCGTTTGGGCTCCCTTGCGCGGAAACCTTGATTCGACTTAACCAGATGGCTAGGAGAAGGCGGCCTTGCGCTAGGGTGAGCCGGCATCCTATTTACATCCTAACCGTCCAGAACCGATTCTGCCCGATTGCTCATATTCCCGGCGCCGGAATCCCCATCTCCAAAAAGGGATAGTCATGAAGAACCCCGTCGAAACCTACATGAACCTCGTTCCGATGGTGGTCGAGCAGACCAATCGCGGCGAGCGGGCCTACGACATTTTCTCGCGCCTGCTGAAAGAGCGCATCATTTTCATCACCGGCCCGGTCGAAGACGGCATGGCGACGCTGGTTTGTGCACAGCTTTTGTTCCTCGAGGCCGAGAACCCGAAGAAAGAGATCAACCTCTACATCAACTCGCCGGGCGGCGTGGTGACCTCGGGCATGGCGATCTACGACACCATGCAGTTCATCAAGCCGGCGGTGTCGACGCTGTGCATCGGCCAGGCGGCGTCGATGGGCTCGCTGCTTCTGACCGCCGGCCACAAGGATATGCGTTTTGCCACGCCGAATGCCCGCATCATGGTGCATCAGCCTTCCGGCGGCTTCCAGGGCCAGGCGTCCGACATCGAGCGCCACGCCCAGGACATCATCAAGCTGAAGCGCCGCCTCAACGAGGTCTATGTCAAGCACACCGGCAAGAGCTACGAAGAGATCGAAAAGACGCTTGACCGCGACCATTTCATGACCGCCGACGAAGCCAGGGATTTCGGCCTCATCGACAAGGTCATTTCGTCGCGCGAGCCGGTCGAAGGCGTCGCCGCATAAGGCTGCATGGCAGTTGGATGGCGGGATAACACGCTTTTGCTGGGATTTGCGGCATTTCGGCCACAATTGGCTGTTCCCTCGGCGGATGGGATTGCCTACGTTAATGCTATGTTGATTTTCGACGGCTTAGCTTTGGGTGGGGTTGTCGCGAATCATTGCTACGTTTTCTGATTTGTGTTTCGTAAGGATTGCGTTGCGGGAGCCGGGACACTGGCGGCGGCGAATTCCCGCGATAGATAGAATATGCGCCGTTTCAGCCAGACCATCGGCGGGCGGCGATGAAAGGACAGGAAAATGAGCAAGGTCGGCAACAACAGCGGTGATTCCAAGAACACGCTTTATTGCTCGTTTTGCGGCAAAAGCCAGCACGAGGTGCGCAAGCTGATCGCCGGCCCGACGGTGTTCATCTGCGACGAGTGCGTCGAGCTCTGCATGGACATCATCCGCGAGGAGAACAAGACCTCGATGGTGAAGTCGCGCGAGGGCGTGCCGACACCGCAGGAGATCCTCAAGGTCCTCGACGACTATGTCATCGGCCAGCCCTACGCCAAGCGCGTACTGTCGGTGGCCGTGCACAACCACTACAAGCGCCTGGCACATGCCGGCAAGAACAACGACGTCGAGCTGGCGAAGTCCAACATCCTGCTGATCGGCCCGACCGGCTGCGGCAAGACGCTTCTTGCCCAGACGCTGGCCCGCATCATCGACGTTCCCTTCACCATGGCCGACGCCACGACGCTGACCGAAGCCGGCTATGTCGGTGAGGACGTCGAAAACATCATCCTGAAGCTGCTGCAGTCGGCCGACTACAATGTCGAGCGCGCCCAGCGCGGCATCGTCTACATCGACGAAATCGACAAGATTTCGCGCAAGTCCGACAACCCCTCGATCACCCGCGACGTTTCGGGCGAGGGCGTGCAGCAGGCGCTTCTGAAAATCATGGAAGGCACGGTCGCCTCTGTGCCGCCGCAGGGCGGCAGGAAGCATCCGCAGCAGGAGTTCTTGCAGGTCGACACCGCCAACATCCTGTTCATCTGCGGCGGCGCCTTCGCTGGGCTGGACAAGATCATCTCGGATCGCGGCAGGAAAACCTCGATCGGCTTCGGCGCCATCGTCGCTTCGCCCGAGGATCGTCGCACCGGCGACGTCTTCCGCCTGGTCGAGCCCGAGGATCTCCTGAAGTTTGGCCTGATCCCTGAGTTTGTCGGCCGTCTGCCTGTCCTGGCGACGCTGGAAGACCTCGACGAGCCGGCGCTGATCCAGATCCTGACCGAGCCGAAGAACGCGCTGGTCAAGCAGTATCAGCGGCTGTTCGAGATGGAGAGTGTCGACCTGACCTTCCACGAAAATGCGCTGTCGGCGATCGCCAAGCGTGCCATCGAGCGCAAGACAGGCGCCCGCGGCCTGCGCTCGATCATGGAAGCGATCCTGCTCGACACCATGTTCGAACTGCCCGCGCTGGAAGGCGTGCGCGAAGTGGTGATTTCGGAAGAAGTGGTGACCGGCAGCGCCCGGCCGCTCTACATCTATTCCGAGCAGAAAGAAAAGAAGGGCAACGTCAGCGCCTGACATGGCATCTGGCCCAACCTTTTTATGGAACGGCGCCCCTTGGGCGCCGTTTTGCTGTGGTGAGGTATCAAGCCTAGTGCTGGAGTGGACGAACGGCCCGTGTTGACCCTTGATCTTTGCCCCTTGTGCATCCAACTAACACTGGAAGGCCGTGGTGCCGAATTCTGTGCTGTAAAACTCCCGTCACAAACGGTGGTAGGCGGAACGACCCACGGTCGTTAATATGAGATTCGCGGTTGGCTCAATTAGCGGCCGCGACATGAAAGGTTGGACAATGGCCAAAATATCCAAGGCTCCCAGCGACGGCGTCTTCGCAGTCCTCCCACTGCGCGACATCGTGGTGTTCCCGCACATGATCGTTCCGCTCTTTGTCGGGCGTGAAAAATCGATCAAGGCGCTGGAAGAGGTTATGGGTCAGGAAAAGCAGATCCTGCTTGCCACCCAGATGAATGCCGCCGATGACGATCCCGAGCCCGATGCGATTTTCGACATCGGCACGCTCGCCAATGTGCTGCAATTGCTGAAGCTGCCCGACGGCACCGTCAAGGTGCTGGTCGAAGGTGCTTCGCGTGCCAAAATCGTCTCGTTCACCGACCGTCCGGACTTCCACGAAGCCCGCGCTGCCGCGCTGGTCGAGCCGGAAGAGGAAGAGGTTGAGGTCGAGGCGCTCGCCCGTTCGGTCGTCACCGACTTCGAAAACTACGTCAAGCTGAACAAGAAGATCTCGCCCGAAGTGGTGGGCGCTGCCAGCCAGATCGACGACTATTCCAAGCTCGCCGATACGGTTGCTTCGCATCTCGCCATCAAGATCCCTGAAAAGCAGGAGATGCTGGCCACGCTTTCCGTCAAGGAGCGGCTGGAAAAGGCGATGGGTTTCATGGAAGCCGAAATCTCCGTCCTGCAGGTAGAGAAGCGCATCCGCTCGCGCGTCAAGCGCCAGATGGAGAAGACGCAGCGCGAATACTACCTCAACGAGCAGATGAAGGCGATCCAGAAGGAGCTCGGCGAAGGCGAGGACGGCCGCGACGAAGCCGCCGAGATCGAGGCGCGCATCAAGAAGACCAAGCTCTCCAAGGAGGCCCGCGAAAAGGCGGAAGCCGAGTTGAAGAAGCTGCGGACGATGTCGCCGATGTCGGCTGAATCGACCGTCGTGCGCAACTATCTCGACTGGATCCTGTCGATCCCGTGGGGCAAGAACTCCAAGGTCAAGCAGGACCTGGCGTTTGCGCAGAACGTGCTCGACACCGATCATTTCGGCCTCGACAAGGTCAAGGACCGCATTGTCGAGTATCTCGCCGTGCAGAGCCGCCAGAAGAAGCTGAAGGGGCCGATCCTGTGCCTCGTCGGCCCTCCCGGCGTCGGCAAGACCTCGCTCGGCAAGTCGATCGCCAAGGCGACCGGCCGCGAGTTCATCCGCATGGCGCTCGGCGGCGTGCGTGACGAGGCCGAGATCCGTGGTCACCGCCGCACCTATATCGGTTCGATGCCCGGCAAGGTCATCCAGTCGATGAAGAAGGCCAAGAAATCCAACCCGCTCTTCCTGCTCGACGAGATCGACAAGATGGGCCAGGACTTCCGCGGTGATCCGTCATCGGCCTTGCTCGAGGTGCTCGATCCCGAGCAGAACTCGACGTTCATGGACCATTACCTCGAGGTCGAGTACGACCTGTCGAGCGTGATGTTCGTAACGACGGCGAACACGCTGAACATTCCTGCGCCCTTGATGGACCGCATGGAGATCATCCGTATCGCCGGCTACACCGAGGACGAGAAGATCGAGATCGCCAAGCGTCACCTGATGCCCAAGGTGGTTCGCGACCACGCGCTGCAGCCGAAGGAATTTTCGGTCAGCGAGGACGCGATCCGCGGCATCATCCAGACCTACACCCGTGAAGCGGGTGTCAGAAGCCTCGAGCGCGAGCTGATGAAGCTCGGGCGCAAGGCGGTGACCGAGATCCTGAAGACGAAGAAGAGGACGGTGAGCATCACGGCGGCGAACCTCGCCGACTACCTCGGTGTTCAGCGCTTCCGCTTCGGTCAGGTCGAGTCTGACGATCAGGTCGGTGTCGTCACCGGTCTTGCCTGGACGGAAGTTGGCGGCGAACTGCTGACGGTCGAAGGCGTCATGATGCCCGGCAAGGGCCGCATGACGGTGACCGGCAATCTGCGCGACGTGATGAAGGAATCGATTTCGGCGGCGGCCTCCTATGTCCGCTCAAGAGCCGTCGATTTCGGCATCGAGCCGCCGCTGTTCGACAAGCGCGATATCCACGTGCACTTGCCGGAGGGCGCCACGCCGAAGGACGGACCGTCCGCAGGTGCCGCCATGGCGACAGCCATTGTGTCGATACTGACGGGTATTCCGGTTCGGGCCGATGTGGCGATGACTGGCGAGATAACGCTTCGGGGCCGCATCTTGCCGATCGGCGGCCTCAAGGAAAAGCTGCTCGCCGCACTGCGCGGCGGCATCAAGAAGGTGCTGATCCCGGAAGACAACGCCAAGGATCTGGCGGAGATTCCGGACAATGTGAAGAACGGCATGGAGATCATTCCGGTCTCACGCGTCGGCGAGGTTCTGAGGCACGCGCTGGTGCGCATGCCGGAGCCGATCGAGTGGGTCGAGCCGGTCAATCCGCCGGCCACGACCGACAGCGCCGACGATGCTGGAAAGTCGCTTGCACACTAGAGCGCCGCGCGTCCACTTGGACGCGCAAAGGACGCTCTAGCACTCTAGAACTGGCGCATGGTCCTTTCCGAAAACCGGCTAGGCTTTTCGGGGCCATGCGTTAGAAAATACTAAAGGTGCAGTGCACAAATGGAAAGCCGGGCCTTGAGCCCGGCTTTTTCATGTGAAAAACCCACCTTTTCCGGGCTTTTTCGAACTTTTTCCGCGCTTTTCGACTTGGTTGCGGCAACGCTTCTTTCTAAAGTCCGTTTCCTGCCGGATGAGTCGAAGAGTTCCGGTTTTCTCATGGAAGGGAATTTTTATGAACAAGAACGAACTGGTTTCCGCTGTCGCTGAATCCGCGAGCATTTCGAAGGGTGACGCACAGTCGGCGGTCGATGCGGTGTTCTCCGTCATCACTGGCGAACTGAAGAAGGGCGGCGATGTACGGCTCGTCGGCTTCGGAAATTTCACCGTCTCCAAGCGTGCGGCGTCGACTGGCCGCAACCCGCAGACTGGCGCGGAAGTGAAGATTCCGGCGCGTACCGTGCCGAAGTTCTCGGCCGGCAAAGGCCTCAAGGACGCGGTCAACTAAGACCATTTTTTCTTTTCAGAGAATCTTGAAAAGCCGGGTTCGCCCGGCTTTTCTTTTGCCTCGATGGCAACGCGACACGGCAGGCCGTCAGCTCGCTGAGGCGAGCCTTCAGCCCACCGGCGCGTCGGCCCTCATCAGGCCCTCCTGCTTGAGATCGACCCAAAGTGCTGCGGGCGGCTTGGCGTCGAGCAGTGCGCGGTTGCTTTCAACCTCGGCCGGCCGCTGGCCGCCGGGGATGACCGACACCACGGACGGGTGCAGCAGCGGGAACTGCAGCGCCGCCTCGATCAGCCTGACGCCGTGGCGCTTGCAGACCGCCTCGATGCGGCCGACGCGATCCATGATGTCGTGTGGCGCCTCGGAGTAATTGTAATAGGCGCCTGGCTTCGGCCCGGTCGCCAGTATGCCGGAATTGTAGGGGCCACCGAGCACGATGCCGATGCCGCGCTTCTCACAGAGCGGCAGGAAGGTGGCAAGCGCTTCCTGCTCGAGCAGCGTGTAGCGCCCGGCCAGCAGGAACAGGTCGAAATCGCTGCGCTCGGCCAGCGTCTGGCAGACCTCCCATTCGTTGATGCCGCCGCCGAACGCCTTGATCACACCCTGGTCGCGCAGGGCAAGCAGTCCGTTGTAGCCCGAGGCCATGAACTCCTCGATACGCTGGTCGGACGCTTCCTTGCTGCCATGGGTGAAGATGTCGAGGTCATGGACGAAAAGGATGTCGATGCGGTCGACGCCCAGCCGTTCCAGCGATGCCTCGAACGAGCGCATGACGCCGTCGTAGCTGTAGTCGTAGATTTCGCGGCGCGTCGGCGTGTCGAAGAACTTGCCGATGCCGGTGCGCTCTTCCGGCGGGCAAACGCGTAGCAGGCGGCCGACCTTGCTCGACAGCACATAGTCGTCACGGCTTTTGCCGCGCAGGAAGGCATTGAGGCGTGTTTCGGCGAGACCTAAGCCATAGAGCGGCGCGGTGTCGTAGTAGCGGCAGCCGGTCGCCCACGCCGCCTCCAGCGTGGCATTGGCATCCTCGTCGGGGACGGCGCGGTAGAGGTTGCCGAGCGGCGCGCTGCCGAAGCCGAGTTCGGTGAAGTCGATGCCGCCATTGCCGATGCGGTCGAAATGCCGTGTCTTCATGTCGCTTGAGATTTCCTGGATTGATTTGTCTGACATGACACTATCACGCCGGTGGCACAGCAAAAGCCGCGGCGGGTGTTGGACACGCATTTTCGCGGTGATAGCATGAACAAAAACAAGCCTTTCCCGGCAAATGCGCAACCGGAAATCCCGGCCACAACCCTGGCGGAACCCTGATGACGAATGCCGGCTCGGATATGTTCGCGACCGCCCTGCAAGAGCTGGGCGCCGTGCTGGCGCGCGTCGACGAAGCCGGCATCGACACTGCTTGCGCAACGCTTGCCCGCGCGCAAAAAATCGTCGTCTATAGCTGCGGCCGCGAGGCCTTGCAGCTCAAAGGCCTCGCCATGCGGCTCTATCACCTTGGGCTCGACGTGTCGGTGGTCGGCGACATGAACACGCCACCTCTTGGCCCGGGTGATGTCTTCTTGGTCAGTTCCGGTCCGGGCGAGACCACGACGGTGCTGACCTTGATGCAGGTCGCCCGTGACGCCGGCGCGACGGTGCTGCTGCTCACCGCCGAGGCCGGGGGCAGTGCGACCGCACTCGCCGACTTCACCGTGCTGATCCCGGCGCAGACCATGGCCCGCGACCAGGGGCCGCAAAAGACATCGCTGCTGCCGATGGGCTCGGTCTTCGAAGGCGCTTTGTTCCTGCTGTTCGAGGTGATGGTGCTGAAGCTCAAGGGGCTGACCGGCCAGTCGTCCGAGGCCATGCGCGCGCGCCACACCAACTTGGAGTAGGCGCGATGCGCTACGAATTGATGCTGCCGCACCAGATCCGCAAGGCGATCGCCGAGAACTGGCCGGTCGCCCTCCCGCTCGGCGTGCTAGAATATCACGGCGAGCACATGGCCGTCGGCATGGACACGCTGGCCGTCATCAAGACGCTGGAGCTCTACGAAAAGGAAGCCGACATCGTCATCCTGCCGTCCTTCTACTACGGCGCGGCGAGCTATGTGGTGGCAGCACCCGAAGGCAGCGGTTCGGTGCAGGTCGGGGGCAATCAGCTGGCGCCGTTTGGCGAAGAGCTGTTCTACAGCCTGCTACGCATCGGCTTTCGCAACATCCACGCGATCATCCACCACCAGACCGAGAATTTCGCGGCGGGGATGCCGACCGATCTCGCCTTCAAGACTGCCGGTCGCCAGGCGATCTTCCGCTTCCTCGAAAAGCAGCGCGGCGAGGGCTGGTGGGGCTCGAACGAGATGGCCGACTATTATGCCGAGCACGCCGCCGGCGAAAATTTCTTCAACTGGGTGCAGGTGCATCCGCTGATGTCGGCCGCCATGAACGGCAAGTACCCGTTCGACCATGCCGGCATCGGCGAGACCTCCCTGATGCTGGCGCTGTGCCCGGAAGCAGTCGATGCCGGACATTTCGCAGACAACACGAGCTGGTACACGGCAAGTGCGCCGGAGGCGTCCGCCGAACTCGGGCAAAAGGGTGTCGCCATGATCCTCGATCACCTGCGCGCCATTTTGAAGCCCTGACCATCTGCCGCCTTTTGGGGTCGTTACGGCTTTTTCACCTTCAGCCGCCATCGTCGGCTTGGAGCCATGGCATGGACGAGATCAGCAGGGACGGGCGGTTGCGGCACGACATTCCGATGCATGTCGCCAAGCGCCTGTTTCTCGGGCTTGCCGGCCTGTTCTGCATTGTCATGCCGACATGGGAGCTCTATCGCGGCGTCTGGCCGTTGAGCGTCGCCAGCCCGTTCTTTCTCTTCATTATTTTCGGCGCCTATGCCGTCGGCATTCCGCTTGTATATGCGGCCATCTTCAGCCCGGCGGTGCGCTGGATAGTCCGCCGCGGGCGTATCGACATCGTGCTGCGCAACCCGATCTTTCTGCGCCGGCATCATGTGCTGCCGGGCGACATAGCCAGCTTCAGTCTGCGGACAATCGAATGGGACAGTGGAGGTCCAACCTACACGGTCGTCCTGACGACGGTGAACGGCGAGCGATTTGAGACGCGAGACTTCAGCACCGCCAAGACCGCGGAGATGTTCCGCGACCGGATAAAATCGGTGCTCATTGGGGCATAAGCGGCCTTGCCGCGCTGCCCTGTATTGGATCCTATTTTACCGCCCCAGCCGTCATGCCCATGATAAGATACCGCTCCAGCGCAATTCCGATCACCGCCAGCGGCGCGATCGCGGCGGTGGCGAGCGCTGCCATCGACCACCAGTTGATGCCTTGCGAGCCGGTCTGGCTCGCCACCATGACCGGGATGGTCTTGGCATCGGTCGAGGTCAGCAGGGCAGCGAAAAAGTACTCGTTCCAGCACAGCACCATTGCCAGGATGAAGGCGGCGACCATGCCGGGGAGCGCAATCGGCATGACTATGCGGAAAAAGGCGCCCCAGATCGACAGCCCATCGACCAAGGCGGCTTCCTCGAGCTCGACGGGGATCGAGTTGAACTGGTCGCGCATGATCCAGATCACGATCGGCAGCACCATCAGCGTGTAGAGCAGGATCAGCCCGATGCGGGTGTCGAGCAGGCCGACCTCGCGGTAGAGCACCAGGAAGGGCAGGGCCAGCACCACCGGCGGCAGTATCAGCTGCGACAGGAAGAAGAACGAGATGTCCTCGTTCTTGAACCAGGCGAACTGGTAGCGATAGCGGGTCAGCCCGTAGGCGGCGAGGCTGCCGATGATGATGGCCAGGCTCGACGCACCGACCGAGGTGATGACCGAATTCATGAAGCGCTTGAGGAACTCGTCGCGCACCGTCGAGGTCCGGAAGATCGAGTCCGGCGACAGGCCGAGCGAGCGCCAGCCCTTCCAGTCCGGCTGGAAGTCGACGAACGGGATCAGATGGCCCTGGGTGACGTCCACGGCCGTCTTGAACGAGGTCGAGATCGTCCAGTAGATCGGGAACAGGCAGATGAAGGCCCAGAACGCCAGCGCGCCATAGATGAACACGCGATTGGCCAAAAAGCCCACCGGCGAGCGGATTTCGGAAGCGACATAGTCGGTGGTCTGGACGCTCATTTTCCCTTGTCAGTTCACGTTGCGCACGAAGCGGTTGGCGAATTTCAACAGCCAGGTCACGAACACGACGATGATGACGAGATAGGCCATCGCCAGCATGGTGCCGTAGCCGACATTCGAACGGTCGCGGTATTCGCGGTAGATGAAGCTCGACACCGAATCCGTGGCACCGCCAGGGCCGCCGGAGGTGACGGTGATGATGATGTCGGCGAGCTTCAGCTTGAAGATGATGCGCAGGATCACCGCCGTCACCGATACCGGCAGCATCAGCGGGAAGGTGACCTGCCAGAAGGTCTGCCATGTCGTGGCGCCATCGACGCGCGCCGCTTCAAGCACCTCGCGCGACATCGCCTGCAGGCCGGCGAGCAGCATGATCATCATGAACGGGATGAAGGTCCAGGCGTCGAGCACCATGATCGAGATGCGGGCGGTGATCGGGTCCGAGAAGAAGGCCGGGTTTTCCCAGCCGAGATAGCGTGCCAGCGTCGCGGCCGGCCCGAACCGGTATTCCATGATCGATTTGCCGACCATCCACGACACCGCGACCGGCGACAGCATCAACGGCATCAGGAAGACGACGCGGAAGAATTTGCGTGCCCGGATCTGCGCGTTGAGCAGCAGCGCCAGGCCAAAGGCGATCGCATATTCGACCAGCACCGCGAGCACGTAGAGCACCATGTTGAACAGCGCGTTGCGGTAGTACGGGTCGGCCAGCATCTGCCAGAAATTGTCGAGCCCATTGAATTTCCGGCCGGTGATGGAGGAGAGGTTCCAGTCGGTCAGCGCGATGTAGAAGCCGAACAGCGTTGGAAAGATCACCATGGCGATGGTGAACAGCAGCGCCGGCAGCAGGAACAGCGCGCGCTGGCCATTTTCGCCGCGCGTCAGCACCTGGCCGGCGCCGAGCGCCACACCCCACAGCACATAGGCGTAGACGATGGGGCGCCAGGTCTCGAAACCGAGCGTAGTGATTTCACTCTTGTAGAGGATTTCCAGCGCGATCACCGCCAGCAGGCCAAGCGTGGCGGCGGCCATCAGGGCAAAACCCGCCCGCTTGCGGCTTGGCGAGATCAGATCGGCTGGACCGGCGTCTGCCGGCCATGCATTGGTGGTCTGGTCAGCCACGCGTCCCGTCCGTTCAAAACTATGCCTGCGACCGGCCCGAGCCGGTCAGGTCCGGCGGGTTGTGCACCGCCGGACCCTTGTTCACCATACGATCAGCCTACACGCCAAGCGAGGCCTTGTAGAGCTTGATCTGGTTCTCGCGGCCGAGTTGATCGGTCAGCTTCTCCCAGGCGGCGGCAATGGCGTCAGCGCCTTCCTGCGCCTTCATCTTGCCGGCAAAGGTGTTGGCCAAAATGTCCTCGGCAGCGCTGTAATACTGGAAGATGCCGGGGATGCGCGGCTCGATCGCCGCGTTCGGATGGTTGTAGCTGTCGGCTTCCGACTTGAGATACGAGGTGATGAACGCCTCGTCGTAGCCGGCCGCCACCCATTCCGGAATGTTGAAATGGCTTTTGCGGTAGGGCTGGAAGCCCGACGGATACGCCGCGCACCAAAGCGACAGGTCCTTGCCGCCGAGATGTGCAGCGGCCGACCAGGCCGCCTTTTTCTTCTTTTCGTCGCTGTCGACGCGGGCCATGACATAGACGCCCCAGCCGAGATAGGCGCAGTTCGGTGAAAAGTTCGGGCCGCTCGCCAGCGTGTCCCACTTGCCGGTCTTGGAATTGTAGACATCGTCCGAGCCGGGCAGGATCGAGAAGCCGACCGTGTCGCCGATGACCGAGGAATCGTTGGTCTTGGCGTTGGAGCCGATGTCGCCCCACCACGGGATCATCGAGCCGGTACCGGCGAGGAACTGACTGAAGCCTGTCGTGTTGGGATCGGCGTTGATCTGGTCGGCCGGTTCGAAAGGTAGCGCGTCGATCACATCCTGGATGGCACGCACCCAGGCCGGATTGTTGATGCGCGGCTTCATCGTGTCGGAGTCGAACAGCCAGGCCTTGTCGTCGGGGTGCTTGGCATAGGCGCTGGCGCGGCTGCCAAGGAAGTAGAAGCCGAACCCGCCCCAGGCCTTGGGCGCGTCGAGATAGCCGTAGACGTCCTGGCCGTTGAACTTCTGGCCTTTGAGGAATTTGGTCACGGCCTGCACCTGCTGCCAGGTGGTCGGCACGCCCCACGGCGTTGCGTTGCCGGCGGCTTTCCAGGCGTCGGCGAGACCCTTGTCGGAGAAGACATCGGTGCGATAGTTGAAGTTGTGCGCGTCGCCGTCCACGGTCACGCGATACTGCTTGCCGTCCCATGTGCCGACAGGCGGCTTCAGATAGTTGACCAGGTCGTCCATGTCGATTTGCGTCTTGACCCAGTCCGGCATCTCGGAGGCCAGCCCCTTGCCGCAGACGTCGCCTTCGAAGGGCGCACCCATCTCGATGACGTCGAAGTCGACGGTACCGGTGGCGATCGACTGTTGCAGACGAGCGCCGTAATCGGCCTGTGCCAGATCGATCCAGGTGAACTTGGCCCCGGTATAGTCTTCCCACGCCTTCAAGAAGCCGCGGTACAGCACATTGTGCAGGTTCTGGTTGTTGAGGCCCATGAAGGTGAGTTCGACACCGGCGAACTCGCCTTGCTTGACACTGGCCTTGGTGGCGCCAAGGCACATCTCGCCGACCTTCTGGAAGTCGGCGTCGGTTGGTTGACCCTTGCCGACGCCAGGGACCTGCAGGATCTGCGCGCGCAGATCATCGGCGGCGAAAGCTGGACGCGTCAATGCGCCGAGACCCGCGCCGGACGCAGCAGAGAGCGCGGCCATGCTGGCCGCTCCCTTAAGGATATCACGCCGGGTCGCACCCGCGCGGACGAGTTTTTCGTACAGACCGACTCTCATCTATTCCTCCCAGAACACAGTCGTGAATTGAAATGCCAATCTCTCGGGCGCCGAAACGTCGGCAGTTCTCCTTATCACACGGGGACGTGGGACCCCAGCCTGCGTCGCCTGGAGCTCCGATTTTCGGGAAAAATTCCGACTGTCGGATTGGCACTCGCCACTATTCGCGTAATCGATTACCTTGTCAACACGAATGACTTTTTATCTATAAGATACTGACTTGCCCTTGCCGTTGGCAATGGCTAGCTTCACCGCAAACGATAAAGGGGGGACGATGGCTCAAGTCGCGATCACCAATGTGGCCAAGGCGTTCGGAACCGTCAAGGTCCTGCACGAGGTCAGCGTCGAAATCGCTGATGGCCAGTTCGTGGTGCTGGTCGGCCCGTCGGGCTGCGGCAAGTCCACGCTGCTCAGAATGGTGGCCGGGCTGGAAACCGTCTCCGGCGGCACGATCGCCATCGGCGAGCGCATCGTCAACAATCTGCCGCCGGCCAAGCGCGACATCGCCATGGTGTTTCAGAACTACGCGCTCTATCCGCACAAGACCGTCGAGCAGAACATGGCCTTTGCGCTGAAGCTGCGCAAAACCGACCCGGCCGTGGTCGCCGAGCGGGTCAAGCGCGCCGCCGACATCCTCGACCTCAATCCCTACCTGAAGCGCTATCCCCGCCAGCTCTCCGGCGGCCAGCGCCAGCGCGTCGCCATGGGCCGCGCCATCGTGCGCAACCCGCAAGTGTTCCTGTTCGACGAGCCGCTCTCCAATCTCGACGCCAAATTGCGCGTGCAGATGCGCACCGAGATCAAGGAACTGCACCAGCGGCTGAAGACCACCACCATCTACGTCACCCACGACCAGATCGAGGCCATGACCATGGCCGACAAGATCGTGGTGATGCGCGATGGCCGCATCGAGCAGGTTGGCGCGCCATTGGAATTGTTCGACCGGCCGGCCAATCTGTTTGTCGCCGGCTTCATCGGCTCGCCGTCGATGAACCTGCTCAAGGGCGTGGTGCGCAAGGGCGACAAGGTCGAGATTGCGGGCACGCTGTTCCCGATTGCTGCCGGCAGCGCCGCCAGGGAGGGCCAGGCCGTCGTCTATGGCGTACGGCCCGAACATCTCGAAATCCATCCCGATGGCGTGCCGGCGAAGATTTCAGTGGTCGAGCCGACCGGTTCCGAAACGCTGGTCTTCCTGCGCTTCGGCGACGGCGAGATGGTGGCGCTGTTTCGCGAACGCCACGACTTCAAGCCCGGCGACATGCTCAATCTCAAGCCACGCCTCGACCAGGTCCATCTCTTCGACGCTGAGACCGGCAACCGGCTCTGATTTCCAATCGACTTTTGACCAACCTGTTTGACGAGGACTGCCATGCTCAAAGGGATCAACCCATTGCTCAATGCCGATGTGCTTCAAGCGCTGCGGGCAATGGGGCACGGCGACGATCTGATCATCGCCGACACCAATTTCCCCGCCGATTCGGTGGCGCGCCAGACCGTGCTCGGCAAGCTGCTGCACATCGATGCGCCGGCGGCCGATGTGGTCAAGGCGGTGCTGTCGCTCTATCCGCTGGACACTTTTGTCGACGACGCGGCTGCCCGCATGGAGATCGTCGGCAACCCCAACGAGATTCCTCCGGTGCAAAAAGAGGTGCAAAAAGAGATCGACAAGGCCGAGGGCAAAGCCTGGCCGATGATTTCGGTCGAGCGCTACGCCTTCTATGAACGCGCCAAGAAGGCTTATTGCGTCATCCAGACCGGCGAGCGCCGCTTCTATGGCTGCTTTGCCTTCCGCAAGGGCGTCGTGCCGCCGGATGCGGAGTAGCACAATGGCGTCCGGCAAGCCTGTCGTCATACTGGGCGTCTTCGTCGCCGATACCGCCTACCGCGCCGATCGCCAGCCGCGCATGGGCGAGACCATTCTTGGCAATTCCTTCAAGCTGGGGCCGGGCGGCAAGGGCTCGAACCAGGCGGTGGCAGCCGGCAAGCTCGGCGCCGACGTCACCTTCCTGACGCGGCTCGGCGTCGATGCTTTCGCCGACATGGCCAAGGCGACCTGGAAAGATGCCGGCGTGAAATCCGCCGTCATCGATACGCCGCAGAGCTATACGGGTGCCGCCTATATCTTCATCGAGGAAACGACCGGCAACAACGCCATCATCGTCAGTCCCGGTGCGGCGATGCTGATCTCGCCTGAAGACATCGAGGCCAATGCCGGCCTAATTGGCGGGGCCGGTGTCTTCGTCACCCAGCTCGAGCAGCCGATCGACGCTGCACTGCGCGCCCTCGAAATCGCGCGCGGGGCAGGGGTGACCACCGTCCTGAACCCGGCGCCGGCGGCAAAACTGCCGGATCGCATCTACACGCTGTGCGACTACGTCACCCCCAACGAGACCGAGGCCGAGGAACTGACCGGCATCAGGGTCGCCTCCATCGACGACGCGCGCCGCGCCGCCGACAGCCTGCTCCAAAAGGGCGTCGGCTCGGTCATCATCACGCTCGGCGAAAAAGGCGCGCTGCTGCACACAGCGAACCGTTCCGACCACGTCCCCGCGGTCAGCGCCGGCCCTGTGGTCGAAACCACGGGTGCGGGCGATGCCTTCAATGGCGGCCTGGCCGCGGCGCTTGCCAAAGGCGTGGAACCGCTGCAAGCGGTCCGCTTCGCCTGCGCCGTCGCCGGCATTTCGGTGACGCGGCCAGGCACGGCGCCATCCATGCCGACATTGCAGGAGGTCGAGGCGCTGCTGGCGAAGGTTTGATCTCGACCACGTCCCATATAGGGCCTTACCAGTCTGGATCGTCGTCGAGCCAATAGGCATCAAGACAGCCGAATTGGCGCGGCATGCCAAGACGCCGTTTGGCGTCAAAAGCCATCTCCGAACGAGTCCACTGTGAATTGCTCTCTGTCACATCGGGCACGATTGTGTACCCATCCGCGATCAACCGCAGCCTCATTTCCTCGAAGTGCCTTTTGAAACCATTGTTGATGCGGCTTTGCGGGTAGCGCCGTCCCTGCATGCATTCCTGGCTCAGGATGCCGGAATACATCTGGGCGCTGATCGTTCTCAGTGCGTCTTCGGAGATCTGCTTGTTGGTGTCCTTGGACAAGCATCGGCCTGCCGACGCTACCAGCGTCGCTGCCAACAAGCCTGCCAGAAACCGCGCCACCTTGGTCCCTTCCGGTCAGGGTGGCATATTAGCCACAGATAATGTTAATCGGCAATCCGGTCTTGCGCCATTGGCATAGATGTCCGGTAATGGGTCACCGTGTCTGGCACCGCAATTGCACTGTCAGCAACGCCGGGGGCATCCATCGCTCCTGGCAAGCCGGGGGGCGATTGGGGCCCGCTGCTTCTCAAAATGAAGCGGCGGGCTCTTAGGTGCCGATTTAAAAAGCCGCCTGAATCGCCGAAACATTGGGTGCTGGGCCATTATGTATTTTCCGCAATTTCTGGTGGGCATGTTCGCAACGTCGTTCGTCGTTGCGATCTGGGCCGACGTGGCAACTGGCTCCGTCTGGAAGGCGCTCGGCTGGGCTGTTCTTGCAATGGTTATTCTTCAGCTTGGATACGTCGGCCTCGTCGTCCGCCTGATCTACAGGCGGGAATCGGAAGGCATCGAGGGAAATGCTGCGAGCGGGGCTCGAGCCCGCGACCTCCGGGGTGACAGGCCGGCACTCTGAGTTGCACCGGGCGCTGCCATTGATCGCTGCAAGGCGATCGATCTGAATTAATGCATCCAAGGAGACATTTTGACATCAACGTCGACATTTCTCCGGCACCAAGGATCGTGACCCTTGAAGAGAAATGGCGCGAGTGACGGGGCTCGAACCCGCGACCTCCGGCGTGACAGGCCGGCACTCTAACCAACTGAGCTACACCCGCGCATAGACGAGCACGTGTCAGCCGTGTTCGTCGTTGGGGCGGTGGATAAGGGGTTCGCCACCGGGTGTCAAGCGCACCTCGACAGCATAACAGCAAACAGGAGAAGGTTTTTTGACAGGCGGCACTTTGCCCGGGAAAACCGCTATGCGGCTAAGCTCACGCCTGCTCATTTGGCCTTGCGAAGCCGGGTCTGACCGCTTAAAGGTCCGGCCGGAGCGGGCGATTAGCTCAGTTGGTAGAGCGCTTCGTTTACACCGAAGATGTCGGCGGTTCGAGCCCGTCATCGCCCACCATATCCCGCACGCCGGCCCACGCCTCGACGTCCATTGCCTTCATGTTCGCAACTCAGCTGCGTATGACCGATAGCGAGGACGCGGCCACATTCGGCCGCGCCCGCCTTTCCGCCGGTGTGCTACCTACTGCCTGATGTAGCAGGTCTTCTTCGCCCGGGGAGCGGGATCCTCGTCAAAGGCGTCGTTGCTGCAGCGCACGCCGTTCCTGAAAACGCCTTGCGTGAACTGACCGCGCGCTCCGTATCTCACCAGTTTGCGGCCACGGAAATCGCAGTACTGATTCTCCCTGGCGCAGGCCACCCACCTGCCGCGGCCCTGGCCGTAGTCGTCGTCGCCGTAATTGTCGTCGTCATTGTCGCCATAATCGTTACCGCCGCCGCGCCTCACGATATAGCAGGCCTTGTCGCGGCCGGGCGCGGGATCGCCAAAGACGCGGTTTGAACAGGGCACGGCGGGACGGTCGAAAAAGCGGGAGGTGGTCTGGCCGCGCGCGCCATAGACCACTTCGGCTGGATAGGGCAGGCGGCAGATGCCACCCTCGTCAGCGCATCGCTGCATGCGCTGGGCCGATGCGGTGGCCGGGAAAAGAATAGAGGCGGCCGAGACAAGGCCAACCAGGCAAATGAATGTGAACGCCATCCGGATCAGGGCGCTGGAGGTTTTTGACACGATTTGTCTCCCTTTTTGATTCACGCGCCATCTTACAGCAGCCTTGCCAAACGCAAGATGAACGAAAGCCATTGCCAACAGCCGGCATGAGCTGATTTCCCGTTTTCTGGCCAGGGAGCTGCCGCCATCATTCCGGATTTGATAAGGGTCCTGGTCAGCAATCGATTGGCTCTCCGGAGAGGCAGGACAATGATCGACGATCCCAAGCGCCTGCTGCTTCAGCTAATGATCGTGTTGGCAATTTGTGGCACCGGGCGTCTCGCATATGCGACAGAGGCCGGCGACGGTGTCGACCAGACCGCGGCCAAAGCGGCCTTGCTCAAGGCCTATCCCGGACTTTTCACCATCTCGGGCAATATCCTGACCCTGGACCGACGGCACCACGATGGTGTGGGACGACGGCAAGGCGCGCGACGCCGAGGCGCTGCTGGAGAGCCCCGACATCGAAGACATGTTTCGCTACGTCTATCCGACGGCAGCGGAGGGCGCGCTGGTCCCGGTGGAGGATTTCGATCCCGGTCGCATCCGCAACGAATCCTTCTTCGAGAAGCTTTACGGGGCAAGCGCCGCGGAAGTGGGCAAGCACATCGCCAACGTCAAATGGCTGCCGAAACTTGCCAAGAAAACCGTGCAGGTCACCAGGATTTTCGGCATCAACGACCGGTTGGGCAAGGTCTCGGATGCTCTGGAGGCGATGCCCGCGGAGCTAAGCCGTTACGGGCTCAAGCCTGGTGGCGGCTTCGTCTGGCGGCCCATCGCCGGCACCGACCGGTTGAGCGTCCACTCTTTCGGCGCGGCCTTCGATATCAATGTCGGTTTCTCCGACTATTGGTACAATAACAGAAACAAAGCCGACCCGAAGGCCCACATTCCGTTCAGGAACCGGATTCCACTGCAAATCGTGGAACTGTTTGAGAAAAACGGCTTCATCTGGGGCGGGCGCTGGTATCACTACGACACCATGCATTTCGAGTACCGGCCCGAATTGCTGCTGTACAAGAAACCCGGCTGATCGCGCTGGCAGTCAACCGTAAGGAGCATGCGCCGGGCCGAAACCCGCCGATGTCGCCTTTATGCGTGTCAATAACGAAGTCCCAGGTTCGTGGCGACTTACCGGCCGTTGGCGGTCGCGGCACTACAAATCCGGCGAAGATCGGCACGGATGTTTTCGGAGTTCAGCAACTCGGCGGCTTCCGGAAAGCCCTCGGCCAGCAACGTGGCAACAATCTCGGCCGGCGACTGGTGGAAACCATCCTCAGCCAAAGCATGCGCCCGCTGGTAGATATGGCTGGTTCTGGTCTTGTCTGCCATTCACAAGTACCTCCCTTGATCGGCACTTGATGAACAACTTTTGAGAAGTATTCGGGTTCCATGCAACTTAGAAGGGAAGTTGGATCGCCGACGCAGGGAACGCGTATCTTTCGCTGAAATGACCTCTTGTCGCCAGGAGCGCTGCCTGGTCCGTTGTGCGTCAATGCAAAGATCAAGGCGGCAGCAGCCGGAAATCCTTGCCCTCGGGCAGCAACTGGCCGCCGTCGACGACGATGGTCGTTCCGGTGATGTAGCTGGCATCGTCGGAGGCGAGGAACAGGAAGGCGTTGGCGACGTCGCGCGGGCTGCCGAGGCGGCCGAGCGGGATCGAATCTTCCATGTTCTTGATGTAGGCGGCGCCGCGATGCAGCTCGATCGCCTCGGTCAGGATGTTGCCGGGCTCGACGCCGTTGACCGTGATGCCGTAGCCGGAAAATTCCAGCGCCGCCGAGCGGATGAAGCCGTTGATGCCGGCCTTGCTGGCGGCGTAATGGCCGTGGCCGGGGCTGGTGACATGCGGGCCGGTAATCGACGAGGTGTAGAGCATGCGTCCATAGCCTTGCGCTTTCATTGGCGCCAGCGCCGCCAGCGTGGCGTTGAAGGTGCCGCGCAGATTGACCGCCATCACCCGGTCCCAATCGTCCGGGCTGGTGTTTTCGATGAGCTGCCAGGGATAGATGCCGGCATTCTGCACGACGATGTCGAGGCGATCGTGATGGCTCAGCGCCAGCGCTACCGCGGCTTCGGCATCGGCCATCAGCGAGATGTCGGTGCGAATGAAGGCAGTGCCGAGCTCGTCGGCGGTCGCCTGGCCTGCCTCGGCCTCGCTATCGGCCAGGATCAGCCTTGCGCCTTCCTCGGCAAAGCGCTGCGCAATGCCCTTGCCGATGCCGCGCGCGCTGCCGATGATCAGCGCGACCTTGTCTTGCAGCCGTCCGCTCATGCGAGCCGTCCTTTCATGCGAGTCTTTGGCGAATGGTTTGCTTGAAGGCGTCGAGCAGCACGGCGGCGAGCACCAGCAGGCCGTGGATCACCTGGGTAAAATTGGCTGGCAGGCCCATCAGGTTGATCGCTGTGTTGATCGAGGACAGCAAAAGCACGCCGGCATAGACACCGGGCAGAGTGCCGACGCCGCCTTTCAGGCTGACGCCGCCAATGACGACGGCGGCAAAGGCGTTGAACAACAGCCCGGTGCCGAGATTGGCGGTGGCGCCGGAAGTGCGGATGGCGAGCAGCCAGCCGGCCAGCCCGGCAATGGCGCCGGCAAGCACGAAGGCGATGACCAGATTGCGGTTGACGCGGATGCCGGCACGGAAGGTCGCGGTCTCGTTGCCGCCGATCATCACCAGGTGGCGGCCGAACGGCGTCTTGGCCATGATCAATGAGAAGAGAACGAAACAGGCGACGGCGATCCAGGCGGTCAGCGGCAGGCCGGCGAGGCGCTGGATGCCGAACCAGCGTATGGCCGGCGCCAGATCCTGCGCCGAGCGGCCGCCGGAGATGACCAGCACAAGGCCGCGCACCCAGATGTAGGATGCCAGCGTGATGATGAAGGCGCTCATCTTCACCTTGACCACGAGATAGCCGTTGAAGGCGCCGATGATGCCGCCGACGACCAGTGCAATGAGCAGCGAAACCGGAACCATCAGCCATTGCGGACTGAGCTGTATGCCCATGCCGATGCCCGACGAGCAGAACAGGATGCCGACCGTCATGGCGCTGAGCGCCGCCACCGATTCCACCGACAGGTCCATGTGGCCGGCAATGATGACAAGCGACAGGCCGATCGACATCACGCCGAGCACGCTCGAAGCCTCGATGATGTTGGCGAAGATGCCGAGCTGGAAATAGTTCGGGACGAAGATGGAAAAGACGATCAACACAAAGACCAGCATGAACCAGACGAGGTTGTCGAGGACGAACTCCAGGGCTTTGCGGGTGCGCGGGTTCATGGGCTGATCCGGTTGGCGCCTCCCCCAAGAAAATCAAGTTGGGAAATCAAATTGACTTTGTCGGGCTAGGGCGCGGCTTCAAATTCGCCACAGCGTCCTTGTCAGACGCGGCGTTGTGAAAGGGCAGGCTCCGGGCGGCCTAGGCGGCCCGGAGCGCTTGGCAAGCGACTATTCGACCGACTTGATCGTGTCCGTCGGCGGCTTCTGGTTGCCCCAGAAGGCCGGGTTGTCGACGTTTTCCTTGGTGATGGCGGCACCCGGGATCTTGATGTTCGGGCCCCAGGCTTCCTTGGTCACGGTCGACTTCAAGCCGAGCACGTCATACTCGCCGGGCTTGATTTCCTGCTTGCCGGCGATCTTGTCCATGAACATGGCGACGGCAGCAGCCTGCGCGTAGAGCGGTTGCTCGACTTCGACATTGAGCCAGCCCTTGCGGATCAGGTCGAGGCCAACCGGAGCGCCGTTGGAGCTCATCAGCATGACATCGCCCGGCTTCTTGCCGGCAGCCTCGAGCGAGGCGACGGCAGCGACCGAGAGATGCGCGGCATGGCTGAAGATCAGGTCGATGTCGGGGTTGGCCAGCATCTGGTCGGCAACGATGGTGCCGGCGTTGCTGGCTTCCCACTGCATGGCGGGCAGCGAGATGATCTTGACGTCCGGGAACGCCTTCATCTTCTCCTCAAAGCCTTTCTGGATGTCGAGCGTGTAGGGATCGCCGGGATCGCCGAGCACCTGCAACACCTTGCCCTTCACCGAACCGTTCTTGGCTTTCAGAAGCTTTTCAGCCTGCTCGGCTGCGACGTAGCCGATCTCCACGGTGCCAGCCACCGAGGTGAAGTCGGACGGGGTCGAGGTGATCTGGCGGTCGAACTCGACCACCGGGATGCCGGCGGCACGGGCTGCTTCGATGGACGGCTTCAGCGCATTGAAATCGACGGCGGCCAGGATGATCGCCGCAGGCTTCAGAGCAATGACGTCGTTCATCTGGGATTGCTGCGCGTCGGTCTTGTTGTCGGCGTTGAGTGTTTTCACCTCATAGCCGACCTGCTTGAGGAACAGCTCCAGCGCGCTCACCGAGCCGGTCTGGAATTCATCGAGCAGGGTCGGAACCATATAGTAGACGGTGCCCTTGGTCTGGGACATTGCCGGCGTGAGCGAGGCAAGAGCCAGTGCCAGGATACCGAAGACAAGAACCAATATTCGCTTCATGTCGTTCGCTCCTCTTTTATACCGGACCCCTCTTTTGTCCCTCAACCTGCCGGTCCGGCACCGGCAAGCGTCTCACCGGTGATCATGTTGATCACCGCATCGGGACTTGTTTTGTTGCGTGCGACATCGCCGGCCACGACGCCTTGCCGGATCACCACGATCCGGTCGGCGACCTGGAAGGCCTGCTGCATGATATGGGTGATGATGACGACGCCGATGCCCTGCTTGGCCACCTGGCGGATCATCTCGAGGCCGCGCCTGGTCTGTTCTACGCCGAGGGCCGCGAACGGCTCGTCGAGCAGCACGAGCTTGCCGCCCCAATGCACGAAGCGGTTGAGCTCGATCGCCTGGCGCTGGCCGCCCGAGAGGTGCTCGACATTGGTGCGCAGCGACGGAATGCGCGTGCCCGCACTGGCAAGTGCCTTGCCGACGACGGCTTCCATGGCGCGCTCGTCGAGGATCGGAATGCCGAGCACCTTGCGCGTGATCTCGCGGCCCATGAAGAAATTGGCGACGACATCGACATTGGTGCAGAGCGAAAGGTCCTGGTAGACGGTCTCGATGCCGGCAGCCTTGGCCTCGGCCGGCGTTTTCGCCAGAAATTCCTTGCCCTCGAACAGCATGCGGCCGGAGCTCGGCTCGAGGCCGCCGGCGATGATCTTGACCAGCGTCGACTTGCCGGCGCCATTATCGCCGAGCAGTGCCACGACCTCGCCCTTGCCGATCGAGAAGCTGATGCCTCTCAGCGCCTGGATGGCGCCGTAATTCTTGGTGACGTTTTCGAGTACCAGCAGCGGTTCGGTCATGCCGCCACTCCCTTGCTGTGCATGAGGTCTGACCTGCGCTCGCGCTCGGCGATGAACATCTGGCCAAACCGCGGCGACAACACACCGGAGACTGCCAATGCGGCAGCGCCCCGCAGCACCGAATGCTGGCCACCGGTCGCCACCGTCACGCGCGGGGTCTTGCGGTCGCGCCGCGCCGAGACCGAGTTGGGAAGCTGTCCTGCCGCTCCGACCAGCTTTTCGAGCAGGTCGGTGGGTGCAAGCCCGCCGAGGATGACGGTTTCGGGATCGAACACATTCTCGATGGTGACGATCGTGTTGCGGAAGATCGGCGCAACTTCGGCCACCCATGCGGCGTCGCTGATGTTGCGGCGGCGACGTGCTTCGAGCGAGAGATACCGTTCGAGGCAGCCATGGTTGCCGCAGGGACAGAGTTCGCCGCCGGGAACGGCGGGGATGTGTCCGATTTCGCCCGCATTGCCCCAGGCGCCGCGCATCACCGCGCCGTCATGGACGATGACGCCGCCAAGGCCGACGCCGAAATAGAGGTAGTAATATTCGGAATAGCCAGCCCCAAGGCCATAGAGGCGCTCGCCCATGGCAGCTGCCGCCATGTCGGTCTCGAAGAAGGCCGGCAGCCCGGTCGATGCCGCCAGCCGCTCCGGCAGCGCGACATCCTTCCAGCCGGCCATGGTCGTGGGGCCGACGAAGCTCATCGATTCCACGCCGAAAGGCCCGGGCAGCGCCATGCCGATGCCAAGCACGCGGCCGCCGGGCCGCAATGCGGTCAGTTCGGGCACCATGACGCCGATCAGGTCGAAGGCATGGTCGGGCGTTGCATGCGGCGCCTCGCGATGCGTGCTTTCGATGACATCGCCGCTGAGATTGATCAGAGCGGCGTCGATGCCGAGCGGGGTGAGGTGGATGCCGACGGCATAGCCGCCTTCAGGGTTGATACGGAGCGTAGCCGGCGGCAGTCCGCGCCCGCGCGGCTCTTCGCGCAGCGACAGCACATAGCCGTGCTCTTCGAGCTCGCGAACGATGGTCGATACGGTCTGGACGGTGAGGCCGACGCGGCTGGCAATGTCGCCGCGGGCAATGGGGCCGTGCAGGCGGATGGACTCCAGCACGATGCGCCGGTTGTAGGGCCGTCCGAACTCCTGGTTGGTTCCCCGCAGTGCCATTTCCCTCTCCTTAGGAGAGACGAGACTTGCACAGGCAATTTATTCAGTCAAATGGAATTCAAAAATAATTTGTGACGGTTCCGGACGCGGTGCAGGACCTGTCCCATGCGCTGCGCTGGCCGATTGCAGCCGGGTTAAAACCACCGCAATGGTGAATGACGTCAGGCGGGCGCGGGGCTTCGCCCGGCCGATGACCCGCAGGGAAAACCGATGATCGAATTGCCTTTTGCGCGCGACGAGTACCAGCAGCGGCTCAAAAAAATCCGCGCCGAGATGGCCAGGCGCAGGATCGAACTGCTTATCGTCAACGACGTCGCCAACCAGCATTACATCACCGCCTATGACGGCTGGTCGTTCTACACGCCGCAAGTGGTTCTGGTTCCGATCGATGAGGAGGCCGAGCCGGTCTGGATCGGGCGCGCCATGGATGCGGCCGGCGGCCTGCTGACGGCCTGGATGAAGCCTGAGAATGTGGTTGGCTTTCCCGAAGACCATGTCCAGCGCGCCGATCGTCATCCGATGGACTGGATCGCGGCCTGGATCGTCGCCAAGGGCTGGGGCGGCAGACATATCGGCATCGAGCTCGAAGCTTACTATTTCTCGCCAAAGGCCCATGCCCGGCTCATCGCCGGATTGCCAAACGCGAAATGGCAGGACGCCGATCTCCTGGTGAACTGGATCCGTGCGGTCAAATCGGCGCCCGAGATCGCTTATCTGCGCAAGGCGTCGACGCTAGCCGAAGCAGCGGTCGCACGAGCCTTCGAAGTGATCGTGCCAGGCGTGCGCGAATGCGATGCGATCGCCGCCATCCAGGCAGCGCAGATTGCCGGCAGTCCTGATTTTGCCGGCGACATCACGGCACTGCCGCCGACGATCCTCGGCGGCGAAAATGCTTCGGCGCCGCACATCATGTGGAGCGACAGGCGGTTCGGGAAGAACGAGACGATCGCGCTGGAGCTCGCCGGCGTCTGCCGCCGTTACGCCGCCGGGCTCGCCAGGACGATGCAGCTCGGCAACACGCCGACGCGTGTCGCCGACACCGCAAAGGCGGTGATCGAAGGCATGGATGCGGTGCTCGATGCGGTGAAGCCGGGCACATCAGCCGAAGCGGTTGAAGCCGCCTGGCGCAAGGTCATCCAGCGCTACGGGCTGAAGAAGGAATCGCGCATCGGCTACTCCATCGGCGTCGCCTATCCGCCGGATTGGGGCGAGCACACGATCAGCCTTCGGCCCGGCGACAAGACGGTGCTGCAACCCGGCAATGTCGTGCATTCCATTCTCGGCATGTGGATGGATGGCTGGGGCATCGAGGTCAGTGAGACCATTCTGGTGACCGAGACCGGCAATGAGACGCTCACGAAATTTCCGCGAGACATCCATGTCAAATCCTGACCGGCAGGCTGTGATGGGCGGCACCGCGATCCTGCCTGCCGGGCGATCAGTATTTTATCGCCCGGCGCTCGATCAGCACGACGAGGCAAAACAGGACGATCGACAGGCCCGATGACAGCACGATCGCCGCGTAGAGGCGGTCCGACTGGTAATTGAAGGACGCCTGGATGATCAGTGCGCCGAGCCCTTTGTCGGAGCCGATCCATTCGCCGACAATGGCGCCGATCACGGCGGTCGCCGAGGCTATCCTGAGCGATGAGAACAGCATCGGCAGCGCGCGGGGCAGCCGCAGGCTCCAGAAGACTTCCCAGCGTGTCGCCGACAGCACGCGGAACAGCTCGTGCTCGTTGCTGCTGGCCGAATCCAGGCCGCGGATCATGTTGACCAGCGTCGGGAAGAAGCAGATCACCGCCGCAATGACGATCTTCGGCGTCATGCCCAGCCCGAAGATCAGCATGATGATCGGCGACAGCGCCAGGATCGGAATGGTGTTGAAGAACAGCACGATCGGAAAATAGGCGGCCTGCAGCACGCGGTTGTGTACGAACAGCACCGCCAGCAGCACGCCGGCGAGATTGCCGATGGCAAAGCCGGCCAGCGCCTCGATCAGCGTCGGCCAGAGATTGCCGAGCAGCAGGGAAAAGCTCTTCTGGAAGACGCCGAGTACGGCTGTGGGCGTCGGTACGATATAGGCCGGAACGCCGAGCCAGGGCAGCAGGAACTGCCAGGTGAACAGAATGGAGGCGGCGCCCAGGACGGGCAGCGCAATCGCCAGCGCGGGTGGCAAAGGCTCCTGTCTCATGAGGCCAGTTCCAGGGCTTTGCGTAATTCAGCCATGGCAGCGACGATTGCGGGGTCTTCGCGCGTGCAGCGATTGCCGTCCTGCTTGAACGGCCGCATGTCCAGGTCCTTGACCAGCCGCCCCGGATTGGCGGCGAGCACGATCACCCGCTCGCCGAGATAGGCCGCTTCGGCAATCGAATGGGTGACGAACAGGATGGTCGTGCCGGTGCGCCGCCACAGCGCCAGCAACTCGTCATTGAGTCGGTCGCGGGTGATTTCGTCGAGTGCGCCGAACGGCTCATCCATCAACAGCAGCTTCGGTTGTCCAAGCAGGGCGCGGGCGATCGCCACGCGTTGCCGCTGGCCGCCGGAAAGCTGATGCGGCAGGCGCTCGCCAAAACCGCCAAGCCCCATCAGCTCCAAAAGTTCCTCTGAGCGGTCTTCGATCTGGCGCGTCAGGCTGCCTTGCCCGACGCCGAGCGGCAGACGCACATTGTCGCGCACGCTGCGCCAGGGCAGCAGTGTCGAATCCTGGAAGACGAAGCCGACATCCCGGCGCGAGCGCACCGCATGCGGCGTATCGCCAAGCACGCTGATCGTGCCACCGAGCGGGTCGAGCAAATCGGCAACGACCCTGAGCAAGGTCGACTTGCCGCAGCCCGATGGTCCCAGGATCGACAGGAACGAGCCGGCCGCGACGGTCAGGTCGAGGCCGGAGAGCACTTTGACGGCCGCATGCCGGCCGCCATAGCCGACATCCAGCCTCTGAGCCTCGATAGCGATCGCCGTTAGATCAGCATGACGTTTGATCGTCATACTGATCTAACGCTTTGCTGGAGCATGATCTTTTCCAAAACCCGGTTCCCACTTTTTGGGATCATGCTCTAGGCCGCGGGCGCGTCGAGCTTGGGCCGGTCGGCGGCCGACAGTTCGAGGATCTTGGTGGTGTAGACGTCAGCCGCGGCAGGCCGGCCGTTGGGGTATTGCCCGACCTTGTCCAGCAGCGCCAGCTGCTCCTCGATTGAGGCCGGGTCGAAAGTTCCCCAGCCATCCTTGGCCGTCGCGCCATCGAAGGAAAGCTTCAGCACCAGATTGACGGTCTTTTCTTCCCAGCCGAGATCCATTTCCGGATAGGCGGCGACCATTTTCTTCACCGCTTCCTGCGGATTGGCATGCACCCAGCCCCAGCCCTTGCCGACGGCGCCGATGAACTTGGCCAGCGTCTCGGGATCCTTTTCGATCGCCGCGTCGGTGGCGAAATAGACGTCGGCGTAGGAACTCAGCCCGAGATCGCGAACCAGAAGGTCGATGCGGTCGTCGCCGACGACGCTCAGCGCCTGCGTGTTGGTGATCCAGCCGCCGATGGCGTCGACATCGCCGCGCACCAGCGGCGCCTTGTCGAAGCCGACATTGACGACCGTGACGTCAGCGGGGTCGATGCCGTTCTTGGCCAGGATCTCGTCGATGACGAAGCGCGCCGTCGGCTGGATGCCGATTTTCTTGCCCTTGAGGTCGGCAACGCCACGGATCGGCTCGGCCGGCTTCGAGGTGAAGGCATAGGGGCCGGTGCGGAAGCCGCAGGCGATGATCTTGACCGGCACGCCGCTGGCGCGCGCGGCAAAGAGCTGCGGCGTTTCGGAGAACTGGCCGAGCTGGGCCGAACCCGAGACCACTGGCGGCACGGTCGCGGAATTCGGACCGCCCGGGCTGAACTCCACGTCGAGGCCGGCGTCTTTGAAATAGCCGTTGGCGACGGCGGCGATGTCGCCGATCTGTCCGTTCGACACCAGCCAGTCATACTGGATGACGACCTTGCCGGCCGCCTTGGCGCCCGGCGTCAGCACCAGCTGCATCCCGGCCGATGCGGCTGCCACGGCGGCGATGCCGGATGTCACGAAGCTGCGGCGGTTCATGTTGTATCGCTTGTTCCCACTCATTTTTCGCTCCTGTTGCAAGCGTTGCTCTGTTCATTGCGCACCGCTCCCACGGCGCGCTGTCGTCTACGGCTGTTCGTCGTGGTAGTCGCCGGGGCCGCCGTCGAGCCAGGCGTATAGTTCCCAGAGTGTGTCGTCCGGGTCGGTGAAATAGGCGCAGCGCGCGTTCCAGACATAGTTTTCCGGCGGGCCGTGGAACGGCACGCCCCTAGCGTTGAGCTCGCCGTGCAAACGGTCGATATCGGCTGGCGTATCGAGCTTGACCGCCACGCAAACCTTGTGCGCATGACGCGGCGATCTGAGCTTCGACACGCCGGTATGCTGGCTGATGTGGTCGATCTCCCACGCCGCGAGCGTGACGCCCTCGCCATGAAAATCGGCAAAGCCTTCGGCGCGGCGGCGCAGCCGGAAGCCGAGTTTGTCGACATAGAAATCCACGGTCCGGCCGATGTCCTCGACCAGCAGGCAGACATCCGAAATCGCGTAAGCGCCTCCGAGCGGCATGGCTAAATCCCTTTGCTGGCGGGCAGGCGCCGTGCGGCCGGCAACTTGACGCCGACGCGCTCAGCCGCACCGATGATGTGGGCGCGCATGGCCGCTTCCGCCGCTGCGGGATCGCCGGCAACCAGCGCCTCGTAGATGCGCACATGCTCGCCGACATTGATCTCGACCAGATCGTGCAGCGGGTTGGTCTGCCGCGCGTAGTGGATCGAGCGGCGGATCTGTTCGCAGACGAAGGAAATGAAGGTGTGGATGTAGTTGTTTCCGGTGGCGCGCGCGATCTCACGGTGGAACAGAAGATCGGCGTCGATGCTGCCTTCTTCCCAGCGTTCCTCGCCGCTCATGCGGTCGAGCGCCGCCTTGATGGCGTCGAGATGCTCCTGGCCACGCCGTTCGGCGGCAAGCGCTGCGGATTCGGCTTCGAGGATGCAGCGCAGCTCGAACAGCCGCTCCATGTTCTGGCCTTCTTTGAGCGCCTCGCCGTCGATGCGGATCGACGCCCGCTGCTCCGGCGCCAACACGAAGGCGCCGATGCCTTGCCGCGCCTCGATCATGCCGTCGGCCCTGAGCTGCGCGATCGCTTCGCGCACGACATTGCGGCTGACGCCGAATTTCTCCGAAAGCTCCTGTTCCGTCGGCAGCCGTGTGCCCGGACTGAGGTCACCCGATTCGATCTCGCGGCCGAGGAAGGTCGCGACGCGGTGTGGCAGCGTCTCGACGGTGCCGATGGCAGCCAGTCTTTGCTTCATGGAGGGGTCTCCGTTGCCGGCAGAAGGCAGCCGGGGTTCATCAGCCCTTGCGGGTCGAGTGCATTCTTCAGCGTGCCGATAAGCCGGCGATGAGCAGGCGCCAGGCCGGCCATGAAGGTGCGGTGGCGGGTACGGCCGATGCCATGCTCGGCGCTGATCGAGCCGCCGAGCGAATTGGCGATCCGGTAGAGCCCGGCGGTGATGTCAGTGCCTCGGGCGCGGGCCTCGCACTCGTCGAGGCCTTCCGGCGGCAACACGTTGAAATGGATGTTGCCGTCGCCGGCATGGCCATAGGCCAGCGGCAGCCATCCCCGATGATCCTGCGCCACGAAGCGGCGGGCCCGACCGATGAGGGCAGGGATGTCCGAAATCCTCACCGAAAGATCGGTGCGCACATGATAGCCACGCTTGGCCTGGCCCTCGACCAGCCCTTCGCGGATGGCCCAGAAGGCTTTTGCCTGGGCGCTGCTTTCGGCAAGCGCGGCATCGATGACTTGACCACTTTCCATGGTCTCGGCCAGGAAATCGACCAGAAGGGTGCGCAGGTCGATCGCAGCACTGGCCGACAGTTCGATCAATACATGGACGGGCGCTTCGACCGGCGACACCATGTTGACGTCGATCAAGCGCGCCAGCGCGATGCATTCCGAACCGATGATCTCGAAGGCCGACATCAAATCTGCGGAGGCACGGCGGGCCTGCCGGAACAGCGCGATCGCCGCTTCGAACGAGGCAAGGCCGAGATAGGCGGTCTCGGTCCGGACCGGTTTTGGAAACAGTTTCAGTTCGACGCCGGTGATGATGCCGAGCGTCCCTTCCGAACCGATAAACAGCTGCTTCAGATCGTAGCCGGTGTTGTTCTTGCGCAGGCCGGAAGAGCCGTTCCACAACTCGCCGTCCGGCAGCACCACTTCAAGGCCGAGGATGAGATCGCGCGCCATACCGTAGCGCAGCACGTTGATGCCGCCAGCGTTGCTGGCCGCATTGCCGCCGATCTGGCAACTGCCCTGGGCGCCAAGCGTCAGCGGAAACAGGCAGTCCTGTTCGTCGGCAGCGTCCTTCACGGCCTGCAGGATGCAGCCGGCATCGGCCTGCAGCACGAAATTGTCGGCGTCGACGCGGCGGATGGTGTTCAGCCGCTCCAGGCTGACGACCACTGAGCCGGCGGTCTCGATATCGATCGCGCCCGCCACCAGGCCGGTATTGCCGCCTTGTGGGATGATGCCGAGCCCGAGCGAGGCGCAGAGCCGCACCACCGCCTGGACCTCGGCCACCGAAGCCGGCCGCAGCACGGCAAGTGCTTCGCCATGATGATCGCCCGACCAGTCGCCGAGATATTTCGCCATGCCCGCGGCATCGACGGTCATGCCGTTCGGCCCGACAGCGTCCCGCAGGGCACCGAGAAGGTCTGGCGAAAGGGCATGCATTGTCATGAAGTGCCTGTCTGGATATGGGGTGATACATATCATCCTACAACTTCGAGTCAATGCGCTTCTTGTTCTCACCCTGGCGTATAAACGTGTAACGGTAGCCATAGCGCGCATACGCTAGGCCACAAATTTCTGGCGTCTGGTCGGAATTTATCCTACCTTGTGGAGTGGAAATTTAGGGAGCCCCTAATCATGAACAACGCCGAAAAAGTCAGCGTTACTATGGCTCGTGAGCAGATGCAGGCTATCCGAGAGAGTGTGGAGGCTGGCGAATTTGCCACCACCAGCGAGGCTATGCGTGATGCCGTGCGGGTGTGGCAGCGGCAACGCATAGAGGACGCCGAGCGCCTGGAGGCTATGCGCGCCCGAATCCGTCGCTCCATCGATGATCCACGCCCCAGCCTGACTTTGGAGGAGGCCGAGGCCGAGATGGCCCGCTTCATGGAAAGCGAGGCCGCTGGCTCCCCTAATGCGACGCGCTAAGGTCACGTTGCGGCCCGAAGCACTCGCCGATCTAAAGGCAATCTATCGCTCCATAGCGCTTGCCAGCCAAAGCCATGCTGTTGCCTCCGGCTTTATCGGCAGAATTCTCGGCCGGTGCCGCAGGATTGGCGATGTACCGCACGGCGGCCGACCGCGTGACGACCTTCAGCCGGGGTTGCGTACGGTGCCCTTTGAGCGCAGCGCCGTAATCGTCTATCGAGTCGGAAAAACCGTGGAAATCGTCAATGTGTTCTACGGCGGCCGTGACTATGAGGCAGCATACCGGCGCCATGACGAAAGCGCCGAGGATTAGCCTGGCGTATAAGTATAGTGCCAAGTCGCGCTGACGCGAATGAATTGGCCCTTAAAGATATTGCTCGACCTTCTTGCCCACGGCCAGGAAGCGGAGCGGGTCGATGGCCTCGCCATTGTGGCGGACCTCGTAGTGCAGATGCGGGCCGGTGGAGCGGCCGCTGCTGCCGGTCTTGCCGATAATGTCGCCGGCGGCGAGCTTCTGACCGACGGCCACATCGATTTCGCTCAAATGCCCATAGCGGGTGGCAAAGCCATTGCCATGGTCGACCTCGACCATGCGGCCATAGCCGCCGTTCCAGCCTGCCTTGGTGACGACGCCGGCCGCCGTGACCTTGGCCGCCATGCCGATCGGTGCGCGGAAATCCATGCCTGAATGCAGGGCTGCAGTGCCAAGGATCGGGTCGGTGCGAACGCCGAACGGGCTGGTGACGGAATGGCCGGGCGCGGGGTTGGCGAGCGGCAGCCGCCGCGCCTCTTTCTTCAACTGGTCGAGCGTATCCAGCGCCTCGTCGAGTTCCTTGACCTTGCTGTCGAACATCATCGAGGAGTCCAGCGGGATCAACGGTCCGCCGACATCGCTTTCGTTTTTGCCGAAATCGCTGTCGACCGGCAGGCCGGCTGCCTCGAGTGCCTGGGTGATGGCATCGGCGTTCTTGTAGGCATTGTCGGCAAGCGTGGCGATACGGGTGAGCTGCTGGCTCTCGATGGCCTTGAGCGATTCGTTGATCGAGACGAACAGTTTGTCGGCACGGTCCGCCGCCGTTTCGCTGGGCAGCGGATCGGAGCGGGTCGACCACAAAGAGAACGGCCTGGTATCGCCCGAGCCGAGGCTGGCGACCGAATAGGCCAGGGGCTCGCCGCCGGTCAGTTCGGCATGCTCGTCGGGCTTGGCGGCCGCATCCGCGACAGGCGGCGTTCCGACTTCATTTTCCGCCCGTTCGAGAATCGGCCCGAGGCGACCATGGCGTTGGCTGAGCTGGCTCTGCCGATCGAGCAGTTCGCTGACTTTGGTTTCCATCAGTTTCTGGTCGAGAAGCTGGCGGCTGGTGATGCGGTCGACCTGGGCGCGCAATGCCGAGATGCGATCCTCATAAGCCTGCTGCATGCGCGCCTGCCGCGCCGTGGTGGCGCCGATCAGATCGTCGCGCAGCACTAGGTAGGAGGTTGCCAGCAGATAGCCGATGGCGATTGCCGCCAGTGCCGAGCCAAGAAAGGCGACGAGCCACGGCCGAATGGTGAAATGTCGGATTTCATTGCCCCGCGCAATAATGACCGTATGGGGCTCCTTGCGCCTGCCGAAGACCGCTGACTGACCGGTTGGGTTCACGGGACCAAGCTTTCGTTACGACACCAACGAAGCCTGATTACACATTATTAGGGTTAACAAAGCTTTGCCGTGGTGCCGGCCGGCAAGGATTGCGCGCAAAACGAGTGGCGGGTTGCGGGCAGGGTGGTGAGATCGGCGGCGTGTCAGAGCGCGCGCACCGCCTCCAGCACCGCTTCGGCATGACCTTTTACCCGGACCTTGCGCCAGATGCCGGCAATCCGGCCGTCCTTGCCGATCAGGAACGTCGCTCGTTCGACGCCCATATAGTTGCGGCCATACATCGTCTTTTCGACCCACAGATTGTAGGCCTCGATCACTTTGCGCTCCTCGTCGGCAACCAGGTCGACCGTGAGATCGTATTTGGTTTTGAATTTGTCGTGCTTCTTTACGCTGTCAGGCGATAGGCCGATCACGACGGCGCCGGCCTTTTCGAACTCCGGCTTCAGCTGGGAAAAGCTGATCGCCTCATTGGTGCAACTTGTGGTGTCGTCCTGCGGATAGAAGTAAAGTACGACGGGTTTTCCCCGCAACGCGGCAAGGCTGAGCGAGCCGCCGCCATCGCGCGGCAGGTCGAATTGCGGAGCAGCGTCGCCAATGTCGAGATCAGCCATATCGATGCCCTTGTTTGAGGTTACGCGCCAGGCTGCATCGTTATAGTGTCGAGCGGGGATTCGTCCACGATCGAATTCGTAAACGGAAAATTGCGTGGATCAGGAAGAACCGCAGCCCGAGAAAATCCGGTTCAGGCGTGACGAGATCACCGACCTGGGGACTTTCCCGTCTGCCTGCAGCGTGCCGCCGCTCGGCAAGGCGCGGATCGGCCGTGGCTTTCGCATCCTTGCCCGCCTGTTTGCCGGCGTCGCAGCCTTGGTGCTGCTGGCCGCCGCCGCCGTCTATGTCATCGGCGCCACCGGAATCGGCAGCGAGCGGCTGCGGGCGGAAGCCGAAGCGGCGATCGAGAAACTCGCCGGTCTCGACGTCAAGGTCGCCGTCGGTCCTGCCAGCCTGACGCTTGACGGGTCGAGCTTCATTGCGTTGCAGGTGAGGGATGTCAGCGTCAAGACCGCCGACGGCAAGCCGATGGCCGACGCCGGGCGTGTGCGTTTCGGCATCCGACTGATACCGCTGCTCTCGGGCGAGGTGCGGCTGACCAGCGCCAGGATTTCCGACGCCCACATTGTCACCGCGGCAATGCCGTCGGGCGGCGACTGGACAGCCGAGCTGCGCAATCAAGACGGCCTCATCGATCCGGAAAAGCTGGCCGCCGCTGTCTTCGGTCACGTCAACCATGCGCTCGATGCCGTGCGCGAGGATTCGATGCGCCGGATCGATCTCAAGAATGTCGCGTTCGAACTGCCCGAGGCCGGCTCGGTCAAGCTGGTCAACATCGCCAATGCCACCGTGCTGCAGTCGGGCCCGGGCAGCATGGAGTTCTCCTCCGAGGCGGATATCGATGGCCGGGCGCTCACGGTCACCGCTGCCGCCACCCGCGATACGACCTCCCTGCGGGTCACTGCGTTGAATGCGGCCATCGACATGGCGGCCATTCCACAGACAACGCCAGAGGCAGGTGGGAAAACCGGCGCGATCGCTTTGAAGCTGACGGGGACCGAAGGCTCGGGCGAAAGCGATTCCCGGCTGACGGCCTCGCTGTCGCTAACCGGTTCGGTGCTCGACCTCGGCACACGCGGGCTGTTGCCGGCCGATGTCGATGTCGACGCCACGCTTGTCTCCGGATCCAACAAGATCGATGTCGGTAGGCTGGTTTTGAAGACCGGCCGTTCGACTTTCAATTTCGCCGGTTCGATCGGGCCCAAGCCGGCGACCGGCGCGGCCGGTGAGGAGCCTTCCTACCGCTACGACCTGACCAGCGACGGCTCGACGCTGGCGCCGGCGGAATCGCCCGAGCCGGCACTGAATTTCTTCGCCCGCATCGCCGGCGTCTATCAGACGAGGAGCCGCAAGCTCGTCGCCGAGCAGATCGGCGTCAGGTCGGGATCGGGCAGCGAGGTGCTGGGCACAGCCGCACTTGCCTTCATAGACAACGGGCCGCCAGGCATTTCGCTGTCGCTCAACGTCCACGACATGCCGGTCTCACACGTCAAGCAATTGTGGCCCTGGTTTTCCGCCAAGAATGCCCGGCTGTGGGTGCTGCAGAATCTGTTTGGCGGCCGTGTCGTCGACGCCAGCCTGCAGTTCCAG
This sequence comes from Mesorhizobium sp. P2_D6, assembly GCF_056404315.1. Classification (NCBI taxonomy): domain Bacteria; kingdom Pseudomonadati; phylum Pseudomonadota; class Alphaproteobacteria; order Hyphomicrobiales; family Phyllobacteriaceae; genus Mesorhizobium; species Mesorhizobium sp. P2_D6. The sequence goes on along the minus strand of NZ_JBFUEG010000003.1, from coordinate 422,754 downwards.
GTCGTGCCGGGGCGGCTCGGCAACGGCGTGCCGCTTTCGGCTGACGAGGTGTTCGGCCGGTTCCAGGTCGAGGGCTCGCGCTTCGACACCGCCGGCCGCATCCCGCCGATCCGCGATGCCATTGGCGTGGTTTCCTTCCACGGCAACGATGTCGACATAGCTCTGTCTTCGGGCAGCGTCTATATGCCGAGTGGCCGCACCGTGGCGGCAAGCAATGGCACGCTGTCGGTGAAGGCGGCGAACCACCCGCCAGTGATCGGCGCGCTCGACATCGACGTCGCCGGCGAGGCGCCGGCCATCGCCGAACTCGCTTCCTACGAACCGATCAACGCAATGCGACATGTCGGTATTGCGCCGGACGACCTGTCCGGCACGGTGACCGGTCACGTCAAGGCCGACATTCCGCTGCAGTCCGGTGTCGACACCTCGAAGCTCGATTGGCTGGTGACGCTCGACTACAAGGACCTGTCGCTCGCCAAGCCGTTCGAAGACCAGACGATAACCGAGGCCGATGGTTCGATCGAAGTCGGGCCCGACAAGGCGGTGATCTCGGCCGACGCGAAGCTGAACGGCATTCCGGCTGAACTCGATCTGATCGAGCCGCTCGGGGATGGCGGGCCGCCGCGCAGCCGCAAGGTGGCGCTTGTGCTCGACGACAAGACACGCGCCACCGCCATGCCTGGCCTGTCGCCGCTGATTTCGGGAACCATCAAGGTGGCGATCGACAAGAGCGGCGACGGCAGCCAGAACGTCGCGGTCGACCTGACCAGCGCCAGGCTGGATATTCCCTGGGCAGGCTGGAGCAAGGGGCCGGGCATTCCCGCCAATGCCACTTTCACCATGGCGAAGTCGGGCGATACGACAACGCTGTCCGATTTCGACCTTGATGGAAAGAGCTTTTCGGTGGAGGGCGATGTCGTCCTGATCAAGGGCGCGCTGTCTTCGGCGCGCTTCAGCAAAGTCGCTTTGAACAGGGGTGACGACGTCGCGGTGACGGTGAAGCGGTCGGGCAAGGGCTTTGCCGTTGACGTCAGCGGCAATGCGCTCGACGCCCGCTCGCTGATCAAGCAGTTCACCTCCGACGTCGATACCGCCACCAAGACCACCGGCACGGATGCGGTTTCGGTCAGCGCCGATGTCACTTCGCTGACCGGGTTCCACGACGAGGTCCTGTCCAATCTGAAGCTCGACTACAGCGCCGCCGGCTCCAAGGTGAACGGCCTTAAGGTCAGCGCCACGGCAAGTTCAGGCGCCGCCATCACCATCAGCAACACCGCAGGCAATGGCGCGCGCGCGCTCAACATGAAGTCGGCCGACGCCGGCGCCATATTGCGCTTCCTCAACATCTACGAGCACATGGAAGGCGGCTCGATCACGCTGGCGCTCAGCGGCGCGGCCGACGGGCCGATGCGGGGTCAGGTCGACTCAAGCAATTTCTTCATCGTCAATGAACCGAAGCTCGCTTCGATCGTATCGACCACGCCGGCGGGCGACAGCCGCAGCCTGAACGAAGCGGTCAAAGGCAAGATCGACACTTCGCGGGTAAAGTTCGAGCGCGGCTATTCCGAGATCGACAAGGGTTCAGGCTATCTGAAGCTGGCCAATGGCGTGCTGCGCGGCCCGCGCATCGGCACCACCTTCCAGGGCACGCTCTACGACCAGAACAACAATATGGACATGACCGGCACATTCATGCCGGCCTATGGCCTTAACCGCATCTTCGGTGAATTGCCGCTGGTCGGCGCGCTGCTCGGCAACGGTCGCGACCGCGGCCTGATCGGCGTCACCTACCGGCTCAAAGGCAACGCCAACAAGCCGGTGCTGGACATAAACCCGCTATCGGTGATCGCGCCAGGCATTTTCCGGTCGATCTTCGAGTACCGCTGAGGCCCGTCAGGTTGGCCGCACCAGAACGTGTTTTTTCTTGCCCAATGAAAGCTTTGCGACGTTTTCCGGACTGAGATCCCGAGGTGTCACCATCCTGCGGTCATCCGATATTGGCTGGTCGTTGAGGCGCACGGCGCCGCCCTGAATGTGACGCCGCGCTTCGCCGTTGGACCCGGCGAGGCCCGCGGTGACCAACAGCGACAGGATGCCGATGCCGGCTTCGAGCGCTGCGCCGTCGACCTCGACAGTCGGCAGGGTTTCGGCGGTCACACCTTCCTCGAAAGTCTTGCGAGCGGTCTCCTCTGCCGCTTGTGCCGCTTCGCGGCCGTGCACGATCGCCGTGGTTTCCGTCGCCAGCACCTTCTTGGCCTCGTTGATCTCGGAGCCGCCAAGGGCGGCCAGCCGCGCGATCTCCGACAGTGGCAGGCGGGTGAAGATCTTCAGGAAGCGCTCGACGTCGGCATCCTCGGTGTTGCGCCAGTACTGCCAGAAATCATAGGGCGAGAAGAGGTCGCCGTTCAGCCACACCGCGCCCTTGGCCGATTTGCCCATCTTGGCGCCTGACGATGTCGTGAGCAGCGGTGTGGTCAACGCATAGAGCTGCGGCGTGCCCATACGGTGGCCGAGATCGACGCCGTTGATGATGTTGCCCCACTGGTCCGAACCGCCCATCTGCAGCCGGCATTCATGGCGGCGGCTGAGCTCGACGAAATCGTAGCCCTGCAGGATCATGTAGTTGAATTCGAGGAAGGACAGCGACTGTTCGCGCTCGAGCCTGAGCTTGACGCTGTCGAAGGTAAGCATGCGGTTGACCGAGAAGTGGCGGCCGACATCGCGCAGGAACTCGACATAGTTGAGCTTCATCAGCCAGTCGGCATTGTTGACCATGATGGCGTCGTTGCCGGTGTCACCGAAGCGCAGGATGCGGCCAAAAATGCGCTTGATGCCTTCGATGTTGGTGGCGATCGCCTCCGGCGTCAAAAGGCTGCGCTGGTCGTCGCGGAAGGACGGATCGCCGATCATCGAGGTGCCGCCGCCCATCAGCGCGATCGGCCGATGGCCGGTCTCCTGCATCCAGTAGAGCATGGTCGCCGATATCAGATTGCCGATATGCAGGCTGGTCGCGGTGGCGTCGTAGCCGACATAGGCGGTCACCGTTTCCTTCGCGAAAAGTTGATCCAGCCCGGTCTCGTCCGAGATCTGATGGATGAAACCGCGCTCGCTCATGACGCGCAGGAAATCGGATTTGAAGGCAGACATTGTTTCTTCCTGAAAGCGCCGGACCCCAACTGCCCGGCGTGATACGAACGCGGGCGTTTAGCATCCAAGCGGCCGAAGCAAAAGTGGTTTCCGGTTTGCGTCCGCAGAGACGGCATATGCTGGGCTGCCGCGCGCGCTTGCTTCATCGTGCCGGCTGGCGTAATGAGGCGCCGCGCCAACGGGTTCATGCAACCTTCGATCCGCTGGAACGGCACCGCACGGCATCCGCCAAAATGCCATATCCTGTGACAGAGCCCGACGCGACATATGCCGGACGCATTGATATCCATCGTCATTCCCTGCCGCAACGAGGCGGCGAACCTGCCGCTTCTGATCGATGAGATCGAGGCCGCCATGACCGGACGCGACTTCGAAATCATCGTCGTCAATGACGGTTCGACCGACGATACGGCTTCCGTGCTTGCCGCCGAGGCAGCCAAACGCCCGTTTCCGCTTCGTCAGCTGCGCCATGAAAAATCCGCCGGCCAGTCGCTTTCGGTGCGCTCGGGCGCGTGGGCGGCGCGCGGCGCCATCGTCGCAACCATCGATGGCGACGGCCAGAACGACCCCCAATATATCCCCGTGCTGGTCGACGCGCTGCGCAAGGCGGGGCCTGATTTCGGCGCCGCGCAAGGGCAGCGGCTGAAGCGCCGCGACAGCAAGATCAAGCAATTGGCGTCGCGTTTCGCCAACTGGCTGCGTGGCGCGATCCTGCATGACGACACCCGCGACACCGGTTGCGGCCTGAAGGCGATCCACACCGATATCCTGCGCAAACTGCCGTTCTTCGACGGCACGCATCGCTTTGTTCCGGCGCTGGTCATCCAGGAAGGTTACCGCGTCGTGCACTGCGACGTCGTCGACCGCTCGCGGCGCCACGGCAAGTCGAATTACGGCATCTTCGACCGCGGCCTGCAGGGCGTGCTCGATCTCGCCGGCGTCTGGTGGCTTCGGCGCCGGCGCCGCAGGATGCCAAAGGTAGAGGAAATCACGCATGGCTAACGTGTTTCAAGAACTGGCGACCTGGCTGCATCAGGTTTTCATCAAGCAGTTCGACGCCTGGATCCTGCTCGGCTTCGTCGCCCAGTTCTTCTTCACCATGCGCTTCGTCGTGCAGTGGCTCGCTTCGGAAAAGGCCAAGCGCAGCGTCGTGCCGGTCGCTTTCTGGTTCTTTTCGCTGTTCGGCGGCGGCCTGCTGCTGATCTATGCCATCGTGCGCCAGGATCCGGTGTTCATCGCCGGCCAGGCGATGGGCATGTTCATCTATGTCAGAAATCTCTGGCTCATCGCCAATGAGCGCAAGGCGGCGGCGATGACCAAGGTCGATTGAAGAAAGTCTGGGTCGACTGAAGAAAGTCTGGTCAAGGCAGGATCCGGTGGTTGCAATGAACAGGAACTACGTCCTGCTTTTCCTGTTCAGCCTGCTGCTGACGGCCAGTGGGCTGGCTTCGCTGCCGCCGATCGACCGCGATGAGTCGCGTTTCGTCCAGGCCACCAAGCAGATGGTCGAAACCGGCGATTATGTCGACATCCGCTTCCAGGACATGTCGCGCTATCAGAAGCCGGTCGGCATCTACTGGCTGCAATCGGCGGCCGTGACGCTGAGCGGCGAGGGGGCCGGGGCGCCGATCTGGATCTATCGCCTGGTCTCGGCGCTGGGCATCGCCATTGCCGTCGTGGCAATCGCCTGGACAGGCGCCAGTCTTTTCGGCGCTAATGCCGGCCTCGCGGCCGGACTGATCATGGCAGCGATCTTCGCCACCGCCTTCGAAGGCCGCGACGCCAAGACGGACGCCATGCTTCTGGCCTGCTGCGTTGCGGCGCAAGGCGCCCTGGCGCGGATCTACACCGCCTCGCGCCGCAACGCACCGGTGGCTGCCCATCTCTGGTGGATATTCTGGATGGCGCAAGGCATTGCGATCCTGATCAAGGGACCGATCGCGCCTCTGTTGTCGGCGCTGACAGTTGCGGCGCTGTTCGCTTTCGAGCGCGACGGGCGCTGGTTGAAAAACCTGAAAGTCGGCCGCGGCCTTTTGATCGTGCTGTTAATCGCACTGCCCTGGCTCGCGCTGATCACCTGGAAGAGCCATGGCGCCTTCCTGCAGCAAGCGGTCGGCAAGGACATGCTGGGCAAGGTCGCCTCAGGCGAGGAATCGCACGGCATTCCGCCCGGCTTCTATGTGCTGACCTATTCGCTGTTCATGTGGCCGTTCGGGCTGATTGCCGTCGGCGCCGGGGTGCAGGCGCTCAACCGCTTGCGCGACGATCCGCGCCTGCGCTTTTGCCTTGCCTGGTACATCCCGTTCTGGCTGGTGTTCGAGCTGATCCCGACCAAGCTGCCGCATTATGTGCTGCCGGCCTATCCCGGCATGGCGCTGCTGGTCGGCTGGCTTCTGACCCTGCAGCCGGAGGACGCCAATGCGCCGCTCAAGCGCTGGCAGTCATGGCTTTGGTGGTCGACCGCCTTCGGTCTTTGCTTGGTCAGCATCGGCCTGGCCGTTGTCTCGGTCGGCGCGCCGATCTATCTCGCCAAGGCCTTCTCGTGGTGGAGCATTCCGGCCGCGCTTGCCGCGCTCGTCACCGGCTATCTCGCCTTCCCCCGCCGTTTGCAGGTGCCGCTCCCCCGCATCGGCGCGATCGCGGCCGGCGCCGGCGTCACCCTTGGCTTGCTGTTCGGGATGATTGCCCCGTCGCTGAAGCCGATCTGGCTGAGCCCGGCGATCAAGGCCGCGGTCGACGCGAACCGTCCCTGCGACACGACCGTGCTTGCCTCGGCACCATATCACGAACCGAGCCTTGTCTTCCTGGTCGGAACCAAGACGATCCTGACCGATGTCGACGGCGTCGCCGCACACCTGCTCGGCGATCCGGCTTGCGCGCTCGGGCTGGCGCCTGTCGCCGACGAGAAGAAGCTGAGCGACATGCTGGCCGCGCAAGGCAAGACGGCCAACCGCCTCACCGAGATCGACGGCCTCAATTATTCCTCGGGCGACAGGCTGTCTCTTGGCCTCTACCGGGTGGCCAAGTGAAAACCCCCGTGACGCCATCTGTGGTGTTTCGTCGGTCGCGCGACAATCTCCTCGACACGATGCGCATCGTCAAAAGGCGCTTTGCCGTGCGCAGAGCCCACTATCCCCGCATCGCTTGGCCGGTCTGGCTGCTGGCCTGGATCATGCTCGCCGCCGCGGCGTTCGTTCGCCTAGACCGAGCGGCAGGCGTCCTCTGGGGGGAATGGCCGCCTCGTCTTGCCCGGTTTACCGAGTTTTTCACCGTTTTTGGCCTCGGTGGCTGGTATCTTGTCCCGGCAGCTGCCTGCCTTGTTGCCGCCAATCTGACGGATTGGCGAAGCCTTTCCAGGCGATCGCGGATGCTGGTCTACAACTGGACTTGCTTTGCCTTCCTGGTGCTTGGCGGGATTGGCCTGTCAGGCCTTGCGGTCAATGTGCTGAAATACGGCATCGGCCGGGCACGGCCGCTCTATTTCGACAATTTCGGCGTACTGTCACTGCATCCATTCGCCATGAATGCCCGCTTTGCCGCTTTTCCATCCGGCCACGCTACCACCATGGGCGCCGTGTTCGGCATCGCTCTGCTGCTGTTTCCAAAGCGCTGGTACGTCGCCCTGGCAATCACCGCCTGCATCGCTTCCACCCGGGTGTTCGTCGGGGCGCATTACCCAAGCGATACGGTCGCCGGTTTCGGCCTCGGCTGCGCCGTCGCGATCCTGTGCGGGCTTATCCTTGCGCGGCTCGGCTTCATCTTCCGCCGGACACCGGCCGGCTTGCCTGTCCGCAAGACGACCTTTCGGTTGGCAGGCAGTCCACTGAACGTCGCTGCGGACCGGCCCGAAAACTACTGAGACTCAAGCCCGCCATATGATCGAACCAGCCCGGCCATGTCGGGCACGCCGGCGGCTTCCTTCTCCAGCCCTTCAGCGACACCGACGCGATCGGCGACAGGGCGGTTCTGGCTGACCTTCCACTTGCCGCTGATCTCGGCGATCTCGATCTCCAGCCCGATAATGCCTTTGATCTGCGACTGGATGAAGTTTGGCGGCGCATCGGTCACCGCCCAGGGCGCCTCACGCGCGCCTTCCTGCGACAGCGTCAGATCGGAAATCTGCTGCGCGATCCACTGCGCATCGTCGATCACTCTGACCATCCCGCGCACCTGGACGATGGCATAGTTCCAGGTTGGCACGACCTTGCCGGTTTCCCGCTTGGTCTCGTACCAGGACGGCGTCACATAGGCATCGGCGCCCTGGAACACCACCAGCACGGGCGATGCCGGATTGTCGGCCAGCAGGCGCCATTGCGGGTTGGCCTTGGCAAGGTGCGCGCGCAGCTTGCCGTTCGGCCCGGCCTCGGTATCAAGCAGGAACGGGATGGCGTTGGCGATGGGGCCGTCCTGTCCATTTGAAATCAGCAGGCCAAGCGGGTGCGAACGGATGAGCCCGTGCAGGACGTCTTGGCGCGTCTCTACGAAATGAGGAGGTTGGTACATGATCGGTCACGCCCTCTTCGGTTTCCACAACTTGGCATTCTGCACCGTTCAGGCAGGCCGTGCTACATGTCAGGCGTGCCAGACCATATGGATCAGCGTAAAACGGCATCCGTGCCCGTCACGGACACGAATGTGAACGATGCCGGATCCGGGGGCCTTAGCGCAGCCGCTTCGGCCGCGGATCCGACAATTCGCCGGCCAGGCGCCGGTCGAGATAGTCGGCGCATTCCTCGAGCAGCAGCTCGGAATCGTTGGCGAAGAAATGGTTGGCGCCGGGCAAGGTCTTCTGCGTGATGGTGATGCCCTTTTGCGTGTGCAGCTTGTCGACCAGGCCCTGCACATCCTTGGGCGGCGCCACCTTGTCGGCATCGCCATGGATGATCAGGCCCGATGACGGGCAGGGCGCCAGGAACGAGAAATCATAAGTGTTGGGCTGCGGCGCGATCGAGATGAAGCCTTCGATCTCGGGACGGCGCATCAGAAGCTGCATCCCGATCCACGAGCCGAAGGAATAGCCGGCGACCCAGCAGCTCTTGGAATCCGGATGCAGCGACTGCACCCAGTCGAGCGCTGCGGCCGCATCCGACAATTCGCCGGTGCCGTGGTCGAATTCGCCCTGGCTGCGGCCGATGCCGCGGAAATTGAAGCGAAGCGTGGTGAAATCGCGCTTCTGGAACATGTAGAAGAGGTCATAGACGATCTTGTTGTTCATCGTGCCGCCGAACTGCGGGTGCGGATGCAACACGATGGCGATCGGCGCGCTCTTTTCCTTGGAAGGCTGGTAGCGGCCCTCCAGGCGGCCGGCCGGACCGGTGAAAATGACCTCAGGCATAAAATACTCCACGTGGCATAAGAATGCGCGGCGCCCGGAACAACTCTTTCCTCTGGCCTTGACGCAGGGCGAGCGTCTTCTTAGAAGCTAGTTTAGAATTGTTCAAAACTGGATAGCCAGCCGTGACGGCCCGGCCATCCCCGCCGCAAGCCGCGTAAATAGGACGTCTTGCCTTGCAATTTCAAGGAAATAACGCGCTATCCCTGCGGAATGGGTTTTGACGGGATCGATTGAGCGAAAATGGCCGCAGCACGCGCCTATCTCGACTACAATGCCAGCGCGCCGCTCATCACCGAGGCGCGTGAGGCGATGATTGCGGCGCTCGATCTCGTCGCCAATCCGTCGTCGGTGCATGCCGAGGGCCGCGCGGCGCGGCGGCTGATCGAGAACGCCAGGCGCGACGTGGCGGTGCTGGTCAATGCGAAACCCGAACATGTCGTGTTCACCTCCGGCGCGACCGAGGCTGCCTCGACGCTTTTGACGCCGGATTGGCAGATGGGCCGCGGCACTGTGCGCATGAGCCGGCTCTATGTCTGCGAAGCCGATCATCCTTGCCTGCTCAATGGCGGCCGTTTTCCGGCCGCGCAGGTGACGCGGATCGGCGTCGATGCCAACGGCATCGCCAATCTCGCTCAACTGACAGCTGCTCTGGTCACGCATGATAAGGCAGAAGGCCTGCCGCTGGTGGCAATCCATGCCGCCAACAACGAGACCGGCGCCATCCAGCCGGTCGAGGCCATCGCCGCAATCGTGAAGGCGGCTGGCGGCATTCTGGTGGTCGACGCGGTGCAGGCGGCGGGCCGCGTTTCCATCGATATTTCAGCGGGTTACGCCGACTATTTGATTCTGTCTTCGCATAAGATTGGTGGTCCCAAAGGCGTCGGCGCGATTGTTGCCGCGGCCGATCTGATGATGCCGAAGCCGCTGATCAATGGCGGTGGCCAGGAAAAGGGCCATCGCGGCGGCACCGAAAACCTGGCGGCCATCGCCGGCTTTGGCGCCGCTGCACGGCAGGCTCTGGCCGGATTGCAGACCATGGACGGGGTGCGGGTTCGCCGCGACGAGGTCGAGATCATCGTCAAAACACTGGTGCCGGACGCAGAAATCTTCGGAACCGGCGCGCCAAGGCTTGCCAACACGACATTCTTGGCTATTCCCGGCATCAAGGCTGAGACGGCGCAGATCGCTTTCGATCTGGCCGGCGTGGCGCTGTCGGCGGGATCTGCCTGTTCGTCGGGCAAGGTCGGGCCGAGCCATGTGCTGAAGGCCATGGGTTACGGTGACAGCCTCGGTGCTTTGCGCGTGTCCATCGGCCACGCAACGAGTGCCGGCGATATCGAACTGTTCCGTACTGCGCTGGCGGGAATAGCCCAGCGCCGGGCGGGCAGGGAACAAGCCGCCTGAGGCGGCGAAAAGAAATTCAGGCCTCGCGGCCTGGTAGAGCCGTGCGTTGAGAAGTGGCCGGGTGAATTCCGGGTCGAAACGCACTATATGGAACTTACGCCGCTTCCGGTGCCTCCAGGGGCAGCCGTTGGCGATGCCATAGTTTGAAAACTGTCGGGCCTTGACCCCGGCGTGGATGGAGAACGCTTATGCCTGCTGTGCAGGACACGATCGATCGGGTCCGAAAGATCGACGTCGACCAGTACAAATACGGATTCCAGACAGAGATCGCGATGGACAAGGCCCCCAAGGGCCTGAGCGAAGACATTATTCGCTTCATCTCGGCCAAGAAGGATGAACCGTCCTGGATGCTCGAATGGCGTCTGGAAGCGTATCGGCGCTGGCTGACGCTGGAAGAGCCGACCTGGGCGCGCGTCCATTATCCGAAGATCGATTTCCAGGACCTCTATTACTATGCGGCGCCCAAGAGCACGCCCGGCCCGACATCGCTAAGCGACGTCGATCCCGAATTGCTGAAGGTCTACGAAAAGCTCGGCATTCCGCTCAGGGAACAGGAAATCCTCGCCGGCGTGCAGAAGACCGACGCGTCCGATCTCGAGGAGCCCAGCGACAACGTCTACAAATCCGGCCGTGTGGCCGTCGACGCTGTGTTCGATTCCGTCTCCGTCGTCACCACCTTCAAGAAGGAGCTGGCGCAGGCCGGCGTCATCTTCTGCTCGATCTCGGAAGCCATTCGCGAGCATCCGGAGTTGGTGCAGAAATATCTCGGCTCGGTCGTGCCGACCTCCGACAATTTCTACGCCACGCTGAATTCTGCCGTGTTCACCGACGGTTCCTTCGTCTTCGTGCCCAAGGGCGTGCGCTGCCCGATGGAGCTGTCGACCTATTTCCGCATGAACGAGAAGAACACCGGCCAGTTCGAGCGCACGCTGATCATCGCCGAGGAGGGGGCTTACGTCTCCTATCTCGAAGGCTGCACGGCACCGCAGCGCGACGAGAACCAGTTGCATGCCGCCGTCGTCGAACTGGTGGCGCTCGACGATGCCGAGATCAAATATTCGACGGTGCAGAACTGGTACCCCGGCGACGCCGAGGGCAAGGGCGGCATCTACAATTTCGTCACCAAGCGCGGCGACTGCCGCGGCGACCGTTCGAAGATCTCGTGGACGCAGGTCGAGACCGGCTCGGCGATCACCTGGAAATATCCAAGCTGCATCCTGCGCGGCGACGATTCCTCCGGCGAGTTCTATTCGATCGCGGTGTCGAACGGCTACCAGCAGGTCGATAGCGGCACCAAGATGATCCACCTCGGCAAGAACACGTCGAGCCGCATCATCTCCAAGGGCATCGCCGCCGGCTTCTCACAAAACACCTATCGCGGCCAGGTCTCAGCGCACCGCAAGGCGACCAACGCCCGCAACTTCACCAATTGCGATAGTCTCCTGATCGGCGACCAGTGCGGCGCGCACACCGTGCCCTACATGGAAGCCAAGAATTCGACGGCGCAGTTCGAGCATGAGGCGACGACCTCGAAGATTTCCGAGGACCAGAAGTTCTACGTCATGCAGCGCGGCATTCCTGAAGAGGAAGCGATCGCGCTGATCGTCAACGGCTTCGTCAAGGACGTCATCCAGCAGCTGCCGATGGAGTTCGCGGTCGAAGCGCAGAAGCTGATCGGCATCAGCCTTGAGGGCTCGGTCGGCTGACCGGAGAGATATTCAGGAAAGAAAAGAATGCTTGAGATCAAGAACCTGCATGCCCGCATCGTCGATGACGGCACCGAGATTATCCGCGGCCTGAACCTGACGGTGAAAGCCGGCGAGGTCGCCGCCATCATGGGCCCGAACGGCTCGGGCAAATCGACGCTGTCCTACATTCTCGCTGGCCGCGAGGACTATGAGGTCACCGAAGGCGACATCCTCTACAACGGCCAGTCGATCCTCGAAATGGACCCGGCCGAGCGCGCCACGGCGGGCATCTTCCTCGCCTTCCAATATCCTATGGAGATACCGGGCGTCGCCACCATGGAATTCCTCAAAGTGGCGATGAATGAGCAGCGCAAGGCGCGCGGCGAGGAACCGCTGAAAATCCCGGAATTTCTGAAGCGGGTGAAGGAAGCGGCCGCCTCGCTGAACATGGACATGGCGATGCTGAAGCGGCCGCTCAATGTCGGCTTCTCCGGCGGCGAGAAGAAGCGCGCCGAGATCCTGCAGATGAAGCTCTTGGAGCCGAAACTCTGCGTGCTCGACGAGACCGATTCCGGCCTCGACATCGACGCGCTGAAGATCGTCTCGGACGGCGTCAATGCGCTGCGTTCGCCAGAGCGCGCCATCGTCGTCATCACCCACTACCAGCGCCTGCTCGAGCACATCGTGCCGGATAGCGTGCACGTCCTCTACAAAGGTCAGGTGATCAAGTCCGGCGACAAGTCGCTGGCGCTCGATCTCGAAGCCAATGGCTATGCCGGCGTGATCGGCGAAGCCGCGTGAGATGCCAGAGGCCAAGCTGATGAACATGCACTCGACACCCCAGCGCACCCAGGCCGAGACGGCACTGATCGACGCTTTCGGCGAGCGGCTGTCACTGCTGCCGGGCGACGGCGCGGTGACGCTGAAGCGCGACGACGCCATCGAGGCGATCAAGCACGGCTTGCCGACTCGGCGCATCGAATCCTGGCACTATACGGATCTGCGCCGGCTGCTGACGATGGTGCCGGCTTTCGATCCCACAGCCGCCGCCAAGGCGTTGCCGCCCATCGTCGAAGGCTCCGCCATCCTGGCCGTGCTGAACGGCGTCTCCGGCGCGAAATTCCCTGATATCGAAGGCGTGACGGTTCAGCGCCTGTCGGAAAAGCTGACCGACGGCTCCATCGCGCCGGGCCTCGACCCCTATGGCAGCGATGACGCCATCGGCGCGCTGAACACGGCCTTTGTCGCCGACGGCTATTTCGTCGACATCGCCGATGGCGTAGCGCTGGAAAAGCCGATCGAATTGCAGAACCTACAGGCCGGCGGCCAGGTGCATGTGCGCTTTCCCGTGCGTGTCGGCGCGGGCGCCAAGGCTGCTATCGTCGAGCGTCAGGCCGGCGAGGGCGCGGCACTGGGCAGCTCGGTCAGCCAGCTGGTGCTGGGCGAGGGCGCCGAGGTGACCTGGCTGATCGTCCAGGAACAGCCGGAAACGGCCACGCATCTTGCGCAGTTCAAGGCGCATCTCGGCAAGAATTCGAAGCTGACCGTGTTCTTCATGAATGCCGGCGGCAAGCTTGTGCGCCAGGAGATCGTGGTCAGGACGACCGGCGAAGGCGCCGACTTCAAATTGCGCGGCATCAACCTTTTGGCCGGCGACACCCATACCGACGTGACCATGGTGCTCGACCATGCCGTGCCGCACACGACCTCGACGGAAGTGATCCGCAATGTCGTGACCGGAAAGGCGCGCGGCGTCTTCCAGGGCCGCATCAACGTCCATCAATACGCGCAGAAGACCAACGCCAAGATGGCCTGCAACACGCTGCTCCTGTCCGACGACGGCGAGTTCTCGACCAAGCCGGAGCTGGAAATCTTCGCCGACGACGTCATCTGCGGCCACGGCGCCACCGTCACCGAGATCGACCACAACCATCTGTTCTATCTGATGGCACGCGGCATCGACGAGAAGAGCGCGCGGGGGCTTCTGGTCAAGGCGTTCGTCGCCGAAGTGATCGAGGAACTGGATGACGAGGCGCTGGTCGAGGCGCTGGAAGTGCGGCTCGACGACTGGTTTGTGGCGCACGGGTAGCGCCTTACCTTCTCCCCTTGTGGGAGAAGGTGGATCGGCGCGTAGCGCCGAGACGGATGAGGGGTGGGTGACGGAATAAGGCTCTGAAGTTGTAATGGACCAGAAACTCGAAACCACCCCTTATGACGTCGAGGCGATCCGCCGCGACTTCCCGATCCTGTCGCGCGAAGTTTACGGCAAGCCGCTCGTCTATCTCGACAACGGCGCGTCGGCGCAGAAGCCGCAGGTGGTGCTGGATACAATCCAGCACGCCTATTCCCGGGAATACGCCAACGTCCATCGCGGCCTGCATTTCCTGTCCAACGCCGCGACCGACGCCTATGAAAAGGCGCGGGAGACCGTGCGCCGCTTCCTCAATGCGCCGAGCACCGACAACATCGTCTTCACCTCGAACACGACAGCCGCCATCAACACCGTCGCTTACGGCTATGGCATGCCCAATATCGGCGAGGGCGACGAGATCGTGCTGTCGATCATGGAGCACCACTCCAACATCGTGCCGTGGCATTTCATCCGCGAACGCCAGGGCGCCAAGCTGGTCTGGGTGCCGGTCGACGATCTCGGCGTCTTCCACATCGAGGAATTCGAAAAGCGCCTGACCGACCGCACCAAGCTTGTCGCGATCACCCAGATGTCGAATGCGCTGGGCACGGTGACGCCGATCAAGGAGATCGTGCGCATCGCGCATGCCCGCGGCATTCCGGTGCTGGTCGACGGCAGCCAGAGCGCCGTGCATATGCCGATTGACGTCCAGGATCTCGACTGCGATTTCTTCGTCTTCACCGGCCACAAGGTCTACGGTCCCTCCGGCATCGGCGTGCTCTACGGCAAGAAGGACATTCTGCAGGGCATGCGCCCCTTCATGGGCGGCGGCGAGATGATCGAGGAGGTGACGGAAGACATCGTCACCTACAACGAGCCGCCGCATCGCTTCGAGGCCGGCACGCCGCCGATCGTGCAGGCGATTGGCCTCGGTGCAGCACTGGAGTACATGGAAAAAATCGGCCGCGAGCGCATTGCCGCCCACGAGGCCGATCTCAAGACCTATGCGCATGAGCGGCTGCGCGCCATCAATTCGCTGCGCATCTTCGGCGACGCGCCCGGCAAGGGCGCCATCATCTCGTTCGAATTGCAGGGCATTCACGCCCATGACGTGTCGATGGTGATCGACAGGGAAGGCGTGGCGGTCCGCGCCGGCACCCATTGCGCCCAGCCGCTGTTGAAACGCTTTGGCGTAACCTCCACATGCAGGGCATCGTTCGGCATGTATAATACAAGGGCCGAAGTCGACGCTTTGGCCGAAGCGCTTGAAAAAGCGCGCAAGTTCTTTGGATGATGACCATGGATGATGCGAGCCACACCACAGAGACCGCGCCGGAAGCGGCCATCAATCCGCTGGTTTCAGCTTCGACCATTCCGGCCGATGAACTGGCGCGGCTGACCGACGATATCGTCTCGGCGCTGAAGACGGTCTACGACCCGGAAATCCCGGCCGACATCTACGAGCTCGGCCTGATCTACAGGATCGACATCGAGGACGACCGCTCGGTCAAGATCGACATGACGCTGACCGCGCCCGGCTGCCCGGTGGCCGGCGAAATGCCGGGCTGGGTCGAAAACGCCGTCGGCGCCGTCGAGGGCGTCTCGGGCGTCGAGGTCAACATGACCTTCGACCCACCCTGGTCGCCCGACCGCATGTCGGAAGAGGCGCAGGTGGCAGTGGGTTGGTACTGAGGTTGGCAGAGGCTGGCGTACTTGCGCCAGTGGTAAAACTTCACCATTTTAGGTGAAGAATCATTCGGCGGGCCTTGAACCTGCATGGAATGGAAGAGGAAAAAGAATGGGACGCTTCGCCGTCATCACGATGACCGAAAAGGCCGCCGACCGGGTGCGTGAGATCGTCGCCACGCGTGACAATGCGCATGGCATTCGCCTTGGCATCAAGAAGGGCGGCTGCGCCGGTATGGAATACACGGTCGATCTGGTGACCGAGCCCAACACCAAGGACGACCACATCGAGCGCGACGGCGCCCATGTCTATGTCGCGCCTGAAGCAGCCCTTTTCCTGTTCGGCACAGAGATGGATTTCGAGCAGACGACGCTGCGCACCGGCTTCACCTTCCACAACCCGAACCAGAGTTCGGCCTGCGGCTGCGGCGAATCCGTCGAGCTGAAGCCGGCGGATTTGAAGAAGCTGGCCGAAGCGCGCGAGTCGGCCTGACACCTCCTCCTTCTCCCCGTTCACGGGGAGAAGGTGTCACGAAGTGACGGATGAGGGGCAGCGCTGCCCTATCCGAAGTTGGCGCCGCCCCTCATCTGCCTGCCGGCATCTTCTCCCCGTGAACGGGGAGAAGGACCTTACTTCACCCACATCTTCGTCCGCTTGTGCCAGTCGGCGATCGATTCCTCGGGATAGGCGTCGAAGACCTTATCCCTTTTGCCGATCACCGGCTCGACCCAGCTCGCCTTGTATTTCAGCATCAAATGCACCTTTTCCGGCGGCTTCGGCAGCTCGCTGTCGATCGCCGAAGCGAAGGGATGCACCAGATCCGGCCAGGTCGGATCGTAGAGCCACAGCGCCGATCCGCATTTTTTGCAGAAATTGCGCTCGCCCGACGAGATTTCGCACGTTGGATGCTCGTCGTCCTCGATCTCGGCACGAAAGACGCCGAGGCTGCGCTTGCCCCTGATCTTCAGCGTCTTGTAATCGGCGCCGAGATTGATGGCGAAGCCGCCGCCGCCCTGCTGCTTGCGGCAGATCGAGCAGTAGCACAGCATGAACGGCACCGGTGTGTGGCTTTCCACCTCGAAGTGGACGGCATCGCAGCGGCAGGATCCTTTGAGCAGAAGCGGCATGGCAAAACTCCGACGAATCTCGTTCTCAACCTGTCAGCATGGTTTTGGTTGCGGCGATGACAAGGCCAAATCCCGGTGACATGATCGCGGCATGGACAATGAACGCATCGCCGAACTGTTCGAAGGCCTCGGCCCAGTCAGCATCCGACGGCTGTTCGGCGGCAAGGGCATCTATTTCGATGGCATCATCGTTGCCATCGTGCTGCGCGGCGAATTGCTGCTCAAGGCCGACGAGCAAAGCGCGCCCGACTTCGAAGCTGCCGGCTGCAAGCAATGGACCTACACCGGCTCGCGCCACGGCAAACTGGTTGCGATGCCGTATTGGAGCATCCCCGACAGCGCCTTTGACGATCCCGACGAGATGAGGGTGTGGGCGCGCCGGGCTTATGAGGCGGGGCGAAGGGCGGGGAAGTGATTTGACTGCTGCGAGGGCTCACGTCGAGGCCGCCCCCTCATCCGGCCGCTTCGCGGCCACCTTCTCCCCGCTGGGGAGAAGAGGCTTAAGTTAGCGCTGGCACGCTCCTCTCCCCTCGGGGAGAGGTCGGATTGCCCCGAATTGCTCTTTGCAATTCGGTCTCGGCAATCCGGGTGAGGGGGGCCTTGGCCGCGTGAACCTACAATGCCCTGGCGATCCTCGCCGCTAGCCGCGCATTGTTCTCGACCAGCGCAATATTCGTCTTCAAACTCCGGCCGTCGGTCAGTTCCAGGATTTTCCCCAACAGGAACGGCGTCACCGCCTTTCCCGTCACGTTCTGCACTTCCGCCGCTTTCTGCGCGGCCTCGATGTAGCCGGCCATCTCGTCGGCCGGGATCTCGTCATCCTGCGGCACCGGGTTGGCGATCAGCATGCCGCCGCCGAGCCCCAGCGCAACCCGGGTCTTGTAGAAATGCGCAATCTCTTCCGGCCTGTGCAGGGTCAGCGGCGCGCGGAAGCGCGACTGGCGCGACCAGAAGGCGGGCATGGTTTCGCAGCCATGGCCGATCACCGGCACGCCGCGCGTCTCCAGCACCTCCAGGGTCTTTTCGATGTCGAGGATGGCCTTGGCGCCGGCCGAGACGACGATGACCGGCGTGCGCGCCAGTTCGTCGAGGTCGGCCGAGATGTCGAAGCTCTTTTCCGCGCCCTTGTGGACGCCGCCAATGCCACCGGTGGCGAACACTTTGATGCCGACCATATTGGCCGCGATCATGGTGGCGGCGACGGTGGTGCCGCCGGTGCGTCCCTCAGCAACCGCAAAGCCGAGATCGGCGCGCGAGAGCTTCATGGCGTCGCCGGTCATGGCCAGCGATTCGCGCTCGCCGTCCGACAGCCCGATCTTGATGCGGCCGGCGACCACGGCGATCGTCGCCGGCACCGCACCATTGTCCAAAATGATCTTTTCGACATTGGCCGCCATGGCGCCATTGTCGGGGTAGGGCATGCCATGGGTGATGATGGTGCTTTCCAGCGCCACCACGGGGCGCCCGGCGGCGAGCGCCTCGGCCACCGGCGGGTGGATGTCGATGAAGGGGCGGGCGCTTTGCGGGGTCATGACGGTCTCCGGTCCGAAGTGCTGCGCGTCCCCGTAGACGGCGCGCTCCGGCAATGGCAATTCGCCGCCCTCATGCCATTTCCTGTGCGTCGGGCACAAGGGCCAGCGCCTCGTTGAAGGTGGCGGCGGTGAAGGCCGGAACGGCGTCAGCGCTTTCGATGGCGAGCGTTGCCGCGGCCACGCCTTCGCGCAGGGCCTGGCGCAGGGCCAGGCCGCGCAGCAGGGCAGCGATGGTAGCACCGGCCAGCGCGTCGCCGGCGCCGGTGACGTCGGCGACCTTTCTGGGGGCCGGCGGCAGGATCGAAAAGGCGCCGGCTTCGTCGAAACCCAGCACCGGGCCATCGCCCGCCGTCACCACGCCACTCCTGAGGCCGCTGCAGCGCAAACCGTCGACGGTCTCTCGCTCGGTGGCATTCGCGCCGACACCGGCCAGCACCATGGCCTCGCGCCGGTTCATGAAGACCTGCGCGAGCTCCTTCAGCACCGGGATCAGCCGCACCACCTTGGCCGGCGAAATGGCGATGGCATAGACCGGCTTGCCGGCGGCTAGGCCCACCAGCCGCTCCAGCGCCGATGACGGCAGATTGGCGTCGCACAGCACCGCGTCGGCCTCGGCGACCACCTCGCGCACCTTGGAGCGGCGGATCTGCTTGGGGAACGCCAGATCATAGAGCGCCATGTCGGCAAAGCCGGTGATCAGCTCGCCGTCACGGTCGATCAGCGCCGTATAGCTTGGCGTGGTGCGGTCGAGGAACACCGCCGACAGATCGGCGATGCCGGCTTCAGCGATGGCACGCGACACCGTCTCGCCCGCCGCATCGCCGCCGCGCATCGACATCAGCGAGGCCGAGACGCCGCGCCGCACGAGGCTGCGCAGCGCGTTGAAGACGCCGCCGCCGACATCCTCGCGCATCGTGCCGGGGTTGGACGCCGCAGGCACGTAATCGCCCGACACCTGGCCGCGCCGGTCGATATGGGCGCCGCCCACCGCCAGGATTTTTGCAGATTTCACCATGCCGGCGATATGACCTTTGTTATTCCTGCCGCACAAGCGTCCAGCAATTCCAGGAAAAGTGTGAAACGGTTTTCCGTCCGGAATTGCGTCAAAAGGAGATAGAGCAGTTCGCTGTTTCCATGAAACAGCGAACTGCTCTAGGCTGTGCGGCGGAGCTTCGCAGGCAAGCCAGCGATTCGGGCGGAGCCAAACCGCCGGACCGTCTGGCCCAATGCGGAAAGCGTCCGAAAACCAAACCACGAGACAAAAAAAGAACAAATCAGGATAAAGATTGTTTTTCAGATATTTGACCCCTCTTGCCAAACGAGAACAAAAAAGGTACAAACTGGGCAGGGATTACGGATTGTCCGGCCTTCATTGACGACCAAGGGGTGATGTATCATGGCTCAGAATTCTTTGCGGCTTGTAGAGGACAAAGCGGTGGACAAATCAAAGGCTCTGGACGCGGCGCTGTCGCAAATCGAGCGCGCCTTCGGCAAGGGCTCGATCATGCGGCTGGGGGCCAATGAGCAGGTCGTCGAGATCGAAACCGTGCCGACCGGATCGCTTGGCCTCGACATCGCGCTCGGCGTCGGCGGCCTGCCGCGCGGCCGCATCGTCGAGATCTATGGGCCGGAAAGCTCGGGCAAGACGACGCTGGCGCTGCACACGGTTGCCGAAGCCCAGAAGAAGGGCGGCATCTGCGCCTTTGTCGATGCCGAGCACGCGCTTGACCCGGTCTATGCACGCAAGCTCGGCGTCGACCTGGAGAACCTCCTGATCTCGCAGCCCGACACCGGTGAGCAGGCGCTGGAAATCTGCGACACGCTGGTCCGCTCCGGCGCCATCGACGTGCTGGTTGTCGATTCGGTGGCAGCACTGACGCCGCGCGCTGAAATCGAGGGCGAAATGGGCGATTCGCTCCCCGGCCTGCAGGCGCGTCTGATGAGCCAGGCGCTGCGTAAGCTGACCGCCTCGATCTCGCGCTCCAACACCATGGTCATCTTCATCAACCAGATCCGCATGAAGATCGGCGTCATGTTCGGCTCGCCCGAAACCACCACCGGTGGCAACGCGTTGAAATTCTACGCTTCGGTGCGCCTCGACATCCGCCGCATCGGCTCGGTCAAGGACCGCGACGAGGTCGTCGGCAACCAGACCCGCGTCAAGGTGGTCAAGAACAAGCTGGCGCCGCCCTTCAAGGTGGTCGAGTTCGACATCATGTATGGCGAAGGCGTCTCCAAGACAGGCGAACTGGTCGACCTCGGCGTCAAGGCCGGCGTGGTCGAGAAGTCAGGCGCCTGGTTCTCCTACAATTCACAGCGCCTCGGCCAGGGCCGCGAGAACGCCAAGCTGTTCCTGCGCGACAATCCCGACACGGCGCGCGAGATCGAACTGGCGCTCAGGCAGAATGCAGGGCTGATTGCCGAGAAATTCCTCGAAAATGGCGGCCCTGAGCGCGGCGAGGACGACGGCTTCGAGGAAGAATCCGGCGCCATGTAAGGCAGTTGCCAGAGTTCGGCCATAAATCCGGTCTATTATCGAATGCTTAAGTAACAGAGTTCTTTAGTAATCGCGTTCCAAACCGCCGGCCTTCGCGCCGGCGGTTTTCGTTTTTGGGCAAGTGTGAAGGCAGCCTTGCAGCTGCTGGATTGGCCCAATTCCGTGTTTCTGGACAGGGTGAAGCCTGCCCGCTAAAAGGCCAAGTCGATCTTCTAAGAAGCAGAGACCAGTTTCCGCCGGCCGTGCCGGCGGTTTTCGCGAAAAGGCAGCAGTCATGAGTGGCGTGAACGAGATCCGGTCGACATTCCTCGACTATTTCCGCAAGGAGGGCCACGAGGTCGTGGCCTCGAGCCCGCTTGTGCCGCGCAACGACCCGACATTGATGTTCACCAATGCCGGCATGGTGCAGTTCAAGAACGTCTTCACCGGCCTGGAGAAGCGGCCCTATTCGCGCGCCACCACGGCGCAGAAAAGCGTGCGCGCCGGCGGCAAGCACAACGACCTCGACAATGTCGGCTACACCGCGCGCCACCTGACCTTCTTCGAGATGCTCGGCAACTTCTCCTTCGGCGACTATTTCAAGGAGCGCGCCATCGAGCTTGCCTGGAACCTGATCACCAAGGAGTTCGGGCTGAACAAGAGCAAGCTGCTGGTCACCGTCTATCACACCGATGACGAGGCGGCTGGCTTCTGGAAAAAGATCGCCGGTTTTTCCGACGACCGCATCATTCGAATCCCGACCTCGGACAATTTCTGGGCGATGGGCGACACCGGACCGTGCGGTCCGTGCTCGGAGATCTTCATCGACCGAGGCGAACACATTTGGGGCGGCCCTCCCGGCAGCCCGGAAGAGGATGGCGACCGCTTCCTCGAATTCTGGAACCTGGTGTTCATGCAGTATGAGCAAGTCACCAAGGAAGAGCGCATCGACCTGCCGCGGCCGTCGATCGACACCGGCATGGGCCTGGAACGTATGGCGTCGATCCTGCAAGGGGTGGAAAGCGTCTTTGAAACCGATCTGTTCCGCCACCTGATCGATGCGGCGTCGTCGGCGCTCGGGCAGGGGCCTGACAAGGAGACGGTCGCGTCCTTCCGCGTCATTGCCGACCATCTGCGCTCGTCCTCCTTCCTGGTCGCCGATGGCGTGCTGCCGTCCAACGAGGGCCGTGGCTACGTGCTGCGCCGCATCATGCGCCGTGCCATGCGCCATGCGCAGCTGCTCGGTGCCAAAGAGCCGTTGATGTGGAAGCTGGTGCCGGCGCTGGTGCGCGAGATGGGCCAAGCCTATCCCGAACTGCTGCGCGGCGAACAGCTGATCACCGAGACGCTGAAGCTCGAGGAAACCAGGTTCCGCAAGACGCTGGTGCGCGGCCTCGGCCTGCTCTCGGAAGCGACCGAAACGCTTCATGCCGGCGACATGCTGGATGGCGAGACCGCCTTCAAGCTCTACG
This sequence comes from Mesorhizobium sp. P2_D6, assembly GCF_056404315.1. Classification (NCBI taxonomy): domain Bacteria; kingdom Pseudomonadati; phylum Pseudomonadota; class Alphaproteobacteria; order Hyphomicrobiales; family Phyllobacteriaceae; genus Mesorhizobium; species Mesorhizobium sp. P2_D6. The sequence goes on along the minus strand of NZ_JBFUEG010000003.1, from coordinate 400,755 downwards.
ACACCTATGGCTTCCCGCTCGATTTAACGCAGGACGCGCTGCGACAGCGCAGCATCTCGGTCGACCTTGCCGGCTTCACCCACGCGATGGAGCTGCAGAAGGCCGAGGCGCGCAAGCATTGGACCGGCTCCGGCGAGGCCGCCACCGAAACCGTGTGGTTTTCGGTGCGCGAACAGACCGGAGCCACCGAATTCCTCGGCTACGAGACTGAAGCTGCGGAAGGCCTCATCCAGGCGCTGGTCAAGGACGGCAAGACCGTCGACAGCGCCGGCAAGGGCGACGCCGTGGCGGTGGTCGTCAACCAGACGCCGTTCTATGGCGAATCCGGTGGCCAGATGGGCGACACCGGCGTCATCTCCGGCGAAGGTTTCTCGATCGAGGTTTCCGACACGCAGAAGAAGGCCGACGGTCTGTTCGTGCATCTGGGCAAGGTGGCAAGCGGCACCGTAAAAACGGGTGCCGCCGTCGAGCTGAAGGTTGATCATGCGCGCCGCACCAGGCTGCGCGCCAACCATTCGGCGACGCATCTGATCCACGAGGCTTTGCGCGAGGTGCTGGGCACCCATGTCGCGCAGAAAGGCTCGCTGGTCGCGCCGGAGCGGCTGCGTTTCGACATCTCGCACAACAAGCCGATCTCGGCGGAAGACCTCGAAGAGGTCGAGCGCATGGCCAACGAAATCGTCGTCCAGAACAGCCCGGTGACGACCCGCCTGATGTCGGTCGACGATGCCATTGCCGAAGGCGCCATGGCGCTGTTCGGCGAAAAATATGGTGACGAGGTGCGTGTCGTGTCGATGGGCACTGGCCTGCACGGCGCCAAGGCCAACCGGCCCTATTCGGTCGAGCTCTGCGGCGGCACCCATGTTCGGGCAACCGGCGATATCGGTCTGATCCGCGTCGTCTCCGACAGCGCGGTCGCCGCCGGCGTGCGCCGCATCGAGGCGCTGACCGGCGAAGCCGCGCGCAAACATCTCGACGAGCAGGACAGGCGGTTGAAGGCCGTCGCCTCGACATTGAAGATCTCGCCGGCCGACGTGCCGGCGCGTGTCGAGACGCTGCTTGAAGAGCGCAAGAAGCTCGAGAAGGAACTGAGCGAAGCGCGCAAGAAGCTGGCGCTGGGCGGCGGCGCCGCGGCCGGCGCGCCCTCAGAGAACGAGACCGTCGCCGGTGTCGGCTTCCTCGGCAAGGCCGTTTCCGGCGTGTCGCCGAAGGATTTGAAGCCGCTGGCCGATGCGGGAAAAACCTCGCTCGGCTCGGGTGTCGTCGTCTTCGTCGGCGCCGGTGAGGACAACAAGGCAAGCGTCGTCGTCGCCGTCACCGATGACCTTGTCGGCCGCTTCAGCGCCGTCGATCTGGTGCGCGTTGCGTCCGCCGCCTTGGGCGGGCAGGGCGGCGGCGGCCGGCCCGACATGGCGCAGGCCGGCGGCCCGGATGCGTCCAAGGCCAATGATGCGATCGCCGCGGTCAAGGCGGCACTGGAGGCAGCCTGAAAGCCGCCCTATGCCCGATAGCCCCGGCAAGCCCGACAGTCCTGGCAAGAGGGTGCTCGTCCTCGGCGGCTACGGACTGATCGGCGAAGCCGTCGTCGGCCGCCTGCTGGGCGACGGGCATCAGGTCACCGGCTTGGGTCGCGATATCAGGGATGCCGCGCGGCGTTGGCCGGCGGTGCGCTGGACCGCAGCCGACATGGCGCGACTGCTGACCGCTGAAGACTGGCTGCCGCTGATCGCCGGCATGGATGCGGTGGTGAATGCGGCCGGCGCCTTGCAGGACGGCCCGCGCGACCGCCTTGACGCCATCCATCGCGGCGCCGTAACCGCGTTGGTCACCGCCTGCGAACAGGCCGGTGTCAGCCGCTTCGTGCAGATCTCCGCCATCGGTGCCGATCCCACCTCATCAGATGCTTTCTTCAGCACCAAAGGTGAGGGCGACAAGGCCGTCGCAAATTCATCGCTCGAATGGACCATACTGCGCCCGGGCCTGGTGATCGCGCCTGCCGCCTATGGCGGGACGGCCCTTCTGCGCGCGCTTGCCGCCTTTCCCGGGTTTATTCCTGCCGTGATGGCGCGCCGGCCCATCCAGACCGTGGCGGTCACGGACGTCACTGAGGCCGTGTCGCGTGCGGTTGCCGGATCCCTGCCGCCGCGTCTTTCCGTCGATCTCGTCGAAGCCGAGCCGCGCCCGCTCGCCGATGTGCTGTTTGCCTTCCGGGCATGGCTTGGACTGCCGCCGACCCGCCTGGTGCCGATGCCGGCGTTTCTCGGTGGGATCGCGGCTGTCTTTGCCGATGGCCTCGGCCTGCTTGGCTGGCGATCGCCTTTGCGCAGCGCAGCCCTTGCCGCACTGGCGCGCGGCGTGACCGGCAACGCCGCGTCCTGGAGCGAGATTTCAGATCACAAATTGCAGCCGCTGGAAGCAACGCTGGCCTGCATGCCCGCCCATGTTCAGGAGCGGTGGTTCGCCCGGCTCTGGTTGCTGAAACCGGTCGTATTCGGGGTGCTGTCGCTGTTCTGGCTGGTGTCCGGAATTGTCGGCTTTATCAAACAGGATGTGGCCGCCGACATTCTGGTCTCGCATGGCCTGTCGCCGGCGCTCGCGCTCGGGATGGTCCTTGCCGGGAGCGTGGCTGATATCGCTGTCGGGGCCGCTGTTCTCGTGCGGTCCTTGGCGCGCCTCGCACTGATGGGGATGATTGCCATCACGCTGGTCTATCTTGGCGCAGCAACCGCGCTTGCGCCCGATCTGTGGCTCGATCCTTTGGGAGCAATCGTGAAGGCTGTTCCCGCACTGTGCCTTGCCTTGGTGGCCTTGGCGATTTTGGACGAGCGATGAACCTCTGGGTCGACCTCCTGCGCTGGCTGCATATCATCGGCGCCACGGTGTTGTTCGGCACCGGCGCTGGAATCGCCTTCTTCATGCTGATGGCGCAGCGCACCGGCCGCGCCGAACTCGTTGCCCATGTCGCGGACACCGTCGTCATCGCCGACACGATTTTCACCGCGACCGCCGTCATCGTGCAGCCGATCACCGGCGTGCTGCTGGCGCAGGCCGTGGGCTGGCCGCTTTCCGAAGGCTGGATCGTGCTGTCCCTGCTGCTTTATGTCGTGACCGGTCTGTTCTGGCTACCGGTGGTCTGGATCCAGATCCGCATCCGCAACCTGGCGCGGCAGGCAGCCAGCGAAAACGCACCGTTGCCGGCCGAGGAAAAGCGCCTGTTTCGCATATGGTTTGCTTGCGGCTTTCCGGCTTTCGCCGCCGTGCTCGGCATTCTCTGGCTGATGGTCACAAGGCCGGCAATCGGCCTTTAAAACCTTAGCTCTGCTTCGCCGCCTTCAGCGCGCGCGTCATTCTGCTGGAGTCGCCCCAGGTGGACAGCCAGATCAGCAAGTCGGTGGCGACTGAAATCAGCGACCGCAGAAGGTTCATAGCCGGACCGGGTGATTTCAGCTGCTCTTCGGCATGATGGAGGTGGGCAAGCTCTTCCTCGCGGATGGCCAGGATGATGCCGTGCAAGTCCGGGTCGCAGTTGGCCAGAAAGAAAAGCTGGTCGTCGAGATGGCGATGTACCGTCGCTTCGACAGCTGCCGTGCAAGCCCAGATGCCTCGCGGGCCGAGCAGGGCGGTCACAAAACCCAGCAGCCAGCCGCCCCAGCTCCAGAACTGCATCACCCGGCACGGTCGCGACTGCCGCGCCGGCATGGTGGAGCGGAATGCTGCGCAATGTGTGCGCTCGTGCCCAAGCATCTCCGACAGGGAGGGCACGCAATCCGGCCAAAAGCGTTTGGCGACCAGAATCTGGGCCGAATAGATCCTGATCGCGCCGAATTCACCGGCGTGGTTGACCCTGACTATTCTGGCGATGGTGAGCGCGTCCTGGCGGGAAAGGTCAGCCATGGGCGCCCCCCAACCTCATGTCAGCCCGCCGCCAGGCTCGGACGTTTCGCGATGCCGTCCCACCAGGCCTGGATAGCGGCGAAGTCAGCAAGCAGCTTTTGCCCCTCGGGGACCTTGAGGAAATAAGCGATGATGGCTGCCGCATGCAGGTCGGCCAGCGTCAGCTGATCGCCGAGCAGCCACGGCCCGGGCGCTTTGAGGGCGGTCAGTACCCTGAGCACCGTTTCGGCCTGGCGCAGTCCGTTGGCGATCAGCGCCTCGTCGGGCACCTCCTTCTCCAGCCGCTCGACAGCGACGTCCCAGACCATCGACCTGTAGGCATAGGCGTCGAGCATGCCGATGATCTGGTTCATCCGCGCACGGCCGTGCGGGTCTTTCGGCTGCAGCGCCGGGCCGTCGAAGGCCTCGTCGACATAGCGGGCGATTGCGCTGGTCTCGAACAGTCGAAAGCCGTTGTGCTCGAAGGCAGGGATGCGGCCGAACGGGTGATGCTCAAGATACCAGGCCGGAATGCCTTCGGCCGCGAAGATGTCGAGCGGCACGAGTTCGTAGCCGACGGCTTTTTCCGCCAACACGAGGCGGACGATGCGGACATAGACGCTGTAATCAGCCCCGTAGAGGGTCGGCTTGGTCATCGCTCAGCCCTTCGCTCCTGCTCGCGTTGTTCACCCAAAAAGCGAAGGCTCCTCTCGGAGCCTTCGTTGTCGGGTTACGCCATCGCCTTTTGCAGATTCTCGTCGATCTTGTCGAGGAAGCCGGTGGTCGACAGCCAGGGCTGGTCGGGGCCGATCAACAGCGACAGATCCTTGGTCATGAAGCCACTCTCGACAGTCTGGATACAGACCTTCTCCAGCGTGTCGGCAAAGCGCTTCAATTCGGCATTGTCGTCGAGCTTGGCGCGGTGTGCGAGGCCACGCGTCCAGGCGAAGATCGAAGCGATCGAATTGGTCGAGGTATCCTCGCCCTTCTGGTGCTGGCGATAGTGGCGCGTGACGGTGCCGTGCGCGGCTTCCGCTTCCACCGTCTTGCCGTCCGGCGTCATCAGCACCGAGGTCATCAGGCCGAGCGAGCCAAAACCCTGCGCCACCGTATCGGACTGCACGTCGCCATCATAATTCTTGCAGGCCCAGACATAGCCGCCAGACCATTTCAGGGCGGAGGCCACCATGTCGTCGATCAGGCGGTGCTCGTACCACAGCTTCTTGGCCTTGAACTCGGCTTCGAATTCGGCCTCGTAGACTTCCTGGAAAATGTCCTTGAAGCGGCCGTCATAGGCTTTGAGGATGGTGTTCTTGGTCGAGAGGTAGACCGGATAATTGCGCAGCAGGCCGTAATTCAGCGAGGCGCGCGCGAATTCGCGGATCGAATCGTCGAGATTGTACATCGCCATGGCAACACCGGCGCCGGGCGCGTCGTACACGTCATGCTCGATCACCTTGCCGTCCTCGCCGACGAACTTGATCGTCAGCTTGCCCTTGCCGGGGAAGCGGAAGTCGGTGGCGCGGTACTGGTCGCCGAAGGCGTGGCGGCCGACGATGATCGGCTTGGTCCAGCCGGGAACCAGCCGCGGCACGTTCTTCATGATGATCGGCTCGCGGAAGATGGTGCCGCCGAGGATGTTGCGGATGGTGCCGTTCGGCGACTTCCACATCTTCTTCAGCTTGAATTCCTCGACGCGCTGCTCGTCGGGGGTGATCGTCGCGCATTTGACGCCGACGCCCCATTTCTTGATGGCGTTGGCCGAATCGATGGTCACCTGGTCGTTGGTGGCGTCGCGGTGCTCGATGCCGAGGTCGTAATATTCGAGCTTGAGGTCGAGATAAGGGTGGATCAGCTTGTCCTTGATGAACTGCCAGATGATGCGGGTCATCTCGTCGCCGTCGAGTTCGACGACCGGGTTCGCCACCTTGATCTTCGCCATGGAAAGAATGCCTCGCTTTTGGGGAACAAAACGGCCTTGCCCGCATGGCTTTGGCCGGGGATGCGGCCCGTATATCAAAGCCCATTTGGCGGCGCAAACGCCGATCGGCGCTGAACGGGCCGTCCGTGCGACGACCTGGTGTTTTGCAAACGCTTCATTTTGGCGGGTGGATGTGGCAGGGAACGCTGAAAATGCCGCAAACAGCAGTTCATTGAGACCATGTCCGCCGCGCAACCTCCTGAAAACGTCTCCGCCGCCGGCCCGGCGATCATCCTCGTCGAGCCGCAACTCGGCGAGAATATCGGCATGGTCGCGCGCGCCATGGCCAATTTCGGTCTGTCGGAACTCAGGCTCGTCAATCCGCGCGATGGCTGGCCAAGCGAGAAGGCGCGCGCTGCCGCCAGCCGCGCCGACCATGTCATCGATGCCGTTACCGTGTTTGGCGATCTGGCGTCCGCGGTGGCGGATCTCAATTTCGTCTTCGCCACCACCGCGCGTGAGCGCGACGGCTTCAAGCCGGTACGCGGACCGGTCGAGGCGGGCAGGGCGCTGAGGGCTCGTCAGATAGCTGGCCAGCGCACCGGCATCCTGTTCGGCCGCGAGCGGTTCGGCCTCTACAATGATGAGGTCGGGCTCGCCGACGAGATCGTCACTTTTCCGGTCGATCCCGGCTTTTCGTCGCTGAACATCGCCCAGGCCGTGCTGTTGATGTCCTATGAGTGGATGAAGTCGGGCCTGGAGGATGAGACGACGACCAATTTCTCCAGCCCGGAAATGAAGCCGGCGAGCAAGGAAGAGTTGCACGGCCTGTTTGCCTATCTCGAAGGCGCGCTCGAAGCGCGCGGCTATTTCCGCCCGGCGCCGAAGAAGCCGAAGATGGTCGACAACCTGCGCGCTGTCCTGACGCGCGCCGGGTTTGCCGAGCCGGAACTGAAGGTGCTGCGCGGCATCATTTCGTCGCTGGACCGGTTTTCGCCGGCCATGCCGCGCGGCGACGGCTCGCCCGGAGACGATCCGAGACGGCTTCCGGCCGCCGCGCGAAACCGGAAGACAGACCAAGAAGGTTAAGGTCTGTAAGCTTCGAACGTTCGGCGTAACCGAATATTACCTGGTGCTGATCTATTGTTGTGAAAACGGTGGGTCGCTCATGTTCACCTCCAATATCGGCCGCATGCGCTTCTTCTTCTATTCCCTTGGGGTAGCTTTCCTCGAGGCCACGACTGCTCTGGTGTGCATTGTCGGCACGATGGGCTTTGAGGGCTTCATCAACTCCGCGCCTGGTCCGTCGCGGCAAGGAATGGCCGGCGCGGTCCTCATCGTTTCGCTGCTGGCTGTGGTTATGCGCGGCAACATCGCCTGGCGGCGCAGCCGCGACGCCAACGGCAAAGGCTGGATCCTGTGGTCCTACATCGTGTTCTGCGGCATCTACGCCTTCCTGCAGGCCGGCACGCTGCTGGTCATCGATTTCAACAATCCGGAAAGCACCCCCAGCGGTCTGAACCTGCTTGCGCTGTCGATCTTTGGCCTTTGGTGCACGATCCTGGTGGCAAAGCCGGTGGCGGGCAGCAATATCGATGAGCTGACATCGGTTTTCGATTTCGAAGGCACCGTTCCCTCGGCCAGTGGTCGGATGGCCACCAGCGCTACGCCATCCACTACGCGCGCCGCCGCGCCGGTCACTCGCCCGGTGCCATCCGTCCAACCGATGGGTCGGCCAAAGCCCGCGGGCTTCGGCAAGCGTGGGCTGTAGAGCAATCGGAAAGCGGTCTTCGCCGGCTTTGCGCAAAACTTGGGTGAGTTCGCCACTTCAAGACCATGATCGTTGCAGATAGAACGGCATCAGCCACATCACCGGCCAGCCCTTCTGATCTCCAGCCCCTTTCCATGGTCCGACATCAATGAGCGATCGATCAAGCCACCGCCCGATCCTGATGTTCGATTCCGGCGTTGGCGGATTGACGGTGCTGCGCGAAGCCCGCGTGCTGATGCCCGACCGGCGCTTCGTCTATGTCGCCGATGACAAGGCCTTTCCTTATGGCGCCTGGGAAGAGCCGGCGCTGCAGGCTCACATACTCGATCTCTTCGCCAAGCTGCTCGACCGTTTTCAGCCGGCGATTTCGGTCATCGCCTGCAACACCGCCTCGACGCTGGTGATCGATGCGTTGCGCGAAACATTCCCCGGCCATCCCTTTGTCGGCACCGTGCCGGCAATCAAGCCGGCAGCCGAGCGCACCCGCTCCGGGCTGGTCTCGGTGCTGGCGACGCCGGGCACGGTGAAGCGCCAGTACACGCGCGACCTGATCGGCAAATGGGCGCAGAAATGCCATGTCCGCCTGGTCGGCAGCAACAATCTGGCCGGACTGGCCGAGGCCTACATGCGCGAGGGCTTTGTCGACGAAGAGGCCGTGCGCGCCGAGATCACACCGTGCTTCGTCCAGCATGACGATTTGCGCACCGATATCGTCGTGCTCGCCTGCACGCACTACCCGTTCCTGGCCAACCGCATGCGCAAGACAGCACCCTGGCCGGTCGACTGGATAGACCCGGCCGAGGCGATTGCCCGCCGTGCCTTGTCGCTGCTTCCGGCAGTCGACGGGCCGTTGCCGCAAAGCGAGCCCGACATCGCAGTCTTTACCTCGGGAAAGCCGGATTTCGCCATCAGCCGGCTGATGCAGGGTTTTGGATTGAGCGCACGCTAGGCAGGTTGGAAGACAATGCTGCGTTGATCCGGATCAGCCGAAACAAGCCTTAGCGTCAGGCTGTCGCCCTGCCTGAACCCGGATGCCTTCACATTCGCAACGACAGGCATGTTCGAGAGCTGTACGCGCATACGCTGGTCGGCGACGTCGGTGACGACGGCCTTGAACATTTCACCCTGGCGTCCCTTCAGCATCACCGCCTCGGCAAGGTCGATGGCCGCGTGGTTGATCTGCGAGGCGCGGGCATCCGCGCGTCCCATCACCGTGGGCAGTCTGGCAAACGCCTCGGTGACGGCCTGCGGCACCGGCTGGCCGTTGGCGATTGCCAGCGCGCAGCGCACGACGTAGCGGTCTGCCAGCCGCCGCAGCGGCGCGGTGGCATGGGCATAGGTCGCAGCCATGGCCTCGTGCCACGGCACAACGCCTTCCTCATAGGGTTGGTAGGACGCACCGGAACCGGCACGGCGGATTTCCAGCATCAGCGCTGCCTGTTGCTTGTTGCCCGGATCGAGGGTTCGCTGATAGTCGCTTAAACTGGTCGAAGCCGGCCAGGGGAGGCCGAGAGCCTGTGCCGCACTGCGCAGTCTTTGCACCTTGGACGCATCCGGCGGCGCCATCACCCGAAACAGTCCGGTCCGGTGTGCCAGCATGGCGTCGGCAATCGCCATGTTGGCGGCCAGCGAAAGCGCGGCGTTGTTTTGCTCGGATCGCAGCAGCGGCCTGAACGAAAGCTGGAATGTGCCGTCGGCAAGCTGCTCGACTTCCTGCTCGGGCGGGTCGACGCGGGAAGCGCCACGACGCTCTTCGTTTGCCGTCATGCGCCGCGCAATTTCGGCAAAGCCGGTCGGAACGTCGGCGGCCCGCACGCTGTCATAAGCGAGCTTGGCGCGGCTCTGAATGATTGCGCGCTCCGCGCCGTCCAGTCTTACCGCGCCGTCCGCGGCGATCCGAATCGTGAAGACAACTGCCGGACGCGGTCCGCTGGGCAGCAAGCTCGCGGCACCCTCGGCAAGCACCTGGGGATAGAGCCCGGCCTTGCCGTCCGGCAAGTACAGGGTCTCGCCCCGCGCCCAGGCTTCGAGATCCACCGCGTCTCCGTCCTCGACGAACCAGGCTACGTCGGCAATGGCATAGTGCAACAGAAGGTCGCTGCCGCTCGCCTCGATCGAAAAAGCCTGATCGAGATCGGTGGAAGTCGCCGGATCGAGTGTCACGAAAGGCATCGCCGTTCGGTCGGCATGCTGGCTGGGCACCCGTCTGGCCGCCCTGTGTGCCAGGGCCATCACGTTGGGCGGAAACCCGTCCGGCACGTGGAACTCGGTGCGGATTTTTGAAAGGCCGTTAGCGAGTGCCTGCGAGGGATCGGTCAACGATTTCATGGCGCCGTCCTACACTGGCGTTTCGGACACGGGAAGGCCGATTTGCCAGCAGGCGGGCCGGCCATGGGGAGACACGAGCGCGGACCGGGAGTTGGCCGCCAGAGCTGGAACTCTCGCCGAAGCGCAACGTTTCTCCTTCTGGCAGCAAAGGAGGAACCGATATGCCTGCAAAATCACAAGCTCAGCAAAAGGCCGCCGGCGCCGCGCTTTCGGCCAAACGCGGCGAAACCAAGAAAGGCGAACTCATAGGCGCCGCACGCGAAATGTATGAATCGATGAGCGAAAAGCAGCTTGAGGAATTCGCCGAGACCAAGCGCAAGGGGCTGCCCGAGAAGAAATCGACGGACTGAGGCTCGGATATTGTGCCGTCAAAAACAAAAGCCCGCGGCCCAGACCGCGGGCCCTTCACTTCAGGCCGAAGCCGAAACTACCAGCGCCACCAGCAGCGCTTCACCTTGTAGCGGATGACCTTCTTGTGGCCGTGCCGCCAGACGACCTTCTTCTTCACCACGATGCGGCAGACCTGATAGTGCCTGTGACCGTGCCAATGCCTGGCCATCGCCGGCTCGGGGACGGCAATCGACATCGATCCTGCCAGGACGGCTGCACTTACCAACGAAAGGAAGAATTTTTTCATACGACTTTTGGCTCCTCTGGCTCCAGTCCCTTCCTAATGCCGTTGGCAACGACACCGCCACATCCGGCACCGCACTTAACACCAGAAAAGCTATAGGGTTGCCGCAGCCGGCGCCAGCCGCGAGCTTGACACCGGTTAAATCTCCGTTTAACGAGCCCACCAACACCGGGCCGCAATGCCCGGTGGTTTCTTTTGCATGGCAAGCCCCGGGAAATCAGGTTTATCGTTTCCTTGGTCTTGTCTAGACTGACGTGTCCCGTGGGCTTTCCACCGCATTGCGTGGAAGACCCTGTCAGGTCTCGAAAACGGAGGCCAGAGGAGGGCGCGTTTCCTTCACCCGGACCATGAGGTTCCGGGTGGTTTGTTTTGAAAGGGAATGCGATGAGCAAGCGCGAATCCGCGAAGTACAAGATCGACCGCCGTCTCGGCGAAAACATCTGGGGCCGCCCGAAGTCCCCGGTCAACAAGCGTGAATACGGCCCCGGCCAGCACGGCCAGCGCCGCAAGGGCAAGCTTTCCGACTTCGGCCTGCAGCTGCGCGCCAAGCAGAAGCTGAAGGGTCACTATGGCGACGTTTCGGAAAAGCAGTTCCGCAAGGTCTATGAAGAGGCTGACCGCCGCAAGGGCGACACCTCGGAGAACCTGATCGGCCTGCTCGAGTCGCGTCTGGACGCGGTCGTCTACCGCTCCAAGTTCGTGCCGACCATTTTCGCCGCCCGCCAGTTCGTCAACCACGGCCACGTCAACGTCAACGGCAAGCGCGTCAACATCGGCTCGTACCGCTGCAAGCCGGGCGACGTCATCGAAGTGCGCGAAAAGTCGAAGCAGCTGGTCATCGTTCTGGAATCGGTCGGCCTCGCCGAGCGCGACGTGCCGGACTACATTGAAGCCGATCACAACAAGATGGTCGCGACCTTCTCGCGCATCCCCGGCCTGGCGGACGTTCCGTTCGCCGTGCAGATGGAACCGAACCTGGTCGTCGAATTCTATTCGCGCTGATCGGCCTCTTTGCCGCAGATATCGAAGGCCGCCTTTCGAGGCGGCCTTTTTCTTTGTGCATCGCGCTTTGCGAAGCATCGACCAAAAACCGATTTCGATTTTCGAGCCAATGCGCTAATCCGGGCGCAACAGGGATTTGGGCCGACGCGCCATGAACATGTTGCCAAACGCCGATCTGCTTGAACCGGTTGCCGATGCCGAAGGCGGCTTCCATCCGCTGTTCGCCGACGTGCCGTCCTCGGTCGAATTCAACAAGCTGCGCAAGCGGCTGTTGCGGCTGACCCGCCAGGCGATCGAGGATTTCGCCATGGTCAGGCCAGGCGATCGCTGGCTGGTGGCGCTCTCCGGCGGCAAGGATTCCTACGGACTGCTCGCCGTGCTGCTGGACCTCAAATGGCGCGGGCTTTTGCCGGTCGAACTGCTCGCCTGCAATCTCGACCAGGGCCAGCCGAATTTCCCGAAACATATTTTGCCCGACTATCTCGACAGGTACGGCATTCCCCATCGCATCGAGTATCAGGACACCTATTCGGTGGTCACCGACAAGCTGCCGCAGGGCAGCACCTATTGTTCGCTGTGCTCGCGGCTGCGGCGCGGCCATCTCTACCGCATCGCGCGTGAAGAGGGTTGTTCGGCGCTGGTGCTCGGCCACCACCGCGAAGACATCCTCGAAACCTTCTTCATGAACCTGTTCCATGGCGGCCGCCTTGCGGCCATGCCGGCAAAGCTGCTCAACGATGACGGCGACGTCATGGTGCTGAGGCCGCTGAGCTACTGCGCCGAGGCGGATCTGGAGAAATTCGCCTCGGCGATGAAATTCCCGATCATTCCCTGCGATCTCTGCGGCAGCCAGGAAGGCCTGCAGCGCAACGCCACGAAGGCAATGCTCGACGACATGGAAAAGCGCATGCCGGGCCGCAAGGACACGATGCTGCGCGCGCTCTCCAACACCAGGCCGTCGCATCTGCTCGACCGCAAACTGTTCGACTTTGCTGCCCTCAATGGCAGCCTCAGCGCAGGACAAGACCTTTCCGATGACATTTGACGACCATGCGATCGACTGGCTTGCCGAGCTTCTCGCCGATGCAGCCAGGGCCGAGATCATGCCGCGCTTTCGCCGGCTAGGCGAGGGTGACGTCCGCCAGAAAACCTCGGCCGCCGATCTGGTGACCGAGGCCGACGTCAATGCCGAACGGCTGATCACGGCAAGGCTGCGCGAGCGCTACCCCCAGGCGATGATCGTTGGCGAGGAGGCTTGTTCCGATAATCCGGCGCTGCTTCAGGGGCTTGGCGATGCCGATCTCGCCTTTGTCATCGACCCGGTTGACGGCACCTTCAACTTCGCCTCCGGCGTGCCGCTGTTCGGCGTCATGCTAAGCGTCGTGGTCAAGGGCGAGACCGTGGCCGGCATCATCCATGATCCCGTAGGCAAGGACTGGCTGATCGGCGCCAAGGGCGCCGGCAGCCATATCCGCCATGCGCATGGCGCGCTGGAGAAGGTGCATGTCGCCGATGCCGTGCCGGTCTCGCAAATGACCGGTTCGGTTTCCTGGCAATATCTGGCCGAGCCGCAACGCTCGCTTCTGGCGCGCAACCAGACCAAGACGCTGTCGCAGTTCGGCTATCGCTGCGCGGCGCATGAATACCGGCTGCTGGCCAGCGGCCACGCCCATTTCGTCGTCTACAACAAGCTGATGCCGTGGGACCATCTGGTCGGCGTGTTGATCCATGCCGAGGCCGGCGGTTACACCGCGCGCATCGACGGCAGCGCCTATTTGCCGTCGGATGTCGACGGCGGCATCCTGGTCGCGCCCGACAGGGAAAGCTGGCAGGAATTGCGCCGCGAACTATGGGCCGAGTAGGCTCAGTTCCTGCTCTGGCGTTTAAGTCGCCAGGCGTCCGGCCTCCAGACCAAAATCAATGCAGGTCGGTGACGTGCCCTGAAATGGGCGGGTTGTGCGGCTGGAACATCTTGCCGCGCTCGGCGATCAGGATCATCAGCAGCGCCGCGACCGAGACGCTGCAGAATCCGGCGGCAAGCGGCGTCACCGTGCCGTTGAAGGCCTGGCCGATCAGCGTGCCGAGAATGCCGCCGAGAAACGTCTGCATGAATCCCAGGATCGACGACGCCGTGCCGGCCAGTTGGCCGAGCGGCTCCATGGCGAGCGCGTTGAAATTGGCGCCGAGCGCGCCGAACGGGATCATCGCGCCGGCGAAGAAGGTGATGAACAGCCAGAGCGGCATCTTCATTTCAAGCGAAACGGTGAGCCAGGCAAGGCTGATCACCAGGAACAGCAGCAGCGCGCTCTGTGACAGGCGGCGCATGCCGATGCGGCCGACCAGGCGCGAGTTGAGGTAATTCGAAAAAGCAAGAACGCCGGCGACGCCGGCGAAGATGACCGGAAACATCTCGCCGACATGAAAAATGTCGACATAGATCTGCTGCGCCGAGGCAATGAAGCCGAACATGGCGGCGAAAATGAAGGTGCTGGCGAAGGCGTAGCAAAGCGCAATGCGGTTGGTGAGCACGATGCGGAAACCGCCGAGGACGGATGAGACTGTCAACGGCCGGCGATATTCCGGGTGCAGCGTTTCCGGCAGCCGCAGCAGCGACCAGGCCGACACGACCAGCGCTCCGACCGCCATGGTGACGAAGATCCAGTGCCAGCTTGCAAACAGCATGATGAACTGGCCGATCCCCGGAGCAATCACCGGGATGGCCATGAACACCATGAAGATCAGCGACATTACCTCGGCCATGCGCCGGCCGTCGAACGTGTCGCGCACGATCGAGACGGCGATGACGCGCGTGGCCGCAGCACCGATGCCTTGCACAAGCCGGCACAGCAGCAGGATGGCGAATGAGGGGGCGATGGCGGCAGCCGCCGCCGCCACGACGTAGATCGCCAGCCCGACGACCAGCGGCGCGCGGCGCCCGAACCGGTCCGAGATCGGCCCGAAGAAAAGCTGTCCGCCGCCGAAGCCCAAGATGTAGGCGGTGATCACATATTGGCGGTGGTTTTCATTTTCGACGCCAAGCGTGGCGCCGATTTGTTGCAGCGCCGGCAGCATGATGTCGATGGCCAGCGAGTTCAGCGCCATCAGCGCCGCGCACAGCGCGATGAATTCCCAGCGCGGAATAGGCAAGTTGCTTGCCTGTTGCGGCGCTTGTGACTGCTGGTCCACGGCGAGTCCGATCTTCAAAACGAATATGCGCCGGCATGCCGGCGCATCGATTCGTCCTCACCCGAAAGGGGAGGTAACATTTTGCCGGGGCGGGCTGCCCCGGTCTCAAACCAGAATCAGGCGCCCCAGAATCAGGCGGGAGCTTTGACGCTGATGCCCTTTTCGACGAGGAACGTCTGCAGTTCGCCCGCCTGGAACATTTCGCGGATGATATCGCAACCACCGACGAATTCGCCCTTGACGTAGAGCTGCGGGATCGTCGGCCAGTTCGAGTATTCCTTGATGCCTTGGCGAAGTTCGGCCGAGGTCAGCACGTCGACGCCCTTATAGTCGGCGCCGATGTAATCGAGGATCTGCACCACCTGGCCGGAAAAGCCACACTGCGGAAAACCGGGCGTGCCCTTCATGAAAAGGACGACGTCATTGCCCTTCACTTCGCTGTCGATGTAGTCGTTGATGCCGCTCATGGAATATCCTTTCACGCCTGTGGGAGTCAGGCTCGAAGCATAGCCATCAAATAAACCCATAGATGGGCCGAAACAAGATGTTTGCGCCGCTGCCGCGGAAATGGCGCAAAGGATCGCCTGTCTTGGGCCAAGCATCCCGCCCGATTGCAGCCTTCGGAAGATGATGAAAAAACGACATGGCGCCGCCCTTCTGATCGCAATCCTGGTGGCGGCGACAGCCATTATCTGGTGGCCGAGACGCCCGGAGCCGCCGCCACCGCTGGTTGTCGGCGGCGAATTGCCCGCACCCTGTCGGAATGTCGCTTTCGAGGCAGTGACCTATGTCGTCTGCGAGATCGATCTTCGAGCCGACAGCATCGGAGTTTTCCATGCCGGTGCCGACGGCAAGCCCTTCGGCTCGCTGGACGCCTTCGGCAGAGCAACGGCCGGCGAGGGCAGGCCGGTACTGCTCGCCATGAATGGCGGCATGTATCATGAGGATTTGTCGCCGGTCGGCCTCTTGGTCGAGAACGGCAACGAAAAGTCGCCGCTCAACAGTGCCGACGGCGAAGGCAATTTCTTCCTGAAGCCGAACGGCGTCTTTCTGGTTGGCAAGGACGGCAAGGCCGCGGTCATGGAAAGCAGCGCCTATGTCGCGGCGAAACCCGATGTCGCCTTCGCCACGCAGTCGGGCCCGATGCTGGTGATCGACGGTCAGATTCACCCGCGCTTCGAGCCGAACGGCACCTCGCGCCACATCAGGAACGGCGTCGGCGTGCGCGATGAATACACCGTCGTGCTGGCGATCTCACGTTCGGAGGTGAGTTTCGGCAGCTTCGCCCGGTTGTTCCGCGACGCGCTTGGCTGCCGCAACGCGTTGTTCCTCGACGGCGCGGTCTCGGCATTGTCGGATAGAAAGAGAATGATCGTCGGCGGAAAATACCCGGCAGGGCCGATCATTGCCGTTTCGGCCAGGCAGCCGCTGACGCAGTAGGCGAGCCTGGCTTCAGTCCGGCACGCTGGTCTGCAGTGCCAGCGCGTGCAGCACGCCGCCCATATTGCCCTTCAGCGCGTCATAGACCATCTGGTGCTGCTGGACGCGACTCTTTCCCCGGAAGCTCTCGGCCACCACCTCGGCCGCATAGTGATCGCCGTCGCCGGCGAGGTCGCGGATCGTCACCTTGGCGTCCGGAATGCCGTCCTTGATCAGTTTTTCGATGTCGTGGGCATCCATTGCCATGGCAAAATCCTGTTCTGGGCGGCGGCTAGGCAGCTTCTACGAGGTGACTCGGGGGCAAGCCTAAAGCCTTTCTGGTTCGGGTTGAAGCCGTTCTGTCGGTGACGCAGTGTCTAAGGCCCATCCTGCCGCGGGTGGACCACACCATCCTCGGTAATGTCATCGCGGGTCGAGAACCCCCGGCCAAGGCTGAAGACCAGCACATAGAGCGGAATGTTGATCACTAGGTTGACGATAGGGAGATAGCTGGTCATCTGCCAGAGCGGGGAGAAAAACGCCTGGCCGTAGCCGTCGCAAACCAGCGACGAGCCATATTCCCACAGCGCCCCTATGATCGCGGCAGCAACAAAAAGCTTGATGCAGGTGATGACATGCCTTGCTCGCGCCGGCTCCGGCAAAAGCCGGATCCAAAGCACCAGGCAGATGATCGGAACCGCATAAAGGAGGTTCTGCAGGACCAGCATCGGAAGCGCGCCGTTGGCCGCCTCAAGGAACTGCTCGCGCCTTTCCAGCAGCGGACAGACCTCGCTTGAGGTCGTCGACAGCAGAAAAAAGACGAACGGGCCGAGGAACCAGAAGAAGAACAGCGACGGCCAGAAGACGACAGCGATCAGCGTCCGGGCAGCCAGTCTGCTCAACTGGCCTTGTCCATGAAGCGCGGAAACCAGCCTTCATGGGCGGCGGTCAATTCGCTGACCGGGATCGCCCTGGCATCGCCGAGTTTCAGCTCGCGCCCGCCGGTCGAGCCGATCCATGGCGCAAAAATGCCGAGCTTGCTCTGCTCCTCGCGGATGGCGTCCCATTCCTTGCTCTGCGGATCGACCGACAGCGTCAGGAGGTAGCGGCCCTGGTCCTCTCCGAACCAGACCGGGATCGGATCGGTGCCCGCAAGGCCGGGAATTGTAGCGCCGATGCCGGATGCCATCGCCATTTCGGCCAGCGCCACGGCAAGGCCGCCATCGGAAAGGTCATGCGCGGCAGTCACCACGCCCGACGCGATCAGGGCGCGCACATGGTCGCCGACGCGCTTCTCATGCGCGAGGTCGACCGGCGGCGGTGGGCCGTCGGTACGGCCATGAATGTCTCTGAAATAGGCGGACTGGCCGAGATGGCTGCCCCATGTCGCCGGCGCGCCGACCAGCAGGATCATCTGGCCCTCGGCGGCAAAGCCTATGCGCGTCATCTTCGACCAGTCGGCGATCAGCCCGACGCCGCCGATGGTCGGTGTCGGCAGGATTCCCTGGCCGTTGGTCTCGTTGTAGAGCGAGACATTGCCCGACACGATCGGGAAGCCGAGCGCGCGGCAGGCATCGCCAATGCCTTTCACCGCGCCGACCAGCTGACCCATGATCTCGGGCCGCTCCGGATTGCCGAAATTGAGGTTGTCGGTGGCCGCCAAGGGCAGCGCGCCGGTGGCGGTCAGATTGCGCCAGCATTCGGCCACCGCCTGCTTGCCGCCCTCATAGGGATCGGCCTCGCAGTAGCGCGGCGTCACGTCGGAAGAGAAGGCGAGCGCCTTGGTCGCATGGCCCTCGACGCGTACCACGCCGGCGTCGCCGCCGGGCAGTTGCAGCGAATTGCCCTGGATCAGCGTGTCATACTGCTCCCACACCCAGCGGCGCGAAGACAGGTCCGGCCCGCCGAGCAGCTTCAGCAGCGCGTCGGCGACATCGGCCTTTGGTGCATCGCCGGCCGCCAATGCCGCCGGCTTCTTCGGCTCGACCCAGGGGCGGTCATATTCCGGCGCCTTGTCGCCAAGGTCCTTGATCGGCAGATTGGCGACCTCGTCGCCCTGGTGGATGACGCGGAAACGCAGATCGTCTGTGGTCCTGCCGACGATGGCGAAGTCGAGGCCCCATTTGTGGAAGATCGCCTCGGCTTCCTTTTCCTTCTCGGGGCGCAGCACCATCAGCATGCGCTCCTGGCTTTCCGAGAGCATCATCTCATAGGCGCTCATGCGCTCTTCGCGCACCGGCACCTGGTCGAGCTGAAGTTCGATGCCGAGGTCGCCCTTGGCGCCCATCTCGACCGCCGAGCAGGTGAGGCCGGCCGCACCCATGTCCTGGATGGCAATGACTGCACCCGATGCCATCAGCTCCAGGCAGGCCTCGAGCAGGCATTTTTCGGTGAAGGGATCGCCGACCTGCACGGTCGGGCGCTTCTCGTCGATCTTGTCGTCGAATTCGGCCGACGCCATGGTGGCGCCGCCAACGCCGTCGCGGCCGGTCTTGGCGCCGAGATAGACGACCGGCAGACCGACGCCCTTGGCTTCCGACAGGAAGATCGCATCGGTCTTGGCCAGGCCGGCGGCAAAGGCGTTGACGAGGATGTTGCCGTTGTAGCGAGCGTCGAAATTGACCTCGCCGCCAACCGTCGGGACGCCGAAGGCATTGCCGTAACCGCCGACCCCGGAAACCACGCCGGAGACCAGATGTCGCGTCTTGGGATGGTCCGGCGCGCCGAAGCGCAGTGCGTTCATCGCCGCGATCGGCCGCGCGCCCATGGTGAAGACGTCGCGCAGAATGCCGCCGACCCCGGTCGCCGCACCTTGATAGGGCTCGATGTAGGAGGGGTGGTTATGGCTCTCCATCTTGAAGACGACGCAGTCGCCGTCGCCGATATCGACTACGCCGGCGTTCTCGCCCGGACCCTGGATGACCTGCGGCCCGGTGGTGGGCAGCGTTCGCAGCCATTTCTTCGAGGATTTATAGGAGCAGTGTTCGTTCCACATCGCCGAGAAGATGCCGAGTTCGGTAAAGCTCGGCTCGCGCCCGACCAGATCGAGGATGCGCTGGTATTCGTCGGGCTTCAGCCCGTGCGCGGCAATGAGTTCCGGAGTAATCGGCACGGAATTGGAAATGGTCATGGGCAGCGATTGGTATCCATGGGAGAGGGGGATTGCTGAGTCCCCTCTTATCGCAAGCTTTGGCGTGATACACCCCATCCGCTGACGAAAAACGCCGGAAAGCTACAAGGCGAGGGGGCAGCGGAGCCCGTCGGGGAACGCTATGGCATTCCGGCCGTTAGGTCTCCAATCAATCAGGAGATCTGGATATGGCCACCAAGCAAGGCAAGAAAGACAATCGCCTCTCGGACAAGGAAGCTATGCATCTTGCCGAGATCACCGACGTTTCGCCGCAACAAGCCAAGGACCTGGCCGAGAAGCACGGCAAGGAAAAGGGCGCGAAGGAAGCCAAAAACTTCAAGGCAGAGGGCTGACCGAGGCCAGGGTCGCGAGCATCAGTTAAGCCTCAACGGGTCAGGAAGACCTGTCGTAGCCGGCGCGGCCTTCCTCCAGCAGTCGACGGATCACTTCGACACCGCCGGCAATCTCCTCGCGCCGCCTTGGCTGCGAGACGCCGAAACGCACGCCATGGAAAACCTGGTCGGAACGCCCCGCCTTGAACTCGTCCTCGTCGTCGAGGAGCACGCCATTTTCGAGGCAGGCACTCCGGAAGGTGCCGGACAACCAGGGGTCGGGCAGCGTGAGCCACACGAAGGGCACGCTGTCGTGTGACTTGAACGCGAAGCCGGCCAATATTTCGCGCACGATGGCGATGCGGGCGGCAATTTCGGCGATGCTGCGCTTGCGGATATCGCCAGCCTGCCCGGACAGAACCAGCCGCGCATTGACCTCCGCCAGCAGGAACGGCATGCCGCCGGTCATCATCTTGTGAGCGACGCGGATGCGATGGCGATAGGCGGGCGGGCAGGAGAGCCAGCCGCCGCGGACGCCGGCGGCAACCGATTTCGACAGGCCACCGGCAACGATGGTGCGCTCGGGCGCATATTCAGCGATGAGCGGCGTCGGGTCCTCGGTCAGACCGCCATAGAGATCGTCCTCGATGAGGATGACATTGTACTCGCGCGCGACGCGCGCGATCGCCTCGCGACGCGAAACCGACAGGATCGCCAGCGTCGGGTTCTGCACCGTCGGCATCAGGAAGATCATTTTCGGGTGCTTTTGCGCGCAGACGCGCTCAAAATCCTCGGGATCGAGACCTTCCTCGTCCGATGCCACCAGTGCAATGCGCCGCCCGATCAGCCCGGCGCTGCGGGCGATCTGCGAATAGGTCAGGTGCTCGAAGGCGACATAGTCGCCAGGCGTGGTCAGCGCCGCGATCGCCGCCATGACAGCGGCATGGGTGCCGAGCGTGGGAACGATGGTCTCGGCCGCCGGGCGGAACGAATTGCGCGATAGCCAGCGGGCGCCGGCCTCGAACCAGCGCTCCGGAAAATCCCTGGTGTAGCTGGAAATCTCATGCGGGTGATCCTGCACCGTGCGTAATAGCATGTCGGCAACAATAGCGCCCTGGCCGATGTCGGGCGCGGCCGTGCTGTCGAAGCGCAATTTGCCGGGCGGCGCATCGACATAGCGCGTGCCTTGCACGGCGGGCTCGGCGAATTCGGGGCTCGCCGCTTCCGATTGCTGGGCCAGAACATAGGTTCCGCGTCCGACCTCGCCGCTCACCAGCCCTCGCTCGCGCAGCAACTGATAGGCCCGGCCGATCGTGCCGACCGTGGTGCCGATGTCATAGGCGAGATCGCGCTGCGGCGGCAATTTTGCTCCGGCGTCGATGATGCCCTTGTCGATATCCGACTCAATGCTGTCGGCAAGGCGCTGATAGAGCGGGCC
Organism: Mesorhizobium sp. P2_D6; assembly: GCF_056404315.1. NCBI lineage: Bacteria > Pseudomonadati > Pseudomonadota > Alphaproteobacteria > Hyphomicrobiales > Phyllobacteriaceae > Mesorhizobium > Mesorhizobium sp. P2_D6. The sequence continues at coordinate 379,721 of NZ_JBFUEG010000003.1, read as the reverse complement.
GGAACCGGTGGTGAGGTCAGGAAGCCAATTTGTCATGGTGACAATTTTGTATATTGCACCGAATTAGGAGTCAATACATATCAGCGCCGTACCGAAACGGGTACAATTTGCAACCTTGGCAGAAAGACAATGGATACATCAGAGACAATCCGCTGCGCGGGCATTGAACTGGTCGAGCCGCGCCCGTCGGGCCGGCGAGGCTTTGTCGGCCGCATCGTGCAGGTGGTCAGGTCGCTGGCGCAGCAGATCGACGCGCTGATCGAGCGCCGTCGCGGCCGCTTGGCCCTGCTGGAAATGACCGACGAGCAGCTTAAAGATATCGGTGTGTCGCGTTCCGATGCCTACCGCGAAGGGATCCGGCGCTTCTGGGACTGACCCGGGACCGTTCCAGTCAGCGACGGACGCCCGGTGCCCTGAGGCGTGAGACGCCCTTGTCGGCAAGCACGGCGAGGATGCACAGCACCAGAAAAACCCCGGTGACGACCAGCGCTGCAAGCGCGACGCTGGTCACACCGTTTTTCGCAACGTCCAGGAACGGGTAGGGCACTTCGCCCGCGATCGGCGCCCGCGCCAGCGCGTAGGCGAGATAGGCGATCGGATAGGTCATCCACCAGGAGATGTCGCTCCAGCGTGTCCTGCCGTCGGCACCCGCCAACAGCCACCACAGCACGAACAGCACCGGCGTCACATAGTGCAGCAGCACGTCGCAGAATAGAAACAGGCCCTGCGGCTGCCAGAGCTGTGCCAGAACCGTGGCATAGACGATGAAGACAAGTGCGATGGAAACCGCGACGCCTGCGCGCATCCGCGGTCCGGCAAAGGCGGGCAGCCAGGCATAGCCGCTGGGTGACAGCAGCGAGGTGTGGACCAGCACCGCACCGATGTTGGTCAGGATGGTGAAGAAGCTGAACAGGAAGACGATGGAGCCGAGAAAGCTGCGGCCGGCTTCCATCGACGCCGGGATGGTGATGCAGGCTTGCAGGACAAGCCCGGCCAGACCAATGACCAATCCCGCAATCTGCAGGAAGCGGCCCATGGCGTCAGGCGGCCGCGTTACACGAGGGATTGCCCGTCTGCCAGCGCGCAATGTCGGAGCCGATGCGAGCGCCGAGCGGATCGTCCATCAGCGGACCGAACACGTCGATGCGGCTGGAATTGCCTTGCGCCTGGACGACTAGCAAGGGCTTGCCGCCATAATGCTTGGCAGGAACCAGCAGGAAGCGTGGCGTGCCGCTGAACGAATTCAGCTCATTGGCCATCTGGTACGACTTGAAGGCGGGATCCTTGCTGGCGATCCAGCATTTGTGGGCTGATATCGCCACCTGTTCCATGGCCAGCAGCGAAGCGCTCTTGCCCGCAGGCGCCGGCGCGCTCTTCGGGCTGGACTGGCAGGACGCCAACGCCAAGCCGGCGGCGGTCAGGAGAGCCATCCGGGCAATCGTCAGTCTCATGGTCAGCCGCCCCCGCGCTTTGAAAGGAATTTCAAAAAGGATATCAGGCGGCGATGCCGAGCGCGCCTTCGAATAGCGCGCGGCCATCGCTTCCGCCATGCGCGGCCTCGATCAGGTTCTCCGGATGCGGCATCAGGCCGAGCACATTGCCTTTTTCGCTGATGATACCGGCAATGTCATTGATCGAGCCATTGGGATTGGTGCCCTCGGCATAGCGAAACACCACCTGTCCTTCGCCTTCGAGGCGGGCAAGCGTGTCGGCATCGGCAAAATAGTTGCCGTCATGATGCGCCACCGGCGTGCGGATGATCTGGCCCGGCTGGTAGCGGCGGGTGAACATGGTGTTGGCGTTCGCGATTTCGAGCTTCACCTGCCGGCAGACGAATTTCAGCGACGCATTGCGCATCAGCGCACCGGGCAGCAGGCCGGCCTCGACCAGGATCTGGAACCCGTTGCAGACGCCAATGACCATGACGCCCTTTGCCGCCTTTTCCGCCACCGCCCGCATCACCGGCATGCGCGCGGCAATGGCGCCGCAGCGCAGGTAGTCGCCAAAGGAGAAGCCGCCGGGGATGGCGATCAGGTCGACATCGGGGATTTCAGTGTCGGTCTGCCAAACGGTGGCCGGCGCCTGTCCCGAAATCTTGGTCAATGCGGCGATCATGTCGCGGTCACGGTTGAGGCCGGGGAGAAGAACGACAGCTGATTTCATTTCGGTTCGTAAGGCCTCTGATTTTCGGCTAGCTCTCGCAAATCGAGGCGCTGCTCAATCCGTTCAAGACGTTGATCGATGCGACCGGCTATCGCGTAGATGTTGCCGACATCCGTTTGCGTGCTCAAAGCCTGCAGCCGGATCGCAACAATCTCTTGCTTAACTTCGCCTAGACCATTCTCAAGCCGATCCATCCTTGAATGGATTTTCTTGAGGAGTTCGTACATCAGCTCATTCGTGACTTCAGGCATCCGAGCCCCCGGATACAACCTCAGGTAAGCGTCACATTATAGTTCTCAATCACCGTGTTCGCCAGCAGCTTGTCGCACATGGCTTTCAGATCTGCCTCGGCCTTGGCCTTGTCGGTCTCGGCAAGCTCGAGGTCGAACACCTTGCCTTGCCGCACCTGGCCGACGCCGCCGAAACCCAGGCCGGACAGGGCGTGCTCTATGGCTTTTCCCTGGGGGTCGAGCACGCCGTTCTTGAGGGTGACGGTGATGCGGGCCTTGATCATGCTGGACAGGTTCCTGTTCGAGTATGGGTTTAGTGCGGCTTGCCTTTGATGCCTTCGGTCGAGGCGACGAGCACCGGGCCGGTCGGGCGCGGCGGCTCGTTCTCGTTCATGATGCCGAGGCGGCGGGCGACTTCCTGATAGGCTTCGACGAGGCCACCCATATCGCGGCGGAAACGGTCCTTGTCGAGTTTGTCCTGCGTCGCCACGTCCCACAGCCGGCACGAATCCGGCGAAATCTCGTCGGCAACGACGATGCGCATCATGTCGCCTTCGAACAGGCGGCCGCATTCGATCTTGAAGTCGACGAGCTGGATGCCGACACCCATGAACAGGCCGGAGAGGAAGTCGTTGACGCGAATGGCCAGCGCCATGACGTCGTCGATCTCCTGCGGGGAAGCCCAGCCGAAAGCGGTAATATGCTCTTCCGACACCATCGGGTCGTCGAGTGCATCGGCCTTGTAATAGAATTCGATGATCGAGCGCGGCAGAACGGTGCCTTCCTCGATGCCGAGGCGCTTGGACAGCGAACCGGCGGCGACATTGCGCACCACCACTTCGAGCGGAATGATCTCGACTTCCTTGATCAACTGCTCGCGCATGTTGAGCCGGCGGATGAAATGGGTCGGAATGCCCATGCGGTTCAGATGATTGAAAATGTACTCGGAAATGCGGTTGTTGAGCACACCCTTGCCGTCGATGACCTCGTGTTTCTTCTTGTTGAACGCAGTGGCATCATCCTTGAAGAACTGGATCAGCGTGCCGGGTTCTGGTCCCTCATAGAGGATCTTGGCCTTGCCTTCATAAATGCGGCGGCGATTTTTCATCTGATTTTTTCTCTGGATTTGCGGGCAGGCGGCGAGCGACCAGTTCCTGTCCGTCTGCCTCAATTAGTGCGGCGACGGGTGGGTCAATGCCGGGTCTATCCCAATCACAGCGTTTGCTCAATCGGCAAATCCTTCTCGTTGGCCGCTTTCAGGAATGAAATGCCGCAGCGCAGCAAGTGATGTAGCATATTGACCGACCCGCGCCCTTTTGGTTTGTGCTGCGGCAACACACATATCCACCGCCAACGCGAATCGATTTCACCGGAGGGAAGCCATGAGCAGCATGAAAGACCGCGAAGAGGGTTTTGAGCGCAAATTCGCCTTCGACGAAGAACTTCGCTTCAAGGCCTCCGCACGCCGCAACAAGGCGCTTGGCCTGTGGGCCGCCGAAAAGCTGGGCAAGTCCGGCGCTGACGCTGACGCCTATGCCAAGGAAGTGGTTGTTTCCGACATCGAGGAAGCCGGCGATCACGACGTGTTCCGCAAGATCCGCAAGGATTTCGACGCCGCCGGCGTCGACCAGTCCGACCATCAGATCCGCCGCACCATGGACGAATTGATGGCGGAGGCGATCGAGCAGATCAAGAACACCTGATTCCAGCCACTTCTGGACCAATCGACCGCCCGGCCCAGCCGGGCGGTTTTTCTTTGCCTTTTCAGCCTTTTCCGGCTGAAACTGCGCGCAGGCCTGCTGAAGGGCCCGTGCCAACAAGGAAAAGCGCCGATGTCCCTAAAATCACGCCTGGCGGCGGATGAAACGCTGTTCACCGCCTGGTCCGGGGTTCCGGACGCTTTGACGGTCGAAATCATCGCCAAGCAGGGTTTTGACGCCGTCACACTCGACATGCAGCATGGCGGACACCACGAAGACTCGGTCTTGCGCGGCCTGGTGCCGGTGCTCGCCGCCAACAAGCCGGCGCTGGTGCGCATTCCGGTTGGCCGCTTCGACATGGCTAGCCGCGCGCTCGACTTCGGCGCCGAGGCGGTGATTGCGCCGATGGTCAACTCGGTGGCCGATGCAAAGCTGTTCGCCGCCGCGATGAAATACCCGCCGCTCGGCGAACGCTCCTGGGGTCCGACCTATGCCTTTCCGCGCCACGGCAAGGGCGACCATGCCGAGTGGCTGCGCGATACCAATCAGCGCACCATGGCCTTCGCCATGGTCGAAACGCGCGCCGCGCTCGATGCGCTGGACGGCATTCTCGATACGCCCGGCATTGACGGCATCTTCCTCGGTCCATCGGATTTCTCGATCGCCTGGTCGAACGGCGCCACCATCAACTCGACGCTGGAAAGCATGATGGAAACCGTCGCCTCCATCGCCGAGCGGACACGCAAGGCTGGCAAGCATGCCGCCATCTACGTCGTCGAGCCGGCGATAGCCGGCCGCGTCGTGGCAATGGGCTACCGGCTGCTGGCGATGGGCTCGGACCACGCGCTGATTTCACTCGGCGCAAAAACCCTGATCAAGAGCATGAACGATTCGATCAAGGGCTAAGGCGCGACGCCTCCCCCCGGTCAGGCCTTGAGGTCGGTCAGGAACTTGGCAAAGGTCATCGATCCCTCGGGCCACGGGCCGAAGCCGGCGTCCTCATTGAGGTGACCGGTTTCGCCGGCATCGATGAACAGCGAGCCCCAGGCGCCGGCAATGTCCTCGGCAACCTCGAAGGCGCAGAACGGATCGTTGCGGCTGGCGATCACGATGGACGGGAATGGCAGCGGCTCGCGCGAATAGGGGCCGAAGGTCATCAGGTGCCTCGGCCTTATCTCCGGATTGGCGACATCGGGAGGCGCGACAAAAAACGCGCCTGCGACCGGCTTCCTGAATTGCGGTATGGCCTGCACCGCGGCTGCCACGCCCAGCGAATGGGCAACGATCACCACCGGCCGCTCCGCTACGTTGACGGCGTTCGCCACGCTCGCTGTCCAGTCCTCGCGCACCGGCTTCGACCATTCGGCCTGCTCGACTCGGCGCGCCGTCGACAGTTTGGACTGCCAGCGTGTCTGCCAGTGTTCCGGGCCTGAATTGGTGTAGCCCGGCACGATCAAGATATCTGCGTCTTTGACTTTCATGCCGCTGAGATAGCGAGCAGCTCTGTCTCGTGCAACCATGCTGATGCACGCAATGTCATCACAATTGTGAACAACCTGTTCGATTCTTTCCGTCTTGTGTGAACGACCGGGATAGACGATCTGAGATGTCAGATTGGGACCATCGACAGAATTGCTGGGCGCCTCGGACAGTGCGCCGAATGGAGAGTTTTATGAGCGAACTGCCCTTTGCCGCGACTACCCCCGTCAGTGTGTCACGCGTTGGCCTGAAGGCGCGCGATGCCGAGAGCCTCGCGGCCTATTACCGTGCCGTTGTCGGCCTGCAGGAATTGAGCCGCGCCGACGGCGCGATCACGCTGGGCGCCGCGGAGCGCCCGTTGCTGGTCATCGAGCCTGACGCGGCGGCCAAGCCGGACGATCCGCGCAGCGCCGGCCTGTTCCACACCGCTTTCCTGCTGCCTAGCCGCGCCGATCTCGGCCGCTGGATCAACCATGCTGCCGCCAACAAGATCCGCATCGAGGGCGCCTCCGACCATCTGGTCAGCGAGGCGCTGTACCTGACTGACCCTGAAGGCAACGGCATTGAAATCTATAGAGACCGCCTGCCGGAGGAGTGGAAGTGGAACGGCGACAAGATCGCCATGGCGACCGAGCGGCTGAACCTGGCAGCCGTGGCTGCCAGCGTGCCGGCCGGAGACGCCGGCTGGCAGGGCGCGCCGCAAAACAGCATTGTTGGCCACGTCCATCTGCGTGTCGGCCGGCCTGAAGACGCCGAAGCCTGGTGGCACCAGGAGTTCGGCTTCGACACGGTGGCCAAATATGGCGGCCAGGCGGTGTTCCTGTCGTCCGGCGGCTACCACCATCACATTGGTGGTAATTCGTGGCACAGCGCCGGTGCCGGCCGCCGCGACCTGTCTCGCACCGGCCTTGCCTGGGTCGAGATGCGGTCGGACAATGTGACCAAGGAAACGAGCCGCGAGGATCCGTGGGGCACGGTGATCAGGACGGTTCCCGGCAAGGCGTGATTAGACAACGTTGGCGGTTGGCGAAAGCGGCGGCGAAATCGTCTTTCTCCCCGTATAGTGACGGGGAGAAGGAAGCTAAGCTTCCCCAAAAACCCGCTTGAAGATCGTGTCGACATGTTTGGTGTGATAGCCAAGGTCGAATTTCTCGCGGATCTCGACTTCGGGCAGCGCTGCGGTGACCTCCTTGTCGGCCAACAGTTCCTCAAGGAAATCAGCGCCTTGTTCCCACACCTTCATGGCGTTGCGCTGTACCAGACGGTAGGCGTCCTCGCGTGATACGCCGGCCTGCGTCAGCGCCAAAAGCACGCGCTGCGAATGCACCAGGCCGCGGAACTTGTTCATGTTCTTCAGCATGTTGTCGGGATAGACCAGCAATTTGTCGACGACGCCGGTCAGCCGCGACAGCGCGAAATCCAGCGTCACGGTGGCGTCCGGTCCGATCATGCGCTCGACCGACGAGTGCGAGATATCACGCTCGTGCCAGAGCGCCACATTCTCCATCGCCGGCAGCGCCATGGAGCGAACCATGCGGGCAAGGCCGGTAAGGTTTTCGGTCAGCACCGGGTTGCGCTTGTGCGGCATGGCCGACGAGCCTTTTTGACCCGGCGAAAAATACTCTTCCGCTTCCAGCACCTCGGTGCGCTGCAGATGGCGGATCTCGGTCGCCAGCCGCTCGACCGACGAGGCGATGACGCCAAGCGTGGCGAAGAACATGGCGTGGCGGTCGCGCGGGATGACCTGCGTCGACACCGGTTCCGGCTTCAGCCCCAGCTTTTTAGCCACATGCTCTTCGACATAGGGGTCGATGTTGGCAAAGGTGCCGATCGCGCCCGATATGGCGCAGGTCGCGATATCCTCCCGCGCGTGCACCAGCCGCTCGCGGCAGCGCGAGAACTCGGCATAGGCTTGCGCCAGCTTGATGCCGAAGGTGGTCGGCTCGGCATGGATGCCGTGGCTGCGGCCGATGGTGACGGTGTCCTTGTGCTCGAAGGCGCGGCGCTTCAGCGCGGCGAGCAGGCCATCCAGATCGGCGAGCAATATGTCGCTGGCGCGGCTGAGCTGCACCGCAAGGCAGGTGTCGAGAACATCCGACGAGGTCATGCCTTGGTGGATGAAACGCGCATCCGGCCCGACGAATTCGGCGAGATGGGTCAGGAAGGCGATGACGTCATGCTTGGTGACGGCCTCGATCTCGTCGATCTTGCCGACATCGAATTTGGCCGCATTGCCCTTTTCCCAGATGGTCTTGGCAGCTTCCCTGGGGATGACGCCAAGCTCGGCCAGCGCATCGCAGGCATGGGCCTCGATTTCGAACCAGATGCGGAAGCGGGTTTCCGGCGACCAGATGGCGACCATTTCCGGCCGGGAATAGCGAGGGATCATCCGTCAGTCCTGATATGTCGGTGGTTAAGTCCGCCTCCTAACAGAGGCGGACCAAATGCTCAACGCTGCTGGTGCGCAAACCACACGCTGGCGACGGCAAGCGCGATGAATCCGAGTGGAAAATAGAGCCGCACGCCCAGCACCACGAACTGATAGAGCGCCGTCAGCGAGGTGAACACCAGTTCGAACGCCCAGAGGACGGTGAAAGCCTCGGCGTGCCATTCGGCGTAGTAGGAGCGGTATTGCAGGGCAAACAGCCCGCCAGTGAAGGCGAGTGTCGTGGCAAGCAGGCAGATGAAGCCAGCGGCAAACGCCACTTCCGACGGCCGGCCGAGCGAGAGCAGCCGCGCCGCAAACAGGCCGAAGGGGAAGGCAAGTGCTGCGCCCATGGCATAGAGCAGGACGACGAAGCGGATCTTTTCCGGCGTCTCCCAATTGTCGAGCCAAAGGCCGGCCAGCGCGCTGGCGCCCATGGCCATCGCCCACAGCAAGGCACCGAGAAGAGCCGCGACCGTCGACGGCACGGCGCGGCGGACACGGTTGCCGGCGCGCTGGCGCCAGCCGGGTTGATCGAGCGATGTCACAGGCGGCCGGTCACGGCGATCCAGCGGAAATCCGGTCCTTCGAAGCCGTATTGGCGCACTGCGATCAGCACTGCATAGGCGCTGATGCTGTCCATGGAGAATATCTGAACCGCGCCGATCCGGTAGCCGTTCGGGCAACCGCGGCTTTTCGGGATTGATTTGTCCTCATGCAGAAGATGCGTCTGGCCGCCATCCCGGGCTTCGATGCGCAGCAACCGAAAACCATCGATCTCGCCCTGGCTCTCACAGCCCGCCGTATTGTTCATGCCGATCTCGTCGAGCCGGAATTCGAGCGGCGGGTCGACCGGCGAGAAGATCGGCCGCGGGTTGACCACCATGCGGAACGGGTCGGCCGACAATTCGGTCACCGGGTTGAAGCCGGCGGTGATGCCGCGGTTCGCGGCAAGTTCTGCCTGGGCAATAATGACTTCGCCGTTCTGCCTTGCCTGCAGACGGGCCGTGTCGAGCGAGGCGGTCTCGTCCTCCAGCCGGACCCGGATCGGCGTGCCTTTCAGGAATGTGTCGTCGGCGGTGTCGATGTAGTAGCGGTTGGCATAGGGAAAGCCCGATCCGTCCGCGACGCCGTATTCCTCGAAGGCGAAGACACCGCCGTCTCTAGTAAAGCCGAGGATCTCGAGCTCGGCGACATCGCCCGCCCGGGCGGCGATGCCGGATGCCAGCTGCACCAGCAGGCAAACGCCAATCAGGACAAGATTTCGCATCGGGGTTCCCGCTCCGGCCGCCATGGTTCGATCGTTCCCTATCATGAGACAGTCAAAACATCGTGCTATGCAAAAGGCGATGCATCCAATTGCGCCTCTGTTTGTTATCGTCGATCGCTTTCAAAAGGAGAACTCCCCATGACCGAGGCCAGCAAGATTCGCGAACATATGGAAGTGGTCGGCGCCGACGGCGTTCATCTCGGCACCGTCGACAAGGTCGAGGGCGACCGGATCAAGCTGACCAAGGCCGACAGCGGCATGGGTGGGCACAAAGGCCATCACCACTACATTCCCTTGAGTCTGCTGGCCGAGGTCGATGGCAAAAAAGTCTGGCTGTCGGCGAATTCGGACGTCGCGGTCAGCTTCGAGGAAGAAAAATCCGACCCGACCTGATCGGATTACGCGCCTAGCGCGACGACCACACCGGAAACAGATCGCCATCGGCCGGCGTCGCGGCATGGATGCCGCGGCTGATGGCGCGCGCCATGGTGGCACCGGCGGCGGCAAAGAAGTCGACCGCATCGTCGGCGCCAAGCTCGATGCCACTCTTGCCCGTCGCCAGCGCGAACACCAGGTCGCCGTCGGCCGGCGTGTGCACCGGCCAGATGGCGCGCACGAAGCCGTCATGCGCCGAAATGGCCAGCCGCTTGGCCGCCGCTTTGGTCAGCACGGCGTCGGTGGCGATGACGGCGATGGTGGTGTTGCCGCCGGCCTCGCCCGTCCCACCCACACGCTTGTCGCGATATTTCAAAAGGATCCGCCTGGCGTCGTCGGGCATGGGCGAGGGATAGCCAAGCCCGCCGAACTCGTCGCCGATTTCGAACGGTGCTGCCCAGAAATGGCGCGTTCGGGCGATGGTCACCGAGCCGGTCGGGTTGGCGGCGGCGAGCGCGCCGATGGTGACGCCGTTGTCGAGCACGGTCGAGGCCGAGCCGAGGCCGCCCTTCAGCCCGGAACTCAGCGCGCCGGTGCCGGCGCCGATTGTGCCGAGCTGAAAGTCGATTGTTGCCGTCTGGGCGGCTTCGTAGCCGAGGTCACGGTAGGGCGGATAACGGCCCCAATCCTTGTCGCCGCCATTGCGCAGGTCGAACAGGATCGCCGCCGGCACGATCGGCACGCGAAAACCGCCGACATCGACGCCGATGCCCTTTTCGCGCAACGCCGCCTGCACGCCCGAGGCGGCGTCGAGGCCGAAGGCCGAGCCACCCGAAAGCACCACGGCATGAACCGCTTCGATGGAATTGTGCGGTTCGAGCAGGTCGGTTTCACGCGTGCCCGGCGCGCCGCCCAGGATCTGCACCCCACCGACCGCCGGTTCGTCGCACAGCACCGCCGTCACCCCGGATTTCAGCCTGGCATCGCCGGCGTTGCCGACGCGCAGGCCGGCGACATCGGTGATCAAATTGCGCGGCCCGGTGCGGAACATCAGTTCGTCTCCGCCGGCACGAAACGCGTCCCGTCGAAGCGGAAGGCGCGATAGAGGTTTTGGGTCAGATCGCCTTTGTCGTCGAACCGCAGTGGGCCGATCGCTGTGGTGAAATCATGCGCGGTGAGCGCGTCGGCCAGCGGCTTGCCAGAGGTCTCGGCTGCCGCAGAGGCCGCCTTGGCTATTTCCACCGCGGCATAGGCCGGCAATGTGTAGCCGTCCGGCGTGATGTTTTTGGCCGCAAATGCCGCCAGCACCTTGGGATCGGCGACATCGGCCCATTCCGGCGGCGCGATCATCAGTGTGCCGACGGCGTAAGGCACGTCACTGGGTGGCGTGCGCAAGTTCTCGCCGCCGGCAAAGGTGATGCCGGCCTCGAGCTGGCTGGCGTCACGGCCCATAATCGCGATGTCGTCGCCGTCGCCGCCGGCAAAGACATGCGTCGCGCCCGCCTTCTTCAGCCGACCGATCAGCCCGATCTGGTTGTCGAGTTGCGGCCGGAACGTGTCGGTGAAGACCGGCTTCAGCGCCGCCTGTTCGGCGGCTGCCCGCAATGTCTCGGCGATCTCGCGGCCGTAGATGGTGCCGTCATCGACGATGGCGAACAGTTCGCTCTGCCAGAGACGGGTGAGGATGGTGGCCACCGCATTGCGCTCATCATCGCCGCGCGGCCCCAGCCGATAGACCGGCCAGCCGGTCTTGGCGCGGCGATCGGTCAGGCTTTCGGTACGCACGCCGACAGTGATCACCGGTATGTGGGCGTCCTTCAGGATCGGCAGCGCCGCCTGGATTGCCTCGGTGCAGAGGAAGCCGACGACGATGTTGACCTTCGCCGCGGCAAACTCCCTGGCGGCGGCAGCGCCGCCATCGGCGGTGCAGGCATCATCAACCGTCTTGATCTCTACGCCATTGGCTTCAGCTGCCAGGCCAGCGCCAGCCTCTATCTGCTTGCCGAGGATCGCCGACGGACCGGACAGGGGCGCGGCGACGCCGACCAGCAGTGTCTGAGCGCCGGCGGCTGCCGGCAACAGCCAGAGCAGTGCCGCTATTACAGCTGTTAGGGGTCGCATTCTGACGAAGAATTCCTCCGTGCCGGTCGCATGCTTCCAGCGTCTCTTGCGCCAAGACCTAAAGGCTGCCCGCCCCAGGCGCAACACGCGAATTTGCGGATTGGCGTCAAGCACTTCGCTTGTGGCCTATTGTGTGCCGCCATATATAACGCTTGGATTCCCGCTTATGGAAAATCATCGGTGCTGAAGTTGAACGACATAGGGCCGCAGGCCTATCGCGACGCGATGGCGCATTTTGCCGGCCACGTCCATGTGGTGACCACCGACGGTGCCGCCGGCAAACGCGGCACGACGGTGATCGCCGCCTGTTCGGTGTCGGACACGCCGCCGACGGTTCTCGTCTGCCTCAACCGCGAGAATGCCAAGAACGAGCTGTTCGTGCAAAACGGCCGGTTTGCGCTGAACACCCTGGCTTCGCACCAGCAGCCGCTATCGGTGGCGTTTTCGGGCCTGACCGGCCTGTCGTCCGGTGAGCGTTTTGCGCTCGGCGAGTGGGACATCATATCGACCGGCGCCCCGGCCCTGAAGGGCGCTCTCGCCGTGTTCGACTGCGAATTGATCGACACCAAGGATCTGGCCACCCATCGTGTGCTTTTTGGCAAGGTGACAGGCCTGCGCATGGGCGATAATTTGCGGCCGCTGATCTACCACGCCCGCGACTACCACGTGTTGGAAAGCGGAGCAGAGGCGTCAACGGAGAAAGAATGACCGAGCTGAAACCGCGCCCCGCGCCGCGGACGATCGACGAAACGCTCGATCTCCTGACCGGCGCGGACTATGTCGCGGACCGCTCGCTGGCAACGGTCCTGTTCCTTTCGCTGCGCATGCAGCGGCCGCTGTTCCTCGAAGGTGAGGCCGGCGTCGGCAAGACCGAGATCGCCAAGGTGCTGGCGCAGGCGCTCGGCCGCCGGCTGATCCGCCTGCAATGCTATGAAGGCCTCGACGTCTCCTCCGCCGTCTACGAGTGGAACTACGCCGCGCAGATGATCGAGATTCGTATGGAGGAGGCGGCAGGCTCGGTCGACCGCTCCGACATGGAGCGCAATGTCTTCTCCGAAAAATACCTGATCCGCCGCCCGGTGCTCGATGCGCTGACCGGCAAGGCCGGTGCTGCCCCGGTGTTCCTGATCGACGAGCTCGACCGCACCGACGAGGCTTTCGAGGCGTTCCTGCTCGAGATCCTGTCCGACTTCCAGGTGACGGTGCCCGAGCTCGGCACCATCAAGGCGGAAGAGCCGCCGATCGTCATTATCACCACCAACCGCACCCGCGAAATCCATGACGCGCTGAAGCGGCGCTGCCTCTATCATTGGGTCGACTATCCCAACGCCGAGCGCGAGCTGGAGATCGTGCGCCGCAAGGTGCCGCAAGCCAACAGCCGGCTTTCAGCCGAAGTGGTGTCGTTCATCCAGAAGTTGCGCCAGGTCGAGCTGTTCAAGGCGCCGGGTGTTGCCGAAACCATCGACTGGGCCGGCGCGCTGACCGAACTCGACAAGGTGGCGCTCGACCCCGAGACCGTATCCGACACAATCGGCGTTTTGCTGAAATACCAGGACGACATTGCCCGCATCGGCGCGGGCGAGGGCCGACGCATCCTCGACGAGGTCAAGGCCGAGCTTGCGGCGGCGGAGTAGGATAGTGAAGGCGCCGCATCCCGACCCCAGAGAGGCGACGGAAGACGGGCGCATAGCCGACAACATCGTCTATTTCGCCCGCACCTTGCGCAAATCAGGCATGCGCGTCGGGCCGGCCTCGGTCAAGGATGCGATCGAGGCGGTGCTCGCCGCCGGCATCGGCTCTCGCGACGATTTCTACTGGACGCTGCATGCCGTGCTGGTGTCCAGGCACGAGGATCATCCTGTCTTCGACGAAGCCTTCCGGCTGTTCTGGAAATCGCGCGAACTGATCGAAAAGCTGCTGGCGATGTTTTCGCCGGTGGCGCCCGACACCAGGGAGAAGCAAAAACCCCGCGCGGCCGAGAACCGCGTCAGCCAGGCGATGTTCGAAGGCCATCATAAGAACCAGCCGGTCAAGGAAATCCCTGAGTTCGAAGTCGACGCGCGCTTCACCTTCTCCGGCAACGAGGTGCTGCGAGCTAAGGACTTTGCCCAGATGAACGCCGCCGAGATGGCCGAAGCCAAGAAGGCTATCGCCCAGCTGCGACTGCCCTTCGACATGGTGCGGACGCGGCGGTTCAAGGCCGACCCGCATGGCCGCCGCATCGATCCGCGCGCCATGATGCGGTCGGCCGCGCGCACCGGTGGCGACTTGATCCTGCCGAAATTCCGCTCGGCCCGTGAGGTGCATCCGCCGCTGGTCGTGCTCGCCGATATTTCCGGGTCGATGAGCCAGTACACGCGCATCTTCCTGCATTTCCTGCATGCGCTGACCGACAAGCGCCGGCGCGTGCACACCTTCGTCTTCGGCACGCGGCTTACCAATCTGACCCGGCAGATGCGCCATCGCGACCCCGATGCCGCCCTTGCCGACTGCTCGGCGGCGGTCAAGGACTGGTCCGGCGGCACCCGCATCGGCGACACGCTGGCCGAGTTCAACAAGCAGTGGTCGCGCCGTGTGCTGGGGCAGGGCGCGGTGGTGCTTTTGATCACCGACGGGCTGGAGCGCGACGATGTCACCGGCCTGTCGGAAGAGATGGAGCGACTGCACAAATCCTGCCGGCGGCTGATCTGGCTGAACCCCTTGCTGCGCTTCGACGGCTTCGAGGCGCGCGCCCGGGGCGTCAAGGCGATGCTGCCGCATGTCGATGAGTTCCGCTCGGTGCACAATCTCGATGCGCTGGCCGACCTCTGCGCCTCGCTGGACAAGAAATCGGCTGCTTCGGTCGATCCGCGCCGCTGGCTGGAAGCTGGCATCAGGCGCGCAGCATAGCCATATGTTTACTTCTGCAAAAACAGACTCTGAGAGAAGCGATCATGGACAACAGCATCTATCTCGATGAGGCCCGCGACCCGCTGATCATCGCGGAAGGCTGGATGAAGGATGGCAAAGATGTCGCCATTGCCACCGTGGTCGAGACCTGGGGTTCGGCGCCGAGGCCTGTCGGCAGCCATCTGGTCATCGATGCCGAAGGCAATTTCCACGGCTCGGTCTCCGGCGGCTGCGTCGAGGGTGCCGTGGTGAGCGAGGCGATCGACGTCATCGATTCCGGCAAGGCCAAGATGCTGGAGTTCGGCGTTGCCGACGAAACGGCATGGCAGGTCGGCCTGTCCTGCGGCGGCCGCATCAAGGTCTATGTGGAAAGACTGGGCTGACCGCTGATGGATCCCTACGCCCTCAAAACACTGAATGCAGAACGCCGCGCCCGCCGCGCCGCGATCCTGGTCACCGATCTCGGCGACGGCCGCGACCGCATCGTGCGCGAGGGCGATTCCGTCGCCGGCGAACTCGGGCAAGCGATCGCCAGGGCGTTTCGGTCGGGCAGTTCGGGCTCGATCGAGGCAGAGGGACGGACCTTCTTTCTCAACGCGCATCTGCCGCAACCGCGCCTGGTGGTGATCGGCGCCGTCCATATCAGCCAGGCGCTGGCGCCCATGGCAAAGATCGCCGGCTATCCCCTCGAAATCGTCGATCCGCGTACCGCCTTTGCCACGCCGGACCGATTTCCCGATGTCGCGCTGTATGCCGAATGGCCTGAGGATGTGCTGAAGCGCCAACCGCTCGACAGCTACACGGCGCTCGCCGCCGTTACCCATGATCCGAAGATCGACGATTTCGCGCTGAAGGCGGCACTCGATGCCAATTGCTTCTATATCGGCGCGCTCGGCAGCCGCAAAACCCACGCCAAGCGCGTCGAGCGCCTGCTGGCGCTGGGCGCCAGCGCCGACCAGATCGGCCGCATTCACGCGCCGATCGGCCTCGATATCGGTGCCGCCAGCCCGGCTGAAATTGCTGTTGCCGTGCTGGCGCAGACCATCCACGCCTTTCGCTCACGCGGTCTCGAAGCGAAAGGCGCTGCGGCGTGAAATTCGGGCCGGTTCCGATCGACCAGGCCGAAGGCGCGGTGCTCGCGCATGCCACCACGGCCGGCGAGCGACGTTTCCGCAAGGCGCACAGGCTGAGCGCCGAGGACGTCTCGGCGCTGAAAGCAGCCGGCATTGCCGAGATCGTCGCGGCGGTGCTTGCAGCCGATGATCTCAGCGAGGATGCGGCGGCCGAGAAGATCGCCGCAAGCATGGCCCACCGCAACATCGAGGCGAAACCGGCTGCAACCGGCCGAGTGAACCTCCATGCCAAGGCGGCCGGCGTCTTCACCGTCGATGCCACAATGATCGACGCCATCAATGCGGTCGACCCGACCATTACCATCGCCACGCTGGCGCAGCATGCGCCGGTCGGGAAGGGCCAGATGGTGGCGACGGTCAAGATCATCCCGTTCGCCGTTGCCTCGGCCCTGGTCGATGCGGTGGTAAAAATCTGCGCCGGCGGCGAGATCTTCGCCGTCAATGCCTACCAGCCGGTGCGCATCGGCGTCATCCAGACGGTGCTGCCGGGCATCAAGGCCAGCGTGCTCGACAAGACGCTGCGCGTCACCGAGGCGCGGCTGGCGGGCTCCGGCGCCCGACTGACCGCCGAGCGCCGCACGCCGCACGAGATTGCGCCCGTCGCCGAGGCCGCGACCGCATTGGCGCGCGACAACGACATGGTGGTGATCTTCGGCGCCTCGGCGATGAGCGATTTCAGCGATGTCGTTCCGGCGGCGATCGAGAAGGCTGGCGGCACGGTCATCCGCGCCGGCATGCCGGTCGATCCCGGCAATCTGCTGGTGCTCGGCACGCTCGATGGCAAGCGCGTCATCGGCGCGCCGGGCTGTGCCCGCAGCCCCAAGGAGAACGGCTTCGACTGGGTGCTCGACCGGCTCATCGCCGGGCTCGACGTGACCGCCAGGGATATCGCCGGCATGGGTGTCGGCGGGCTTCTGATGGAGATCCCGACCCGGCCGCAGCCGCGCGAGCCGCTGCCGGCGAGAGCCGGGTTGAAGGTCGAGATCGTGCTTCTGGCCGCCGGCCGTTCCAGCCGCATGGGCGGGTCCAACAAGCTTCTGGCGCTGTTCGACGGC
Organism: Mesorhizobium sp. P2_D6; assembly: GCF_056404315.1. Classification (NCBI taxonomy): domain Bacteria; kingdom Pseudomonadati; phylum Pseudomonadota; class Alphaproteobacteria; order Hyphomicrobiales; family Phyllobacteriaceae; genus Mesorhizobium; species Mesorhizobium sp. P2_D6. Next base: position 362,881 of record NZ_JBFUEG010000003.1, on the reverse strand, counting down.
AAGCCGCTGGTGCGCCGCACCGCCGAACGCGCGCTTGGTTCGAAGGCATCCAGCACCATTGTCGTCACCGGCCATCAGCGCGAGCGGGTGCGCCAGGCCCTGGCTGGCCTGGACGTGATCTTCGCCGACAATCCGGATTTCGCCGACGGCCTCTCCTCGTCGCTCAAAGCCGGCATCGCCCGGGTTGGAGCCGATGCCGCCGGTGCGATGATCGTCCTCGGCGACATGCCGGGCATCTCCTCGGCCGATCTCGACAGGCTGATCGAGGCCTTCCGTAGGGACGGCGGCCATTCGGTGGTGCGCGCCGCGCATGACGGCCGCCGCGGCAATCCGGTGCTGTTGCCGCGCGCGCTGTTTCCAGCCATCGCCCATCTCGAAGGCGACACCGGCGCCCGCCATCTGGTCGAAGCCGAAGGGCTTGATGTCATCGACGTCGAGATTGGTGACGGCGCATCGATCGATGTCGACACCCGCGAGGCGCTGGAAGACGCAGGCGGCGTGCTGCAGGATTGACAAACCGAAGCTGAAAAACGCATGGCTTGGGCATGGCTCCCGGTTCGTCTATGTCTGCGCATCTACCCCCCTCTGGCCTGCCGGCCATCTCCCCCTCAAGGGGGGAGATCAGCAGTTTCGACGGCGGCGTCCACCTCGCAACTTCGAAAATTGGCGAAAGCCGAACGCATATCCAATCTCCCCCCTTGAGGGGGAGATGGCCGGCAGGCCAGAGGGGGGTGGCCTCGCTCCACGCCTTTCTAATTTCCCTATTTTTCCTGTTTTCCGCCGCCCGCGCCGATGCCCTCGAATTAAAACCCTACAAGGACGACCTCTTCGCCTATCCGGCGACGCTCTCGTCGACGGACAAGGGCGCCTACACGGTCATCGACTACCGCGAGATGCGTGACATCAATGCCCGCGACGAGGTGCCGGAAAAGCGCGTGCACGCGCAGTATACCGACACCGGCGTGCGCAAGGTGCAGCAGGATTTGATGCTGAAGACCGATGCCGGCGATGTCAGGCATGTCGCCGTCGGCAAGACCGAGGGCGCCGGCATCATCGTGCTCTACCTGCACGGGCAGGGCGGCAGCCGCAAGCAGGGCGTCGACGACTTCACCTTCGGCGGCAATTTCAACCGCATCAAGAACCTGATGGCCGGCAATGGCGGCCTCTATCTGTCACCGGATTTCACGGATTTCGGCGACAAAGGCGCAGCCCAGGTCGCCGCACTGATCGCCCATTATGCCGAGGCCTCCCCGGACGCAAAAATCTTCGTCGCCTGCGGCTCGATGGGCGGCGCGCTGTGCTGGAAGCTGGCCGGCCGCAACGATACGGGACGGCGCATAAACGGGCTGCTGCTGCTCGGCTCGCTATGGGATGAAAGTTTCCTGTCGAGCCCGGCCTACAGGCGCCATGTACCGGTCTTTTTCGGCCAGGGCAGCAAGGACCCGGTCTTTCCCGTGGAGAAGCAGGAAGCCTTCTTCCGCTCCATCATCGCGAACTCGAAAGCCTATCCTTATCCGACACACTTCGTCCGTTTTGAAACGGGCACCCACGGCACGCCGATCCGCATGGTCGACTGGCGCGAAACGCTGAACTGGATGCTGTCGAAATCGCCCTGAGCCGATGGCAATCGATCAAGGTGCGGTGTTGTAGTCGACCACCGTCTGCGGGTTTTCCTCGCCGTCATAGGACGCGTCCACGTCGTACTGGACCAGCGAAAAATCACCGTTGCGGAACAGATAGGTGCCGCTGTCGGAGGCATCGCCGACACCACGCCATTTGTTGAACGTGCGGATCGTCCTGGTTTCTTCGTCATATTCGGGATTGGTCGCCCAGCCGGTCGTGTGGAAGCCGGTGACGGTCACACCGAGCAGTTTGCCGTCGCTGTCGTTGTTCTCGTAACGGATATCCAGTTCCGGCTCGGCGAACTGCAGCTGCAGCACGCCGCCAAGCGCGTCGGTCATGTAGTAGACCGAGGCGGTATTGTAGGCAGCGGCAGAACAGGAGAATTCGAAAAGCCGTGTCTCCTTGTCGGGATCGCCTTCAGCCGCATCCTTGTCCTTGTATTTGATCGAAAAAGCGTTCGGCTCCTCGCCGAGAAATTGCTTGTCGCACTGGTTGCCATAAGTCGCCAGGAAAGCTTTCTTGGCCTGTTCGAGCGCGGTGTCCTTTTTCGGCGGCGGCGGTCCGTCGCCGCAGCTTGCCGGCAGCGCCTCCTCGAAATCGGCCTTGGACAGCTTCAGCGCGCCCTTGTCGATGAAGATCGGCTGGAACGGCGGAGCCTGGACCTGAGCGCTGACCTGGCGCAGCGTGTAGCAGCCGGCGAACACCGCCTCGTTGCCGTCCTTGCCGGTGGCGCGGATGGCGACGGGGACGCTGTAATAGATGCTGCCGGCCGCGCCCTCATCGGAAACGTCGCCGGTTTCGACATCGACCTTTTCGGTGCCGTCATAGCCCTTGACGAAGGCGTCAAAATCCTTTGCCGGCTTGGTATCGCCGTAATAGCCCCAGGCGCGGGCGAATTCGTGCCGGTTGATGGCGCTGTAAAGCGAACGGACGACGGCATCGGCGCTTGATCGGTCGTCGACGTAGGGGACTTCGGGTGTGTCTTCGGCAGCCAGCGCGGCTTGGCGTATCGTGGCAAGGGAGAAGAGTGCAACTGCTGCGAGAAAGATGCGCTTCATCGGGAATCTCCGCACGGTAACGAAGATTCTACCACACTGATTGCGGCGGCGCGGTGACGCGTGGCTGCAGTGGCTTGAACAATCGTCGGCGAAGGCGCTAGGTCGCGCCTTCGGCGCTCGGGCCGCAGGGAGAATCAAGATGACGATATCGATGTACGAGGCCTCGGTGCCGGTGTTTTCGGCCAGGCTGAAGGCGCTCTCAACTGTGCTGTCGACTGCCGAACAGAACGCGGCCGACCGCAAGATCGACCCGCAGGTGTTTTTGAACGCAAGGCTGGCGCCCGACATGTACGCGCTGGTGCGGCAGGTGCAGGTCGCAACCGACCATGCCAAGGGCGCGCCGTCGCGCTTGGCCCGCCGCGAAGTGCCGAAATACGAAGACAATGAAGCGACCTTCGCCGAGCTTCAGGCGCGCCTCACCAAGACGCTTGAATTGCTGGCGTCATTCTCGGCCGCCGAATTCGATGGCTCGGATGACAGGATCGTCGAACTGAAATTTGGCCAGCGCGAGGTCTCGATGCCGGGACTGCAGTACCTGCTGCATGTCGCCATGCCCAACTTCTATTTCCACGTCACGACGGCCTACGACATCCTTCGCCACAACGGCGTGCCGCTGACCAAGGGTGCCTATCTCGGCAATCGTTGAGGAATTCGGCGTTCCGAGGTTTCCCGGTCGCTGCCGGGAAACCTCGTCTTGCGCTGGTTCAGCGCACGGACATTTCGCGCGCGATGCGCGGAAAATCGGCCGGCTTGATGCCGATGTCGGCACGGTCGGCATTGCTCATTGAGTGCAGCAAAGCCAGTGCCGAGCGGTAACGCTGATGCTCCTGCGGACGCGGACGAGCAAACATTTCAGTGAAGAACCCCATGATTCGGCCCCTTAGTTGATCCTCCACGGCACCGAATATAGGGAAAATATGAAGATTGTGCAGTGCAGCATTTGCATGGCTGCCATGCCGGGCGATTTCTTTTCGGCACAATCAGCTCATTGGCTGAAACTTTCGGCTGATGCGGACCGTATGCATAGACGCTGGCACATGGCCGGCTTTTCCTCGCCACTCCTGGCGAATCTTCCGGGCTGCATGAAAATGCAGTCCGGCTTTTTGTTGAACTTCCCGCACCATCAAGCGGCCCGCGCAAGTCTGGCGAACGCCTAAACTGGTTAAGATCAGTGGCATTCATTTTTAACGAGCCGGTTCTATGGTGCGACCGGCTCTGTTCGCATGCGCAAAACGAGGGGGAGGCTGACATCGGCGCCAAGCGGGATTTCGCTTCCTTGCTCGACGATCTCTTCGTGGCTTCGGAAAAAGACGAGGCGGGCGGCGAGACAGGCGCGCGGCCGTCGATCCCGTTCGACTATCTCTCGGTGGCCGACGAGCTTCATTCCGGTCGCATAAAAGTCTCCGGCGAAACCTTCACCGCCGAATATCGCGAGTCTGGGTCCGATCTTGCCGCCGAATTCGCCGCAATTCTCGACCAGGCCAAGCTGGCACTGGCCGGCGAGGAAGCAAAGCCCGAGGAAAGACTGCCGCCGATCGATCCCGAGGCGATCGCCGTCGAGCTCGGTCTCGATCATCCCGTCAAGAACGCCGATCTCGGCCGCATGCGCCGCAGCTTTGCCTTTGCCAATCATCCTGATCGCGTCGCGCCGCATCTGCGCCAGCGCGCCATGATCCGCATGCAGGTCGCCAACATGCTGATCGACGAAGCCAAGCGGCGCGCGGTGGCCGGCGCCCGGCGCTAGCTTTTTCAGCTTCGCGCAAAAGTCGGCATGCCAAGGCTTGGAGAGCGCCTCTGCTTTCCCTATAGATGCGGCTTCATTTCCCGCGCAGCCGCGCAAAAATTCCCGCCGGAGAAATTCCATGCACAAACGCCGTCTCGGTCGGACCGATCTTCTTGTTACCCAGATCTGCCTGGGGTCGATGACCTGGGGCCAGCAGAACACCGAGGCCGAAGGGCATGCGCAGATGGATCTGGCCTTTGAGCGCGGCGTGAATTTCATCGACACCGCCGAGCTCTACCCGATCCCGCCCAAAGAGGAGACGCAGGGGCGGACAGAGAGGTTCATCGGCAGCTGGATGAAGGCCAAGGGCAATCGCGACAAGGTCATCCTCGCCTCGAAAGTGGTCGGCCGCACTGCCAACCGCTGGTTTCGTGGCGACCGGCCGTCAAAACTGGTGCGCGCCGACATCTTTGACGCCATCGACAAATCGCTGGCCAAGCTCGGCACCGACTATCTCGATCTCTACCAGATCCACTGGCCGGAACGCGACATCCCCTGGGGCGCCAACCCGACCCGCGTCGGCGCCACGCCGCGCCGTGCCGACGCCGTTGGCGCGCCGGCCGGCGAGACGCCGATCGCCGAGACACTGGCCGTCTTCGAGGAGCTGGTGAAGGCGGGAAAGATCCGCCATCTCGGCCTGTCGAACGAAAGCTCCTGGGGCGTCATGCGCTTCATCGCCGAGGCCGACAAGGGCCTCGGTCCGCGCGTCGTCTCGCTGCAGAACGCCTACAATCTCGTCAACCGCACCTTTGAGGTGAACCTCGCCGAGGTCTGCGAACGCGAAGAGGTTGGCTTTCTCGCCTATTCGCCGCTGGCGCAAGGCTATCTCACCGGCAAATACGACCATGGCGCGCGCCCGCAAGGCTCGCGCTCACAGCTGTTCAACCGCGGCCAGCGTTACGAGACGCCGAATGCCGCCGAGGCGCAGCTCGAATACAATGAGATGGCGCGCTCCTTCGGCCTCGAACCGGCGCTGTTTGCCAATGCCTATGTCGCCAGCCGGCCATTTGTTACCTCCAGCATCATCGGCGCGACGACGATTGCGCAGCTTGAGATGGCGCTGTCTTCAGCGGACGTGACGTGGACCGACGAGATGCAGAAGGCCGTCGATGCGATCCACCAGCGCGTCGGCAATCCGTGCCCGTAAGGCGGCCATTCGGCAAGAATTGCCGAGCAAAGACAAGGGGAAGGGGACAGCAATGGATTTTCCGATCGAGACCATCAGAGGGAAATTTCCGGCGCTGGACCTGATCGACAAGGGACGCCGGCGCATCTATCTCGACAATCCGGCCGGCACGCAGGTGCCGCAAGCGGTTGCCGATGCGGTGGCGCGCTGTCTCTTGACCACTAACGCCAATCTCGGCGGCTATTTCGAAACGACCGTGGCGGCGCAAAAAGTGGTCGACGACGCGCATGCGGCGATGGCCGATTTCCTGGGTGCGGCAAGCGCTGAAGAAATCATCATCGGCGCCAATATGACGACGCTGACCTATCACATGTCGCGCACGCTCGGCCGCAGGTTCAAGCCAGGCGACGAGATCATCGTCACCCGCATGGACCATGAGGGCAATGTCTCGCCCTGGCTGCAGCTGGCCGAAGACCTCGGCCTCGTCCTGCGCTTCCTGCCTTTCGACGAGAAGAGCTGGCAGGTCGAGGAGACGGCGCTCAGCGCCCTGCTCACCGACAAGACGCGGCTGGTGGCGCTGAACTATGCCTCGAACCTCACCGGCTCGATCAACCGGGTCAAGGCGCTGACGGCGCTCGCCAAACAGGCCGGCGCGCTTGTCTATGTCGACGCGGTGCAGTTCGCGCCGCACGGCCTGATCGACGTGCAGGAACTCGGCTGCGATTTCCTGGTCTGCTCCGCCTACAAATTCTTCGGCCCGCATATGGGCATCCTTTGGGGCCGCCGCGACGTCATCGACGCACTGAAACCCTACAAATGCCGCTGCTCGTCCAACGGCCTGCCGGAGCGTTTCGAACTCGGCACGCCGCAGATCGAACTGATGGCCGGGCTGACCGCCGCGGTCGACTATTTCGCCGATCTCGGCGCGGTCGCCGGCGAGAGCGGTTCGCGCAGACGCAAGATTGCCAAGGCATTCGAAGTCTCGATCGCCCATGAAAACCCGCTGGCGCTAAGGCTGATTGAAGGCCTGTCCGATATCGAGGGCCTGACCATTCGCGGCATCACCGATCCCAAACGTGTAAGCGAGCGCGTGCCGACGGTGTCCTTCACGGTCGACGGCATCGTGCCGGAGACGATCGTGCGGCAGCTGAATGCCGAAAACATCTTCCTGTGGTCAGGCCACAACTACGCCTGGGAGATCGTCCATCAGCTCGGCATTCCGGCCGAGCAAGGCGTCGTGCGCATCGGCATCGCGCATTACAACTCGGCAGCGGAGATCGACGACACGCTGGAAAGCGTGCACCGGGTCGTCGCCATGCTGAGGCAACAGCGTAGCTGAATCAGCGCTGTTTGCCGCCGAAACCGGTGAGGAATGCGGTGAGGTTGTCGCCGAGCGCGTCGCAGAGATAACCGCCTTCCTGCACGATCACCGTCGGCAGGCCGAGCTTGGCGATTGCCTCGCCGATGCGCGAGAAGCCGGGTGTGGTCACCGACAGCCCGCCGAACGGATCACCCTCGAACGCGTCGAGACCGAGCGCCACGACCAGCGCGTCCGGCGCGAAGGCGCGGATACGCTGGAACGCTACACCAAGTGCTTCGAGAAACGCCGCATCGGCGGATTTGCGCTGCAGTGGCAGGTTGAAATTATAGCCGAGGCCCGGCCCTTCGCCGCGCTCGTCGGCATGGCCCCAGAAGAACGGATAGAAGCGCACCGGATCGGCATGCAGCGACACCGTCAACACGTCGGGCCGCGCGTAAAAAATGCCTTGCGTGCCGTTACCGTGATGCAGATCGACATCGAGGATCGCTACCCGCGCTGCCTGCTTGCGCAACACTTGCGCCGCGACCGCCGAATTGTTGATGAAGCAGAAGCCGCCGGCGACATCGGCAAAGGCATGGTGGCCGGGCGGGCGGCAGAGCGCATAGGCGGCAGGCGCGCCTGATATTACCGCCTCGGCTGCCTCGACCGCGCTCCAGGCGCTCCACAACGCGCTCTGCCAGGTCTCGGCCGAAATCGGGCAAGCGGTGTCGGCCATGTGGTAGCCGGCCTGGCCGACCGCCGAGGCGGGATAGGCGCCGTCGCGCGCCAACGGATGGATGTTGGGAATGACTTCCGCCGAAGCGCCTTCAATGCGCTGCCAGCGCGCGAAAATATGTTCGAGGAAGGCGAGATATTCGGGCGTGTGCACGGCCGCCACCGGCCCGAGGCCATGATCTCTGGGCCGTTCGATCGTCAATCCGGTAGCTCGTGCGCCGGCTAACAACCGTTCGGCACGCTCCGGCTGTTCGGGATTGGGTTGCGGCGCGCCGCTGGACAGGAAGGCCTTCGGGTCGTGGCGTTTCTGCTCCTCGGCAAAGAAGGCTTTCATTCCGTTTCCCCATCCTGCACTGCATAGGCAAAAGCGAAAAAGGCCTCGCCGACGATCTTCTGCGTCTGCTCGTAATGCGCCCAGCCAATGCCGAGCTTCTCATAAAACGCCTTGGCGCCGTCATTATCGGTATCGACCGACAGCCTGAGATAGGCGCCACCATCCCGGCGGCAGTCACGCGCGACCCGGCGGAGCAGCTTTTCGCCGATCTTGCGGCCGCGAAAGCGATCCTCGACATAGAGGTCCTGGATAAAGACGCCGGGCCGTCCCATCCAGGTCGAGAAGATCGGGAAAGAGAGGCACAGCCCGGCAAATTCGCCGCCGACTTCGGCGATCAGGGTGGAGAAGGCAGGCTTTTCGCCAAAACCGTAACGGCGGAGATCATCGGCGGTGGAGGTGATTTCCTGATGCGCGCCGATATGAGCGCCGAGGCGCAGAAGCGCGGCGTAGATGGTGTCGACGTCCTTGATGGTGCCGCGGCGGATGACGATATCGCCGGTCATGCTGATCTTCTTCGCCATGGGTCAGGCCACGGTTCCGGCTGAGCCGTTCAGGAGATCGTCAAGTTTGCCGATATCGTCTTCCGAAAAGACGCGAATGCCGTTGGCTTCCAGGAGCGCGGTGGTCGTGCCGCGGCCGGCCACGCGGTTACCCGAAAAACTGCCGTCATAGACGAAGCTGGAGCCACAGGACGGGCTGCCGTCGGTGAGAACCGCATAGCGACATCCGGTTTCCCGGGCGAGTTCGAGAGCAAGCTGCCCGGCTTCGAGATAGAGTGCGGTCACATCGTTTCCCATCTGCTCGACCACCTGGCCTTGGCCGTGCAGCACAGCGTCGCCTGCGCCGCGAATTTCCGCCGGCGGGCGCGGCGTGGAGAAGCCCGCCGCAACCTCGGGGCAGATTTGCACGACCCGCCCTTCCGCCTGCCATCGCGTCAATACCGGATGGTTGTTGAGCCGGTAAGAGCCGTTGTAGCGGACGTGGCTGCCGAGCAGGCAGGCTGAGACCAGAATCCTTTCCATGTCAGCCTCCTTTTACCACGCGATCCGGTGCGCCCCTAGAAGGCTACCCGGTCGCCACCCTTCAGCGCCAGCATGTCGCGCGCCTCCGCCGGTGTGGCGACGTCCAGCGACAGCCCGTCGAGAATGCCGCGAATACGGCGCACCTGGTCGGCGTTGGATTTCGCCAGCTGGCGGCCGTCATAGAGGCTGTCCTCCAGCCCGACACGGACATTGCCACCCATCGCCGCCGCAATCGAGATCAGCGGCATCTGGTTGCGGCCGGCGGCGAGCACCGAGAATTGGTAACTGTCGCCAAACAATTTGTCGGCGATGCGCTTCATGTGGATGAGATTGTCGGGATCGGCGCCGATGCCGCCCAGGATGCCTAGCACGAACTGGATGAACAGCGGCCCCGACACCAGCCCGCGATCGCGAAAATGCGCCAGCGAGTAGAGATGGCCAACATCGTAGCATTCGAACTCGAAGCGTGTGCCGCAGCCCTTGCCGAGCTTTTCCAGCACGCCTTCCATGTCGGCAAAAGTGTTCTTGAAGATCGTGTCGCGGGTCGCTTCGAGCAGTTTTGGCTCCCACTCGTGCTGCCATTCGCGTGGCTTGTCGAGCATCGGGAACAGCGCAAAGTTCATCGAGCCCATGTTGAGCGAGCACATTTCCGGCTGGGCCCGCAGCGGTGCGGCCAGCCGCTGGTCAAGCGTCATCAGCGACGAGCCGCCGGTGGTGATGTTGATCACCGCATCGGTCGCCTGCTTGATGCGCGGCAGGAACTGCATGAACACATCCGGATCGGCGGTCGGCCGCCCGTCCTTGGGATCGCGGGCATGCAGATGCAGGATCGAAGCGCCCGCTTCCGCTGCCGCGATGGCGTCTGTGGCGATCTGGTCCGGCGTCACCGGCAGATAGGGCGACATGGACGGCGTGTGCACCGAACCAGTGACGGCGCAGGTGATGATGACTTTTCTCGCCATTTTGCGCCTCAGCGGTTGACCGGCAGGTCGAGTTCGACGGCAAGTGCTTCCAGTGTGTCGCCAAGGACCGCGATAATCTCACCGATCTGGTCGTGGGTCGCGATCAGCGGCGGGCAGACCATGAAATTGTCGCTCACCGGCCCGCCACGCACGCGCCGCGAGTAAACGATCAGCCCGCGTTCAAAGGCCAGATCGATCAGCCGCAAATTGGCGTTGAGATTTTGTGGCAGTGGCGTCTTGGCCAAGGGGTCCGCGTAGAGCTCCGCTCCCATGAAAAGGCCCTTGCCTCGCACATCGGCTATGAAAGGAAAGCGGCTCGACAGGGCTTCAAGCTCGGCCCTCAGCATCTCGCCCATGGCGGCGGAATTCTCGATCAAGCCAAGTCGGTCGACCTCGCCAAGAACGGCAATGCCCGCTGCGCAAGCCACAGGGTTGCCGCCGTATGTATGGCCATGCAGGAATCCACCCGCCTCGACAACCGGCCCGACGATCCTCTCTGTCGCGGCAAGTGCGCCAAGGGGCGCATAACCGGATGAAAGACCCTTGGACAGCGCGACGATATCCGGCCGGCAGGACCAGTGGTCACCGCCCAGGAATTTGCCGGTGCGCCCGATGCCCGTCATCACTTCGTCGTGGATGAGCAGGATGCCGTAGCGGTCGCAGATTTCGCGGATACGCTGAAAATAGCTGTCCGGCGGGACCAGCGCCGCGGTCGCGGCGCCGCCGATCGGCTCCATGATGAAGGCGAGCACACTTTCCGGCCCTTCCTCCAGGATCTTTTCCTCCAGCATATTCGCGTAGCGGACACCTCGCTGTTCCATTGACAGGTTGTCGTGATCGCGATGAACAAACGGGGCCGGCACCAATGGCATTGGCCGACCGATCGGATCGAAGGTCTTGGTGAGAATGTCATCGCCGGTTACGGCAAGCGTGCCGAGTGTGACACCATGATAGGAGGGCATGCGGCCGATGGTCTTCCAGCGTTTGTGCTGACCTGTTGCTACGGCCCATTGCCGCGCGAGCTTGAGGCAGGCTTCGATCGCCTCGGAGCCGCCGGAAACGAAATAGATGCGGTTGAGCCCGTTAGGCAGGCGATCGGCCAGTGCGCGCGCCAGCCCGATCGCCTGTTCGTTCTCGAATTGAAAGATGTAGGCGAAGCTGACGCGGTCCAGCTGCCGCTTCATCGCGTCGATGACATTGCGGTTGCCATGGCCAACATTGACGTTGACCGCGCCGCTCGATCCGTCGATGTAGCGGCGGCCGCTCTTGTCCCACAGGTAGATGCCATCGGCGCGGTCCACCATTGGTCGTTGCAACCTGGTGAAATGGAAAAGGTTCGGTCGACGGTCGGATTCGACGGACTGCAAAGCGATCATTCAAGCCTCTTACTTTCGGCCGAGATAGCGGTCGATTACATTTTTGGTCACGCGCTCGACCATCGGATCCTGCCTTAGCAGGCCGGCGACCCATTCGCAGCTTCCGGCGTGAAAGACCTCGCCCTTGCCGCGCGGGAAATTGACGATCATGCCATTGCCGCGTTTGACTTTTTCCAGATTGGCATCGCTTGGCTCGCCAAACAGCGTTTCGGCGGTGAAGCGGCCATCCTCGTCGGTCAGAAACTGGTCCTCGATCGGGATGTCGGCGCTTTCCTCGACCTGGCTCGCCATGCCGACGGCCAGCACTTGCAAACCTTCCGGCGCGCCGCTGTCCGATGTCGGGTAGGGCAGGCCACCGCGGATCTCGAAATCGAGCCCGTCGACCTCATAGCCATAGACATGGCTGTCGGCGCCGAGCAGGTCGCCATAATAGATGCCGGTGCCGGCAAAGGCCCAATGCTGCGGACGGTAAACCGGAAAGCCACGCACGCCGCGCGGCGCGCAGCCGCCCCAGCCGGCATAGACGCCGCGTGTGGCGTTGAGGCCGAAGGTCATTGCACCGGGACGGCCGATCTCCGGTGCCTCCCAGGAATTGGTGGCGCGGGTCACGTCACCGCCCTGATAGGCGGGGTCCTCGGCGCGCGCCCGGTATTTGTAGCAGACCTGCCGGCGGCCTTCGTCCTCAAGCCTGGTCTGCCACATGAAATTGCCGGCAAAGCGCGCCGCGTGGCCGCCACGCTCGACATAGGTGTCGACAGCGTCGCGCATTTCCCAGGTCCAGTATTCGTCATGGCCGACGAAGACGACGCAGTCATAACCATCGAGAATTTCGGGCGCAAAATGCAAATCGTGCTGGCTGGCGAGATCGACGCTGTAGCCGGCGCGCTCGGCGAAACGGAAGAAGTGGCTGTCATAACTGGCCCAACCGGAAGAGGTGTATTTCTTCGAATGTCCGGTGGCGAACGCCCATTCCATATGGGGATAGCGCGGCACGGTCTTTGGCGGCACCGCGACTTCCAGCGGCACACGCGGCGCGTCCTTGGGCAACACCACAAAACCGCGGCACCAGGGACGCTGCGTCGACACCATCGTTGCATATTGATTGCGGTTCGGCCCGGTGATGCCCTGATAGTGGTTGGAGCCGCCCCAGGTATTGTAGGAAAGCCAGGTTCCGGTCGCCGCCACCTGCAGCACCCGGCCGGGTTTTCTGCCGGGTAAGGGAGCGACAATGATGAGGTGGTGGCAAAGGATTGGCTTGCCGTCGCGCCCGTCCGCCGCCAGCGTGATGCTGTAGGCGCCGGAAGGCCAGTCGTCACCGATGCGAAATTCGAAAGACGCTTCCCAGCCGCAGCCTTCGACTGAGCACTGGTCCGGCGTGTCCTGCCAGCGCGCCGACAGGCCGGTCTGCTCAAAGACCTTTGTCTCGGTGCCGCCATCGCGGACAATCGTGAGGTTGAAGCGTGAAGCCGTCGAACTGACGTGGAGCGTTACAATCTCTCCGGCGCGGTAGGAGAAGCGGTCCGAATAGCACCAGATCTCGCCACGCTCGCCATCCATGCCCGGCCATTCATAATAATGGCCGCGCACAGCCTCGCGGCGCTGCTCGGGCGTCAGTCCGAAATCGGGGAATTCGGTCGGCAGATGGGTCATGGACACCGGAAACGTGACAGGCCGCCATTTCGGCCATCTGCCGGCCAAGCGTCAAATGGAAACGATCGGGCCAGCAATTGCTTAGCCGCTCTTGGCCGCACCCGGCAAAGCGACTATTTCAGGCAAGGCGGTATTTTCCGCCTCGGGAGCCCGCATGCTGAGAGTGCAGAAGGTCAAGGTCGACGACATCTACGTGCCGACGGCGCGCAAGAAAACGCTGCATCCCGAAACGGTCCGCCATCTCGCCGAAGACATACTGGAAAACGGCATGAAGATGCCGATCCAGGTCCGCCATGACGGCAAGCGCCATATACTGGTCGAGGGCCTGCACCGGCTGGAAGCCGCCAAATGGCTCGGCGAGATCGAAATCGACGCCTATCTGGTGCAGGCCAAGCGCCACTGAGGCGCACCCTCCGAACGAGCAACAACAGCCGACCGATCGTCGCTCCGCAGATTTTTCGCGGACCGTGTCGGCGCGCGGCGTTCCCGCTCGTCCTTGAGGCAGACCCTGAGGAGACTGACACATGTCCAGATCGATTTTTTTCGCCATGCTTGCCTCGGTTGCGGCCTTGTTCGCGGCACCCGGCCTGACCAATGCAGAGGAGACAAAGACCGCCATGACGACCGAGACCAATGCCATGCCGACGCCGGAAAGGTCCGGCCTGCTGCCTATCAATGGGTTGTTTTATTATTACGCCGTCTACGGCAAGGGCGAACCGTTGCTTCTGCTGCATGGCGGCCTCGGCACGTCTGACATGTTCGCGCCGCTGCTGCCGAAGCTGGCCGAGAATCGCACCATCATTGCGGTCGACCTGCAGGGTCATGGCCGCACCGCGCTCGGCGAGCGGCCATTCAGCCTGGAGGCGATCGGCGACGACATGGCTGCCATCGTCAAGGTGCTCGGCTATGATAAGGTCGACGTGCTCGGCTATTCGCTGGGCGGCGGCGTCGCCTTCCGCATGGCCGTCCAGCACCCCGAGACAATACGCAGGCTTGTCCTGGTGTCGACCGGCTACGCCGCCGATGGCTTCTACGACGAAATGCGTCCGCAACAGGCTCAGGTGAGCGCCGCTGCCGCGCCGTTCATGAAGGACACCCCGATGTACAAGTCCTACGTTGCAGTGGCGCCGTATCCGGACGATTTCCCGAAACTGCTCGATGCGCTCGGCAATTTCATGCGCAAGGATTACGACTATTCCGCCGATGTGGCGAAGCTGAAGATGCCGGTCATGCTCGCCTATGGCGACAGCGACATGTACAAGCCCGAGCACGAGATCAAGTTCTACCAGATGCTCGGCGGTGGATTGAAGGATGCCGGCTGGATGCGCGAGAACCTGTCGCAGAACCGGCTGGCCATCATTCCCAACCGCACACACTACGACGTCTTCTTCGCGCCGGAACTGACGGCCGCGGCGCTGCCGTTCCTCAACGGCGAAACCAAGGTAAAGACCTGGGACGAAGTCGTCAGCGAAACCGAGTAGGTCTGCCGGAGGTTGAAGCCGGCCGTCTCCAGCGAGACGGCCGGTTTTTCTGTGCCTGCGAGACTACGAAGCCTTGGCGCGGCGCGGCTCGCGCAAATGCTTGATGCCGCTCATCTCGACGAAATTCGTCGCCGACTCCCAGAGATAATCGCCATAGAGGAACGGCTCGAACGGGGCGGCGCCTGCCAGCGGCAGCGGTGCGATCTCGGCATCGACACGCGGCTCGTAGAAGAACGGGATCGAGTAGCGCGCCGTCTTCGGTGCAATCACCCGGTGCCGCGTCGCCCGCACCCGGCCGCCGGTCCAGCGCTCGAGCAACCGACCGAAATTGACCGCCAGCGTGCCGTCGGCGGGCGGCACGTCGATCCATTCACCGGCAAGGTTTTTTGCCTGCAGTCCCTCGACACCGTCCTGCGCCAGCAGCGTGACAAAGCCGGAATCGGCATGTTCGCGGCCGATGATGGTGCGCGTCTCGCCCTTGTGGACGACGGAAAACTCCGGCCCGCTCAGATCGACGCCGCTGCTGGCATCGCGCAACGGATAGCGGATCAGCCGCAGCGTCGAGATGCCGCCGTCGAAATCCGCGTCAAAGATTGGCTCCGGCAGGCCGAGGCCGCGCGCGATCGAGCGCATGAGCGCATTGCCGAGCGCATCCATCGCCAGATAGTACTGTGCTGCCGCCGCGCGCCAACCAGGCAGCACGGCTTCGGTTGGCAATGGCGTCGGCTCGCGCAGAGGATCGTCCGCGTCGCCGGCGCCGGCGGTTTGCGCATGCGCAATGTCCGGCCCCATGTCGATGCCTTCCTTGTAGGAAACGGCGGTCGGCTGCAGCGGGAACCAGCCGCGATAGACGTTCTTTTTGGTGCGGTCGAAATTCCAGCGCAGCAGCTTTGCCTTCTCTGAATCGGGCAAGGCAAAGATGTTGAGCAGCTTCGCCCGGTTATCGCGCGTCAGCCAGTCGTCGCCTGGAAAATCGCGGATCGCCATGAAGCCGATGCCGGAGGCTGCGGCCATGATCCGCGCGTCGGTACGCTCGCGGTCGGGCGAGGGTGGTCCGAACAGATCCGCGACGGCTATGGTTTCGATGTCCTGCACCATGATTTCCTCCCGGTCGGTCCCGCGCCAAGCAGGCGCGGCGGCCGGCCGGGTGTCAATCCTTCGCCGGTATCTGAGGTTGGGCCAGTGGCGGTCCATCGGTCGTATCAAGGCAATCGATCGCGCCATCAGGGCTTTTCAATTGACCGAACGATGCCTGTCGTTACCTTCCAGGGATCTTCGGCGTGACGGGGTTCAGATGATGGCGAAATATCAGGGTGGGTGCCATTGCGGGGCAGTGCGCTACAGTGCCGAGGTCGCACCGGTCAACCAGCGCGTCTGCCATTGCCGGCGCTGCCAGAAGGTGATCGGCGCGGCCTTCAACGCGCGTTTGCTGTTTCGTATCGATGATGTCACGGTCGAGGGGCAGGTGGCGACGGTCAACACCTCTCCGGACCTCAAGCGCGGCTTTTGCGCCGCCTGCGGTACAACGCTGTTTTCCCGGCGCGATTCCGCGGGCATCGTCGGCATCACCACCGGCTCGCTCGACGATCCCTCGCTGTTCAAGCCGGAAATGCATATGTGGACTGCCTCGAAGCAGCCCTGGCTGCGGCTCGACGACGGCCTGCCACACTATGAAGGTGCGCCGCCTCCGAACTGATGCCGGCCTTACCAGAAAGTAATCCCGAAAACACGACACAGCCGGCAAAACGTCATTGGCGGGCCATGATTGCCTGCCTATCTATCGGCTGCGGGTCTGGTATTGGAGGAGACGACCGATGAGCGACAGAATCAACACCCTGGACGAGCTTTTGAGCGATCCGATGGTCCTGCTCGTGATGGAGCGCGACCGCGTACGCCCCGAACAGGTTCGCCTGCTGCTCGAACGAGCGCGTCGCCCTGCTGTTGACGCCGTGCCCCCCGCGCATGTGGTGGCCAAAAGCTGCATGCAGCAATGGCTGGGCAGGTAGGGGCTTCCCCTTTTCCCACAGGGGGAGAAGGAACAGAGCCATTTCCTAACAACTTGATTCAATCTTTGTTGGTAATTTATCGTTAGTAATCGAAGCCGGTTTGTCCGGCGGCGTCTGTTTGCCTTCGGTCTGTTGTGTTTTGCGTACAGGTCCAGATGCGGATTTCAGGCGTCGTCGGTTTTATGGTGGCATCGCTGTGCCTTGCCGGCTGCTCGTCCACAGCGGGCGTCGATGCCTTGCAGCCGTCGAACGAGACGACCAGTTCGGTCGTGCGGCCAAGAGCTCCGGTCGCGGCGGCTCCGGTGGAGACCGCCGACCTCGCGCCGATGCGGTCCGACATGGCAACCGACAACACTGTGGCCGACAATGCCGTGGCCGACAATGCGCCGCCCTTCTCCATGGTCGAGGAAGAGGAGGCCATTGTCGCGGACACGCCTTCGGCCGATGGGAACACCAGGCCGCAGCTTGAGCCGGTAGCGCTGATGTCGCCGCCAAAGCGGCTGACGCGTGCGGCGCCGGCCATGCTGGCCTCGCCGGTGACCCGTTACGGCTTTCGTGATGCCAAGCCGATCAATTTCGGCAAGGCGTCGCCACGCTATCTTGCCGTCCACGGCGTCGACGTCTCGCGCTGGCAGGGCAACGTCCGCTGGAGCAAACTGCGCGCCCAGGGCGCCAATTTCGCCTACATCAAGGCGACCGATGGCGGCGACCATCTCGACCCGATGTTCATGAAGAACTGGCGCAATGCCGACGCCGCCGGGCTGAAGCGCGGCGCCTATCATTTCTTCTACTGGTGCCGCACCGCCGGCGAGCAGGCCGACTGGTTCATCCGCAATGTGCCGAAGATGGACGGCGCGCTGCCGCCGGTGATCGATGTCGAATGGAACGGCGAATCCTCCTGCAAGCGGCGGCCTTCACGGGCCACGGTGCTGGAGAAGATGCAGGTGTTCATGGACAAGCTCGAGCGCCATTACGGCCAGCGGCCCATCATCTACACCAGCCCCGATTTCTACCGCGACAATCTCAAGGGCGCCTTTCCAGACTATCCGTTCTGGCTGCGCGCTGTGGCGCGACATCCCTCAAAAGTCTATCCCGGCCGCAAATGGCTGTTCTGGCAGTATTCCGGTTCCGGCCTGTCGCATGGCGTGACCGGTCGCATCGACCTCAACGTCTTCCATGGTGATGAGCGCGCCTGGCGGGCATGGGCGGGCGGACAGACGACCGTCGCCGACGCCAACTGACGCTTCCCGCAGGGCTGGCGACAATGCCGCTGGAACCCGCGCCTGCGGCCATTGCGACGCCTTGGCTTGAATTTTCAGCGTCGCGCTAACGATCCGGTCACTCTGTCCTTTAGCGGTATCGCAACAGCCTTCCGGTAACGTGCCCGTGATCGGGTTTCGGAGGGGTTCATGCGCAATCCAATTGTGGCAATCGCTGTTGTCGCCGCTGTCGGCTACGGGTTTTTCAATTCGCTCGGGCATAGGCCGGGTAGTGGCGAACCGCTGGGGGAGTCGAAGCAAAACGTCGTTTCGTATTCCACCGAGGACAAGGCGATGCAGGCTGCCAAGAACAGCGGCCGCTCTACCCTCAAGCGCTTCCACGAACTGATGGCCGCCGGCACGCCCGGCACCTACACGGTAAAATTCCCGCTGACCCAGAACGGCGCCACCGAGCACATCTGGCTGCAGCTGGTCGGCTACAGCGACGGCTCCTATATCGGCCTGCTCGCCGACGTGCCGGTCAACGGCAACAAGTACAAGATGGGCGACAGGATGACGGTGACTGAGGCCGACGTCGAGGACTGGATGATCAAGAACGGCAAGGTGATCTATGGCGGTTACACCACCCGCCAGGCGCTTGCGGATATGCCGAAGGAGCAGGTCGCCAAATACGGGTTCACCTTCAAGGATTGAGGACCTAGGCGCCTCTTTCCCCTTCCCCCCTTGCGGGGGAAGGTGGCCTCGCGAAGCGAGGTCGGATGAGGGGTGTTCCAGGGAACCCGACGCCTCACTCCGCTGGAACACCCCTCAACCGTCTCGGCGCTGCGCGCCGATCCACCTTCTCCCACAGGGGGAGAAGGGAAAGCTCACCGGGCCTGCGGCCTTTCCTGCTCGCGTATCTCTGCCGTTTGCGCCAGCACCCAGTCCCGAAACACCTTGATCTTGGGGGTGTTTCGCCGGCTCTCCAGGTGCACCAGCCAGTAGCCGTCGCCATCCGATCCAAGCACGTCGAATGGCTGTACCAACTGGCCCTTTGCCAAAAGGGCGCTGTAAAGGTTCTTGGTGAGGATCGCGGCGCCCTTGTCGGTCAGCGCCGCCATTGCATCATAAGCCTGCGTCCCCAGCTTCGGGCCCGCCATGATGCGATCGGGCTCGAACGGTGCGCCGGCCGCTTTGAACCAGATTTCCCACCACGGATCGTCGGCACAGCATAGGGGCACCTTGTACAGATCCTCGGGACGGTGGATGCCGCCGACGCTCTCGGCGAGCCTTGGGCTGAGCATCGGCGTGTAGTCGGCCTTGAACAGATAGTGGGCCGTGAGGCCCGGCCATTTTCCGCTGCCGGTGCGAATGCCGACATCCATGTCGCCGCGCGTGAAATCGACCAGCTCATGCGATGTATTCACCTTCACGGCAAGGTCGGGATGCATCAGCTGGAATGTTCCAAGCCACACGGCCAGCCAGTTCGTTGCGAAGGTCTCCATGGTTGTCACCGACAGCACGCCGGTCGCTCCACCCTTGGTGGCGACCCATGCATCGGCCAGCGACGAGAATGCGCCGGATGCGTGCGGCGCCAGCTGCTGTCCAGCCTCGGTCAAGGCGATCTGCCTTGTTTTTCTTATGAAAAGCGGCGTCCCGGCGCGTTCTTCCAGCACCTTGATCTGATAGGAGGCAGCTGATTGGGTCATGCCGAGTTCTTCGGCTGCCTTGGTGAAACTGCCCAGCCGCGCGGCGGCTTCAAACACCCGGATGGCTCCTAATGGCGGTAGTTCCCAGCTCATGATGCATCAATCCTCCTGATGCATACTACGCGACGTTCGATTGGAAACCAAGCCCGGAAAACGGCATGCTTTGTCCATCAGATCAAACCCTGGAGGACACGGCAATGACCACCACAATCGCTCTCTACAACACGCTTCGCCGCCCGGTGCTCGACCTCTTCACCGCGCCGTTCAGACCCCGCAAGCGCGGCCTGCTCGACCACCGCTCATTGTCGGATCATTTCCTTAGGGATATCGGTATGCTTGACGGACGCGTGCCTCCCGGCACCATTCGCTAAGCAAGCTGTTTTGACCCAAAAAGATGCGAGGGAGGGAAAGATGACCGTGCTGTCCAAGGATCTGGCCAAGAGCCGCAAAAACCATCAACGCCTATGAAGACTATGCCGAACGCTACGACGCACTGGTGCGGCATGTTCCGAACCAGAGAGAACAGAAATGGCTGAAGCGCCTTGTGGCGATCGCCGGCAAAGGCGGCCGGATTCTGGAAGTCGGGTCTGGGCCGGGATACGATGCGGACTTTGTCGAGGGGCTCGGCGTCAAGGTCCGGCGCACCGACGCAACAAAGCGCTTTCTTGAGCTGCAGGCCGCACGCGGCAAGCACGGTGAGTTTCTCGATCTCATCACCGACGATCTCGGCGGCCCCTATGACGCGGTGCTGGCCCTGTGCGTACTGATCCATGTGCCGCGCGAGCAGACCGACCAAGTGCTTGCCAAGATCGTAGGGTCGCTGCGGCCGGGCGGCGCCTTCCTCGTATCGATGCGCATTGGCGATGGCGAGAAAAGCGGCGAATATCATACTGTCTACTGGCGCAGGGACGACTTCGCGGCCCGTCTCGAAAGCGCCGGGCTGGTCCTTGCCGGAGACGAATTCAACGTCGGCCGCGATCGCGAGGAGTGGACCACCTTCCTGGCTGTGAGGCCATCATGACGCGCCGTGGAACGCCAGGCAATCGCCGTCAGAAGTAAGGCCTCAAATTCTCGCGAATACGGTCCAGCACCGTCTTTCCCGAAGTATCGGCGACGAAGGTTTTGCCGGTGATGGTTTCATAGGCCTGGGTATAAACCCGCGACGTCTGCTCGATCAGCTCGGCCGGGATTTTCGGAATACGATCCTTGTAGGGATCGCAACGCGCCGTGACCCAGGCGCGGATAAAATCCTTGTCGAAACTCTGTGGCCGCTCGCCAGCCTTGAAGCGGTGCTCGTAGCTTTCCGCGAGCCAGTAGCGGCTGGAGTCGGGCGTGTGGATTTCATCGGCAAGGATAACGGTTCCGTCCTTGTCCGTGCCGAATTCGTATTTAGTGTCGACCAAAATCAGGCCGCGTTGGGCGGCCAGCGCCTTGCCGCGCGCAAACAGCGCCAGCGCATAGCGCGAGACCGTGTCCCACTGCTCTTCAGACAACAGGCCGCGCGTCAGGATGTCATCGCGCGTCAACGGCTCGTCATGGCCGCCATCGAGCGCCTTGCTGGTGGGCGTGATGATGGTCTGAGGCAGCTTCTCGTTGTCGCGCAACCCGTCCGGCAGGCGGATGCCGTACATGTCGCGCTCACCGTTTTTGTATTTCGTCAGCACCGAGGTGCTGGTGGTGCCGGCGAGGTAGTCGCGAACGACGATTTCCACCGGCAATATGTCGAGCCTTGTGCCGACGACTACGTTGGGATCGGGATAGTCAAGCACATGGTTGGGGCAGATATCTGCGGTTTCCTCGAACCAGTAGCGCGCTGTCTGGGTCAGAAGCTCGCCCTTGAGCGGGATCGCGGTCAGGATCACGTCGAAAGCGCTCAGCCGGTCGGTGGCGATGATGATGCGGCGGCCATCGGGCAGATCGTAATTCTCGCGGACCTTGCCTTTGTAGTGGTTCGGGAGTTCCGGAATGAAGGCATCGGAGAGAACGCGCAGTGCTGTCATTCGGTGTCGTGGCTCCCAACAGTTTGGGCGACTCTTAACAAAGTTGGCGGGGGTTCGATACCCGAGGAAGGGTGGTTCGGCTTTTGCGAATAAACAAGACATTGCCGTCGCTGTGCTGTCTATTTGAAGCTTCCTGCAATTCTGGGGGAGCGGGGACGCGGTGGAACTGCAATTTCTGATCGTCGGGTTTGTCTGCGTGGTCGCGGCCGCGCTGTCGCTCATCACTTTCGTGAAATGGCGCGAGGTGCAGGCGATGAGCCACTGGCTGCCGACGCCGGGCAAGATCATCTCGTCGCGCGTCGAGGCGCGCAAGGTGAGGGTCTCGGGCGTCGGCGCCGACAGCGAGAAGGTCACCGAAATCCGAAATTTTCCCGCCATCACCTTCGAATACAAAGTGGCCGGCAAGAAATACCGCGGCTCGCGCTACAGCGTGAAGGAAAATCTCGGCAATTTCGAAGTCGATGAAACCCTGGCGCAGTTTCCGACAGGCGCCGAGGTGACGGTGTTTTATAACCCGGCCGATCCCAGCAAAGCGGTGATCGAGCGCACCTTGCCGGACGGCGCCTTCAAATTCATGGTCAAGCTGTCTGCCGGGCTGGTGATCGGTTCCGCGGTGCTGGTGTTTTCCACCGGTGGTGTTCTGGAGGCGATCAGGCCGTTCCTGCCCAAGCCGGAAAGCCTCGGCATCGCGATGGTTCTGCTTTTCATGGGCCTGTTCATCCTGCTTATGGGAATAGCCCAGAAGGTGCTTGCAAGGCGGGCGACAAAATGGCCGGTTGCCGCCGGCCGCATCGATGCTTCGGGACTTGAGACGATCCGGATCGATGCCGGCTACCAACGCTGGCGCCGCGCCTTCCGGTCCCGCATCATCTACAGCTATGAGGTTGCCGGTCGGCGTTACAGCTCCAGCCACGTCACCTTCGGCGCTGCGGTCGCCGCCTCGCTGGCTGCCCTGGTTCGAGGCCAGTCGCAACGTTATGCCGAGGGCAGCAAGGTTGACGTGCACTACGACCCCGCCAACCCAGCCTCCGCCGTGCTCGAATGCAGGGTGCGCGGACTGTGGGTGCTGTGGGTCTGTTCGATTGGTTTTATTGGTGCTGCAGCCTGGTTGGTCGGGCTGGCGCCTACTCTTTAACAGGTCGCAATGATGAATAACTTTATGAGACCGATCGTCTTGGCCGGCGGTCTGTTTGCCTCCATTGCGCTATCTGCTGCAGCACGTGCGGATGAGCCGGCGCCATCGCGCCCGCCGATCGACAAATGCGTTTGGGAAAAACTGACCGACAAGACGATCAGGCTGACCGCCTGGGCGCAGCGCTGCGACTTCGGCTTCCGCCAGATCCATTTCGAATTCGTCGGCAACGCGCTCGCCATCAAATACAGCGATGGCGGCGCGCCCGATCCTCTGGTCGAGCTGTTCGACATCAAATCAGGCGAAACCGCCGAGGCTGCAGTGCTACGCCTGTTGCTGGAAAGAACCGACAGGTCCGTCAGCGCCCGCTGCGTGCTGGCGCCCTACACCGAGGGTGCCGTGCCCGCCGGCGTCAAACGCTACACATTCAGCCCCGACGCAGCCTACGCCAAGGAATTGAAGGCACTCGCCAATGATGAGGTTCCGCAGCCGCCCTGCGGCGAGTGGGGCGAAATGCCCGACGGCATCCAGTATTTCGAGGTGCCGGCGGGTGAGGGGCGCAGGGCGTTGTTCGTCCGGGTGGGGCAGGACGAGCCGTTGTTTGACGAGCAGACGCTGCGGGTGTTGCCGAAGGGGTAGCGCCGGGGCCTCACGGACAGCTCTCTCTGAGGCTGGAGGTCAGAGAACTGTCTTCAAGGGTTCGGGAATGTAGCGGAAGCCTTCGCCGTGCTTCACGACATGGCCAAGGCCAGGCCAGGGAAAATGGTATCCCATCATCCGCGTACGGTCAGATGTCAGCATGTCGAGCATTCGAATGCGCGTTGCGGCTGCCTGCTTGGCGTCCGTATCAAAGACGAATGTCCCGCGAGGATCTTCTAGCAGCAGAACAGAGTGATGCGCGAGATCGGCGGCGTAGCAGAAGGTTTCGGAGCCGGAGGTAATCATGAACATGGAATGTCCTACAGTGTGCCCCGGCGCCGCAAGTGCCTGGACGCCAGGCAGGAATTCCTGGCCATCCTTGTAAAAGACGATCCGGTCGCGCAAAGGCAATAGGTTTCGGCGGGCAGTTTCGATAAGCGGCTTGAGTTGAGAGCCGAGCTTCACTTCGTCGGTCCAGAAGTCCAGGTCGGCTGAGCTGATATAAATTTGGGCGTTCGAAAACACCGCCTGCCCATTGATGTCGACGAGACCACCGCAATGGTCGGGGTGAGCGTGGCTGATCACCACGGCATCGATATCGCTGGGCGCGATGCCAGCCTTCACCAACGTTGAGCCTAACTTGCCGGGAAGCGGCCCAAAGCTTTTAGAAGTTCCGACCCCGGTATCAAAGACGATGAGTTTGTCTCCTGTGTTGAGAACGAGGACGTTCTGCTCGAGGACGATGTCATCGGTCGGCAAGAAATTACTCTGCAGGAGCTTGGTGATCTCTCCCGGTGGAAACCCGTTGAAGCTGGCTGCGGGTTTACCCATCGGTAGAGGTCCATCTGAGACGACCGTCGCCTCGATCGCGCCAATCATGAAACGATGGAAGGCCGGTGCTTGGGTGCCGAGAAGAGGCGCCCGTGCAGCAGCGCGGTTCGTGAGCAATGCACTGCCGATTCCCGCCGCACCCAGCCTCAAAAGTGATCGTCTATCCAATGTCGACATCTCAGGTCTCCGATTTCGTTGTTCTATTTGAGTGTGACCGGCCTGATATCGGTTGGAACGTTTTGTCAGGCGCGGATCTGCCTGAATATTGATCCGATAGTGTTTTGGAGATAAATAGCACAATACGCCACTTACTCGTAACGAATGGTTTGCAATGGATCGCTTGTCCAGCATGGCTGTTTTCGTAAAGGCCGTCGAAGCCGGCTCGTTCGCCGCGGCAGCTGACGCACTCGACCTATCTGCCCCTATGGTCGGAAAACATGTCAAAATGCTCGAGGACCATCTGGGCGTCCGTCTTATTAACCGTACGACGCGCCGTCAGAGTCTCACCGAAACCGGGCAGTGCTTCTACGAGCGTTGCAAGACAGTGTTGATGGAGGTCGAAGCCGCAGAGGCATGCGCGGCAGAAAGCCGTGCGATGCCGCGCGGCCGGCTGCGTGTGAATGCACCCGTGACTTTCGGCGCTCATTGTCTCGCGCCAATCCTGCCTGAGTATCTGCGCGCCTATCCCGAGGTGTCGGTCGATCTCAGCTTGAACGATCGCATCGTGGACCTTGTCGAGGAGGGCTACGATGCGGTCATCAGGGTCGGGGTCTTGTCGGACTCGACTTTGATCGCGCGTCCTCTGGCGCCTTATCGCTTGGTCGCTTGCGCCGCGCCGAGCTATCTGACTGAACGCGGCACGCCATCGTCACCCATGGATCTTAGTGATCACGAATGCCTTGGATTCGTTCATTGGGCGCCGCGCGGTTCTTGGGAATTCAAAGATGCAAATGGTGCCACGAAAACGGCAGCGATTGCTGCCCGATTGACCACAAACAGCGGTCAAGCCCTCCGCGCGGCGGCACTTGCGGGCTTTGGGATTATCCTGCAGCCATTCGCGCTGGTGGCTGCGGACCTCGAAGCCGGACGGCTGGTCCAACTGCTGCGCGACTACGACCCGCCGTCGCGGCCCATGCATATTCTATTTGCGCCCGACGAGCGGCCTGGCCCAAAGCTCCGCAGCTTTGTCGATTTTATGGTGCAGCGCTTCGGATGAAATGACGAAGGCATCAACCAGCCGCTGCGGCGGCTGAAATCCAAACGGAAGGGCGGGCCTTTTAACACGTCAATCCGATCTCACCCTTCTGCGACCCTCACGATCATATTCGTCCCGCTTGATCGCGACCCTCAAAACATTTCGGCCCGATCTTGCGACCGGGCCGATGTTTCAGAATTTCTCAGCTGCACCCGCTCGTCGCGCCGCAAGTATCGCACTTCTCGCACGTCCCGTTCCGCACCATGGTAAAGTTCTGGCACTCGGAGCAGGAATTGCCGGTGTAGCCCTGGAGCAGCGACTTGGCGCGGCGGTCGGCGGCGAGCTTTTTCGCCTCGGCCGCTTCATTGGCTGCGGTGTCGGTGAAGAGTGCTGTGGTGGCATCGATGGAAGCCGCGTCCTCCTCGAAGGCGATGTCCTCGGCCAATTCCTTGGCCCGCTCCTCATAGTCGCGCTTGTAGGCGACGGCCTCGTCGCTGGCAGGCTTCAGCGCCAGCACGTTGGAGCCGGAGAAGGCGGTGGGTGCCGAGCGGGCAGGGGTGCCGGCGCCGGCAAAGCCCTTCGGCTCGCTGCCGGTCACCCGTGACACCAGCTTCACCGGCGAGGCGCCACGGGTCAGGCCCTTGGAGACCGCGTCCGTCTTGCCTTCGCTGATGCCGCGCCCCAATGCCGTGTTGGAAAAGTCCGACTGGTCGACATGGGCGAGGTCGTTGCGGCCGAGATAGGAGATGGCGAGCTCGCGGAACACGTAGTCGAGGATCGACGTCGCGCTCTTGATGGCGTCGTTGCCCTGCACCATGCCGGCCGGCTCGAACTTGGTGAAGGTGAAGGCGTGCACATATTCGTCGAGCGGCACGCCGTACTGCAGGCCCAGCGAGATGGCGATGGCGAAGTTGTTGAGCAGGCCGCGCAGCGTGGCGCCTTCCTTGTTCATGTCGATGAAGATCTCGCCGAGGCGGCCATCGTCATATTCGCCGGTGCGCAGGAAGATGGTGTTGCCACCGATCTTGGCCTTCTGCGTGTAGCCCTTGCGGCGTCCCGGCAGCTTCTCCTGCTCGCGCGACACGCGCTCGATGATGCGCTCGACGATCCGCTCAGTGATCTGCGCCGCGCGCGCTGCCGCCGGTGCCGCGATCAGCTGCTCGACCGCATCGTCCTCGTCATCGTCGCTGTCGGCGAGCAGCGACGAATTCAGCGGCTGCGAAAGCTTCGAGCCGTCGCGATAGAGCGCGTTGGCCTTCAGCGCCAGCTTCCACGACAGCATGTAGGCGCCCTTGGCGTCTTCCACCGTCGCATCGTTGGGCATGTTGATGGTCTTGGAGATGGCGCCGGAGATGAAGGGCTGTGCGGCCGCCATCATCTGGATGTGGCTGTTGATCGACAGCGAACGCTTGCCGATCTTGCCGCACGGGCTGGCGCAGTCGAACACCGCCAGGTGCTCGGCCTTGAGGAAGGGCGCGCCTTCCAGCGTCATCGCACCGCAGACATGGATGTTGGCAGCCTCGATGTCCTTCTTGGAGAAGCCCAGCGCCGGCAGCATCTCGAACGAGAAATCGTTGAGCTGCTCGTCGGTGAAGCCGAAGGTCTCCTTCACCCAGTCGGCGCCGAGCGTCCACTGGTTGAAGACGAACTTGATGTCGAAGGCCGACTTCAGCGCCGCATTGAGCGCGGCGATCTTCTCATCGGTAAAGCCCTTGGCCTTGAGTGAGCCGGGGTTGACCGCCGGCGCCTGGTTCATGTTGCCGTGGCCGACCGCATAGGCCTCGATCTCGGCGATCTGGCTCTCGGAGTAACCCAGCGTGCGCAGCGCTTCCGGCACGGCGCGGTTGATGATCTTGAAGTAGCCGCCGCCGGCGAGCTTCTTGAATTTCACCAGTGCGAAGTCGGGCTCGATCCCGGTGGTGTCGCAGTCCATGACGAGACCGATCGTGCCGGTCGGCGCAATCACGGTCGCCTGCGCATTGCGGTAGCCATGCTCTTCGCCGAGCTCGATGGCGCGATCCCAGGCGGCCTTGGCGTGAACGGCCAGATCCTGCTGCTTGAGGTCGGAAGCGACCAGCGGCACCGGATTGACGGCGAGCTTCTCGTAGCCGCCCTTTTCGCCGTAAGCGGCGCGGCGATGGTTGCGCATGACGCGCAGCATGTTCTGCGCATTGCGGTCGTAATCGGCAAAAGCGCCGAGTTCACCAGCCATCTCGGCCGAGGTGGCGTAGGCAACGCCGGTCATGATGGCGGTGAGTGCGGCGCAGATGGCGCGGCCTTCGTCGGAGTCATAGGGAATGCCCGACGTCATCAAGAGGCCGCCAATGTTGGCGTAGCCGAGCCCGAGCGTGCGGTATTCGTAGGACTGCTTGGCGATCTCCTTCGACGGGAATTGCGCCATCATGACAGAGATTTCGAGGACGACCGTCCACAGCCGCACCGTGTGCTCATAGGCGGCGATGTCGATCGTGCCGTCGGCATTGCGGTAGGGGAGCAGATTGATCGAGGCCAGGTTACAGGCCGTGTCGTCGAGGAACATGTATTCCGAGCACGGGTTGGAGGCCCGGATCGCACCGGCCGAAGCGCAGGTGTGCCAGTCGTTCATCGTCGTGTTGAAATGCAGGCCCGGGTCAGCCGAAGCCCAGGCGGCGTAGCCGATCTTTTCCCAGAGGTCGCGTGCCTTGAGCGTCTTCAACACCTTGCCATCCTTGCGGGCGGTCAGGTGCCAGTCGGCATCGTCCTCGACGGCGCGCAGGAAATTGTCCTTCAGCGACACCGAATTGTTGGAGTTCTGGCCGGAGACGGTGAGGTAGGCATCCGAATCCCAGTCGGTGTCGTAGGTCTTGAACGACATCGAGGTGTAGCCCTGCTTGGCGAACTGGATGACGCGGTAGATGTAGTTCTCCGGCACCGCAGACTTCTTGGCCGCCTTGATCTCGCGCTTCAGGGCGGAGTTGAGCGCCGGGTCGAAGCAGTCGTCGGCATTGCCTTCACAATTGATGCAAGCCTTCATGATCGCTTCGAGATGCTTCTTGACGATCTTGGAGCCAGTCACCAGCGAGGCGACCTTCTGCTCTTCATTGACCTTCCAGTCGATGAATTCCTCAATATCGGGGTGGTCGGCGTCGACAATGACCATTTTTGCGGCGCGACGCGTCGTGCCGCCCGACTTGATGGCGCCCGCCGCGCGGTCGCCGATCTTGAGGAAGCTCATCAGGCCGGACGAGCGGCCGCCGCCCGACAGCTTTTCGCCCTCGCCGCGGAGCAGCGAGAAGTTGGAGCCGGTGCCGGAGCCGTATTTGAACAGGCGCGCTTCGCGCACCCACAGGTCCATGATGCCGCCTTCGTTGACGAGATCGTCCTGCACGCCCTGGATGAAGCAGGCATGCGGCTGCGGATGCTCGTAGGAGGATTTCGACTTGGTCAGCTTGCCGGTGAACGGGTCGACATAATAGTGGCCCTGGCTCGGACCATCGATGCCGTACGCCCAGTGCAGGCCGGTGTTGAACCATTGCGGCGAGTTCGGCGCCACGCGCTGGGTGGCCAGCATGTAGGCAAGCTCGTCGCGGAAGGCGAGAGCGTCGTCTTCCGACTTGAAGTAGCCGCCCTTGTAGCCCCAGTAGGTCCAGGTGCCGGCCAGCCGGTCAAAGACCTGACGGGCGTCGATCTCGGAACCGTAGCGCTCGGCCTCCGGCAGTTTCGCCAACTCGGCCTCGTCGGCCACGGAGCGCCACAGGAAGGAGGGGACGTCGTTCTCCTCGACCTTCTTCAGGCGCGCAGGCACGCCGGCCTTGCGGAAATACTTCTGCGCCAGAATGTCGGCGGCAACTTGGCTGAACTGCGCTGGCACATCGATGTTATCGAGACGGAACACCACCGAGCCATCCGGATTCTTGATCTCCGAGAGCGCCTTGCGGAATTCGATCTCCGCGTAGGCTGATTGTCCTGGCTTGGTGAAGCGACGCTCGATGCGCATTGGTCCGGTCCCTTTGTGTCTATATATAGCGCTTTTCCCCAGGGATTTCTGCCCCACAAGCCGAAAAACGCAGTCCGCCATTTGCCGGCATTGCGAGCAACGCCGGCACTCTCCTTTTCGCAAGTGCCGGCATGCAGACAGCAATACGCCTTCCCCAGCGTTTGCTCAGGCTGCAGACCGACCCTTGCGGGTCCTCAACTGAAACTTTGATCGATTCCCTCGTTCGAGGGAGGTTCACATTATCTAGCGTCGAGACTGCCTGCAAACACTAAATATAGTGTTAACAGATGATTTCTTCCAGTCCGACAATTCTCCCTTTCGTCACCCAAGCCCCCACGATCCCAACGCTTCCGCCAGCCTCGTAAACAGGCGGAAATCTGGGCAAAAACGCACAAAATCCGGGAAAAAAGACCGGGCTCGAAACTCTCCGGTCGCGCCCTCAACAAGAGCACATGGCACATAAAAGGCGACTCGGTTTGCGTCGTCAAGGATTCGTTTGCGTAGCTTTTGTGACCCCAACATCTTGTGTGTCACATATGTGGATAACGGGGACAGAAAACCGCCTGGGCAGAATTCGCTTGGCGACGATCTCGATCGTCGTGCCCGACCTGAAGCTCAGGCAGAAAGACCCCGATCTGACCGCTCTGGTCAGGCAAGCGCCAGCCGCATCGAGACGCGCCTGGGCTGGCGTCGCGGCGAGGGTAAGCGCCGGCGTTCTTAGCCTTTTCATTTTAGCTGGCGTGCATTATGTCTTGCGCGTCGCGCGGGGGCGCGTCTTGTCAATTCTAAGAGCATCCGTTACGCCCCGCCCATGACAGTTACCGTCCGTTTTGCCCCCTCACCAACCGGCCGCATTCATATCGGCAATGCCCGCACCGCCTTGTTCAACTGGCTGTTTGCCATGAACAACAAGGGCCGTTTCATCCAGCGCTTCGACGACACCGACATTGCCCGCTCGACGCAGGAATTTTCAGACGCCATCCTCTACGACCTGCACTGGCTGGGGATTTTCCCCGATGCTACCGAATACCAGTCGCGGCGCTTCGAGGCTTATGATGCGGTGGTTGAACGGCTGCAGGCGGCCGGCGTGCTTTATCCCTGCTACGAAACCCCTGAGGAGCTCGACCTGCGCCGCAAGGTGCGCCGCACGCGCGGCTTGCCGCCGGTCTATGGCCGCGAGGCGCTGACGCTTTCACAGCAACAGATCGCCGAGTATCGGTCGGATGGCCGCCGGCCGCACTGGCGCTTCCTGCTGCCCAACTTCACCAGCGACCCGCTGCAACCGGAACGCACCGAAGTGCATTGGAACGACCTGGTGCGCGGCAAGGAAACCGTCGATTTGGCGTCACTGTCCGATCCGGTACTGCGGCGCGAGGACGGCACCTATCTCTACACGCTGCCTTCGGTGGTGGACGACATCGATATGGGGGTCAGCCACGTCATCCGCGGCGACGACCACGTCACCAACACCGGCGTGCAGATCGCGCTGTTCAAGGCGCTGGGCGCCGAGCCGCCTGTGTTCGGCCACCACAATCTGTTGACCACGGCATCGGGCGAGGGTCTGTCGAAGCGCAGCGGTGCGCTGTCGATCGAAAGCCTGCGCGAGGACGGCATCGAGCCGATGGCGGTCGCTTCGCTCGCCGTGCTCGTCGGCACATCGGAAAATGTCGCCGCCATACATGACATGCAGGCACTGGCCGAGCGCTTCGACCCTGCGGCCACCTCGAAATCGGCGGCAAAATTCGACCCGGACGAGCTGTTCGTGCTCAACCGCGCGCTCATGCATCATATGCCGTTTTCCGAGGCGCAGGACCGGCTGATGGTGCTCGGCATCTCCGGCGACAAGGCCGAGCCATTCTGGCTGGCTGTGCGCGGCAATATCGACCGGCTAAGCGATGCGGCCGGCTGGTGGCGTATCCTTGCCGACGGGCCGCAGCCCGCGCCGGAGTTTTCCGACGAGGATCGCGACTTCCTGCAGCAGGCCTTCGACCTGTTGCCGGAAGAGCCATGGACCGGCACTGTCTGGAAGGACTGGACGGCCAGGATCAGGGAAGCAAGTGGCCGCAAGGGCAAGGCGCTGTTCATGCCGCTGAGGCTGGCGCTTACCGGACTTGCTTCCGGGCCGGAGCTTGCAGATCTATTGCCGCTGCTGGGTCGGGAAGGAACGCTGGCCCGACGACCCTGACCTTGCGCTGGTCCGGCGGGATCAGCGATACCGGCGACACCACCGGTTTGACGGCAAGGCGCTTGATGGCGTCGCGGTCGAGCCCGCCTTGCATGTTGGCCAGTGTCTCCGGATCGGCGCCAGGATCGGGCTTTGCCGCCGGCAGCGGAATGAAGGGCGTCGTCTCAACATCAGGCTGCGATTGCTCGGGCGGTGGCGGGTTGCCGCCGATGATCTCGAAATTTCCAGCCTGCGCATTGCAGCCGCAGGCCGGCGGCCGCGACATGTTGGGCTGTTTGTAGAGATAGGCCGTCGGCAATTCGCTGTAGGGCCTGCCGGTTACCGACGAGGTCATGTTGGCCGAATCGTCATCCATGCCGCTTGAATAGAACACCTGCATCTCGGTGCCGGGGCAGCTCGATTCGCAGTTCTTCTGGTCGCGCTCGAAATCGCCGAGCGAGGCCGAATTCGACATCGGGAAGAAATAGCCGTCGCAGGTGCGCACGCAGCTCGTATGGAACTCGCCGACCGCCGGGAAATCCGGAACGCCGGGCAGGTTGAGCACGCGCCGCACATTGCGCTCCTCGCCGGGATCGTCGGGATCGTCGAGCGTGTCGACCTGCCTGTTGCCGCCGAAAAGCTGGTCGAACAGGTTGCCGTCGTCCGGTTCGCGGCTGGCTTCCTGCACCGGCTCCTGCCGTCGCGGCGCAACCGGCTCGTCGCGGCAGCCATTGGCGTCGAGCGCGGCCAGGATGCGGCCGCGGTCGCGCCTCGAGTCGCCGCCGGCAAGCTGGGCGCGCTTGGCTTGCAGCGCGTCGAGATTGGCGTTCATGCGATCGAGGGATCTGTTGAGGGCTGCGCATTCGCTGACGTTGCGTGAAAACAGCGAAAAACCGCAATTCGCATCGCTCGCACGACCGCGCACCTTGTCGAGCTGTTCGAGCTGGCGGGCGATGGCGTTGTCATATTTCCGCACCATGCCGGACTTGCCGCCGCCATTGGATGCAGAAGCAAGCTCGGCTTCCAGCTGCCGGCAGACGCGTGAAGCGGCTTGCGGCTGAGTGGTGGTGACGGCCGAAAGCACAAGCGCGCCAAGCAGCGCAGCCATCTGCGTCAGCTTCCACCTTCCGCCGCCCGTCATTGCCAGAGACCCCGCTTGCCTGCCTGTCGCGATGCTACCGGATTCGCGGTTAACCGTTCCCTCAATCTACAGCCAAAGATGGTCTTAGCCCATAGACGCGGTGCAAGAGGCGTTTGGCGAAGGCCGCAACTGCCCGATCTCACCGCTGCATGAAAAAGGCGCAATCGCTCGGGAAATATCCCTCGATCCAGCAATGCTCGGGGACCTGGCATGACCACGTTTTGCCGTCGAACCGCACTGCAGTTCGGTCTGTTGTGCATGGCGGCGCCCGCCTTGGTGCGGGAGGCATGGGCCGCGCCGGACTGGCACAGCAGATTGGTCGAAGCCGCGCGCGAGCAGATCGGCGTCACCACCTTCTACGACCCGACCTATGTCCGCCTCGACTATCCCGGCGGCGATGTCGCGCCGGATCGGGGCGTGTGCACCGACGTCATCGTGCGCGCCTATCGCCGCGCCTTCGGGCTCGACCTGCAGAAATTGGTGCACGAGGATATGGCCGCAAATTTCTCTGCCTATCCCAAAACCTGGGGCCTGAAAGCGACCGACCGCAACATCGACCACCGCCGGGTCGGCAACCTTGCCGCCTTTTTCGGGCGCAGGGGTGTTTCTTTGCCCGTGAGCGAGGATCTCGCCGACTTTCAACCGGGCGATCTCGTCACCCAGATGCTGCCCGGCAACCTGCCGCACATCGTCATTGTCTCATCCGACCATTCGGCGGACGTGCCGGAAAGGCCACTGGTCATCCACAATATCGGCGCGGGCGCTCGGCAAGAGGATACGCTGTTCGCTTTCAGGCAGACCGGGCATTACCGCTTTGCGCCCGCCTGAGGGGCTCAGCTGAAATCGACCACCGCCTGCGCCTTGTGCGCCGCCTCGACCACCGCCAGCGCCGTCATGTTGACGACGCCGCGCGAGGTAACCGACGGCGTCAAGATATGCGCCGGCTTGTCGGTGCCGAGCAGGATCGGTCCGACATGCAGCGCATCCATCATCGTCCTCAGCGCGCTGAGCGTGATGTTGGCGGAATCGAGGTTCGGGAACACCAGCAGATTGGCCTCGCCTTTCAGACGCGAATGCGGATAGACGCGCTGGCGAAGATGCTCCGACAGAGCGGTGTCGGCGTGCATTTCGCCGTCGCATTCCAGGTCGGGCGCAACGCGCGCCAGGATTGCCGCCGCCTGCCGCATCTTCAGCGCGCTGGGTGAATCGCGCGAGCCGAAATCCGAATGCGACAACAGCGCTGCCTTGGGCTCGATGCCGAAGCGCTGGATTTCCTCCGCCGCCAGAATGGTCATTTCGGCGATCTCTTCCGCCGTCGGGTCGACCGAGACATGGGTGTCGGTCAGGAAGATGATGCCGCGCTGCGAGATCAGCATCGACAGCGTCGACAGATCGCGGTCGTTGACGCCGGGGCGCGCGCCGATGACCAGCGTCACATTGCGCAGATGCCGCTCGAAACGGCCTTCGAGGCCGCAGACCATGGCGTCGGCGTCGCCGCGTTTGAGGGCAAGCGCTGCGATCACCGTATTGTCGGTGCGCACCATGGTGCGCGCGGCCTCCGTCGTCACCCCGCGCCGGCCGGCAAGTTCGATCAACAGGTCGACATAGTGACGGTAGCGCGGATCGTCCTCGGGGTTGATCAGGCCGAAATCGACGCCCGGCTTGATGCGCAGGCCATAGCGCTTCAGCCTGACCTCGATGACATGCGGGCGGCCGATCAGGATCGGTTCGGCGATGCCTTCCTCCAGCACCACCTGGGCTGCGCGAAGCACGCGCTCATCCTCGCCATCGGCGTAGATGACGCGCTTGGCGGTCGACGCCTTGGCCGAGGAAAACACCGGCTTCATCACCAGGCCGGAGCGGAAGACGAAGCGGTTGAGCTGGTCGATATAGGCGGCGAAGTCGGTGATCGGCCGGGTCGCGACGCCGGTATCGCAGGCGGCTTTTGCCACCGCCGGCGCGATGCGCAGGATCAGGCGCGGGTCGAAGGGCGAGGGGATCAGGAAATCGGGTCCGAAGATCGGCGTCTCGCCGGAATAGGCGCGTGCCGCGACGTCGGACGGTTCCTCGCGGGCAAGGGCGGCGATCGCCCGGACCGCCGCCATCTTCATCTCCTCATTGATGGCGCTGGCGCCGCAGTCCAGTGCGCCGCGGAAGATGTAAGGAAAGCACAGCACGTTGTTGACTTGATTGGGAAAATCCGAGCGGCCGGTGCAGATCATGGCGTCCGGCCGGGCCGCGCGCGCCGCCTCCGGCATGATCTCGGGATTGGGGTTGGCCAGCGCCAGGATCAGCGGTTTCGGCGCCATGTGTTGCAACAGTTCCGGCTTCAGCACGCCGGCGGCCGACAGGCCGAGGAAGACGTCTGCGCCCGGGATCACATCGGCCAGCGTGCGCGCCTCGATGTCCTTCACATAAGGGTCTTTCCAGCGGTCCATCTCCTCGGTGCGGCCCTTGTAGGCGACGCCGAAACGGTCGGTGACCCAGATGTTTTCGACCTTGGCGCCGAGCGAGACCAAAAGATTAAGGCAGGCAAGCGCGGCAGCACCGGCGCCCGAGGTGACGATCTTGATGTCCGAAATTGTCTTGCCGGCGAATTCCAGCCCGTTGAGCACGGCGGCGGCGACGATGATGGCGGTGCCATGCTGATCGTCGTGGAATACGGGAATGCCCATGCGAGCCTTCAGTTGCGCCTCGACCTCAAAGCATTCCGGCGCCTTGATGTCCTCGAGGTTGATGCCGCCGAAGGTCGGTTCCAGCGCGGCGATCGTCTCGACCATGCGTTCGATCCCCGGCGCGTCGATCTCGATGTCGAAGACGTCGATCCCGGCGAATTTCTTGAACAGCACCGCCTTGCCTTCCATTACCGGTTTGGAGGCGAGCGGACCGATATTGCCGAGGCCGAGCACGGCCGAGCCGTTGGAGACGACGCCGACCAGATTGGCGCGCGCCGTATAGTCGGCGGCGGTCGCCGGATTGTCGCGGATTTCGAGGCAGGGGGCGGCGACGCCCGGCGAATAGGCCAGCGCCAGGTCGCGCTGGTTGCCGAGCGGCTTGGTTGCCTGGATCTCGAGCTTTCCCGGTCTTGGATGCTTGTGGAAGTAGAGGGCGGCTTCGTCGAGGTCCGAACGTGCCGTTTTCTTGTTCTCGCCTTCCATGCGGCCGCTCCCTCAAACCTGCTGTGTTCCGAGTCCTTTTAGCATGCGACCAAGGTTTGTCGCGACGCTAAATGACGCGTCGTCAGCATTCTGCCGCGGTGCGTCGAAAGTCCCGTTGCATCAGATGCTTATGCCGATTTCATCGCGAACGACTCCTGCTGCTTCGCAGGCGCGTCGGTCAAAAGGCGCTGACGTAGAGGCCGCCATCGACCGGGATGTTCTGGCCGGTGAGATAGCCGGCATGGACCGAGCACAGGAAGGCGCAGATTTGGCCGAATTCTTCCGGCGTGCCGAGCCGCTTGGCCGGGACGTCGGCGCTGATGCGGGTCTTGCGCGCCGCGGCAGCAGTCGGGTCTTCCGTCGTGCCGGCCTCATGCGGGCCGCGCAGCCGGTCGGTGTCTAGCTTGCCCGGCAGCAGGCTGTTGATGGTGACATTGCGGTCGATCACCGTGCGCGCCACGCCGGCCAGGAATGAGGTCAGGCCGGCGCGCGCGCCGGACGAAAGGTCGAGGCCGGGGATCGGCACGTAGACCGACAGCGAGGTGATGTTGACGATGCGGCCGAAGCCGCGCTTGGCCATGCCGTCGATGACGGCCTGCACCAGCTCGATCGGCGTCACCATGTTCTGCGTCACGCCTTCGAGGATCTTCGTGCGGTCGAGCTCGCGGAAATCGCGCAGCGGCGGGCCGCCATTGTTGTTGACCAGGATATCGGGGTCGGGGCAGGCTGCCAGCAGCGCCTTCTGCACTTCGGGTTTCGAGACGTCGCCGACGATCTCGGTCACCTTCACGCCGTAGCGTTCGCGCAGTTCGGCGGCGGTTTTCGCCACCAGTTCGGCATTGCGACCGTTGACGACGAGATCGCAGCCGGCCTCGGCCAGCGCCATGGCGCAACCGCGGCCGAGCCCCTTGCTCGAAGCGCAGACAATGGCTTTCTTGCCCCGAATACCGAGATCCATGACGATTTTCTCCGTTTGATTGGCGCGCACGCTAGCTCTTTGGCTGGCCCAATCGCAACCGTCATACGGTTGTTGCATGAATCGGGGCATAGCCTGCGCGAAAGCAACGGTGACGATCTGATGTCCAGCACAGAAACCCGCACTTTCCGCAGCATGTTCATTTCCGACCTGCATCTCGGATCGAAGGCGGCCAAGGCCGAGTTCCTGATCGATTTCCTGCGGTATCACGACGCCGATATCATCTATCTCGTCGGCGACATCGTCGACGGCTGGCGGCTGCGACGCAGTTGGCATTGGCCGCAGAGCCACAATGACGTTGTCCAGAAGCTGCTGCGCAAGGCGCGCAAGGGCACCTCGATCACTTACATCGCCGGCAATCACGACGAGTTCGCGCGCCAATTCCAGGGCGTGCATTTCGGCGGCATCGTCGTTGCCGACCGCGCCATCCACGAAACCGCCGACGGCAGGCGCCTGCTGGTCATCCATGGCGACCAGTTCGACACCGTCGTCCACAACCAGCGCTGGCTGGCCTATCTCGGCGACTACGCCTATGACGCGGCCATGATGGTCAATCGCGTGGTGACCAAGCTTCGCCATCTGCTCGGCCTTCCCTACTGGTCGTTCTCGTCCTGGGCAAAGGGAAGGGTCAAGAGGGCGGTCAATTTCATCGGCTCGTTCCAGACCGTGCTCTCCGACGAGGCGCGCCGCTCGCATGTCGACGGCGTCATCTGCGGTCACATCCATCATGCCGTAATCGAGAATTACGGCGATGTGCAGTACATCAACACCGGCGACTGGGTAGAGAGCTGCACGGCTGTGGTCGAGCATTTCGATGGCCGGATGGAGATCATCAACTGGGCGAAAATCCTGCCCGAAGCGCCGGACGAGCCCTTCATCCCGATGCTGATCGACGACAGGGTCGTCGAAGCGGCGTGAACCCCTGTTAATCGGTTAGTCCAGGCAGTTTCGACTCGCATTGCCTCATGTTAAGGGATCGATCTGCGTTGCAGCCCTTTGTGCAACGTAATTGGATCGATTCATGTCGCTGCCGCCACTGTCTCCCGAACAACTCGTCAAGCCGCGCCATTTCGAACTGCGCATGAGCCTGATATTCGCGACACTCTTCGTGTCGCTGGGAACGCATCTGCCGTATTTCCCGCTCTGGCTGCAGGCCCAGGGTTTTCATGCCGAGCAGATCGCCATCATCCTGGCGGCGCCGATGTTTTTGCGCGTGGTGACAACGCCGCTGCTCACCGCGCTTGCCGACCGCGCGAAGGACAGGGCCAATGTCTATATCGCGCTGGTGGCCGCGACCATGCTGCTTTCCGCTGGCTATTTCCTTAAGCCGACCTACGCCATGGTGCTGGCCGTATCGCTGGCACTGACGGTGGTGTGGACGCCGCATTTGCCGATCGCCGATTCGCTGGCGCTGTCGGGCGTGCGCCGCTTCGGCTCCAACTACACCGCGATGCGAAAATGGGGCTCGATCTCCTATCTCTGCGCCAATGCCGCGGGCGGTTTCATCCTGTACTGGACAAGTGTGCAAGCCGTGCCGGTGATCATTTTCGTTTCGCTTGCGGCCGCACTCGTCGCCGGGCTGCTGGCGCCGCGGCTTGGCCGCCCACGCCGGGCCTCGCCGCTGTCCGCCACCGACATCCAGCATTCGGCGCCCAGCCTTCTCAATCCGTACTTCCTCTATTTCACCCTCGGTGTCGGCATCATCACCGCCAGCCATGCCTTCCTCTACGGCTTTGTCTCCATCTACTGGAAGTCGATCGGCATCAGCGGCTCCGTCATTGGCCTGCTATGGGCCTGGGGCGTCGTAGCCGAAGTCTGCATGTTTTTGTTTTTCAATCGTATTTTCGCCTCCGTATCGGTCGTCAAGGTGATGCTGATCGCCGGCATCGGCTCCATCGTGCGCTGGATCGCCTTTCCGCTGATCTGGCCGCTCGGGCTTGGCGTTATCGGCTTCTTCGGCGTCCAGACCTTGCATTCGGTGTCGGTGGCGATGGTGCTGATCGGCCTGCAGAAGATGATCGGCGAGACCGTTTCGGAAGAGCGCACGGGCGCCGCGCAGGGCATCGCCTATTTCTTCAACGGCTTCTTCATGGCAGCGGTGACGCTGGCTTCCGGCCCGCTTTACGAGCGCTACGGCGTTGACGGCTTCCTGGCGATGATCCCGATCGCCATCATCGGCCTGGCGCTGATCGGGCTCGCCGCGCGTTCAGCCCCACAGCATCCTGTCAGGCGGTGAGACGAGCGACCCCTCGTAGACGAGCCCGGGCTGCCGGTCGCGCGCCAAAAGCAGCGGACCGTCGAGATCGGCGAACTCGGCACCTTGCGCCAAAAGCACCGCCGGGGCCATCGCCAGCGAGGTGCCGACCATGCAGCCGACCATCACCTCAAAACCCAGTTCGCGAGCGCGGTCGCGCAGGGTAAGCGCAGCAGTCAGGCCGCCGGATTTGTCCAGCTTGATGTTGACGGCGTCATAGAGGCCGACAAGGGCTTCGAGGTCCTTCGCCTCGTGCACGCTTTCATCTGCGCAGATCGGCACGGGGTGCGCGATGTGGCGCAGGCGTGCGTCACGCCCGGCCGGCAGCGGTTGCTCGATCAACGCGATGCCATGCTCGGCCGCAAAAGCGAGATTCGCGACGATGTTATCATCGGTCCAGCCTTCATTGGCGTCGAGGATGATGCGGCTGCCGGGCGCCGCTTCGGTCACGGCGCGGATGCGGGCCATGTCGTCGTCGCCGCCGATCTTGACCTTGAGCAGCGGCCGCCCGGCATTGGCGCGGGCTTGCGCGGCCATCGCCTCCGGCTCGCCCAGCGACAGCGTGTAGGCTGTCTCCAGCGCCGACAAGGACACGGCGTGGATGGCGTCCGCCACCGCTATGCCGCTCATCTTCGCCTCCAGGTCCCACAAGGCGCAGTCGATGGCGTTGCGGGCAGCACCCGCCGGCATCACATCCAGCAACGCGGTCCGGCTGATGCCGTCTTCTATCTGCCGGCGCATCGCCTGGATGGCGTCTCGCACGCCATCCATGGTCTCGCCATAGCGCTTGTAGGGGACGCATTCGCCCCATCCGCGATTGTCTCCATCGCTGATAGTGCAGGTGATGACTTCGGCTTCGGTCTTCGATCCGCGTGAGATGGTGAAGGTGCCGGCGATGGGAAAACGCTCGGCCTCAACCGAAATGACACGCGCCATAATTTTCTGCTCCGGCTATGCAACATCAGCCTGTCGGCAAATCGACAGGTACGACCCGTCAGGCTAAACAGGACGCCATGTTGACCATCGGCAAACGCGACGCAAGCGGCAACGCCGCCAAGGAGGCCGACCACCAGCCCCGCGTCGCGGTCGGCGAGGAGGGCGGCGTCCTCGGTTGCGCTTTCTCCGGAATTTGGACGACATCGACAGTGGCGCTGATCGACGCCGAGATGCGCAAGATCGAACAGCGCAAAGGCTTTCAGACGTTGGCGTTGGACCTTTCTCATATCGAGAAGATAGATACGGCCGGGGCCTGGCTGATCGACCGCCTGGTCAGCGTCTTCGAGAAGAAGGGCGTCGAGATCAAGATGCAGGGGCAAAGCGATGTCGCCTCGATCCTGCTCGGCGCCGTCGGCGAAGCCGTCCGGCGCGAGCCCGAATCGGGTCGTGTGCGGCGCCCCAACATCATCCTTCGAGGACTGGAGGCAGTCGGCCGCCGCGTCTATGAGATGCGCGACGATTTCCTCGCCTCGATGAACATCCTGGGCGCCACCATCGGCGGCGCGCAGATGAAGCTTGGGCGCGGCCATGCCATCAACCCGGCGGCGATCTTCAACCAGATCGATCGCATGGGTGTCGGCGCCATACCGGTGGTGGTGCTGATGTCGGCCATCGTCGGCGCCATCGTCGCCCAGCAGGGCGCCTACCAGCTCAACTATTTCGGCGCCAACATCTTCGTTGTCGATCTGGTCGGCGTGCTGATCCTGCGCGAACTCGGCGTGCTGATGACCGCAATCATGATCGCCGGACGCTCCGGCAGCGCTATCACCGCCGAGATCGGCTCGATGAAGATGCGCGAGGAGGTCGACGCGCTGAAGGTCATCGGTCTCAATCCGATCGGCGTGCTGGTGTTTCCGCGCCTGGTGGCGCTGGTGATCGCGCTGCCCTGTCTCACCATTATCGCGAATTTTGCAGCCCTTGGCGGCGGCATCATCGCTGCCTGGCTCTATTCCGGCATTGCGCCATCCGCTTTCATCGACCGGCTGCGCGGCGCGATCGATATCAGCACCATATTCGCCGGCCTGATCAAGGCGCCGTTCATGGCCATGATCATCGGCACCATTGCTTCCGTAGAAGGCATGAAAGTCGGCGGCAGCGCCGAATCGCTGGGGCTGCACGTCACCGCCTCGGTGGTGAAGTCGATCTTCGTCGTCATCATCCTCGATGGCCTGTTTGCCATCTTCTACGCCTCGATCGAGTTCTGACATGAAGAACTCAAAGGCGATCAAGGCTGCGCAAGGAACGGACGAGAGCGATATCGTGCTCTCCGTTCGTGACATCACGGTTTCCCTGGACGACAAACTGATCCTCGACAAACTGGCGCTCGACATAAAGCGCGGCGAGATCCTCGGTTTCGTCGGCGCCTCGGGCGCCGGCAAATCGGTGCTGCTGCGCACCATTCTCGGCCTGCTGCACAAGCAGGCTGGCACGATCAAGCTGTTTGGTCTCGACCTCGACAAGGCCAGCGACATCGAGCGGTTGCGCATCGACATGCGGCTTGGCGTGCTTTTCCAGCATGGAGCGCTGTTTTCGGCGCTCACAGTGCAGGAAAACGTGCAGGTGCCGATGCGTGAATATCTCGATTTGCCGAAGAAGCTGATGGACGAGCTGGCCTTGCTCAAGATCGAACTGGTCGGCCTGCCGCCGGACGCGGCGCAAAAATTTCCCTCGGAGCTTTCGGGCGGCATGATCAAGCGCGCCGCCCTGGCGCGTGCACTGGCGCTCGACCCCGACATCGTCTTCCTCGACGAGCCGACGTCCGGCCTTGACCCGATCAGCGCGTCCGAGTTCGACGAATTGGTGGTCAAGCTGCGCGATACGATGGACCTGACGGTCTACATGGTGACACACGATCTCGACACGCTGTTTACCGCTTGCGATCGGGTGGCGGTGCTCGGCAACAAGAAAATCCTGGTCGAAGGCACGATCGACGACATGCTGAAGAGCGAGGAGCCGTGGGTAAAATCCTATTTCCGCGGAAAACGCGCCCGGCAACTTGATCTTGCGGCGCGCGCATAGCCATAAGTGGGGCAATGGAAACCAGAGCCAACTACGTAATTGTCGGCGTTTTTACCCTGGCTGCGATCCTGGCGGCCTTCGCGTTCGTCTATTGGACCGCTCAGATCGGCGATCGGGGCGAGACGGCGCAGTTGCGCGTGCGCATTCAGGGTTCGGCCTCAGGCCTCGGCCCCGGCAGTCTGGTGTTGTTCAACGGCGTCAAGGTCGGTGTGGTCAAGCGTGTCTATTTCGACCGCAATGACCCGAATGCCGCTATTGCCACGACTGAGATCGACAAGACAACGCCGCTTACCAAATCGACGCAGGCCGATATCGGCATCGCCAGCCTTGCCGGCCAGGTCAACATCGAATTGAAGGGCGCCAACCCCAAGGAACCGAACCTGCTTGAAGAGGCGGAAAAGGAAGGCAGAACCGCTGAGATCGTCGCTAACCCCTCTGCCGTCAACAATCTTTTGCAGACGGCGCAGAACATCTTCAGCCGTGCCGATAGGGTGCTTTCGGATCTCGAAGGTTTCACCAAGGATGTGCGCGGGCCGCTGACACAGACCGTCAAGAACGCCCAGACATTCTCCGATGCGCTGGCCAAGAATGCCGACGGCATCGACAAGTTCCTGACCGCCGTCAGCGCGCTGTCGGACGAGTTGAAGGATGTTTCCGGCAAGCTAGACGGTACGCTGAAGGCCGCCGAAGGCCTGCTCAATGCCGTCGACAAGGACAAGATCAAGAGCATCGTCGCCAATGTGGACACTGTGACGGGCAACCTGAAGGAAACCTCGAAGCAGCTCGACGGCGTGATCAGGAACGTCGATACCGCTGTCGGCTCGGTCAACGATTTCGCCAAGCGGACGCAAGGCACGCTGGCCAAGGTGGACAATGTGCTCGACGGCATCGATCCGGCGCAGGTGCGCGTAGCACTGGCCAACATTCAGTCGGCCAGCGAAAATGCCAACCAGGCCGCAGCCGACATCGCCAAGGTGACCGACAAGTTCGCCGACCGGGCCGACGACATCGACGAGACGATCAAAGACGCCAA
Organism: Mesorhizobium sp. P2_D6; assembly: GCF_056404315.1. NCBI lineage: Bacteria > Pseudomonadati > Pseudomonadota > Alphaproteobacteria > Hyphomicrobiales > Phyllobacteriaceae > Mesorhizobium > Mesorhizobium sp. P2_D6. The sequence goes on along the minus strand of NZ_JBFUEG010000003.1, from coordinate 320,003 downwards.
ACAGCTTGCGGCGCGCCTCAACGATGCCTCGGTGCGCGTTGACGGCATCCTGAAAAGGGTCGACACGCTGCTCGGTTCGGGCCAGGCTGACGGCGTGATGGCCGATGCCAGGGACACGCTGAAATCGTTCAAGCAGGTCGCCGACACGCTGAATGCGCGGCTTGGCACCATCACCGACAATCTGGCGCGATTCTCCGGCCAGGGCCTGTCGAATGTCGAAGCGCTGGTCCAGGACAGCCGGCGTTCGATCAGCCGGATCGAAGAGGCGGTGACCGATCTCAGCCGCAACCCGCAGCGCATCCTGACGGGTGGCGACGGCGAGGTTCGGCAGTTCGATGGCAGGGCGCGGCGTTGACTTCCGTGCCCGCCCACCGCAAGAAGTTGAACCGCGAATGCGGGTTGGTCTTACGGTCCGGGGACAACGGGGATCGCGCGTGACGTTCAGCTTGGGTGGGTATAGATCTGCTGTCGTGTTGCTTGGCTTGACCCTTGCTGGTTGCGCGGCATTGGGAGGCAAGCCGGCGCCGCTCGATACGTTCGAGCTGTCCGCACCCTCAATCGACGCGCATGGCCACAGCCGCCGCCAGATCCTGATCGCCCAGCCATCCGCGCTCAAGGCGCTGGACAGCCAGAACATCGTCATCAAGCCGTCCGACCGCTCGATCCAGTATCTGAAGGGCGCGCAATGGGCCGACCGGCTGCCGCTGATCGTGCAGGCAAGGCTCGCCGAAACCTTCCAGCGCTCCGGCAGCTTTGCCGGCGTCGGCAAGCCGGGCGAGGGGCTGGCGATCGACTATCAGGTGATGGTCGAGATCCGCTCCTTCGAAGTCCGCGTCAATGGCGGCGAGCATGCCGAGGTCAACCTCTTCGTGCGCATCCTGAACGACCGCAACGGCGAGGTGCGCGCCTCAAAAAGCTTCACTGCATCCGCTCCGGTCTCGGGCAGCGGCAACCCAGCCTATGTCAGCGCGCTCGACAACGCCTTCGGCGAGGCGGCGAAGGATATCGTGCGCTGGACGGATTCCGTGATCTGAGCCAGCCTAGGCTTCAAAGCGATCGTGCGCGCAATCAGCTTAGACAAAGCATCGACTTAAAGATCGTCGGTCTGCGCTGCCCCTCATTGCCCTGCCGGACGGTCGTCATTCGAAAAGCCAAGCAGTTGGCTTTTCGTCCGCATCGCGGACCATTCCTCAACCCCCCGTATAGTGACGGGGAGAAAGACGCCATCATGGCCGCCTTCGCCAACTTTCAACGTTGCAAGAAGTAGCGGCATGGTCGCGGCCACCTCCTTCTCCCCGTCACTATACGGGGAGAAGGTGCTGGCAGGCGGATGAGGGGCAGCGCCGACAGATTGTGATCTTTTCCTGCAGTGACACGAACCTGGGCCTGAACGAAAAAGGCGGGCCGTGGCCCGCCTTGGTTAAGTTGATCGTCGCACCAATCAGTGCAACCGGCCGCTGGCGTGGGCCAGCATGGTGTAGACCTTGCCAGTGTCCGACGTCAGGTAGGTCTGCGCCATGATGTTGTCGCGGTCGTTGCGCGAAACGTCCTTGAGCAGCTTTTCGAAATCGTCGCAATAGCGGTCGACGGCAGCGCGGAACTCCGCTTCGCCCTGATACTTGCGGCGGATTTCATCGAAGGTCTGCTGGCCCTTGAGCGTGTAGAGACGGCGCGTGAACACGTCACGCTCGCCGCGCCGGTAGCGGTTCCACAGCTCGATCGAGGCGTCATGGTCGATCGCCCGCGCAATATCGACCGACAGCGAGTTGAGCGACTCCATGACATGCAGCGGCGAGCGCTGGGCGGGAGCCGCGCGCGGTGCTTCCGCGGGCGCTGCCGGCTTGGCGGCGACTTCCTCCTCACGCGATGCGCCGGTCAGCAGGTCGCGCACCCAACCACCTTGTGGCGTGCGGGCACTGGCGTCGCGCTGGCGCGGTGCTTCGGCAGGACGTTCGATATCGAGCGTGCCGCGCAGGCCGCCAAGCGGTGCCTGCGGAGCCGGGCGTTCGGCCTGCGGTGCCGGCGGCGGACGGCGCACCGGCTCGGCCGGGCGTTGTACTGGCGCCTGGGGAGCCGGGCGCAGGGCGCGGGGCTCGGAATTGTCGCCACCACCGCGGCCCGATTTCGCAACGATATCCGAAAGTTCCTTGAGCGCGTTGATCTGCTCGGAAACGGCACGGCGGATCGCCGAAGTCGATTCCTTGGCCTCTTCCGGCATCTCGATGACGCCCTTCTTGAGCTCGGCGCGTGTGAGGTCGAGCTCGCTCTTGATCGAGCTTGCGGTGCGCCGCATCTCCTCGGTCGCATCGGCGAACCGGTTGGTTGCCGAATCGACCACTTCCGCAATGGCAATGCGGATCTTGTCGGCCGATGCCAGCGTCCTGCCTTCGGCATTCTGCATCGTTTGACCGACAAGGCTCTCGAAGGAACGCATCACCTTCTCGAGGTCTTCCGACTTCTTGACCAGGCCGACGGCGAGATCTTCCAGTGACGACTGCCTCTCAAGCGTGTGTTCCAGATTGCTCTGCGCCGAGCTCAGCAGGTCGGAGGCCGACGACAGCAGACGGCTGTGTTCGTCGAACTTGGTGGCGATCGATGCGACCTCGCGCAGCGTCGAGGACGACAGTTCGGTAAGCCGCGTCGTGTTCGAATCGACCAGGCGGGCCGAGCTGGCGAAGGTCTGCGCCGCCTTTTCGGTGGTCGCGGCGAAGCTTTGCGTGCTGCCGCTGAGACGTTCGTCGACCTGGCCGAGATTGACTGCCGCCTGCTCGATCAGCTCACCGAGCTGCGAGCTGGAGACGCTCATGCGGCCGATGAGATCGGCGACACTGTCGGCGAGCGACGAGCGCGCGCCTTCGACGGCCGACAGCGTTTCGGCCGTGCGGCTGGCGAGCGCATTGACGAGGGCGGCGTTCTCGCTGCGCAGCTTCTCGGTCGCGCGTTCGGTGACCTCTTCCATGCTCTTTTGCAGTTCCGAGCCGCCCTGGGCGAAGCGCTCGACCAGCGGCCGTGCGGTTTCGTCGAGGATCTTCGACAGTTCGGCCGAACGTGCCGCCAGCATCGTGTTGAGCTCGCGGGTGTTTGTGCCGATGGTCTTGGCCGCGTCGTTGGTGCTCTGGCCGATATGCTGGCCAACAGCGGTGAAGGTCTCCGCAATCGTGTTGGCGCGCGAGATCAGTTGAGCTTCGGCGCTCGACACCTGCTCGTTGAGCTTCTGGCCCATCGTCTCGGTGGTAAAGGCGAGGCGGTTTTCGACATTCGCGACCTGTTCCTCGACGCGGGTGGTTGCGGCGGCAACACTCGCGGCCAGCCGCTCGTCGGCACCGGCCAGAGCCTGCTCCATTTCGCGGGCGTGGACGGCAAGTTCCTCGCCGGTATGGCGTGCGCGTTCGGCAACCCGCTGCTCGGTGCTGGCGAAGGCACCGACGATGTTGTCGGCATGTTCGCCGATCGTCGACGTGGAGTCGGCGATGCGCGACACCAGGCGGTGATCGGCCTCGTCGAAGATGCGGCTGATCTCGGTGGCGCGGGCCGACAACGCGTCTGAACCCTCGGCAATGCGCGAGATCAGCTGCTGGTCGGCGGCATCGAAGATGCGGCCGAGGTCGGAGGCGCGGGCGGCCAACGCTTCGGCGGATTCGCCGATGCGCATGCTCAGCCGCTGGTCCGCACCCTCGAAGTTACGCAGGATGTCGCCGGCGCGGTCGGCGAGCGACTGCGCCGTCTCGACCGCACGGGCGACAAGCTTCTGGTCGGCGGCATCAAACGTCCCCGCGATTTCGCCGGCGCGGGCAGCCAGCCGTTCGGCCGTTTCCTCGGCGCGCGCGAGCAGCGAGTTTGACGTCTCGTCATGCCGGGCAAGCAGCGCGCTCGTTGTGTCTTCGGCGCGTGCGTGCAGTCGGCGATCGGCGTCCTCGAAGGTGCGAGCGATGTCTTCTGCCCGGGCAAGCAGGGCGGCCGAAGTCTGCTCGGCACGCTCGGCGATCTTGCGGTCGGCATCGCTGAAGGCAGCACCCGCCTGTTCGTGCAGGGCGCTGGTGACCTCCATCACCTTCTCGCGCAGTGCGCCGGCAACAAAGACGGCGCTCTTTTCGAGTACGTTGCGGACATTGTCGACACCCACCGACAGCGCGCGCTCCATGGTTCCGGCGCGCTCCTCGATGATGCCGGTCTGCTTGCTGAAGGCCTGCTCGATCTTCTCGACATCGGCTGCGATAGCCGCGGAAATGTCGGTGCTTCTGGCAGCAATCTGGTCGATATGGCCCGACAGCGAGCGGTCGACATCCTTGCGGGTGTCGGCGAGCTTTGCCAGATCGTCTTCCAGCGCCTGGGTCAGCATGTTGCGGCCTTCGGCCAGCTTGCCAACATGGCCGGCGATGATGTCGTCGACCTCGCCGCGGCTTGCCGACAGCTTCTGCAGGTCCGCTTCCAGCGCGCGCTTGAGAATGTCGCGGCCTTCGGCCAGCTTCTCGACCTGGCCGGCGACCAGTCCGTCGATGCTCGACCGGCTCTCGGCCAGCTTGGCGAGGTCGTCCTCAAGAGCCTTCGACAGCGTCGCGCGATCTTGGGCGAGCTTGTCGCTGTGGTCCTGGAGCAGGCTGTTGACATTTTCCAGATCGGCTTCCAGCACCCGTGCGAATTCTCCACGGTTTTCAGTCAGCTTCTGCGACTGGTCGACAATGGCGCTCCTGATCGTGTTGAGATCGGCTTCGAGCGCCCGCTTGAGGATGTCGCGGCCCTCGGCGAGCTTCTCGACCTGTCCGGCGACCAGCCCATCGATGCTGGAGCGGCTCTCCGCCAGCTTGGCGATGTCGTCTTCCAATGCCTTTGAGAGGGCCGAACGGTCCTGGACGAGCCTGTTTTGATGATCGGCCATGATGCCGCTCACATTGTGCAGATCGTCCTGAAGCGCCTGGGATAGTGTCGAACGATCCTGGACAAGCCGGCTCGTGTGGTCGGCGATTAGGCTGTTCACATTCTGCAGATCGGCTTCCAGTGCCTTCGAAAGCTGGCTGCGCTCTTCCGCCACCCTGTCGGAATGACCCGCGATGGCACCCTTGATGGTATTGATGTCGGCTTCGAGCGCGCGCTTGAGAATGTCACGGCCTTCGGCCAGCTTCTCGACCTGGCCGGCGACCAGCCCGTCGATGCTCGACCGGCTTTCCGCCAACTTGGCAAGGTCGGCCTCGAGCGTTTGGGACAAGAGGCCACGATCGTCGGCGAGCCGGTTCGAATGGTCGGAGAGCAGGCCCCTGATGCTGGACAGGTCGTTCTCCAGCGCCTTGCTGAGTTCGGTCCGGTCCTCGGCCAGTTTGGCCGAGTGGTTCTCGATCACGCCCTTGATGCCGATAATGTCGTTTTCGAGCGCCTTGGTGAGCACGGCGCGGCCTTCGGCGATCTTTTCGACCTGGCCGGCGACCAGCCCGTCAATCGAGGTGCGGCTGTCGGCCAGCTTGCCAAGGTCGGCTTCCAGGGCGCGCGACAGAATGTTGCGGCCTTCGGCCAGTTTCCCGACATGTCCGGCGACCATTTCATCAATGATCGTACGGGCTTGCACGAGCTTTCCGGAGTCCTCATGCAAGGCCTGATTAAGCCGGTTGCGGCCTTCTTCGAGGCGCTCGAGATGGCTGCCGACCGACGCGTCGATGGCGGCGCGCGACTCGTTGACCTTGCGCAGATCCTCTTCCAAAGCGCGCGAAATCAGGTTGCGGCCTTCGGCCAGCTTCTGCACCTGGTTGGTGACGGCTGCGTCGATGCCGGCGCGGCCCTCGGCGAATTTCGCTAAATCCGCCTCCATGGCCGCTGCCATGCGCTCGCGGCTTTCGGACAGCTTGCGGCTGTGGTTTTCGACCGCTTCCTCGATGCCGACGCGGGCGTCGGCGAGGCGCTGGATGTCGGTGTCGAAGGAGCGCGACACGACGTGGCGGGCCGCTTCCATGCGGCCGGCGAAGTCGCTGGCGCGGGCTTCGAGCATCGACGAGGTCGACGAGACGATGTCGGCCATATCAGCGCCGATCTGGGTCTTGCCCTGATCGATCATCGCCGACAAATGATCCTTGCTCTCGGCAAAGGTGTGGGCGATCTCGCGGGCGCGCTCGACCAGCGTCTCGTTGATCTGGCGGGCACGCGCTTCGAGCGCGGCGTTGAGCTTCTGCGTGCCCGTGTCGAGCGCTTCTGCGCGGGTCTGGAATTCGCTGATCAGCGCCTGGCCGCGCTCGGCCAGCGTGCGCTCGATGCCGTTGAGGCTGGATTCGAATTCAGAGTTCAAGGTGCGCGCAGCACCCCCAAGCAGCGACACCATGCCGGTGGTGCGGTCGTCGAGCAGGTCGGTCAGCGACCGGGTCAAGCCGTCGGTGGTGTCGGTCAGCTTGGCGATGCGGGTGTCGAGCAGCGAAGCGAAGGCTTCGCCTGAGGTCGACAGCCTATCGGTGATCGTGTCGAGCCGGCCTTCCACCTGATCGAAGATCGACATCGAGCTTTCGTTGATGCGGTCGATCAGCGTGTCGCCGGAATTCGTGATCGTCATCGACAGCTTGGTCGACGCGTTGAGGATGGAGTCGCGAATGATGTCGCTGGCAGCGCCGATTTCGTCCTTCAGCGTCTCATGCGCACCGGTGATCGAAGCGCGCACGCGCTCGGCATGGGTGACGACGGCTTCGCGTTCGCTGCCCAGCCCGTCGACAAGCGAGCGGATACGGGATTCATTCTCCGAATAGGAGCGTTCGATCTGGTTGACCTCGCTGTGAACCAGCGTTTCCAGTTCGACGGCGCGCGCCAGCGTGCGCTCGATGCCTTCGCCCATCGCCGCCACTTCGCGGCGAACGGCCTGGCCGATCATCATGACGCGGTCCTGGGCGAGGTTTTCCGGCTCCGCTAGGCGGAAAGCCACTTCCGTCATTGACTGGGCGGCGATGCGCATTTCCTGCGCGCGGCGGATCATTGCCGCGAAAGCCCAAAACAGGACAACCGGTATGATTGCCGCGATTGCGAGGCCGATCAGTTCGGGGCGGGCCAGGAGTTGGTCGAATGTACGAATTTTCCAGATGCTGGGGCCAAACAGCAGATTGGCAAGACCTCCGGCGCCGGCAATCCAGGCCAGCGACACGAACGCCACGACCCAATAGATTGTGCTCGACGCACGCCGGTTGAGGCTGTGCAGCAGCGTCTTGTAATCTTTCTGGCGGTCATCGTTTGCCGGCTTGAAGCCGGCCGGCTGCGCGCTGTTGCGCGATTCAACCGGGCGCAACTCGGCGGGCTTGGCAGCCGGCGTCGCGCTTTGATTCTGTTGGATGGGTGCGCTTTGAGCGGGGGCGGGTTTCTGGGTACGGCCTTCGCGCGCCAGTTCGTCCGCGGCCTGCGAAATCTGCGCTTCCAGATCTTCCATCGACGCCGCAATATCGAGATCGCCGCTGCCGTCTCCGCTAAGGTCGAGGTCTAGTGCCTTTTCGAGTTCCCTGGCTACGTCGTTGTCGAGAGTTCTGGTCGTCGTTGGTTTCTTCGCCATGCCTTCGCTACCCTGTACTAGCTGCCGAGGGACTTTATGATTTTGGCCTGATTCTGGCTTGTCTTATCCCACGCAGGAGGCTGAAAATGGACCCTCGTATCGTAATGACACACAGGGGTAAAGAAAACCTGCATTCCGCGAGATACGTAAAACTTTAAATATAAGGTTAACGTGAACGTGATTTCGTCGCCTCTGCGGCAACAATTTTCCAGCCCATTCATTAACGCGTTGGCGACGGAAATCGCCTAAGTTTTTTTGCGAGCGGGACAAAGGAGTTTCAAATTGGTACGCGGTGAAAGCGGCATTGCCTTCTCAATGCCGGGTGGCGATGCGTCGGGTCCAGCCCGTTCGCGGCCGGTGGATCTGGCCCATCTGGCCCGCCAGACAATGGGCGATCGCGCCCTCGAGCAGGAGGTGTTGGCACTGTTCGTACAGCAGGCGCTTTCTGTTCGCGACAAGATCATCGATGCCGATGTCAGGGAGAGGCTGCTTCTGGCGCATGGGCTGAAAGGTTCGGCGCGCGGCGTCGGCGCATTTGCCATCGCCGACTGCGCCTCATCAATCGAACAGCAGCCGGAAGATACACGCAGTCTCAAGCGCCTCGGCGTCCTGATCGAGGAAGTGCGCGATTTCATCGCCGCCATCAGCCGGTAATGGCTGCCGCTCGTCGGCGGCCACCGGCATGAATCGGCCGGGCCAGGGCGCGCTTTAGCCAGCTTTCCGAAAAAACGTCACAAAGCGGCGCTTTCGCGCCGCAGTTGACTTGTCTGGCGGAGTGATTATCTCGGCTGAGACTCCCTTCAGGTGACAAATGACCAAGCTGACCTTCATCGCCCATGACGGCACTCCTTTCGATGTCGAGGCCGAAAACGGCTCGACCGTCATGGAGAATGCGATCCGCAATGCGGTGCCGGGCATCGAGGCCGAATGCGGCGGCGCCTGCGCCTGCGCAACCTGCCATGTCTATGTCGACGAAGCCTGGACGGCCGAGGTCGGCGAGCCGGAGGCGATGGAAGAGGACATGCTGGACTTCGCCTATGACGTCCAGCCGAACTCGCGCCTGTCCTGCCAGATCAAGGTGCGCGACGCCCTTGACGGCCTCGTCGTGCGCGTGCCCGCCCGCCAGGGCTGAACCAACTTCTTTCGGATTTTTACCGCCGACGCTTGGCAGCAAGCCAATGCTCATGCAGTCTCGCGCCCAGTTTGGCCCAGTTTTGGCAATGAGGCTCGCCTGGCATGACCGATGTAATCAAGACGGACGCACTCATTGTCGGGGCAGGGCCGGTCGGCCTGTTCGCCGTGTTCGAACTCGGCCTCCTCGACATGAAGTGCCATCTGATCGACATCCTCGACCGGCCCGGTGGCCAGTGCGCCGAACTCTATCCGGAAAAGCCGATCTACGACATTCCGGGCTGGCCCTTGATCTCGGCGCAAGGGCTGGTCGACAGGCTGATCGAGCAGATCCATCCGTTCAAGCCTGACTTCACCTATAACCGCATGGTCTCCAGCCTGCAAAAGCTAGAGGATGGCTCCTTTCGGGTCACCACCGACGAGAACGAGGTGTTCGAGGCCAAGGTGGTGGTGATCGCCGCCGGTGGCGGCTCGTTCCAGCCCAAGCGGCCACCCATTCCCGGCATCGAAGCCTATGAGGGCAAAAGCGTCTTCTATTCGGTGCGCCGCATGGAGGAGTTCCGCGGCCACGACCTCGTCATCGTCGGCGGTGGCGATTCCGCGCTCGACTGGACGCTGAACCTGCAGCCGGTGGCAAGAAGCGTGACACTGGTTCATCGCAGGCCGGAATTCCGCGCCGCACCCGACAGCGTCAACAAGATGTACGCCATGCAGGAGATGAAACAGCTGGAGTTCCGCGTCGGCCAGGTGAGCGGTCTGAACGGCGCCGACGGCCAACTGGCGTCCGCGACCATCAAGGGCGGCCCTGACGGCGACATCGAGGTGCCGTGCACGCGCATGCTGCCGTTCTTCGGCCTGACCATGAAGCTCGGCCCAATCGCCGAATGGGGGCTGAACCTTCACGAGAACCTCATTCCGGTCGACACGGAAAAGTTCCAGTCCTCGGTGCCCGGCATCTTCGCCGTCGGCGACATCAACTGGTACCCCGGCAAGCTCAAGCTGATCCTGTCGGGTTTTCACGAGGTGGCGCTTATGGCGCAGGCGGCCAAGCGCATCATCAGCCCTGGCGAGCGTATCGTCTTCCAGTACACGACGTCGTCGACCAGCCTGCAGAAAAAGCTCGGAGTCGTGGAATAGGCGTTCAGGGCTTTTGCCGGATCACTCCACCAGGACGACTGGCGCCTCGGCCTCGTCGCGGCCGCGCAACGACTTCTCCGGCATCAGCGCCAGCGTGATCAGAGCCAGCACCAGCGTGATGGCCGCCGCAAGAAAGATCATCATAAAGGGCGTCGCCGAGACGGTCTGTCCGGCAGCCGGCACGCCTTCGCCGGCAAGCGGCAGGCCATAGCCGAGCGCGACGGCGCCGAGCATGGCGACGCCGAGTGCGCTACCCAGCGAGCGCAGGAAGGTCAGCACGCCGGTGGCGACGCCGAGATGCGCGCGGTCGACGGCGTTCTGCACCGACACGGTGGCGACCGGGAAAGTGGTGCCGCTTCCAAGCCCAATGCAGATCGTCAGCAGCTCGACCACCAGCAGCGAGGCGTGGCCGGCGACCAGGCTGAGCACGCCAAGGCAGACAATGGCGAAGAGAACGCCGACCATGGCGATGCGCTTGTAGTGGAAGAAGCGCGGTATCGTGCGGCCGCTGAACGTCGCGCCGGCGACCGTGCCGAGCAGCAGGCCGAGCATGGCAAGGCCTGACTGGCTGACCGACAGGCCGATGATCGACTGCAGATAGACCGGCAGGTACACGGACAGGCCGATATTGGCGGCCTGCAGCAGGAACATCGACGCCGTACCGGCAAGCACGATCGGATTGCTCAGCACTTCAAGCGAAATCAGCGGCTCGGCCGCCCGCATCAGCCGCAGTGCAAACGCGCCCCAGAAGACCGCCGAACAGGCGAGCAGGCCGAGGATTTCACGCGAGGCCCATGGATAGGCGCTGCCGCCCCAGTTGAGCGCCAAAAGCAGCAGTGCCGTCGCCACCACCAGAAGCAGTGCTCCCAGGGCGTCGATGCGATGCCGCTTTGCGGTAACCGGCAGTTTGCGCAGCGGCTTGTTGATGATCGCCATGGCCACCAGGCCAAGCGGGATGTTGATCCAGAAGATCAGCGACCAGTGCAGATGTTCGGCAAAACCGCCGCCCAGCAACGGTCCGGCGATGCTGGCGACAGCCCATGTGCCCGAAATCCAGGCGGCATAACGCGCCCTTTCGCGTGGCGGCACCAGATCACCGATGACGATCTGCGCCAGGGCGAACAGGCCGCCACCGCCCGCACCCTGGATCGCCCGGCCGATGACCAGCACGAACATGTTGGGCGCCATGGCGCTGACCAGCGATCCCGCGAGGAAGATCAGGATCGCCGCATAGACGGTCGGCCGGCGGCCGTAAACGTCGGAGATCTTGCCGTAGAGCGGCGCCATGGCGGTCGCCGTCAGGAGATAACCGGTCACGATCCACGGCAGATAGTCGGCGTGGCCGAGCGAACGGCCGATGGTCGGCATGGCCGGCGCGACAATGGTCTGGTCGAGTGCCGCCAGGAGCATCGACAGCAAGATGCCGGCGATGATGACGTTCTTTTCGCTCTCCGTCAGCGGCGCGGCGGGCGTCGCCATCACCGGCCTGTCGACAGCCTGGTCCATATCAGTTCGTCCACAACGCTTGGCGAGCGATTGCGCGGCGCCAAATGGCCGCTCCGCTATACGCCGCCTCAATTGGTCTTGATCTCGCGTTTCGAAGCTCGCGCCGTGCGAGCCTGACATATGTCGTCCCGTATAGGCCGATTTCGACCTTTGCCCGAAAATTTTCTGGGGCTGGCCTCATGTTTGGGCAGGATTGGCTTGGTATCGGTCCCGTGGTTCAGCCGGGTGGAAGCTGGCCGTTCTCGACGCGCTGTATGCGGTAGCGCAGCAGCCGCAGGATGCGGCTTTCGAAGTTGACGCCCTCGACGCGGTCGAAGCGCAGCTGGTCCTGGTCGTGCCTGGCGAGTTCGGCTGCGGTGATCTCAGCCGCCTTGGCCTTGGCCTCGGCGCAGGTCTTTTGCGGGTAGCTGGCGTTCAGCGCGTCCTCAAGGAGACGGCCGTGGTTCTTGGCGATCTCGACATGGCGCTCCTCATGGCGCTTGATGTCGGCCGACAGCGTGTCCCAGAACAGCCTGACATCGGCGTCGGCCTTGCGCGGCCGGCGCCACTGCGGAAGGATGACCTTAACCTTGACGGTGACGGCGGCCTTGGCGATGCGGCAGGTATCGGCGGTTTGCGCGTAGCTGATGCGGGTGGTGAAGGCCATCTGGGTGGCGCCCGGATGCCGCATCCCGGTGCTTTTCACCTCGGGTCCATGTGTCGACAATTGCGTCTCGATGGCATCGAGCGTGCTGCCGCCGATGCCAAAATAGCTGTAGGTCTTCACCAGATTGGCCGCGCTCGCCGGCAAAACGGTCAAAGCCAGCATCAGGGCGCAGAGCAGGGGTCGCTTCATTATGTTGCCTCTTCACTCACCTTGCTTTACGGCCGTTGCCGGCGCAACGGAATTGATCTTCCACCGATCACGCATCGTTGATGGATTGCAAGTGCTCGATGAGCCACATGGTTGAAGGACAATGACGACAAGGCGATGGCAACTGGCGCATGGGCGCCATCTCGACCTTGGCGAGAAGGCCATGGTGGTCGGCATTCTGAACGTCACGCCGGACAGTTTTTCCGATGGCGGGCAGTTCATCGGACCGGACCAGGCGGTGGCGCAGGCGCGCCGCATGGTCGAAGAGGGCGCCGCCGTCATCGACATCGGCGGGGAATCCACGCGCCCGGGCGCCTCTCCCGTCACCCCTGAGGAAGAGCAGGCCCGCATCCTGCCGGTGATCGCCGCGCTCGCCGGCGCCGGTGAAGCCCTGATTTCGGTCGACACCTATCGCGAGGAAACCGCGCGCCTGGCCGTCGCCGCCGGCGCGCATATCGTCAACGATGTCTGGGGCCTGCAGCGTGAACCCGCCATTGCCCGCGTCGCCGCCGACACCGGCGCCGGCCTGGTCATCATGCACACCGGGCGCGAGCGGCAAAAACTGCCCGACGTCATCGACGACCAGTTTTCCTTCCTCAAGGCATCGCTGGAAATCGCCAAGCGCAATGGCGTCCAGGATGACCATATCGTGCTCGATGCCGGCTTCGGCTTCGCCAAGGAGACGGCGGAGGAAAACCTCGACCTGATGGCGCGGTTTTCCGAACTGAAGGCGCTGGGCTTTCCCCTGATGGCCGGCACGTCCAGAAAGCGCTTCATCGGCATCGTCACCGGCCGCGACGCCGCCGCGCGCGGCGCCGGCACGGCGGCCACCAGCGTCATCCTCAGGCTGAAGGGCGCCGATCTGTTTCGCGTCCACGATGTCGCAATCAACGTGGACGCGCTGGCCATGGCGGATGCTATGCTGGCGCGTGAAAAGCCGGGACACTGAGCCCAGGAACCCAAGAAATGTATGTCATCCGCATGAAGAACTGCGCCTTCTTTGCCCGGCACGGCGTGCTGGACGAGGAGGAGGCGCTTGGCCAGCGTTTCTATGTCGATGCCGAGTTGACGGTCGAGCCCAGCCGCCCGCTGGAGGATGATTCTATCGAGGATACCGTCAATTACGGCGTCGCCTTCACGGTGATTGAAAAGATCGTCACTGGACACCGCCGTTTCCTGATCGAGGCGCTGGCGCTCGAAGTTGCGAAGGCGCTGACGGCGCGGTTTCCGCAGATCAGGAAGGCCGAGATCACCGTGCGCAAACCGAACGCGCCGGTGCCCGGCGTGCTCGATTATGTCGAGGTGACCGTTGTCTGGCCCGAATAACACGGTCTACCTCAGCCTCGGCGGCAATCTCGGCGATCCAGCCGCCTCGATGGCGACGGCGCTGCGCCTGCTGGACGCCGACGAGAGCACGCGCGTCATCGCCGTCTCCTCGCTCTATCGCACGCCGCCATGGGGCAAGCTCGACCAGCCGGATTTTCTCAATGCCGCTGCCGAAATCTCGACCGCGCTGATGCCAAGGGCGCTGCTCGATCTTTGCCTCGAGGCTGAGCGCAAGCTAAAACGGGTGCGCGAGGAGCGCTGGGGGCCGCGCCTGATCGACATCGACATATTGGTGTTCGGCGACCGCATCATCCACGAGACCGGGCTGGAAGTGCCGCACCCCAGAATGCTGGAGCGCGCCTTCGTTTTGGCGCCCCTGGCCGAGATCGCGCCGGAACTGGCGGTTGGCGGCCGCAGCGTGAGCGAGCGGCTCAGCGCCGTCGATACGTCAGGCATAGAGCGGCTGGCGTCCGGCCGCGACTGGTGGCTGGGTTAGCCGGAGAATCCGCCGCCATCGAGAAATGCCTGTTCGTCCGCCGTCGTCTCGCGGCCAAGCATCTTGTTCCGATGCGGAAAGCGGCCGAAACGCTCGATGATGTCGCGGTGCTCGACCGCGTATTTGATATACTCCGGCGCCCTGGCAGTGGTGAGCTCAACCGATCTGTCCTGGTCGGCGGGCAGTTCGGAGTGCTCATAGGGCAGGTACAGGAAGACGCGCAGGTCTTCTTCCAGCGCCAGGTCATGGCCGGCGGCGATCGCCCTGGCGGCAAAGTGCCTTGCCAGCGGATCGGTGGCGTACATGTGGCCGGAGCCGCGAAAACAGTTGCGAGGGAACTGGTCGAGCAGGATCATCAACGCCAGCGAGCCCTCGGCATGCTCCGACCAGGCGTCGCACTCGCGCCGCGCGGCCGCATAATGCAGGTCGAGAAATCGGCTGCGAAAATCCGCATCGAAAGCGTCGTTCTTTTCGAACCAGGCGTCTTCGCCGGCCTCGCGCCAGAATTTGGTGACGGCGAGCGCTCGCTCATCCAATGCGGTCATCTGCCTTCCTCTGGCTGGGCGGGTTCGGATTTGTTCAACACACCGGCGGTTTCTTCATTCAGCGCCTGGCCGGGTCGACGTGGCGGGGCGAGCGGCGTCGGAATCGGCGTGCCGATATTGCCCCTGAGGAAGCGCCGGCCAGCCCGTATGCCTTCAGCCAGCTGCGTCTCGAAGCGGTCGTTGTCGCGGCGCCGAACATCCTCGATGACGTCGGCGACATCTTCCGGTTCGACGCCAAGCGCCTCAAGCGCCGAGCCGCCGAAGACGAGGGCCGATTCGAAGGTTTCGCGCAGCTGGAAATCCACGCCGACGCGAATGAGCGACAGCGCTGTGCCGCGATCGAAGGCGCGAGCCAGAACCGTCAGCAACGGAAACTCCGCCTTGATCAGTTCGGCAATGCGAACGGCAGCGTCGGGCTTGTCGACACAGATCAGCACGGCGCGCGCACGACCAGCGCCAGCGGCGCGCAGAATGTCGAGCCGTGTGCCGTCGCCATAATAGACCTTGAAGCCGAAATCGGCCGCTGCCTGGATCATTTCGACATCATTGTCGATGATCGACACGTCGATGCCGCGCAACAAAAGCGGCTGGCTGGCGATCTGGCCGAAGCGGCCGAAGCCGATGACCAGAACACTGCCGGTCAGCCCTTCGGCGATATCGACGCCTTCGAGCGACTGCTCGTCGCGCGGCGTCAAATATCTGAGCGCAATGATCGCCAGCGGCGTAAGCACCATCGAGATGATGATGATCGCGGTCAGCGTGGCGTTGGCCCGGCTGTCGATGATGCCGACGGCCGCCGCGGCGGAGTAAAGCACGAAGGCGAATTCGCCGCCCTGCGCCATGAACACGGCGCGCTCCAGCGCTTCGCGATGGCCGCTCTTCAGCACGCGGGCGACGAGATAGATGCCGAGCGCCTTCATCACCATGTAGGCGACGACATAGATGGCGATCAGCCGCCAATTGTAGACCACCACATGCAGGTCGAGCGACATGCCGACGGCGAGGAAGAACAGGCCAAGCAGGATGCCGCGAAACGGCTCGATGTCGGCTTCCAGCTGGTGGCGGAAGGTCGATTCCGACAGGAGCACGCCGGCAAGGAAGGCGCCCATCGCCATCGACAGGCCGGAGAGCTGCATGACCAGCGCCGATCCCAGCACGACCAGAAGTGCGGCCGCCGTCATCACTTCGCGTGCCTTGGCGTCGGCCAGGATGCGGAAGAACGGATTGAGCAGATAGCGGCCGGCCACCACCAGCCCGACAATGGCGCCAAGGCCGATGCCGACCTCGGTCAGCCTTTGCTGCAGAGTCATCTCGGCACCGCCCGGCGCCAGGAAGGCGACCAGCGCCAAAAGCGGCACGATCGCCAGATCCTCAAGCAGCAGGATGGACACGATGCGCTGTCCTTTGGGGCTGGCCATCTCGCCGCGTTCTTCCAGCAGCTGCATGACGATCGCCGTCGAGGTCAGCACGAAGCCGGCGCCGGCAACGAAGGATTGCGCGATCGGAAAGCCGCCCGCTAATCCGACGAGAGTCAGGAGCACCGCGCAGACGCCGACCTGCAGGGCGCCGAGTCCGAAAATTTCGCGCCGCAGCCCCCATAGCCGCGACGGCTGCATCTCCAGCCCAATGATGAACAGGAACATGACGACGCCGAGTTCGGCGACGTGCAGGATGGCTTCCGATTCGGAAAATATGCGGATGCCGAACGGGCCGATAACCACGCCGGCGGCGAGATAGCCGAGGATCGAGCCCAGCCCCATGCGTTTGAAGATCGGAACGGCGACGACGCCGGCGGCAAGCAGCGCCACCACCTGAATAAGATCGCTGCCCGACGCTTCCGCTGCCATGCCTCTTGTCCCCGTGTTCAGCAGCACTCCTTGCATGCAGTTGGAGCTAGAGGCAAGGGTGGGAAGCCTGCCAGGACGGGTAGGTGCCGTTGAAGCGATTCCCCCGGTGAAACAATGGTCGCCGCTTGCCTGCCGGACGTTCGGCATCTATATCAGTTCAATGCTTGACCATTCGTCCCGACCGTCTTCGCCGTCCCATATCCCGATGGATGCGCTTAGTGAAGTTCTGCAGGACTTTCGCTTGAGCGGCGTCAACTATGGCCGCTGCGAGCTCCGGCATCCATGGAGCATAGACTTTCCGCAGCAACCGCTGCTTCGGTTTCATTTTGTCGGCCATGGGCCATGCTGGATTCATACCGAAGCGCAAGGCTGGCAGGAGTTGCGCGATGGCGATCTGGTGCTGCTGCCGCAAGGCATCGCCCATCGGCTGGCGAGCGCGCCGGACGTTGAGGTCGACTCGCTCGAGGGCTGCCAGGTCATCAAGTTCGGCGGCAACGTTTGCGAAGTGGTACGGCAGGGAACGGGCGCGACGAGCACCCTTTTCTGCGGCTCGATGGCCTTGGGCTCCTGTGCGCTCAACCCATTGATCACGTTGATGCCGCCTGTCATCAAGGGTTGCGACGTCGCCGGCAATGACCCCGTCGTCGGTCCTTTGCTGGCGGCTATGACGGTGGAGGCCGCGCAACCGCAGATGGGCAGCGCCACCATTTTGTCGCGTATGGCGGATTTGCTGACAGCCCGGCTCATCCGCTGCTGGGTCAATTGCAATGGCGCTTCGACCACCGGTTGGCTCGCAGCCATCCGCGACCCCCATATTGGCCGCGCTCTGGCAGCCATGCACCGAAACCCCGGCCACAACTGGACGCTGGGAAGCTTGGCCGGCGTGGCAGGCCAATCGCGGTCGATTTTCGCCGAGCGCTTCAGCGCTGTCTTGGGCGAGGGTGCTGCACGCTATCTCGCCCGCCTGCGGATGCAGCTTGCCCGTGAGTTGCTGGGGCAGAACGGCTTGTCGGTCGCCGAAGTCGCTACCCGTTTGGGCTATGATTCCGAGGCATCCTTCGCGCGCGCGTTCAAGCGCATCACCAATGTTTCGCCAGGTGTTGTGCGCCGCACAATTCCCGGACGAATAGATATGAATTTCGGATTCTAGGATACATATCATCCGAACGGACTCGTCTATAGAAGATCTCCAAACTTTGGAGATCCTTCCGTGACTGACACAACATTACAGCTTGAAGACGCCGCGATTGGCCTTGACGCCGATGCGCCAACCGCATGGAGCGCAGCCACCTGGTTCGCGGTCATTTCATTGGCGGCCACCAGCTTTGCCCTGGTGTCCGCCGAATTCCTGCCGGCAGGTCTGTTGACGCCGATGGCGCGCGATCTCGGCATCAGCGAGGGAACAGCCGGACAGGTCGTCACCGCCACCGCTTCGGTCGGCGCCGTGACGGCGATGTTGAGCAATGTTCTCATCGGCCGGTTGAACCGCAAGACGGTGCTGGTTGGTCTCATGGCCCTGGCGGTCGCTTCCAATATTCTTGCAGCGCTGGCGCCCAATTTCTGGCTGCTGTTGCTGGGCCGGGCCGGGCTGGGAATCGCGCTCAGCGCTTTCTGGGCACTTTCGGTTGCCGTCGTAGCGAGGCTGGTCGGCGCCAATGCGACAGGTCGGGGCATGGCCATCGTCACCCTCGGCGTCTCGCTCGCCACCATTGCCGCGCCGTCGATGGGCGCGTTGATCAGCGACTGGTTGGGGTGGCGCAGCGCCATGGCCATGACAGCGGGGCTGGCCTTGGTTGCCATGCTGCTGCAGTTTCTCAGCCTGCCGACCTTGCCTGCAACCGCAAGCAACAGCCTTGCCGACGTGTTTCGGCTGACGCGGCGGCGTGGCATTCAGCTCGGCATGCTTGCCATTGTTTTGCTGATGACCGGGCATTTCGCCGGCTCTGTCTATGTGCGCCCCTTCCTCGAACATGTGACGCTGCTTGCAACCGGGCCGATTGCGCTGGCTCTGCTCGGATTTGGCATCGCCGCCGTGGTCGGCAACATTGTCGGCGGCCGCTTGGCCGACGCCAATATCCGCATGGCGCTCGTGGTGACCGCCGTCTTGATGGCATTTGCGGCGCTGGCATTGGTGCTTTGGGGCGTGCACGTCGGCGCTGCCTTCGCGCTCGTAACGCTTTGGGGCTTGGCCTTCGGCATGGGGCCGGTGGTGCTGCCGACCAATCTGTCCCGTGCGGCACCTGACGCACTGGAAGCGGCGGGCAGCCTGATGGTCGTCTCTTTCCAGGTTGCCATCACCATCGGCGCGGTTGTCGGCGGCTATGTCGTGGACAATTACGGCGCCACGGCGCCTTTGACTCTCACCGCCGTCCTTGCCGCATCGACAGCTTTGCTGGCGCTGCTACAGCCTCGCAGCTAACCCTGCTTCAACTGCCCTAAAGCGCGTCGCGCCTGAACGGCCCTGTGCGACGCGCTTTAAGTTTTTGTTTTTATGCATGTCGTTATCCCAAAACCGCTGCGCACTTTTGGGCGACATGCATTAGTCTAGACGGCCTGACTCCGGGCCGCCGCGATGTTGCAGCCGCGTACACAAGTTTATGCGGCACACGCGTTGCGTTTTGCCGCAATCGGCGGCTAAGGGACGCTCGGCTTCGGCCATTTGAAGGCAGCGACGATCAAGTTCTGCCTTTGTGAGGAGATGACTGACATGAAGAAGTTTTTGCTCGTCGGCGTGGGTGTCGCCATGCTTGCCGCATCGGCCTGTTCGAAGGCGCCTGAATGCACGCAGGAGATTGCGGCCAAGAAGGCCCAGGAGATGACCGCCGCGCTGCAGGAGGCGATCACCAAGGATCCGTCCAAGGCGGCTGACCTGACGGCCAAGGTGCAGGCGGTGACGACCAAGTACCAGGGCGCCACGACGCTGGACGAAGCCTGCAAGGCCTATGACGAACTGACGGCCGCCATCAAGGGCTGATTTCGTTCTGGGGAATTGAAGAAGGCGGTGGCTCGGGGAGCCACCGCCTTTTTTGCTGGCCGCTGCCGGAACTCAGTTCTTGGCGATGGAGCCGACTTCGACGGTATCGACGCGCTTGAGGCTCATGCCGATCACCGGCACCAGTTGCTGGTCGACGCGCACGGCGATGGTCACCGTCATCGAATTGTCGTCGGGAATGCGGGCCTGCATGACGCCGCGCAACTGGTTGCGGTTGATGGTGAAGACCACCTTGCGGGGATCGACGACATTGCCACCGATGATGTCGAGGCCTGAACCCGCGGCGCCGCCCATGAAGTTGCCCTTGTAGTCGCGTCCCTTGCGCTCGACGGTGGCTGACATTTTCTGGGTGAAGACACCGACCCGGCAGTCGCCGTCCAGCGACATGCCCGTCTTGTTGTCAGGCGTCGAGCCGTCGAAGCTGCAGGTGAATTTCGTGCCCTTGTATTTGCCGGCGACGATCTCGCCCGGGCCGACCCATTTGCCTTCGACGGTGCGGAAGAACTGCTTGTCGGGTTCGGCTGCAGAGGCTTTCCCGGCCAGGCCCAGAGGTGCAGCAAGCGCGACCAGGGGCAGGACGCAGGACAAGATTACGCTTTTCATAGACGACACCCGGCAACAAGGAGGCTGTTGTTGGACGACCATGAACAAGATTGGTTAATGCTTGGTGACCGCGAGTAGGCGTTTCACTTTTCGGCAGCGGGTGTCTCCCTCTCTTTTTTGGTCGCGAACGAGGTCAGCGCCGACAGGAAATCGCCCATGCCCGGCCGCCTGGCGGCAATGAACGGCAGGGGCCGCGCCGTCTCCATCGCCGCGATGCCGATGCGCGCCGTCATCATGCCGTTGACGACGCCTTCGCCGAGTTTCGCCGAAAGCCGCGCGGCAAGGCCATGGCCGACGATCTGCTGGACAAAGCTGTCGCCGACGGCGATCGACCCGGTCACCGCCAGATGGGCGAGAACGCTGCGCGCCAGCCGGAAAAAGCCCAGCGTGCCCGGGCGGCCGCCATAAAGCTCGGACAGGCGGCGAATGAGCCGCCCCGCCTCGAACACGACATAGGCGACGTCGACCAGGGCTCGCGGACTGACGGCGGTGACCAGCGACACGCGTTTGGCGGCTTCCAGGATCATCACCTTTGCCCTGGCGTCGAGCGGCCCGAGAATCTCGGTTTCGGCCAGCCGCACCAGATTGCCGCCGTCGATGATCTCGCCCCGCAGTTCGGCCAGCGAGCGCCTGCCGGCCGCTGTTTCGGGTTTTGCCGCGACAAAAGCCGAGAGTTCGTCGACGACGGCCCTTGCGGCCTTCGGATCGTCGCGCGCCACGGCATCGAGCGCCCGTTTCTGCAGCTTTTCGACCTCGGCCAGCCGGGCAATAGCCAGGAATTCGCGCACCAGCACCACCACCAGCGCCAGCACGGCGATTGCGGCCATGGCAGCCGCCAGCCAGCCCAGCCACTCTGCGCGCTCGAACAGATCGCGAATGAGCTGGTCGGTCCACAGGCCGACGGTCAGCGAAACCAGCACGCCGACCGCGCCGAAAAACAGGCTGGCAAATAGCGAGCGCTTGCGCGGCGCGGTCGCCGGCGGCGGTTCGGCGGCGACGATGTCGGGTTCGTCGAAGACATCGATCTCGGCCGGCACGACGACGGCGCGCGGCTTGCGCGGCGGCTGCGGCTCGGCATGGCTGCGGGCCTGCTTCGGTTCGGCCTCCGGCTCGATGCGGAAAGCTGCCGGTCTGCGGGGCGCGGTCATGCCAGATGGTCTCCGATCAGGAACTGCAAGGCGCGGTCGAGCCGGATATGCGGCAACGACAGCGTGACGCCGTCGGCGGTGCGTTCGAGCTTTGGTGGCCGAAAGCGCACGAAACGGATCGCCGGATCGTCGCTGCTCTGTCTGTGGTCAGCTTCAGAAACATCGAAAACCGCTTCAATTTTCTCCGGCAAGTCACCGGGAAATATGGCGGTTTCGGTTTTGCCGTCGAAGATTTCGCTGTTGATCCTCTCGCCCTTCAGCGGCGTACCGATGATCACCGGCAGCGTTTCACGACCGTGCTTGACCGTGCCTTCGCGTGTCGCGCGCACCGCCGCCATGGCGACCACGTCGACATCGGCACCGGTAAAATTCGCCCGCGCCACGGCCCGGTCGGCAAGCCTGCGCACGATCGCCTGCAGCCGGTCATGGCTTTCGTGATGCAGATGGTCGGCCTTGGTCGCAGCGACCAGGATGCGGTCGATGCGGCGCGAAAACAAATCGGTGAGGAAATTGCCGCGGCCCGGGCGGAAACAGGAGAGGATCTCGGTCACCGCGCGTTCGAGGTCGGCCATCGCGCCGGGGCCGGCGTTCAGCGCCTGCATGGCGTCGATCAGCACGATCTGGCGGTCGAGGCGGGTGATGTGTTCGCGGAAGAACGGCTTCACCACATGCGTCTTGTAAGCCTCGTAGCGGCGCTCCATCATTGCCTGCAGCGAACCGGAGCGTGGCCGCCGCTCGCCTTGGAGCAGCAAGGGCGCGAAGGTCAGCGCCGGCGAACCCTCGAGGTCGCCCGGCATCAGGAAACGGCCGGGCGGCAAGGTCGACAGCGCCCGTTCGTCTAGCTTGCAGGCCTTGAGATAGGCCGCAAAGCTCTCGGCGAGGCGTCGCGCCGTCATCTCGTCGGCGTCGGCATTGGGATCGATTGTCGCCGCCAGCGCCCGCCAGTCCTGAGAGAGGTCGTGGCGCACCGGCAGCATCGCCATATCGAAGGCTTCGTGCGAGAAATCGGCGAAGGATTTGCCGAGCAGCGGCAGGTCGAGCAGCCATTCGCCGGGGTAGTCGACAATGTCGACCGACAACCGGCCGCTGGAAAACATGCGGTTCCAGCCGGAGGCAGATTCGTATTCGATGGTGAGCCTGAGTTCGGAAATGGCGCGCGTCGAATCCGGCCAGATGCGGTCGTTGACCAAAGCGGCGATGTGATCCTCGTACTGAAAACGCGGCACGGCGTCATCCGGCTGTTCCTCGAGGAAGGCGCGCGCGATGCGTCCGGACTTCTGCGCCTCGAACAGTGGCAGGCGCCCGCCATGGATCAGATTGTGGACGACAGCCGAGATGAACACCGTCTTGCCGGCACGGGACAGGCCGGTGACGCCGAGCCGCAGCGATGGCGAAAACAGCCCGCTGGCCCGCCCCGACAGCGTATCCAGGGCAATTCTCGCTTCGTCGGTGAATGTCGTCAGCGATGATGCCAAAATCTGTTCTCTCGGGTCTCGGTCCGCCCCGATATAGGCTTTGCATCCGCAGTTTGAAATGGCGTCCGGCCCTGGCCGGCTCCGCTCAGAGATCGGCGGGCGTCAGGAAGGCTTCGAGATAGCCGGCACCTTGCGCAGCTTGGTTGAGGGTGCCCTCGAAGCGCACGACCGCTAGGCCCGAAGTCGGAAAACCGTGGTTCATGATGGCCCGCGCCGCCTCGTCGCCGTCGCCCGAAACCGCCATGGCAAGGTCTTCCGTCATCGGATTGTGGCCGATGACCAGCAGCGAGCCCGGCCCGCCATTGCCACGGATGATGGCGAGATAGCCGGCGGCATCCTCGCTGTAGAGCGTGTCGAAGAACAGCACCCGGCCGGTATCGGTGTGGCCGGCAATGCCCTCCAGCGTCTGGCGCGCGCGCCTTGCGTTGGAGCAGAGCGTGATATCGGGAATGTAGTTGCGGGCACGCATCGCCGTGCCCATCGTTTCGGCATCGGCAATGCCCGATGCGTCGAGCGGGCGGTCGAAGTCGCGCACGCCGGGCAGGGCCCAACCAGCCTTGGCATGCCTCAACAGATACAGTCTGCTCACCGGACCCCCATGGTGTGCTTCCTATCAAAATGACACAATTGGATTAGCCACGAGAACGGCCTGCCGCACAATGGGCGGCGGCGCCCAAGCGTAACGAATCATATGCGAATTCGCCCGCGCCTTGCTGTGGACGGCTTTGCCGCCGGTCGCTACATACGGCATTAACAATTGCGCGAAACGCGCGCCGATTACGCTTGTGCAGCCTTCTCTGCGCGAATATATAAGCGCGAAATTTGGGGTTGTTGGGTGAGTCGAATGAACGATATCTCTACCGCCGATTACGTACCCTCCGAAGACGAGCCGTTCATGAACGAACGGCAGAAATCATACTTCCGCCTGAAGCTCGTCACTTGGAAGAACGACATACTGCGCGAAGCGCGCGAAACTCTCGAAATCCTGCAGCAGGAAAACGCCAACCATCCCGATCTCGCCGATCGGGCTTCTTCTGAAACCGACCGCGCCATCGAACTTCGCGCCCGCGACCGCCAGCGCAAGCTCATTTCAAAGATCGATTCGGCGCTGCAGCGCATCGATGAAGGCACTTACGGCTATTGCGAGGAAACCGGCGAACCGATCGCGCTGAAGCGTCTCGACGCACGCCCGATCGCGACCCTGTCGATCGAAGCGCAGGAGCGCCACGAGCGCCGCGAGAAAGTCTATCGCGACGATTGAGCCGCAGCCATCAGGCAGAACTTTTCATTAGAAACGGCCGGGTTTTCCCGGCCATTTCTGTTTTTGCGCGGAGCTTCCGGGTTTTGCCGCGCTAAGCCTGGGTTCAAAGAGATCATACGCAAGAATGGTATAGATCCACACTCCGGTCAGGACCGGCCGGTTTCCGGTAGGATTTATCGCTTCTGACTGGCGAGTTCGCCGAGCAGCTTGGTCATCTCGTCATCGAGTGAAGCCGGCGCTTTCGCCGCCGGCTTACTGGCGTGCGAATCATCGAGCGAGACCTCAAGTTCCCGCATCAGCGTGTCGTCGATGGACTCGCGCTTCGGTGGCGGCGGGGCCTGTCGGGCGGTGTTGGCGGCCGCGCCATAGGCCGGCAGCGGTGTCACATTGCTCGCCTGGTAGATTTGGGTTGGTTTTGGCGCCGGTGCTGCTTGGCGTGGCGGAACGGCGGCAGGGGCCGCCCTTACCGGTTGCGGCGGTGGCGCCTGCCTTGCAGGTGCGGCGGGGGCGGGTTGTGCTGCGCGCGGACGCGGCGCCTGCTGCTGCAGGCCACCACCGCCGCCATCGCCGGTCAAAGCCGGACGGCGTGGCGCCGCCAGCCTGATATCGCGCTCGACGACGACGTCGGTCGGGCCGCCGATCAAAATCAGGTGTTCGATATCGTCGCGCCGGATAAGCACCAGCCGGCGGTGGCTGTCGACCGCGGTGGCGTCCATGACCGCCAGCCGCGTCTTGCGGTTCCTGCCGCCGGCAACGAAGGTGCCGAAAGTCAGGTTGCGGACCAGCCTGATGATGACAAGCACGATGACCAGCAGGACAAGAGCGGCAAACGTCCACAGCAGCGCTGCGGCATATCCAGGACCCGCCACGCTATCCAGCCACTGCATCGGTGCCCCCAAATCGGTTTTTGAAGTGGAAGCGACACTAGACCGTTGCGACCGGGCACCGCAAGTTGCCTTCACGCCTCATGAACAGCTTGAAACACCGGCGCGTCATTTTTATCAGACATTTGCCGCCAAGGCCTTTTCCGGATTAGGAGAATGTGATTCAACCGGCCGGGGGCGATGTCGGACAAACTCACGAGCAGGGGGCATATGGCCAGGGAAACGCGCGGCGATTTCTATCCGGTACCGATCGTCGACCAGAACACGCGGCCAGGCGCGGTTACCCGGCTCATCGTCTTCATCATCGTCTTGACCGGGGCCGCGATCGTTTTCGGCATTTTCCGCGAACGTCTTGGCGATCCCTTCCTGCTCGGCATGCTGGGCGTGCTTGCCATGATCGGCGTCGGCTTCCTGTTCGCCACGGCCATCGGCTTCGTGCAGATCGCGCCGCGTTCGACCGGGGATGAACTGTCGAAGGCCTTCGTCGATTCGATGTCGCAAGGCCTGATCGTCACCGACACCAAGGGCCGCGTCGTCTACGCCAATCGGGCCTATGCCGAGATGACCGGTGCCGCGTCGGCAGCTGACCTGAAGACGGTCGAAGGCCTGCTTTCCGATGTTCCCGAAGCCTCGGTGACCATATACCGGTTGGCCTCGGGCCTGCGCGACGGCCAGGCCGGCGACGGCGAATTCCGGCTGGCGCAGTCGATCCGGCCCGGCGCCGAGCCAGGCGCGCGCTGGTACCGCGCGCGGGCCCGCGCCTTCAGCGTTCCCGGCCAGCGTTTGCCCATGCTCGCCTGGCAGCTCGCCGATATCTCGCAGGAACGGGCAGAGCAGGAGCGTTTCTTCCTCGACCTGCAGAAGGCCATCGACCATCTCGACCACGCGCCGGCCGGCTTCTTCTCGGCCGACCAGGAGGGCCGCGTCACCTACATCAACGCCACGCTCGCCGAATGGCTGGGCATTGACCTTGCGAGCTTCACACCCGGCGCGGTCACGCTGCCGGAAATCGTCGCCGGCGACGGCATGGCTCTGGTGCGCTCGGTCAAGGCCGATCCCGGCACCACCCGCAACGCGGTCATCGATCTCGATCTGACGACGACGACCGGCGAGGCACTGCCGGTGCGCTTCATGCACCGCGTTTCGGCCAGCCGCGAGGGGACCAACGGCCCGACCCGCACCATCGTGCTCAACCGCACCCAGGGTGAGGACGCGTCCGCCGACCTTCGCGCGTCGGAAGTGCGCTTCACCCGCTTCTTCAACTCGACGCCGATGGCGATTGCCGGCGTCGACGCCAGCGGCCGCATCCTGCGCACCAACGCGCCGTTCCTGTCGCTGTTTTCCTCCGTCGTCGATCGCGATGCCGTCGACCGCCGCGTGCGGCTGGATACGGTCATCCACGAGCGCGACCGCCCGGCCTTTGCCGCCGCCTTCGAAAAGGCGCGGCTCAGGCAGGCCGACATCGAGCCCATCGACACACTGCTGCCCGGCAATGAGGAGCGCCACATCCGCTTCTACGTCAACGCGGTCGCCGATGGCACCGGCGGCGAGGGGGCTGAGGAATCGGCCATCGTCTATGCCGTCGACACCACCGAGCAGAAGGCGCTCGAGGGCCAGATGGCGCAGAGCCAGAAAATGCAGGCTGTGGGACAGCTCGCCGGCGGCATCGCCCACGACTTCAACAATGTGCTGACCGCCATCATCATGGCGTCGGACCTTCTGCTGACCAATCACCGGCCGTCGGACCCGTCCTTCCCCGACATCATGAACATCAAGCAGAACGCCAATCGGGCGGCCTCGCTGGTGCGGCAACTGCTCGCCTTCTCACGCAAGCAGACGCTGCGGCCGGAAGTGCTGAACCTGACCGACGTGCTTGCCGATCTCAGGATGCTGCTTGCCCGTCTGGTCGGCAACGACATCAAGCTGAAGGTCGATCACGGCCGCGATCTGTGGCCGGTCAAGGTCGATATCGGCCAGTTCGAGCAGGTGGTGGTCAATCTGGCCGTCAACGCGCGCGACGCCATGCCTGCCGGCGGCGACCTCACCGTGCGCACCCGAAACGTCACTGCCGCGGAGTGCAAGAGCTTTTCCTACCGCGAACTGACCCCGGCCGACTATGTCGTGGTCGAGGTCGAGGATACCGGCTCAGGTATTGCGCCCGACGTGCTGAAGAAGATCTTCGAGCCGTTCTTCACCACCAAGGAAGTCGGCAAGGGCACCGGCCTTGGCCTGTCGATGGTCTACGGCATCATCAAGCAGACCGGCGGCTTCATCTTCTGCGATTCCGAGGTCGGCAAGGGCTCGACCTTCCGTATCTTCCTGCCGCGCCACATTGCCGAAGCCAGGAAGGCCGGCGATCCGGCCGATGCGCCTGCAGTGCCGGTGAAAGCCGCCGACCCCGGCAAGGACCTGTCGGGCTCGGCCACGGTGCTTCTGGTCGAGGACGAGGACGCCGTGCGCATGGGCGGCTCGCGGGCGCTGACGTCGCGCGGCTATACCGTCCATGAGGCGTCTTCGGGCGTCGAGGCGCTGGAGGTCTTCGAAGCGCTCGGCGGCAAGGTCGATATCGTTGTGTCCGACGTGGTGATGCCGGAAATGGACGGACCGACGCTGCTTGGCGAATTGCGCAAGCGCCAGCCCGACATCAAGTTTGTCTTCGTGTCCGGCTATGCCGAAGATGCCTTCGCCCGGAACCTGCCGCCCGACGCGCAATTCGGCTTCCTGCCGAAGCCATTCTCGCTCAAACAACTGGCCACTGTCGTCAAGGACGTGCTTGAATCTTAGATCTCCCTAATTCACCGCTTGCGCAATGACGTGACGCTGGCATGATTGCAGGCGAACGGCGGGTTTTGGGGAGCATGTCGTGACGCCGCACAACGAGGCAGCCAAGGGTGACTATGCCGCAACGGTGCTGTTGCCGGGCGATCCGCAGCGCGCCGAGTGGATGGCGAAGACGTTTCTGGAGGCGCCGCGCTGCGTCAACCGTCGCCGGGGCGCGCTGGGCTTTACCGGCCTCTATCGCGGTCGTCCCGTCAGCATCCAGGCCACCGGTATCGGTGTCCCGTCCTTCCTGGTCTATGTGCATGAGCTGCTGGATTTCCACGGTGTCAAAACGCTGATCCGCACCGGCACCTGCGGTGGTCTGACCCCCAACGTCCCGCTGCGTTCCGTGGTGATCTCGCAATCGGTGCGCGCCGAAAGCGAGCGAAGCGGCCAGGTCTTCGGCCTCTACGATGCTGCTGCCGGGCCTGATCCCGGCCTGTACGCCCACGCCTTGGCCTGCGCCGCTCAACTCGGCATCGACCATCAGGCAGGGCTGACCATCTGCAGCGATGTATTCTATCACCCGGAAGGGCGCGCTCGATTCGCTGAAGCACAGACGCTTGGCGCGCTCGCCGTCGACATGGAAACCAGCGCGCTCTACCGCCTCGCGGCGCATTTCGGCGCCCGCGCCCTGTCGCTGCTGACCGTCGTCGACAATATCGTGACCGACGAGCTAACCGCCTATTCCGAACGTCAGGCTCTGTTCACCGACATGGCGCGGCTCGGGCTCGAGGTTGCGGCCGAGGGATAGGCTTCAGGCGGCTTGGCGCTTCGGCGTCAACTCATCCATGTCAGGCCGGTGACCGCGCAGATAGAGCGCGCAGGTGGTGCGCAGCATCGAGGCGAAGTTGGGAATGGCGCCGTTGATCTCGATCGCCTCGTCATAGAGTTTCGAGATGAATTTCGGCGTCGTCAGGCCCTGGCTGTCGGCGATCTCGTCCAGCAATGCCCAGAATGTCGCTTCAAGCTGGATGCTGGTCGAGTGTCCGTCGATGCGTATCGACCTGTTGATCTGTCGGTAGCCCTCCGGATCCTGCCCGGCAAAAACCCTGCACATCCTTACCTCCCGATATTGTTGGTTTTGGGCGCCTCGATCGCGCCTTCACGTTTGTGCTTGTCCCTGCATTTTCGGCCTTGTGGGCCGAATCGGCAATCGGACTTTCGTCGTTGAGCCGCAGTTTACGCAAATTGTGAATTCAGGCGTGGTAACGGGCTGCCACCACCTTTTATACGCACCGCTCATAATCGTTTCCAACATGCAGCCACGGAGACTGATTTGGCGAAGGCGATCCATTCCATGATCCGGGTTCTCGAGGAGGCCCGATCCGTCGATTTCTACAGAAACGCTTTCGGGCTCGATATCGCCGACAGGCTGGATTTCGAGACATTCACGCTGATTTACCTCGCCAGCGCCGAAACCGGGTTCGAACTCGAACTCACCGTGAACAAGGGCCGCACCGAGTCTTATGGGCTTGGTGACGGTTACGGCCACCTGGCGGTCTCGGTCGCCGATCTCGACAGCGAGCACGACCGCATCGGCGCGCTCGGCCTCAACCCCAAGAAGATCGTCGAGTTCAACCGCGATGGGTCGCTCATCGCCCGTTTTTTCTTCATCGAGGACCCCGACGGCTACAAGATCGAGGTTCTGCAGCGTGGAGGGCGCTTCCAGTAGGGGATTATTCCGCCGCGTTCAGCCGCGCGACGCCAGCAACGGTGCTCTTCAAGGGCGCAATTAGCAAGCAGGGAGGAACAAAATGGTCACGATCTATGACGGGAAGCCTGGGCTCTCACGTCGTGAACTTCTCAAGCGCGGTGGCATCGGCGCGCTGCTCGTCATTTCCGGCAAAGCGGTCATCAGCCCCGAAAATGCCTGGGGGCTCGAGACATCGGCGCTCAAGCCCGAAACCATGGCGACGCTGATCCAGATGGCGCGCGACATCTATCCGCACGATCAGGTGCCCGACAAATACTACGCCATCGCCGTGAAGGGCCATGACGAGCAGGCCGGCAAGGACGCCGCCTACAAGACGATGATCGAAGACGGCATTGCCGACCTCGACAAGAAGTCGGGCGAGGGCGGCTATCGCGGCCTCGGCTGGGAGGAGCAGCGCGTCGCCGTGCTGCAGCAGATCGAGGCGACGCCGTTCTTCCAGTCGATTCGCGGCGGCCTCGTCGTCAGCCTCTACAACCAGCAAGAGGTGTGGCCGATCTTCGGCTACGAGGGCGAGTCCTACTCCAAAGGCGGCTACATCGCGCGCGGTTTCGACGACATCGAGTGGCTCTAGAGCCCCTGTCGTTTTGAACCCCCGCAAACAGGAATTCATGGGAGGAAACCATGGCAGCTTCATTTGATCTCAAGAACGACAATGTCGTCGTCATCATCGGCTCCGGCGCCGGCGGTGGCACGCTCGGCAACGAACTCGCCCAGAAGGGCGTCGATGTCGTCATCCTCGAGGCCGGCGCCCGCCACGAATATGAGGACTTCATCAACGACGAGTGGGGCTCCTTCAGCCAGCTTGCCTGGACGGACAAGCGCACGACGTCCGGCGACTGGCGGGTGTCGAAGGATTTCCCCAATTTGCCGGCCTGGATCGTCAAATCGGTCGGCGGCTCGACCACGCACTGGGCCGGCGCCTCGCTGCGCTTCCAGGAGCATGAGTTCAAGACGCTCTCGACCTATGGAAAGGTGGAAGGCGCCAACCTGCTGGATTGGCCGGTCACGCTGGCCGAGATGGAGCCGTACTACGCCAAGGCCGAAGCCAAGATGGGCGTCACCGGCACCAATGGCTGGCCGCGGCTGCCCGGCAACAACAATTTCAAGGTGCTGAAGGCCGGCGCCGACAAGCTCGGCTACAAGGAATGTCATACCGGCAACATGGCCATCAACTCGGTCGAGCGCGACGACCGCAACTCCTGCCAGCAGACCGGTTTCTGCTTCCAGGGCTGCAAATGGGGCGCCAAATGGTCGACGCTCTATACCGAGATCCCCAAGGGTGAGGCGACAGGTCATCTCGAAGTCAGGCCGAATGCCATGGCGATCAAGATCAACCACGACGCCTCAGGCAAGGTGACCGGCGTCGTCTATGCCGACAAGGACGGCAAGCTGCAGGAGCAGAAGGCCCGCATCGTCGCCGTCGCCGGCAATTCGATCGAAAGCCCGCGCCTGCTGCTGAACTCCGAGTCAGCGAAATTCCCCCACGGGCTTGCCAATTCGTCGGGACAGGTCGGCAAGAACTACATGCGCCACACCACCGGCTCGGTCTACGCCATCTTCGACAGGCCGGTGCACATGTATCGCGGCACCACCATGGCCGGCATCATCCGCGACGAGGCGCGCCATGACCCGTCGCGCGGCTTTGTCGGCGGCTACGAGTTCGAGACGCTGTCGCTCGGTCTGCCCTTCATGGCTGCCTTCCTCAATCCGGGCGGCTGGGGTCGTTCCTTCACCACCGCGCTCGACCATTATGATCATATGGCCGGCCTGTGGATCGTCGGTGAGGACATGCCGCGTGCGGAAAACCGCATTACGCTGCACAAGGACGAGAAGGATGCGCACGGCATGCCGATCGCCGACGTGCATTTCGATGACCATCCCAACGACACGGCGATGCGCAACCACGCCTACAAGCAGGCCACAGCGCTTTACGATGCGGTTGGTGCGACGCGCTCGTTCCCGACGCCGCCCTATCCCTCGACCCACAATCTCGGCACCAACCGGATGAGCGAGAGGGCGGAAGACGGCGTCGTCAACCAGCACGGCCAGGCGCACGACATCAAGAACCTGTTCGTGTCGGACGGCAGCCAGTTCACCACCGGTGCGGCCGAAAACCCGACACTTACGATCGTGTCGCTGGCGATCCGCCAGGCCGAATACATAGCGTCGCAAATGTCGGCCAAGACGATCTGAGCCGTCCTCCCGGACCGCTACGCGGAACGCGCATGGGCGCGTTCCGCACTTTTATCTCCCGAGATTGACTAGGCGCCGACCGGCTGCCCGTCCTTGCGGCGGATGGCGACGACGGACGGCCGCGGCAACTGGCCGTCTTTGAAATCGGGCCACAGCGTCTGCACCTTGTCGAGCGTCTCGGCGTCTTCCGCAGGGTGCTGTACCGACAGGAACAGCGTGGTGCCGTCCGGCGTGAAGCACGGGCCGGTTGCTTCCGCGCCATGCGGGCAAGTGAACAGCAGTTTCGGCAGGCCGCGCGCGGCACCCTCGGTGTCGACGCCATAGACGCCGTCCGGCAGGTCGAAATCATTGGCGCCGTCGGTCGCCACCCACAGCCGCCCGGCTGGATCGAAGGTGATGTTGTCGGGGCAGACGAACCAGCCATTGTCCGACGTATCGGGATGGAAGGTCGCGCCGACCTTGGCATCTTTCGGGTTGCCGCAGAGCACGAACAGGTCCCAGGCATACTTTTCCGCCGTGTGGTCGGCATCCGCGCCGCGGCCGCCGGGCGGGATCAACTCGACAATATGGCCCCAGAGGTTTTCCGGCCGCGTGTTGGCCGGATTGACCTTGGACTGGTCGCGCTTCTTGTTCTTGGTCATCACCGCATAGACGCGGCCGGTCACCGGATTGGTCTCGATGTCCTCGGGCCGGTCCATCGGCGTGGCGCCCAGCGCGTCGGCCGCAAAACGCGTCTTCAACAGCACTTCGGCCTGGTCGGCAAAACCGTTCTCGGCAGTGAGCTTCCCATGGCCATGCACCAACGGCAGCCATGTCATCGAGCCGTCGGCATCGAAGCGGGCGACCGACAGCACGCCCTCGTCGAGCAGATCGGCGCCTGAGGCCGGGTTGGCCTTGTCGTAGGCTTTTGCCGAGACGAAGCGGTACATGTATTCGAAATAGTCGTCGTCACCCATATAGACGACGACGCGGCCGTCCTTGTTGAGGACCACGGTCGACGCCTCATGCGACATGCGTCCGAGTGCAGTGCGCTTTACCGGCTTGGACTGCGGGTCGTAAGGGTTGATCTCGACCACCCAGTCGAAGCGGTTGGCCTCGTTCGGCTCCTTGTCGAGGTTGAAGCGGTCGTGGAAGCGGCCGCGGCCATAGATGTCGGAGCCGTCGAAGCCGTAACGGTCGAGCAGTTCGGCGGTCGGCGCCTTCTTCGGGTCGCCGCCGAAAATGTCCGACACGCCTTCCTCGCAGGTCAGCACCGTGCCCCAGGGGGTGAAGCCGCCGCTGCAGTTGTAGCTGGTGCCGAGCACCTTGGTGCCGGTGGCGTCGGCTGAAGTCATCATCAAGGCATGGCCGGCGGCCGGCCCGGAAACGGTCATTTCGGTGTTGGCGGTGATGCGGCGGTTGAGCGGGCTGTCAGCCACGGCTTCCCACTTGCCGTCCTTCAGTTGCACTTCGACGATCGAATGGCCCATCGCGGCCATGCCGAGATCGACCTGTTCCTTGGTCATCGTCTTGCCGGCGTCGTCCTCGGTCATCCCGGAAAACATCACATTGGGCGAGATGTATTCGTTGTTGACGCAGAGCAGACCGTGGTCGGAGTTCACCGTGCCCTTGGGCAGCGGCATGAAGGCGATGTAGTCGCAATTGTAACCGAAGCGTTTCTCCTGCTCGTCGGCGGCGACTTTGTTGCCGTCGAACTCGGCGAGGCCTGCGGCAAGCGGGTCGCCCCAGCGCGCGACGATGGTCGTCTCATAGCCCTCAGCGGCGGCATGGGTTTTGTCGTAGACCCGCTTCAACTCGGGAAAGCCGAGCGTCGACTGCGCTGCCGCGGCATGCGTTTCGCCGGCAAACAAGGAGCCGACAAAGCTGCCGCCGGCAATCAAAGCGCCGGAGGCAAGGCTGCCTTTCAAAAGAGACCGGCGCGAGACGCGCTCGGCAATGACGTCGCGGATGACGGGGGAGGATGAAGACGGTGCGTTGGCCATGGTGTCTGCCTCTCAGGGTGGATGTTACGGCGCACCGCTGCCCTAGTCTGCTTCGGCAACATCCGCATGACATGAGAGGAAGGTTTTGGCGCAAGCGATGGCGAGAGTGGTTTGCTCGGCTCAGCCCTTGGTGCAGGTCGAGGCGGTGAAGGCACCGTCGGGCTGCTTCAGGATGATGTCGAAGGACGGGGTGGTCTCGCCGTCCAGCGTCGCCTGCGTCATCGAGACGGAGTTGCCGCCGGTAGTGTAGCCGCCCAGCGGTCCCAGCCAGGTGATCTCGCCATTGGCGTTCATCTGATAGTTATAACCTTGCCGCGCGGTGCCGAACGTCACCGGGCCGGTATAGACATTGCCCTTGATGGTGATGTCACCGAGGTTGAGGAAGGCGCCGAGCAGATAGACTTCGCAGTGATAGGTGCCGTCTGGCAGCTTGCCATCGCTGAAGTCGGCGCGCGCGCCGTCGCTCGTTGCCATCAGCAGCAGGATGCCGGAAATGCAGGAGATGCGGGATGTCATCGGGTCACTCGTTTGCGGAGTGAGCTTGCCCCATTTTTGCGCCGTGCCGCAATATTGTTCGTCCGCGTGCCTGGCTGAGTTCAAAATCTAGGCACTTGTCATAATTGGGCGAAAATTAGGCAAAAGTCTTGTGCGCTGCGCAAATTTCCCTCAATCAATTTTTAACCGGCTGCCTTTGTTTTCTTTAGGCTAATATAACAATCGGCTGATAACGTTAGATTATTCCCCATTTCCGAGAGCCGCATTTGCGTTTGGCACGGCTGTTGCATTGCATGGTTGCGCTGCAATCAACCAGCTTGGGAGTATTCGGTATGAGGGGTAATTTCGCGACAATAACAAAAATGTTTTCGGCCGGCGTGGTCGCTGCCGGCCTGTCGATGTCGTCTCCGGCCAAGGCCGCCGAAGACACGATCAAGGTCGGCATTCTGCATTCGCTGTCGGGGACCATGGCGATTTCGGAGACGACGCTGAAAGACGCCATGCTGATGCTCATCGAAGAGCAGAACGCCAAGGGCGGCCTGCTCGGCAAGAAGCTGGAAGCGGTCGTCGTCGATCCGGCGTCCAACTGGCCGCTGTTCGCCGAAAAGGCGCGCGAGCTGATCTCCAAGGACAAGGTCGCCGCCGTGTTCGGCTGCTGGACCTCGGTGTCGCGCAAATCGGTGCTGCCGGTGTTTTCCGAGCTCGACAACATCCTGTTCTATCCCGTCCAGTATGAGGGCGAGGAAAGCGAGCGCAACGTGTTCTACACCGGCGCCGCACCAAACCAGCAGGCGATCCCCGCCGTCGACTACCTCATGAGTGAGGATGGCGGCTCGGTGAAGCGCTGGGTGCTGGAAGGCACCGACTATGTCTATCCTCGCACCACCAACAAGATCCTCGAGGCCTATCTGAAGGCCAAGGGCGTCGCGGCCGAAGACATCATGGTCAACTACACGCCGTTCGGCTTCTCCGACTGGCAGACCGAAGTCTCGGCGATCAAGAAGTTCGGTTCGGCCGGCAAGAAGACCGCCGTCGTCTCGACCGTCAATGGCGACGCCAACGTTCCCTTCTACAAGGAGCTCGGCAACCAGGGCATCAAGGCCGAGGACATTCCGGTCATGGCCTTTTCGGTCGGCGAGGAAGAACTGGCCGGTCTCGACACCGCGCCGCTGGTCGGCCATCTCGCCGCCTGGAACTATTTCGAGAGCGTCGACACGCCGGAAAACAAGAAGTTCATCGCTGACTGGCACAAGTTCATCAAGAACGACAAGCGCACCACCAATGACCCGATGGAAGCCCACTATATCGGCTTCAACATGTGGGTGAAGGCGGTCGAGAAGGCCGGCACCACCGATCCGGACAAGGTCATCGACGCCATGGTCGGCGTGTCCGTGCCGAACCTGACCGGCGGCTATTCGACGATGATGCCGAACCACCACATCACCAAGCCGGTGCTGATCGGCGAGATCCAGGCCGACGGCCAGTTCGAGACCGTGTCGCAGACGCCCGGCCTCGTGATGGGCGACGAGTGGTCCGACTATCTGCCTGACTCCAAGGATCTGATCTCGGATTGGCGTGCGCCTCTGTCCTGCGGCAACTTCAACGTTGCCACCGGCAGATGCGGCGGCAAGGGCACGAACTGATCCCTCCCGGGACTGGCCGGTTCCAAGGCCAGAGACCGCAAGGCGTCCGGGCGCTTCAGCCCGCCCGGACGCCAAATTCCACCTTCCGGAAAAGTACCTGAACGGATGATCCTGTTGCGCGCTCTCGGCCTCATGCTGGTGTTCCTGATGGCAAGTCTGTTGCCGTCGAACGCAGCCGAAGCCGATCTGCGCGCCGTCATCGCCAAATTCGCCACCGGCTCAGGGTTTTCGGCGACCGAAGCCGTGGTGCGCGAGCTTGCCGCGACCGGCGATCCCGCAGTCGAACGACCGCTCGCTGCACTTGCCGAAGGTAATCTTTACATCCGCAAAGTCGATTCAGCCGTCTTCGTCGGCAATGAGGCGGGCGACAGTGTCACGCTGCTCGATCCGCTGAGCGGCGAGAGCGCCGGCGAGGCAGCCAAGGCCGATATCACCAAGATCAAGGTCAACAACACGCTGCGCCGCGTCATCCGCGATGCGCTGGGCACGCTGACGTTGCGTGCGAAAGATCCGGCTGTCCGCATTGCTGCCGCCGACACAATGTTCAAGACGCCCGATGCCGCCAACATCGAGCCGCTCGACGCGGCCATTGCCGCCGAGACCGACGCCAAGGTCAAGGCGCTGTTCGAGCAGGCGCGCGCTGCGTCGGTTCTGGTCTCCGACAAGCCCGAGGCCGACAAGCTTGCAGCCATTGCGCTCATCGGCGCGCGCGGCGACCGCAACGCGCTGTCGCTGCTCACGTCGGTCGAGGCCAACGCGCAAGGCGCGCTCAAGGACGCGGCGAGCGCTGCGATCGCCAGCATCAATTCGAGCCTGGCGCTGTGGGATGCCGGTCAGAACATCTGGTACGGCATATCGCTCGGCTCGGTGCTGCTGCTGGCGGCCATCGGCCTTGCCATCACCTTCGGCGTCATGGGCGTCATCAACATGGCGCATGGCGAGATGGTCATGCTCGGCGCCTACACCACCTTCGTCGTGCAGCAGGTGATCCGAACCTCGTTCCCCGGCCTGTTCGACTGGTCGCTGGTCATTGCGTTGCCGCTCGCCTTCCTGGTTGCCGCCTCTATCGGCCTGATCATCGAGCGCGGCGTCATCCGCTTCCTCTACGGCCGGCCGCTGGAAACGCTGCTCGCGACCTGGGGCGTCTCGCTGGTCCTGCAGCAGGCAGTGCGCTCGATCTTCGGGCCGACCAACCAGGAGGTCGGCAATCCCTCCTGGATGTCGGGCTCCTTCGATGTCGGCCAGCTCGCCATCACCTGGAACAGGCTGTGGATTCTGGTCTTCGCGCTCACCGTCTTCGGTGTGCTGCTCTATGTCATGAAGCGCACGCCTTGGGGCCTGCAGATGCGCGCCGTCACCGCCAACCGGCGCATGGCCGCCTCGATGGGTATTCGGACGCCCTGGGTCGACGCGCTGACCTTTGCGCTGGGCTCCGGCATTGCCGGCATCGCCGGTGTCGC
Organism: Mesorhizobium sp. P2_D6; assembly: GCF_056404315.1. Taxonomy (NCBI): domain Bacteria; kingdom Pseudomonadati; phylum Pseudomonadota; class Alphaproteobacteria; order Hyphomicrobiales; family Phyllobacteriaceae; genus Mesorhizobium; species Mesorhizobium sp. P2_D6. Next base: position 282,985 of record NZ_JBFUEG010000003.1, on the reverse strand, counting down.
GCTCAGCCAGATCGACAATGTCTCGCCCAATCTCGGCCGCGGCTACATCATCGACAGTTTCATGGTCGTCGTCTTCGGCGGTGTCGGCAATCTGTGGGGCACGCTGGTCGGCGCCTTCTCTCTCGGCATCGTCAACAAGGTTTTGGAGCCCTATGCCGGCGCCGTGCTCGGCAAGATCGTCGTTCTGGTCCTCATCATCCTGTTCATCCAGAAACGCCCGCGCGGCCTGTTTGCGCTCAAGGGCAGGGCGGTGGAAGCATGATCACAGGACGCTTCTTCGCTGCCGGCGCGGACCGCCGCATCGCCATCACCATCTTCATCCTGTTGGCCGCCGCCATCATCGTGCCGCTGCTCAACCTTGCGGTGTCGCCGACCAGCGCCTTCTACATCCCGCCCTATATCGTGGCGCTGACCGGCAAATATCTCTGCTACGCATTGCTTGCCTTGGCGCTCGATCTCGTCTGGGGCTATTGCGGCATCCTCTCGCTCGGTCACGGCGCCTTCTTCGCGCTCGGTGGCTATGCGATGGGCATGTATCTGATGCGCCAGATCGGCTCTCGCGGTGTCTACGGCAATCCGATCCTGCCCGATTTCATGGTGTTCCTGAACTACAAGGAATTGCCGTGGTTCTGGTATGGCTTCGATCATTTCTGGTTCGCCGCCGTCATGGTTCTGGCGGTGCCTGGCCTGCTAGCCTTCGTCTTCGGCTGGTTCGCCTTCCGCAGCCGCGTCACCGGCGTCTACCTCTCCATCATCACCCAGGCGATGACATACGCGCTGCTGCTCGCCTTCTTCCGCAACGATATGGGTTTTGGCGGCAACAACGGCCTGACCGATTTCAAGGACATTCTGGGCTTCAACGTCCAGGCCGATGCCACCCGCTCGGCACTGTTTGCCGCCAGCGCGGTGATGCTGGCGCTCGCCGTCTTCATCACCTGGGCGATCGTCGGCTCCAAATACGGCAAGCTCTTGATGGCCGTGCGCGATGCCGAAAGCCGCACGCGCTTCCTCGGCTGGCGGGCGGAAAATGTAAAACTGTTTGCCTTCACCGTCTCGGCTGTCATGGCGGGCATTGCCGGCGCGCTTTACGTGCCGCAGGTCGGCATCATCAATCCCGGCGAGTTCGAACCATCCAACTCGATCGAAGTGGTGATCTGGGCCGCCGTCGGCGGGCGCGGCACCATCGTTGGCCCGATCGTCGGCGCGCTGCTCGTCAATGCCGGCAAATCCTGGTTCACCGGCGTGCTGCCGGAATTCTGGCTGTTCGCGTTGGGCGGCCTGTTCGTCGCCGTCACCCTGTTCCTGCCCAAGGGCATCATCGGCATGTGGGATTCCTGGCGCGGCAATGCCAAGGCGATGCGGGCAGCCGCGATCGCTGAGGAGGCTGGCACCGATCCTGAGGCCCCGCCGCCTGCGAAGATCGTCCGCGCCGCAGCGACAAGGCCGGGCGACTGGTCTACGTCCGGCCCCGAACCGCAGCCGGCGGAGTAGAGCGATGTCGAAGTCCAACACCATCCTCTATCTCGACGGCGTCTCGGTCTCCTTCGACGGTTTCCGCGCCATCAACAATCTGTCGCTTGTGCTCGACAAGGGCGAGATGCGCGCCATCATCGGCCCCAACGGCGCCGGCAAAACGACGATGATGGACATCGTCACCGGCAAGACGCGTCCCGACGAGGGCGACGTGTTCTTCGACGGCCAGGTCGACCTGACCCGGCACGACGAGGCCGAGATCGCCATGATGGGCATCGGCCGCAAATTCCAGAAGCCGACCGTCTTCGAAAGCCACAGCGTCGAAGACAATCTGATGCTGGCGCTCAAGGGGCCGCGCTCGATCTTCCCGGCGCTGTTCCATCGCCGCTCGGCCGCCGAGGCGCGGCAGATCGACGACATCCTCGGCGTCATCCGGCTCGGCGATAAGCGCCACGATCTGGCGGCCAATCTCAGTCACGGTCAGAAGCAGTGGCTGGAGATCGGCATGCTCTTGGCGCAGGACCCGAAGCTGCTTTTGGTCGATGAGCCGGTCGCCGGCATGACCGATGCCGAGACCGAGGAAACAGCGCGCCTGCTCAAAGACATAGCGCGTGACCATTCGGTCATCGTCGTCGAGCACGACATGCATTTCGTGCGAGAGCTCGGCGTCAAGGTCACCTGCCTGCATGAGGGCTCGGTACTGTCGGAAGGGACGCTTGATTTCGTCTCGGCCGACGAGCGGGTCGTCGAAGTCTATCTGGGGAGATGAGCATGGTGTGGCGGGTGCAATTCCATCGCTTCGATCTGTCTTTCCTCCGCTTCTGGAAAAGGCGCTGACATGCTCGAAGTTTCCAACGTCACGCTCCACTACGGTGCCGCCCAGGCGCTGCGCGGCGTGTCGCTGAAGGCGGGTGCCGGCAAGATCACTTGCGTGCTCGGCCGCAACGGCGTCGGCAAGACCAGTTTGATGAGATCGATCGTCGGCCACCACCGGCTGACGAGCGGAAGTGTTGCCTTCGAGGGGAAGGCGCTCGACCGGAGCGCGGCGTATGATCGCGCCCGGTCGGGCATCGCATTCGTGCCGCAGGGCAGGGAGATCTTTCCCTTGCTGACGGTACGCGAGAACCTGGAGTCCGGTTTTGCGCCGTTGAAGCGCGCCGACCGCAATGTGCCTGCGCATGTCTTCGAGTTGTTTCCCGTTCTGAAGCAGATGCTCGGCCGCCGCGGCGGCGATCTCTCCGGCGGCCAGCAGCAGCAGCTCGCCATCGGCCGGGCGCTGGTGATGCGGCCGAAACTGCTGGTGCTGGACGAGCCAACCGAAGGCATCCAGCCCTCGATCATCAAGGACATCGGCCGCGCCATCCGCTATTTGCGCGACCAGGCCGGCATCGCAGTGCTTCTGGTCGAGCAATATCTCGATTTCTGCCGCGAGCTCGCCGACGAGGTCAACATCATGGACCGGGGCCAGATCGTCCATACCGGCCCGGCCGAAGATCTCGACAGAGCGGACGTCAGGAAGTTTCTGACGGTGTAGCCGGACAGCGATCCAGAACGGTAGACGTCGGCGGGACAGCGCCCCCCCTCTGTCCTGCCGGACATCTCCCCACAAGGAGGGAGATTACCAGCTTCTATACCTCGCCCACCCCTGCAGCGTCTGAGATTGGCGAAAGCCGCGGTTCCGACTGATCTCCCCCCAAGTGGGGGAGATGTCCGGCAGGACAGAGGGGGGCGTGAAGGATCGCCACCGAACAGCTTCATCCTGCGCAAACGGCGGACTCTATCATCGGTGCGAAGTAGCCAGATCGCCTTGGTCTTTCTCAAACAAGGCGACGCGCACCTCTGGCACCCGCAATACTGCATGCTAGTCTTTGTCAGGCCCCGGTGAGTCGGCCGCTTCCGTATCAGTCTGTAGCAGATGGAGGGAATGCGCTGGCTCAGCCTGCAAGTTCCACGCAAGCAAGCCACCCTAGCTTTCCCTCGCAGTTCTGATTGTCGGTCAATGCGTCCAGATAATCTTGCCAGGAGAATAGGCTATGGAACGGTTCGTCGAGGACCACCAGAAACGACGGCTGACAGAGCGCGTCGACATCATCACCGCCATCAACATTCTGCGCTCGCAAGGCTACCAGCAGGATGAGTTGATCGGCGAAATCACCAAGGTTTTCTACGTCGATCTGGATACCTACAACGAAATCGTCCTGGCTGCCTGACCGCTCAGGCCGAGTATGTGTTGAGATTCAGGTCAGGCCGGCTGAATCGGCACAGCCTACCCGGCGCGCCGGAATGCGAGCACCCGGTTGCGGCCGCCGCGCTTGGCCCCGTAGAGCGCCTTGTCGGCGGCGCTGAGCACCTTGTCGAACTTGGTGCCGCCTTCGCTGCCGAAAGCGTAGCCGGCGCTGACCGTGCAGGCCAGCAGGCGGGTCTCGGTATCGATCCGGCGCGAGGCAAAACTGGCCCGGATGCGTTCGGCTATGAATTCCACCTTCTCAGGCAAGATGCGATCGAGGACCAGCGCAAACTCCTCTCCGCCCATGCGCGCGGCGACGTCGCCCGGCTGGAGATTGGCGGTCAAATCCTTGGCGAACAGTTTCAGCACTTCGTCTCCGGTAGCATGGCCGAACTCGTCGTTGATGGCTTTGAAGCCATCGAGATCGAACACGATCACGGCGGTGAAGGCCTCGACCGGCGTCTTGCCATGCAGGTCGAACAGAGCGCGTCGGTTGAGCAGGCCGGTCAGCGGATCGGTCAGTGCTTCGCGACGGTGATGCTGTGCCAGGCGCCCCTGGTTGAGCGCCAGCGACAAAGCGCCGATGCCGGTCATGCAGGCGATGACGACGATGAGGCTGAGATCCTCCGCCCAGTTGCTCGGCGCATGGCCAAGCACCAGCCTGCCATCCCAGACCAGCGCTCCGGAGCACAGCACGAAGGATATTGCGGTGGCCGTGTAGAGCCCGGCAATGCCGATGATCGGGGCCGGAAATTCGGTGCGCCCCTTCCAGTATTCATAGGCTGTCGCAAACAGGAGCAGCGCGGCAAAGGCATTCTCCAGCATGAAGCCTAGACCGTCATAGCCAAGCGCCATTGGCGGCAAGGCGATCGCCAGCGAGACGCCGGCGCCGATGGCGATGCGCGGCAGCGGCGAGGCGCCGGTCGTGAATTGGTGGGCCGCGCCCAGCATGGTCGCGAAGCCGAGCAGCAGAAAGGTAAAGCTGGCGAGGCCGAGCAGGCGTCCCGGCGTGTCGATATAGGCCTGGTAGGCGAAGACGTCGGCGACGATCAGAAGCACGCTGACCGCCCATGTCAGCAGGAATTTTTCCGAGCGCGCGGTCAGCCAGATGCCGAACAAAGTCATGCCGAGGCAAGCGGCGGAAAAACCGACAGCCAGCAGAAGGGAATTGTAGTCGAGCGACATGCCCTCGTCCTTGCCCGCGGCGACCCAGCTCTTGCCACCGGGCCGGACCGGATTCATGCAGCAAGGAGGTATCGATAAGGTTACGATGGCGGGGAAGATACCACGTTTCGCTTGATTTAGAGCAATTCTGGGTTGAAACACTCTTTCGCGTCCAAGCGTCCGGAATCGCGTCAAACCAGAGAGTTAGAGCGGTTAGCCGTTTCCGCGAACTGCTAGGTCTGTACGTCAGCTCACCCGCTTCATCAGAGCCATGGCGCCGAACGGTGCGCGCACCTTGCCCTCGGTGATGAAGTAGGCGAACACGTCGCGCGGCTTCACTGGCGCGTCGACGGACGGATCGGCGCGCCGCAGATCGGCCGGCTGCTTGCCTTCCGCCCAGGTTTTTACCCGCTCCGCCCACTCGTCCAGACCCTTCGGCGCGTAGCAATCGGGATTGTCGTCCGAGCCGGCCTGCAGCCGCAAATAGATGAAATCGCCGGTGATGTCGGCAATGTCAGGGTATTTGGCATGGTCGGCATAGACGATCGCCGCCTTGTATTTGCGAGCGAGCGCGGCGAATTCCGGCACGATGAAACTGTCGTTGCGCACTTCGAGCGCATGGCGAAGCGCCACCCCATCCTGCTTTTCCGGCAGCAGTTTCAGAAAAGCCTCGAAATCGTCTGCATCGAACTTTTTCGTCGGCGCGAACTGCCACAGGATCGGGCCTAGCTTCTCGCCGAGCGCCGCGACGCCGGAGCTGAGGAAGCGCGTCATGGACTCGCCGGCTTCGCCGAGCACGCGGCGGTTGGTGACAAAGCGGTTGCCCTTCAGCGAATAGACGAAACCGTCCGGCGCTTCGCTCGCCCATTTGACGAAGGTCGGTTCCTTGAAGCTGGAATAGTAGGTGCCGTTGACTTCGATGCTCGGCACCTGGCGGCTGGCATAGTGCAGCTGCTTGGCCTTCGACAGTTTGTCCGGATAGAAGGAGGTATCCCAGGGTTCGAAAGTCCAGCCACCCATGCCTGAGCGGATTGTCCCGGATTTGCTCATATCGTCCTCCCAAATTCAGAAAGATCAGGCCGCCGTGCCGCGCCGACAGGTTTAGCCATGTCGACCACCGTCCATCCCGGCCGGTGGGGATTGGCCCGGCGACCCATTTCCTGGAAGCCATAGGCCGTGTAGATCGAAATGTTCCGCTCCATACGCGAATTGGTGTAGAGCCGAACCTCCGGAACGACCCACGACCGCGCCTGTTCCTCGGCGAAGTCGAGCAGCGCGGTGCCGAGTTTCTTGCCTTGGAAAGCGGGAGAGACCGCAACGCTGAAGATCATCGCATGATCGGGATGCCGCTCGATGACGATCAGCCCGGCAAGATCCGCGCCGCTCTCCAAGAGCCAGACCTCACCGCGCTCGATGCGAGGCGTGTAATCCTCGGTGACCGGAATAGGTGGTGCGCCTAACAGCGGCGTGTAGTGCTCATAGGCGGCCTGCGTCAGCGAGACGACTGCGTCGAGATCACCGGCAAGCGCCTGTCGGAATGTCATTCAAAACTCTCCAGGCGCTCGACCGGTCTGCCTACTATTCCGCCGCTTCGCGCTTGCCCCCGGGGCGCCGCTCCAGCAGCTCTTTCAGGAACTGGCCGGTATAGCTGCGCTTTTCGCGCACGATGGCTTCCGGCGTACCCTGTGCCACCAGTTCGCCGCCGCCGTCGCCGCCTTCGGGGCCGAGGTCGAGCACCCAGTCGGCGGTCTTGATCACTTCGAGATTGTGCTCGATGACCACCACCGTGTTGCCCTGGTCGACCAGCTCGTGCAGCACTTCCAGAAGCTTGGCGACGTCGTGGAAATGCAGGCCGGTTGTCGGCTCGTCCAAGATGTAGAGCGTCTTGCCGGTCGCCTTGCGCGACAGTTCCTTGGCGAGCTTGATGCGCTGCGCCTCGCCGCCCGACAACGTCGTCGCCTGCTGGCCGATATGGATGTAGCCGAGACCAACCTGCTTCAGCGTGTCGAGCTTGTCACGGACGCCGGGCACGGCGGCGAAGAAATCGACGCCTTCCTCGACCGTCATGTCCAAAACGTCGGCGATCGACTTGCCTTTGAACACGACATCGAGCGTCTCGCGGTTGTAGCGCTTGCCGTGGCAGACATCGCAGGTGACGTAGACGTCGGGCAGGAAGTGCATCTCGATCTTGATGACGCCGTCGCCCTGGCAGGCCTCGCAGCGGCCGCCCTTGACGTTGAACGAGAAACGACCGGGCTGGTAGCCGCGCGCCTTGGCCTCGGGCAAGCCGGCGAACCAGTCGCGGATCGGCGTGAAGGCCCCGGTATAGGTGGCCGGATTCGAACGTGGTGTGCGCCCGATCGGCGACTGGTCGATGTCGATGACCTTGTCGAGGAATTCCAGCCCCTCGATGCGGTCATGATCGGCCGGATGCTCTCGCGAGCCCATGATGCGCCGCGAGGCCGCCTTGAATAAAGTCTCGATCAGGAAGGTCGACTTGCCGCCGCCCGATACGCCGGTGACGGCGGTGAAAGTGCCGAGCGGGATTTCGGCAGTGACGTTCTTCAGATTGTTGCCGCGCGCGCCGACGATCTTCAGCCGGCGGCCCTTCTTGGGCTCGCGCCTGATACCGGGTGTGGCCACTTCAAGCGCGCCCGACAGATATTTGCCGGTGATCGAATTCGGGTTGGCCATCACCTGCTGCGGCGTGCCCTGGGCGATGATCTCGCCGCCATGGATGCCGGCGGCCGGGCCCATGTCGACGACATAGTCGGCATGCAGGATGGCGTCCTCGTCATGTTCGACGACGATCACCGTGTTGCCGATGTCGCGCAAATGCTTCAGCGTGTCGAGCAGGCGCGCATTGTCGCGCTGGTGCAGGCCGATCGACGGCTCGTCCAGCACGTAGAGCACGCCGGTGAGGCCCGAGCCGATCTGCGACGCCAGACGAATGCGCTGGCTCTCGCCGCCCGACAGCGTGCCGGAATTACGCGACAGTGTCAGATAGTCGAGGCCGACATCGTTGAGGAAGCGCAGCCGGTCGCGGATCTCCTTGAGCACCCTGACGGCGATCTCGTTCTGCTTGTCGTTGAGCTGCGCCGGCAGGTCGGTGAACCATTTGTCGGCGTTGCGGATCGACTGCTCGGTGACCTCGCCGATATGCTTTCCGGCGATTTTCACCGCCAGCGCTTCCGGCTTCAGCCGGTAGCCCTTGCAGACCGGGCAGGGCGTTGCCGACATGAAGCGCTCGATCTCCTCGCGCATCCAGGCGGATTCGGTTTCCTTCCAGCGCCGCTCCAGATTGGGAATGACGCCTTCGAACGTCTTGGTCGTCTTGTAGGAGCGCAGGCCGTCATCATACTGGAAGGTGACCTCGCGCTCGCCGGTGCCGCGCAGGACGGCTTCCTTTGCCTCCTCGGTCAGGTCCTTGAACTTGTCGCCGAGTTTGAAGCCGTATGCCTTGCCCAGCGCCTCCAGCGTCTGTGCGTAATAGGGCGAGGTCGATTTCGCCCACGGGCTGACGGCGCCATCGCGCAGCGAGACGTTTTCGTCCGGCACGATCAGGCTGGCGTCGATGGCACGCTGGCTGCCGAGACCGTCGCAGGTCGGGCAGGCGCCGAACGGGTTGTTGAACGAGAACAGCCTGGGCTCGATCTCCGGAATGGTGAAGCCGGACACCGGGCAGGCGAATTTTTCGGAGAACAGGATGCGCTCATGCGTCTCGTTCTTCGACTTGTTGACCGAGTCTTCGCCGGTCTGGCTGGCGTCGAGCGGCCGGTCGGCGAATTCGGCGACCGCCAGCCCCTCGGCGAGCTTCAGCGCCGTTTCGATGGAATCGGCAAGTCTGGTCGCAAGATCACCGCGCACGACGATGCGGTCGACGACGACGTCGATGTCGTGCTTGTACTTCTTGTCCAGCGCCGGCACGTCGGCAATCTCGTAGAAGACGCCGTCGACCTTGACGCGCTGAAAGCCCTTTTTCTGCAACTCCAGCAGTTCCTTGCGGTACTCGCCCTTGCGGCCGCGCACGATCGGCGCCAGCAGGAACAGGCGCGTGCCTTCCTCGACCGCCAGCACCCGGTCGACCATCTGGCTGACCGTCTGGCTCTCGATCGGCAGGCCGGTGGCCGGCGAATAGGGGATGCCGACGCGCGCGAACAGCAAGCGCATATAGTCGTAGATCTCGGTGACGGTGCCGACCGTCGAGCGCGGGTTCTTCGACGTCGTCTTCTGCTCGATGGAGATGGCAGGTGACAGGCCGTCGATCTGGTCGACGTCCGGCTTCTGCATCATTTCGAGGAACTGGCGCGCATAGGCCGACAGGCTCTCGACATAGCGGCGCTGGCCCTCGGCATAGATTGTGTCGAAGGCAAGCGACGATTTGCCGGAGCCCGACAGGCCGGTCATTACGATCAGGCTGTCACGCGGCAGGTCGAGATCGACATTCTTCAGATTGTGTTCGCGTGCACCGCGAATGGAAAGGTATTTATGGTCGGCCATCGCCGGTCGCCGCCTCAGATCTGGTATCAGTGGGATCGGCGGGGTTTTCCCGGCCATCCCCTATGTAGGTATTTTTGCCGCCACGTCGAGAGACGCCATACTTCTCGACCCAAAGTCGTTTAACCGTCTTTCGCGTGAAGGGGCAAGCGGAAAGAACAAAGGCCGAACACGCTCCTGACAAAGCTGTGCTGAAACCTGACAAAGCTGTTTCAGAAACTGACCCTGACGTAAGCTCCCGGCGATCACATTTTTCGGTAACCGGCTATTCAAGGTTGACGCCGCCGACTCAGGGGCGCAGTCTCTAAAGGTCAACGAAGCCGGCCGTCTTTCGATGGCCTCGCCGCCCATAGGTGGCCTGCGAGACGCCGCAGGTTTTTGCGATTTGTGCTTCGGACGACAACAAGCGCAACGGACATAGGAGCGGAGCATGACGCCACCGGATAGTCCTTTGAGGCTCCACATCTCGTTGGAGCCGCGGCGGGCATAAGTGCCAGGGTAGTTTCAAGCCATAAGAGTGTATGCGTCCAAAAGAACGCATTGCTTCAATGCAAAACCACCCGACAAACCGTGACCTGCCGAATCCCACAAAAATCAGAGACGGATAGTCGGATCGTCGGCTGAATGCCGCGAAGCATCCGAGATAAAAGTCGGTATAACACTACCGGCAAGTTGGATTTGGAATCCAAAAAAAGCCCCGACCGTTTGCGGAAGCAACGGCGGGGCTGCTCTTTTGTGTGGGGATATCGGGGCGAAGCGCCCTGTCGCCCGATCGTACGAAGAGTCATAGCTATCGGTGTTGGCGATGCCCCTCATTGCCCTGCCAGGCATTTCTCCCCGTGAACGGGGAGAAAGAGGCAGCTGCGGCTGCGGTGCTATTTATGCAACGTTGGTGGCTGGCGAAAGCATCGATCGGGAGCGTCCCTCGCCCCGTTTACGGGGAGAGGATGCCGGCAGGCAGGTGAGGGGCGGTGCCAACGCTCGCAGGAAGCACGTATCGCCCGGCTCAGTGATTTGGAGGTCTGATCCCGCCTGTAGCCATATCGATTGAAATGCTGCCGGAAACCCGGACATCCGTATTGCCGATCTTGAATGTGCCGTTCTCGCCGGCAGGCAGTGCGTCGTCGGGTTCGGGCTGCGGCGCCGGCTGGGCGATGCGGTAGTCGCTCGTCACACCGGGCAGGTCGGCCTTTTGCGACGATGTCGCGGTGTCGCCGGCGAAAGCTGTGCTGGAGGTTACGGCTGTGACCGCAACGGCTGTTATCAGTCTGGTCAGGCGGTGGTGCATGGAAACATTATAGTGCTGCGCTCAAGGCGGAACCAGACTGGGCGTCGAAATTGATAGGCCGGCCGGCATTCGATCTGCCGCCCCGTCAGGCCGCCGCCTGCTTGCGGGTATCAAAAACATGGTCGACGAGGCCCCAGTCCTTGGCTTCCTTCGCGGTCATGAAGAAATCGCGGTCGAGCGTGCGTTCGACGTCTTCATAGGTGCGGCCGCAATGCTGCGCATAGAGCTCGGTCATCTGCCGCTTGGTGCGCAAAATGCCTTCGGCATGGCGCTGGATGTCGGAGGCCTGGCCCTGGAACCCACCCAGCGGCTGATGCAACACGATGCTGGCATTGGGCAGCGCAATGCGACGTCCCGGCGTTCCCGCCATCAGCAGGAACGAGGCCATCGAAGCGGCAAAGCCCATGCACACCGTCGACACCGGACAGCTGACATATTGCATCGTGTCGTAGATGGCGAAGCCACTGGTCACCACGCCGCCCGGCGAGTTGATGTAGAGCGAGATCTCCTTGTCGGGATTGTCCGATTCCAGCGACAGAAGCTGGGCGCAGACCAGCGCCGACATGCCGTCATTGATCTCGCCATTGATGAAGATGATGCGCTCGCGCAGCAGCCGCGAGAAAATGTCGAAGGCGCGTTCGCCGCGGCTCGATTGCTCGATCACCATCGGCACCAGATTGGCAAAGCCGCTCATCTCATTGTCTCCGTTTGTTTTTCTTCGGCTCAGGCCGCGCGCATCAATAGATATGGCGCGTTGGCGGCGATCAGCGGTTTGGGCTTGTATGCCCTGAGCGAAAGCCGGCAACCGGCGCTCGCCATCGCCATCGCGGGCGTTGCCGCCTGCACAAACCCGTCATGGACGATGCGCAGATGCGTACCGCCTGAAACGGTGCGGGCGAGCGTGAAGGTGACGATGCTGTCCAGCCCGTTGGCATCGCCGGTCTGCGACCGCTCGCGCCAGGAATAGCGCAACAAGCGCCCGGGTTCGGCATCGAGCACTTCGCACTCGATCGGCGCGTCCGGCCCGGCAAAGGCAAAGCGGCTGCCGGTTTCCGGCTTGATGTCGTTTGGCATCATCCACGCCGCCAAAAGCTCCGGCACGGTCAGCGCCCGCCACACCTTTTCCGGTGCGTCCGGCAGGTCGCATTCGAAGGCGAGTGTATCCTTGGCGGCCGGAGCCTGCTTTTCATCGGTCATTGGTCCATGTCCTTCAAAACGGCCTTTAGTCTTTCGATGCGTTCCGGCCAGAATGCGCGGTAGCGTTCGATCCAGCCGAGCAGCGGCTCGAGCCCTTGCGGATCGGCGCGGTAGTACGCGTTGCGGCCGGACCGCCTTTCGCTGACCAGGCCGGCGCTGCGCAGCACGGCGAGGTGTTGCGACACCGCCGGCTGCGACACGCTCATGCCGGTGCGCAGTTCCGACACGCTCATCTCGCCTCCGGCCAGCCGCTCGTAGACGGCGCGGCGCGTCGGGTCGGCCAGGGCGCGAAAAATCTCTGCTTCGATCATGACAAAAGCATAAGTCGATACTTATTGATTTGGCAAGCGGTCTTTTATGGCGCCGCCGTAAGCCAGCGCCTCACCGGCTCGGCGGCCCCTTCGAAAGTCGCCTCGAAGATCGGCGACGCCAGCACGGCCTGGATGTGAAGCGTTTCGGTGCCAACGTTTCTAAACCCATGTTTTCGTTGGGCAGGAATGAGAAGCGATTGTCCGGCAATCAGTGTCAGACGTCCTTCGTCGATCCACATTTCAGCGATCCCGGCGATGACGGTCAGCACTTCCTCGACTGGGTGTTGGTGTGTCGGAGCCCCGACCCCGGGCTGAACCCATTGTTCGAACAGGCAAAGCTGGCTCGCTCCGTTGCCGGCGGAAACTTGCATGCGGGTTTCCACGCCCGCTCGCCATTGCTCTCGCGGCTGGTCCAGATGCGCAATGGCTTTCATTCGCTCCGCCTTTCGATCCCGGCATAGTCGCAATTTCAGACGCACACCCTACCTCTTGCTGACATTCTTGACAGCCGGGGCAGACAAGAATAGAACAAAAAAAGAACAAAAACCTTGTGGGAAAAGCCAGCCGCGGCAAGCGAGGATCGCATGCAGGCTGTAAGGTGAGCGACTTAAAATTTGTTTCGGATGAGCGCGGAGAAGTGTCATGGCGGGTAGCGTCAACAAGGTCATTCTGGTCGGAAACCTCGGCGCGGACCCTGAAATCCGCCGCCTGAATTCCGGTGACCCGGTCGTCAACATCCGCATCGCCACGTCGGAAAGCTGGCGCGACAAGAATTCCGGCGAACGCAAGGAAAAGACCGAGTGGCACAACGTCGTCATTTTCAATGACCAGATCGCCAAGGTCGCCGAGCAATATCTGAAGAAGGGCATGAAGGTTTACGTCGAAGGCCAGCTGCAGACACGCAAATGGCAGGACCAGACCGGCGCCGACAAATACACGACGGAAGTCGTGCTGCAGAAATTCCGCGGCGAGCTGCAGATGCTCGATTCACGCGGCGAGGGCGGCGGCCAGGTCGGCAACTATGCCGGTGGCGGCGGTGCGAGCCGTGGCTCGGATTTCGGCCAGTCGAGCCCCAATGAAAGCTTCAACCGTGGCGGTGGCGGCGGTTCCAAGGGCGGTGGTGGCGGCGGTTCGTCGCGCGAACTGGACGACGAAATCCCGTTCTGAGCAGCGAGCGATTGCCACCTAGGGAGAGGGCGCAATGTCGCTCGGACCGCTTCTATCGGCGCCCCCTCCCATTCCATGGCACGCCTTCGCGGCCCTTGCCGCGCTGGCCATGGGCGGCGCCCAGCTGGCGCTGCCGAAAGGCACGACGCGCCACCGTGTGATGGGCTATGCCTGGGCGGCGCTGATGCTGGTCATCGCCATTTCCAGTTTCTGGATCCAGCAGATACGCCTCATCGGCCCGTTCAGCCCGATCCATATCTTGTCGATCATAGTGTTGATCACCGTTCCGCTTGCGGTCTGGCACGCGCATAGGCATCGCGTAGCCAAACATCGCAGGGTCATGATTTCGCTGTATGTTTTTGCGCTGATCGGCGCCGGCGTGTTCACACTGCTGCCCGGCCGCATCATGCATGCGGTCGTGTTCGGCTAGGGATGTCTTTCCAGGAGGATGATTGCCGTGAAAGCACGGATCAAATGGGTCGAAGAGCGCACCTTCGTCGGCGAATCCGGCAGCGGCCACAAACTCGTGCTGGGAACCGCCTCCGGTCCGGAAGGCAAGACGCCAGGCCCGAGCCCGATGGAGCTGGTGCTGATCGGCACCGGCGGCTGCTCGGCCTATGACGTCGTCCACATCCTCGAAAAAGGCCGCGAGGCGATCGAGGATTGCACCGTCGAACTCGACGCCGACCGGGCCGAAACCGACCCAAAAGTCTTCACCCGCATCCATATGCATTTCATCGTCACGGGCCGCGCCCTGTCGCACGACAAGGTCCAGCGTGCGATCAACCTCTCGATCGAAAAATACTGCTCAGCCTCCGCCATGCTGGCCAAGACCGCTGTGATCACCCACGGTTTCGAGGTTGTTGATACGGCTGGGCAGTAGGGCAGTAGGGCAGTAGGGCAGTAGGGCAGTAGGGCAGTAGGGCAGTAGGCGCTGTCGTTCACCCCGCCATCAGCGCCTTGATGCCATCGGCCACGAACTGCACCGCAAGCGCTGCCAGAATGACGCCGAGCAGGCGGGTCAGGATCGAGCGGCCGGTCTGGCCGAGGATGCGGTCGATGCGTTCCGACAGCACGAACACCAGATAGGTGATGGCCAGGCAGACGAAGATGATGCCGACCAGCGCAGCCTGTGCGGTAAAACCCTGGAACGAGCCGGACAAAAGCACGGTTGCCGAAATCGCGCCGGGGCCGGCGATAAGCGGGATCGCCAGCGGGAAGGCGGCGATGTTGTGGATCATGTCCTTGGTGATGGCGACATCGCCGATCTTCTCCTTGCGGTCCTGGCGGCGCTCGAACACCATTTCGAAGGCGATGAAGAACAGCAGGAACCCGCCGGCGACGCGGAAGGCCGGCAGCGTGATGCCGAACACCGACAGGATCGAGGCGCCGGCCACCGCAAACAGCGCCATCACCAGGAAGCCGATGATCGAGGCGCGCACCGAAACCTGCTGGCGCTCCTCGCGGTTCATGCCGCGTGTCACCGCCAGGAAGAGCGGCGCGAGACCGGGCGGGTCGATAGTCACCAGGATGGTGACGAAGGCGTTGAACAGGCTGTCGAAACTCGGCATCGCTGACCCCCTCCCGCCGGGCCGAGCCCCGCACCACCCTATTGGTAGAGCAAAGCCCGGCCGGTGGGAACCGTCTGAGATGGCGATACCGGAGACGCCGGCGGTGTTAGCCGGCAGTGCTGCAATAGGCCTCCAGGCGATAGCCGTCGGGATCGATGACGAAGGCGGCGTAATGTCGCCGTAGTCGGCACGCAGGCCCGGCGCGCCGTTGTCGCTGCCGCCTGCACGCAAGGCGCCGGCGTGAAAGGCGTCGACGCTCGCCCTCGTCGGTGCGGCAAAGCAGAAATGCAGGCCGGATTTTTCGTCAGCTGGCACCGGCCGCGCCGCGTCGTTCACCCAAAATGCTGCCGCCTGCGCGCCATAGCCCAGCGAGCCCGGCGACTGGCTGAGGCAGGAATAGCCGAGCGGCTTCAGCGCGGCATCATAGAAAGGCTTTGACACGGCGGTGTCACGGACACCGATCGAAACGTGGTCAAGCATGGTTTTCTCCATGTTGCAGGTGTTGCGCCATCAGCCCTGGGCGACGCGGCGCGCCAGGAACTCGACTTCGAGGCGCCATGTCGCCCCATTGTCGTGCGAACGCTCGCCCAGCCAGCGGAAGCTGTCCTTGGTGATCCGCGAAAAGCTCCAGCGGACCGAGGAACCAGTGCCGTCGGCGCCGACCTGCACAATCGTGTCGCCTTCGGCGCGACCAAGCTGGCGGCTGTAATATTGGTTACGCGGATCGCTCCAAAAGATGTGCCAGGCATCCGCGCCGGGATCATAGGCCCGCAGCGTGGTGCCATAGAATGTCCATTTGCCGAGCGAGGGCGAGGGGCCGGCGTCGCGCGCGGGCAGAATCCACACATCCTGGATCGCCTTGCCTTCCAGGACCCAGCCGAAATGCACCTCGCCGCGCCCGGTCAAGACGGTGCCGTCCTCAAGGTGGCGCGTGGCATCGAATGTCCAGGCGCCGACAAAGCGACCGTAGAGATCCAGCTTTTCAGCCAGGTCAGGGTTGGGGCCGTCGCTGTGGAGGGCTTCTGTGAATGGATCGGTCATACTGCTGCCTTCGTGGTGTCAGGAGGCTGCAAGCGATAGGCCGGGGCGGGGTGTTGCGCTTGGGAAAAATTGCTATCTTTCAAGCTATGACGACGAGCGAGCAGAAACTGGCTTCGGGGCCGGACTGGTATGTGTCCGACGTGGTGTGCACCGCAGGCGCCGGCGATCGCCCGTTCGAGGAAGAGCACCGCAGTGTCTGCGTTGCCGCAGTCACCAGCGGCAGCTTCCGCTACCGCACCAGCCAGGGCACCGCCATGCTGGCGCCAGGTGCCGTCCTGCTCGGCAATGTCGGTGCCTGCTATGAATGCGGGCATGAGCATGGCGCCGGCGACCGCTGCCTGTCCTTCCATTTCGCTCCCGCCTATCTCGACCGGATTGCCAACGACGTGCCGGGCGCAGGCAAGCTGGCGTTTGGAGTGCCGCATCTGCCGCCCTTGCCGGCCCTTGCCTCGCTTCTGGCCGAGGCCGAAGCGGCACGCGAGACGGCCGACATCGATGCCTTCGAGGAGCTTGGCCTGCGCCTTGCCGGCGCGGCTCTTGCCGTCGGCGCAGCCCTTGCTGTCGCCGGCGAGGCCGCGCCTGCCGCTCGCCCACCGAGCCGGCGCGACCAGAAACGGGTTGCCGAGGCGGTGCGGCAGATCGAGCTCAATGCCGACCGGCCGGTCTCGCTTTCCGAGCTTGCCGGCTCGACGGCGACCAGCCCCTATCACTTCCTGCGCACCTTCCGGCAGGTCGCCGGCATGACGCCTTACCAGTTTCTGCTCAGAACCCGGCTGCACCGTGCGGCGGTACGGCTGCGCATGTCGGATGAGCCGATCTCGGCAATTGCCTTCGAGGCCTGCTTCAACGATCTGTCGACCTTCAATCGCCGTTTCCGGCGCGTCATGGGCGAGACGCCGGGAGACTATCGCGCGCGCCGGTCATGCAGCGCCTCGCCGTCACCGTCGGCGTTCGCAGCCTTCTGACCTCAGTCCGAGGTCGACCCGCACCAGCCCGGCAGATAGTTCGCGTCCTTGCCCTTCGGACCAAGCACCACTGGCACCATATGGCGGCCGAGGAAAACGCCTGTCTTCTCAGGGCTTTGTGCCCGGATCATCCGGCGCTTCAGCTCCACCTCGCGCATGCCGCCGGTGATCTGCGTGGGCCGCAGCTCCTCCACGGCGACAGGCTTCAGCAAGGGTTCCCGCTAGGTGGTCATAGCGCGTTGTCCTGTTGTCCTACAAGTTTCTTGTCCGGCGATAGCGCCTTGATGGCGGCGTCGACGCTGTGGAAGATTCTGTGCGGGCCGACGAGGTCGGCAATGCCGAAACGCGCCAGTGCCGCCTGGGCGCGCAACGATTCCAGCCGTGCGATGGCAAAGACAGCACCGGCCTTGCGGCAGTGGTCGACGGTTTCGATCAGCGCCTGTGCGGCGGTATAGTCGATCTCGGCGATGTTGCTGGCCTCCAGCACGACTAGTTTCACACTGTCGCTCCGGGCGTCGATCAGCTCGCAGACACCGCGCTTGAAGCTGTCGGCATTGACGAAGGACAGTGGCGCCTGGAAAGCCGCGACCAGCACGCCGGGGAGTTGCTCGCCGGCCGACGGCGTGCTCGGCGGCCACCACACCGAGGTGCCGGGCACCTGTTCCAACTCGATCGCCTGCGTCCGTGTCGCGCTCCACAGTCCATGCAGCAGCGACAGGCCGATGCCGACCGCGACGCCGGTCTCGATCGGCAGCACGACAATGGCCGTCATGGTGACCAGGATCAGCAGGAATTCGACCGGCGCCTGCCGGTAGACACTGGTAAACACCTTCCAGCGCAAAATATGCTGGGCAACGAACATCAGAACGCCGGCAAGGGCGGCCTCCGGGACATCGGCAAGCAGGCCACCGCCAAACGCGCCAAGCGCGAGCACGATTGCCGCGGCAATCAGGCCTGAAAACTGCGAACGCCCGCCCGACTGGGCGACGATTGCGGTGCGCGGCGGGCTGGCATTGACCGCGAAGGCGCCGAACAGGCCGGACAGGATGCTGCCGGCGCCGACACCGACAAAGTCGCGGTTGATGTCGTCGCCAGCAAAGGAGCGGCTGGTGGCCGCCGTCTGCACCATGACCACGATGGCGATCAGCAGGGCCAGCGGTAACACCGCCTGCGCATCGCTCAGGCTGACCGTCGGCAGGCCGGCCTGCGGCAGGCCGTTGGGCAAGGCACCGAGCACCTCGACGCCGCGCGCCTTCAGGCCGAAGATCGCAACCGCCAGCGTGGCCAGCACCATGCCGATCAAGGCGCCGGGGATGCGGGCGCTGATGCGCTCGGCGGTGAATACAATGGCAAACACGCCAAGGCCGAGCGCCAAGCTCCACGGGTTGATGAGGTGGAGATTGGCGGCGATCTCACCGACGCGGCGCAGCGTTTCGCCGCTTTCGGGCGGCAGCCCGAGCAATCCGGGCAGTTGCGAAACGATGATATGGACCGCGATGCCGGCCAGAAAACCGGTGGTGACTGGGACAGACAGAAGATCGGCGATCCAGCCGAGCCGGAAGATGCCGCTCAAACCCACCAGTAGCCCGACCATCAGCGCCAGCATCGCCGCCAGCGCCAGGTAATGGGCCGAGCCGGCAACGGCGATGAGGGCGAGGCCGCCGGTAAACAGCGGTGTGATGGTCGAATCCGCCCCGGACGACAGATGGCGATTGGCGCCGAACAGGGCAAAGGCCACCGATCCCGCGACAAAGGCGAAGAAGCCGATCTCGGGCGCAAAGCCGCCAAGCCGCGCCGTCGCCATCTGTTCGGGAATGGCGATTGCCGCCAGCGTCAGCCCGGCGGCCAGATCGCCATTGAGATCCCCGGGCCGCCAACCGCTCAGCGCTCGCAAAGGCAGCCACCGGGTCCAGTTCATCGTGCTTATGGCTCCCGGCCGGGGAAAACGGTCCATCGCAGGCTTTTGCCTGGCGGCGGCGAAACACGCTTTTGCCAAATCGTCGCAATCAGCGGTATCCATTTGAAATTACCACCGAAATTGTCTTTGGAAAAGTGCCGGGATCATTGGAGTTTCGAGCGGGCTTCCTATATAAGCGGTCAGTGATTCCTGATTAGATTGTGATCCAATTTGACCGACCAAAAGACACCGCGCGGCGCCGACGGCGGCCCCACCGGCATCGAGCCGATCTCCATCATCGAGGAGATGCAGAGCTCCTACCTCTCTTACGCCATGAGCGTGATCGTCAGCCGTGCGCTGCCGGACGTTCGCGACGGCCTGAAGCCGGTGCATCGCCGCATTCTCTATGCGGCGCATGAGAGCGGCTATCACTGGAACCGCAAATATGTGAAATCGGCCCGCCCGGTCGCCGACGTGATGGGTAAATACCATCCGCATGGCGACGCCTCGATCTATGACGCCTTGGTGCGCATGGCGCAGGACTGGTCACTGCGGGTGCCGCTGATCGACGGGCAAGGCAATTTCGGCTCCATCGACGGCGATCCGCCGGCGGCCATGCGCTACACCGAGTCGCGCCTGACCAAGGTCGCGCATGAGCTGCTCGAGGACATCGACAAGGAAACCGTCGATTTCCAGGAAACCTACGACGCGTCCGACACCGAGCCGAAGGTATTGCCGGCTCGCTTCCCCAACCTCCTGGTCAATGGTTCCGGCGGCATTGCCGTCGGCATGGCCACCAACATTCCGCCGCACAATCTGGCCGAAGTCTGCAACGGCGCCATCGCCATCATCGACAATCCGGCGATCGACCTGCCGGCGCTGATGGAGATCATTCCGGGTCCCGATTTCCCGACCGGCGGCATCGTGCTTGGCCGTTCCGGCATTTACAGCGCCTATGCGACCGGCCGCGGCTCCATCGTCATGCGCGGCAAGGTCAATGTCGAACAGCGCGGCAACGACCGTGAATCGATCATCATCACCGAGGTTCCCTACCAGGTGAACAAGGCCTCGATGATCGAGAAAATGGCCGAGCTGGTGCGCGACAAGCGCATCGAAGGCATTTCCGACATCCGCGACGAGAGCGACCGCCAGGGCTACCGCGTCGTCATCGAGCTGAAGCGCGACGCCGTCGCCGACGTTATTCTCAACCAGCTTTACCGCTTCACGCCGCTGCAGACGTCCTTCGGCGCCAATATGGTAGCGCTGAACGGCGGCAAGCCGGAAGTGATGACGCTGACCGACATGCTGAAGGCATTTGTCGGCTTCCGCGAAGAGGTGATCAGCCGGCGAACGAAGTTCCTGCTGCGCAAGGCGCGCGACCGCGCCCATGTGCTGGTCGGTCTCGCCATCGCCGTCGCCAACATCGACGAAGTGATCAAGCTGATCCGCACCGCGCCCGATCCGCAGACGGCGCGCGAGCAGTTGATGGAGCGCCGCTGGCCTTCCGGCGACGTCGAGTCGCTGATCCTTTTGATCGACGATCCGCGCCATCGCATCAACGAGGACGGCACCTACAATCTGTCCGAGGAACAGGCGCGCGCCATCCTCGAACTGCGCCTGCAGCGCCTGACCGCGCTCGGCCGCGACGAGATCGCCGACGAGTTGAACACGATCGGCGCCGAAATCGTTGATTACCTTGATATCTTGTCGTCCCGCGCGCGCATCCAGCAGATCGTCAAGGACGAACTCGCCGCCGTGCGCGACGAGTTCGGCACGCCGCGCCGCACCGAGCTCACCGACGGCGGCGCCGACATGGAAGACGAGGACCTGATCCAGCGCGAGGACATGGTCGTCACCGTTACCCATGAAGGCTATATAAAGCGGGTGCCTCTGTCTCTGTACCGCGCACAAGGCCGAGGCGGTAAAGGCCGCTCCGGCATGTCGACCAAGGACGAGGATTTCGTCACCCGGCTATTCGTCGCAAACACGCACACACCGGTGTTGTTCTTCTCATCACGCGGCATTGTCTACAAGGAAAAGGTCTGGCGCTTGCCGATCGGCAATCCGCAATCGCGCGGCAAATTCCTGCGCAACATGCTTCCACTAGAGGATGGCGAGCGCATCACCACCATCATGCCGCTGCCCGAGGACGAGAACAGCTGGGGTGATCTCGACGTGGTGTTAGCCACTACCCGCGGCACGGCGCGACGCAACAAGCTGTCCGACTTTGCTGACGTGAAGCGCAACGGCAAGATTGCGATGAAGTTCGACGAGGATGGCGATTCCATTCTGGGTGTCGAAATCTGCACCCACAGCGATGACATCCTTTTGACCGCCGACAACGGTCAATGCATTCGCTTCTCCGTCGAGGATTTGCGTGTCTTCCAGAGCAGAAACTCGACCGGTGTGCGTGGCATTAGCCTTGCCGATCAGGATCGCGCGATATCGACAGCAGTGCTGCAGCATGTGGACGCAACGCCAGGCGAACGCGCCGCTTTCCTCAAGCGTTCCTCGGCTGAGCGCAAGGCGATACCGGGAGATCCAGCGGAACCCACGACCGAAGACGGCGGCTCCGCGCTCGTGAATGAGGATATAGGCGAAGAGACCACGTTGATCGAGAGTCGTTACGAAGAGTTGAAGTCTAAAGAGCAGTTGGTCCTCACTGTCAGTGAGTTTGGTTTCGGCAAGCTCTCTTCGTCCTACGAGTTCCGTACTGCCAATCGTGGCGGTAAAGGTATCCGCGCGACTGATACTTCGGCCTACGCAAGGGAAAAGATCGGCCGCTTGGTCGCCTGTTTCCCTGTTACGCTCGACGATCAAATAATGCTCGTGACAGACGGGGGACAGGTCATCCGCGTGCCAGTCTCGGACATTTCTCGCAAAGGCCGCACGTCTATGGGCGTCACCATCTTAAACACGGCCGAAGGCGAGAAGGTGGTTTCGGTCGAGCGAATCTCCGAGCCGCAGTCGGACGAGGACGCCGAAGAAAACGGCGAGGGCGCTGCAGAGGCCGGCCCGGATGCCGGAGATGTCGCTCCGGACAATGCCGAATAAGGGCGCCAAATAAGCTCTGGACACAGCGACGCCGGCCCGATGGGCCGGCGCATCAAGACTTAGCCGATGAAATCGTTAGTGACGGTGGGGCCAGCGAGCGCCAAAGCCTTCGAAGCGCTTGGTCCGGACACGGACACGCTCTGCTTCCTGATGCAGCCCGAATGCGGTAGCAATCAGCATGGCGACGGTCATTGCGGTGGCGAGCATGTAGATCAGCATTTGCGTGTTCTCCTGCGCCTTATAACGGTTAGATGGGGTTTTGGTTTCATCTTCTGAAGTGCAAACTAGTGAACGCTGCGTGAAGTCTTCGTGATCAAGGCATTCATCTGTCGTTCATGTCTGCGAAAAGGTTCACGCAGATGTTCCCAATCGCATTTGCCTTCCGTCCAATGCCCCGCTAGAAGCCTGCCATGACCGAACGCACCGCCCTTTACGCCGGCTCCTTCGACCCGCTGACCAACGGACACCTCGACGTCCTGAAGGCATCGCTGGCCGTTGCCGACACGGTTTATGCGGCGATCGGCACCCATCCGGGCAAGACGCCGCTGTTTTCCTTCGAGGAACGGGTGAAGCTGATCGAGGCGGCAACCAAGGCCGAATTCGGCCGCGACGGCGGCCGCATCAAGGTTGTCGCGTTCGACGGGCTGGTCATCGACGCGGCCCGCAAGCACGGCGCCTCGATCATGATCCGCGGCCTGCGCGACGGCACCGATCTCGACTACGAAATGCAGATGGCCGGCATGAACGAGACCATGGCGCCGGAGCTGCAGACGGTTTTTCTGCCCGCCAGCCCTTCGGTGCGCACGATTACTGCCACACTTGTGCGCCAGATAGCTTCGATGGGCGGCGACATCCGTCCCTTCGTGCCGGCCGCGGTTGCCGGCGCGCTCACCGCAAAATTCAAGAAATAATCCCCCGGAGATCCCTATGCAGCTGAAGAAGCTCGCCTCGTTCCTCGTCGTGCTTGCTGGTCTTGTCACAGCATCTGTCTCGGCCTATGCCGCCGATCCGGAAAACACCATGGTCATCACCTTGAAGGATGGCGACGTCACCATCGCGCTGCGGCCCGACCTGGCGCCCAAGCATGTCGCCCAGATCAAGAAGCTGGTGCGCGAAGGCGCCTATGACAATGTCGCCTTCCACCGCGTTATCGATGGCTTCATGGCGCAGACCGGCGACGTCAAGTTCGGCAATATGAAGAAGGGGTTCAGCCCCGAGGCCGTCGGCACCGGCGGCTCCGATCTGCCTGATCTGCCGGCAGAATTCTCGCAGAGCGAACATTACAAGCGTGGCACGCTCGGCATGGCCCGCTCGCAGGATCCGAACTCCGCCAATTCGCAGTTCTTCATCATGTTCGCGCCAGCGCCGAACCTCGACGGCCAGTACACTATCGTCGGCAATGTCGTCAGCGGCATGGAATTGGTTGATCACATCAAGAAGGGCGACGAGGCCGACAATGGAACGGTCAGCAACCCCGACCGCATGATCAAAGTGCGCATCGCCGCAGACAAGTAGTCTATCAAATCAATCTGTTTTTCTGAGATAAAGGATATCCGACATGGCTGAGATCAAGGACCGCGAAAACGCGCTCATCATGGAAACGACCAAGGGCAAGGTCGTCATCGAACTGTTCCCCGATCTGGCCCCCGGCCATGTCGCCCGCATCAAGGAACTGGCGCGCGAAGGCGCCTACGA
Organism: Mesorhizobium sp. P2_D6; assembly: GCF_056404315.1. Taxonomy (NCBI): domain Bacteria; kingdom Pseudomonadati; phylum Pseudomonadota; class Alphaproteobacteria; order Hyphomicrobiales; family Phyllobacteriaceae; genus Mesorhizobium; species Mesorhizobium sp. P2_D6. The sequence continues at coordinate 259,438 of NZ_JBFUEG010000003.1, read as the reverse complement.
CGGCGTGGTCTTCCACCGCGTCATCGAAGGCTTCATGGCGCAGACCGGCGACGTCAAGTTCGGCAATTCGAGCAAGCCCTCGTTTGCCCCCTCCCGCGCCGGCATGGGTGGCTCGGAAAAGCCCGATCTGAAGGCTGAATTTTCCAACGCCAACCACGGTCGCGGCACCTGCTCGATGGCTCGTTCGCAGAACCCGAACTCGGCCAATTCGCAGTTCTTCATCTGCTTCGACGATGCCGCCTTCCTCAACCGCCAATACACGGTCTGGGGCCAGGTCATCGAAGGCATGGACAATGTCGACAAGATCAAGCGCGGCGAGCCGGTGGTCGATCCCGACAAGATCGTGTCGCTGAAAGTCGCGGCCGACGTCAAGTAAAGGCGAACGACAATGATGGGCGTGGTCTGGTCGCTGCTCGGCATCCTGTCCGGCGCCTTCATCGCCATTCAGGCGCCGATCAATTCGCAACTTGCGCGCGGCCTGGGGCTCCCGGTCGCGGCGGCGGCGTTTTCCTTCCTGTCCGGCGCGATCGTGCTCGGCATCATCTCCTTCGCCGTGGTGAAGTTGAACGATGTCTCGCTCGACTGGAAGGCGCCGGCACCGTGGCTGTTCGTCGCCGGCGGCATGCTCGGCGGTTTCTATGTCACGCTGTCGACCATTTTGACGCCGCGCATCGGTGCGGCCGCCCTGATGGCGTTCCTGGTTGCTGGCCAGCTCTTGGCCGGCATGCTGATCGACCGCGTCGGCTTCCTCGGCGTGGCGGTGCGCGAGATCTCACTCGGCCGCGTCGCCGGCGCTGTGCTGCTCTTGGCCGGAGCGCTGCTCGTCCGGCTTTACTGATGCGCGTCGACCTCTTCGACTTCGACCTGCCGGAGGAGCGCATCGCGCTTCGCCCGACCGAGCCGCGCGACAGCGCCAGGATGCTGGTGGTCTGGCCGGGCGAGGGCCTTTCGGACCGCTCAGTGCGCGACCTGCCGTCCCTGCTCAAAGCCGGCGACGTGCTGGTCTTCAACGACACCAAGGTCATTCCGGCGCAGCTGAGAGGCATCAGGCGGCGCGGCGAAGCGCAGGCGCAGGTCGAGGCGACGCTGCACATGCGCATGGCGCCGGACCGCTGGCTGGCCTTCATGCGGCCGGGCAAGCGCATCGCCGCCGGCGACCGCATCCATTTCGGCCATGACAGCAATTCCTGCTTCCTCGGCCAGCTCGACGCCACGGTGATCGAGAAGGGCGAGGCTGGTGAGGCGCTGCTCGGCTTCGACCTGTCCGGCCCGTTTCTCGACGAGGCGCTGCGCGCCGTCGGCCACATCCCGCTGCCGCCCTACATCGCCTCCAAGCGTGACGACGACGCGCGCGACTTGACGGACTATCAGACCATCTATGCCAGGGAGGAGGGCGCGGTTGCCGCGCCAACCGCCGGCCTGCATTTCACGCCGGAGCTATTTGCCGCGCTAGACGCCAAAGGCATCGAACGCCGCTTCGTCACGCTTCATGTCGGCGCCGGCACCTTCCTGCCGGTCAAGGCCGACGACACCGCCGACCACAAGATGCATGCAGAGACCGGTTCAGTCAGCGAGGCGACCGCAGCGGCGCTCAATGCCGCGAAGGCGAGGGGCGGGCGCATCATCGCCGTCGGCACGACCTCGCTGCGCCTGCTGGAGAGCGCGGCAAAGCCCGACGGTACGCTCGCCGCATGGTCAGGCCCGACCGACATTTTCATCACGCCCGGCTATCGGTTCAAGACTGCCGACCTGCTGATGACGAATTTCCATCTGCCGCGCTCGACGCTGTTCATGCTGGTTTCGGCCTTCAGTGGCCTCGACACGATGCGGGCCGCCTATGCGCATGCCATCGACACCAGCTACAGATTCTACTCCTACGGAGACGCAAGCCTGCTTTATCGAGCGGAGATGAGCGATGGACGATGATCTGCAAGCCTTCGACCGAGAAAGCCTGATTGCCGAAGTGAAGAAATTGCGTGCCGGCATCCGCGCGCACCGCGACACGACGGGCCATGATCTGTGCTGGCATCATCCCGATCTGTGGGATCTGTTGCCGGAAAAGACCGAGCCTTCGATCGCCGTGCCGCCGTGGCCAAAATTCATGCGCGGCTGCATCCAGTATCGCCAGTCGCTCGACAGGCAGGCGCCAGACGCACCTGTCCATGACAAGGAATTCAATGGCTGAGACGTTCACTTTCAAAGTCCTCGCCACCGACGGCAAGGCACGGCGCGGTGTCATCGACATGCCGCGTGGCGAAATTCGCACGCCGGCCTTTATGCCAGTCGGCACCGGCGGCACGGTCAAGGCCATGTATATGGACCAGGTGCGCGGCGTCGGCGCCGACATCATCCTGGGCAACACCTACCATCTGATGCTGCGGCCTGGCGCCGAGCGCGTGGCGCGGCTCGGCGGCCTGCATGAGTTCGCCCGCTGGCCGCAGCCGATCCTGACCGACAGCGGCGGCTTTCAGGTGATGTCGCTGTCGAAGCTTAGGAAACTGACCGAAAAGGGCGTCACCTTCCGCTCCCATATTGACGGCGCGCCTTACGAGATGTCGCCGGAGCGTTCGATCGAGATCCAGGGGCTGCTCGATTCCGATATCCAGATGCAGCTCGACGAATGCACCGCGCTACCGGCCGATCTGAAGGAGATCGAGCGCGCCATGGAGCTGTCGCTGCGCTGGGCGGAGCGCTGCAAGACGGCGTTCGGCGACCAGCCGGGCAAGGCGATGTTCGGCATCGTCCAGGGCGGCGATAATGCAGCACTCAGGGTGCGCTCGGCGCAGGCGCTGAGCGCCATGGATCTGAAGGGCTACGCCGTCGGCGGACTGGCCGTCGGCGAGCCGCAAGCGGTGATGCTCGATATGCTCGACATCACCTGTCCGGAACTGCCTGACAACAAGCCTAGATATCTCATGGGCGTCGGCACGCCGGACGACATCGTGAAATCGGTGGCGCGCGGTATCGACATGTTCGATTGCGTGATGCCGACCCGCGCCGGCCGCCACGGCCTGGCCTACACAAGGCGCGGCAAGGTCAATCTGAGGAACGCCCGCCACGCCGACGATCCGCGCCCGCTCGACGAGGAGAGCGACTGCCCGGCGGCCCGCGATTATTCGCGCGCCTACCTGCATCATCTCGTGCGCTCGCAGGAGGCGCTGGGGGCGATGCTGCTGACCTGGAACAACCTGTCCTACTATCAGAAGCTGATGCAGGACATTCGCGGCGCGATCGAGGCCGGCGCCTTCGAGGCGCGCACGGCGGAGATTTCCGAGGGCTGGGCGAGGGGCGATATCCCTACCCTTTGAACAAATCAACGCCACCTGACGATGATTGACGGATCCATTGTCCGGGCGCAGATTCCGGTTGGGGTCAGGCCATGACTGTCACATATGAACTTGGCGGCAAGACCGCGATCGTGACTGGCGGCGCACGAGGCATCGGCAAGGCCATTGCGGCGCAGTTATTGAACTCCGGGGCCGAAGTCTGGATATGGGATGCTGATCCGACACCTGTGGACGGCGCGCATTGCCAGACGGTCGATGTGACAAAGGCTCACCAGATCAAAGACGCCCTGGCTGAGGTCGTCGCAGACAATAGCCGGATTGACATTCTAATCAACAATGCAGGCTATTTAGGCGACTATCGTGGGTTCGAGGCATTCGAGCCGATCGAGTGGCAACGCATCATCGGTGTCAACCTGATCGGCGTTTTCGAGGTTACGCATCAGGTTCTGCCGATCATGCGCAAGGCTGGTAGGGGCCGGATCATCAATATGGGGTCCCTGGCAGGCAAGGAAGGGTTGCCGAATCTGGCCGCCTATTCAGCGGCAAGTGCAGGCGTCATTGCCTTTACGAAAGCCTTGTCGCGGGAGACCTGCGATACCGACATTCGGGTGAATTGCGTGGCACCGGGGCCGATCGATACCGAGTTGATCAGGCGCCTTGGAAACGATGTCGTAGACGACATGATAAATGCCAGCCCGCTCAGGCGCCTTGGCTCGGTCGATGAAGTGGCGGCACTGGTGCTTTGGCTTTGTTCCGACGCCAGCGCATTCAACACCGGAGCCGTGTTCGACATGTCGGGCGGCAGGGCACGCTACTGAGGCTTTGTGCGTCAGGTGCTCAGTGAATTCGATGCCCGAAGGCTGCAGCCGGTGATCTGGAAACTGCCGTCGGGCTGCTGCTGCAGCGTATAGACCGCCTCGTAGTCCTTGCCGTCGGGACCGACGATCAGCACCTGCTGGATGATCGAGCCTGGGCCGGTCTGCTCGACCTTGCCGAAGGAATAGCTTTGTGGCTGACGCACCGGCGCGTAGCCGTTGGTCACCATGTTCATGAAGGCGTCGACGGTCGGGAAAATCTGCTTCACGTTTGGAGCAGCGTAGCTGTAGGCCTTCGCGCCATCGTTTGCGATGAGCGCCTTCAGCTGACCATCGATGACGGCCTGGCCGGCCTTGATTTCGGCATCGCCGGCAAGGGCTGCCGAGATGAACAGGGTAGACGCGAACAGCAATGAAACGACTGCGAATGCGATACGGCGCATGGCCTGTCTCCATTGTCTCCTGACAATCGCTGTCTGAAGACACATCATACCATACGCTTGGCGCTGCCTCACGGTTTCAGCAACCGCAGTAATTCGCCACGCAAGTGCCGCAAGATCATGCTTAAGCATCCTTTAAGGCGGGGCGCGCATCGTAGGGGACGGGTGGGACCCGTTCGCGCAACCAGGGACGAACCATGTCTAAGCAGCCGATCGACCGGCGCCTTTTGCTGAAGGGCGCGGCTAGCTTTGCAGTTCTGGCTCCCTTGCCCGCTTGGGCAGCCACCGGGCCGACCGTCACCGAAATCGCCTTCGATCCGGCCATTCCAGCGCTCGGCAATCCGGATGGCGACGTCACCATCGCCGAATTCGTCGACTATCAGTGCCCGATCTGCAAGCTCGTCTTCGTCGAACTGAAGAAACTGATGGCACAGGACAGCGGCATCCGCCTGGTGATGAAGGACTGGCCGATCTTCGGCGACGTCTCGCGCGACGCGGCGCGCGTGGCGCTTTTGACCGGCGAACACTATGCCGCAGCGGTCGATGCGCTGATGACCAACCAGCGCGGCCTCTCGGAACGCCGCACCAACGATATCCTGGCTTCGGTCGGGGTCGATGTGGCGATGGTGCGTGCCGATCTTGCCATCCGTGAACCCGACATCGACGCTGCCCTTTTGCGCACCGGTACGCAGGCAACCGCCTTTAAACTGCGTGGCACCCCCGCTTTGGTCATCGGTGGCAGCCTCTACCGGCGCGGCATGCCGGTGTCCGAACTTAGACAAGCCGTTGCCAAGGCGCGTTCGGCCTGATGCTTGAAAGCCAGGCGGCAGTCTGCGAGAAGGGCCGCCATGGGCGCAAGATGCGCGTTTCAACGTGGCAGGACCGGCAATGAAGACGTTTTTCGTGCAGATAAAGTGCGACCTGGGCAAGTCCTATGAGGTCGCCAGCGCGCTCGCCGACGCCGAGATCGCCTCGGAAATCTACTCGACCGCCGGCAATTATGACCTGCTCGCCAAATTCTATGTCGACGACGAGGAAGATGTCGGCCACTTCGTCAGCGAGAAGGTGCAGCATCTTCCCGGAATCAAGGACACCTTCACGGTCGTCACTTTCCGCGCTTTCTAAAGCAATTCCAGGAAAAGTGTGAAGCGGTTTTCCCGGGAAGCGCGTAGCGCTTTCCCTTGGGAATTGCGTTGAAACAAAGGATAGAGCGGTTCACCGTTTCCGTGAAACGATGAGCTGCTCTAGCGCCGCATCAGGGCACTTGCCCGGCGACGAGGCAAAGCCTGATTACGCCCCTGTTTCGACTGCCCTAATTTTGGGCAGTCGTAACATACTGATCGCCGATGTCCTCCAAATCACCGATTGCGCTTGATTTTCTCCTGCGACGCCAGTGAAATGGCGTCACAGGGGAGTATGCGATTGGCAGCGTTCGATGAAATGCTTCCGGAAGTTTCCGGATTGAGAAAACCATATACGGCTTACGACCGCTGGCTGAAGGAGCAGGACCCGGCCAGGCTTACCGAGAAGATGCAGGACGCCGAGCGCGTCTTCCGCAAGACCGGCATCACCTTCGCCGTCTATGGCGAGCAGGAAGCTTCCGAGCGGCTGATCCCCTTCGATATCGTTCCGCGCATCATCTCCGGCAATGAATGGCGGCGCCTCACGCAAGGCATCGAGCAGCGCGTGCAGGCGCTGAACGCTTTCCTCGATGACATCTACCATCGCCAGGAGATCCTGCGCGCCGGCCGTGTGCCGAGGGAGCTGATCGCCAGGAACGAGGCCTTCCTGCCGGAAATGATCGGCGTGCGGCCGCCGGCCGGCGTCTACACCCACATTATCGGCGTCGATATTGTCCGCATCTCTGAGAACGAGTTCTACGTGCTGGAGGACAATGCTCGCACGCCGTCGGGCGTCTCCTACATGCTGGAGAACCGCGAGACGATGATGCAGCTCTTCCCCGAGCTGTTCCAGCAGATCAAGGTGCGACCGGTCGAGAACTATCCGCAGCTCCTTCGCCAGTCGCTGGCAGCGGTCCGGCCGCAAAGCACCAAGGGCGCGCCGACCATCGCCGTGCTGACGCCGGGCAGCTTCAACTCCGCCTATTTCGAGCACGCCTTCCTTGCCGACCAGATGGGCGTGCAGCTGGTCGAAGGCCAGGATCTGCGCGTCGTCGACGGCCATGTCGCCATGCGCACCACCGAGGGCTACAAGCAGATCGACGTGCTCTACCGGCGTGTCGACGATTCGTTCCTCGACCCGCTCACCTTCCGGCCGGACTCGGCCCTTGGCGTGCCCGGCATCATGGATGTCTATCGCGCCGGCAACATCACCATCGCCAATGCGCCGGGAACCGGCATCGCCGACGACAAGGCGATCTATTCCTACATGCCCGAGATCGTCGAGTTCTACACCGGCCGCAAGGCGATCCTCGGCAACATCCCGACCTGGCGCTGCTCGGAACCCGACAGCCTGAAGTATGTGCTCGAACACATCCACGAGCTGGTCATCAAGGAAGTGCACGGTTCCGGCGGCTACGGCATGCTGGTCGGACCGGCGGCGACCAAGAAGGAATGCCAGGACTTCGCCAAGAAGCTGCAGGCCAAACCGTCCAACTACATCGCCCAGCCGACGCTGGCGCTCTCGACCTGTCCGATCCTGACCGAAAAAGGCCTGTCGCCGCGCCACGTCGACTTGCGCCCCTACGTGCTGGTTTCGGACCGCATCCAGATCGTGCCCGGCGGATTGACGCGGGTGGCGCTGAAGGAGGGTTCGCTGGTCGTCAACTCCTCGCAAGGCGGCGGCACCAAAGACACCTGGGTGCTCGATGACTGATTTTCACCTGAAGGATTTTTGATGCTTTTAGGCCGCACCGCCAACGGGCTCTACTGGATGAACCGCTATATCGAGCGGGCGGAAAACATGGCACGCCTGGTCGATGCAGGCCTGCGCATGGCGCTGACCCGTACCCAGAGCGCCTCGGAAGAGTGGAATTCGGTGCTGCTCAGCGCCGGCTCGGACGTGACCTTCACACAGAAATACCAGGACTACACCGCCGCCAACGTTGCCGACTTCCTGCTGCGCGACACGTCGAACCCGTCGAGCACGATGTCGGCGATCGAGACCGCCCGCAACAATGCCCGCATGGTGCGTACCGCGCTGACGCGCGAAACCTGGGAGAGCATCAACGAGGCCTGGATGGCGCTGAAGCGCATGCTGGCCAAACCCATCGACGAGCGCGACCTGCCCAGCGTGCTCGACGCCATCAAGCGCGAGACGGCGCTGATCCGCGGTTCGTTCTACGGCACCATGCTGCGCAACGAGATCTTCGATTTCTCGCAGCTCGGCACCTATGTCGAGCGCGCCGACAACACGGCACGCATCCTCGACGTGAAATACTATGTGCTGTTGCCGTCGATCTCCTGGGTCGGTTCGAGCCTCGACAATTATCAGTGGGAATCGATCCTGCGGTCGGTCTCGGCGCATCGCTCCTATCGCTGGGTCTACGAGGCCGACTACAAGCCGACCAACATCGCCGACTATCTGATCCTCAATGTCCGCATGCCGCGCTCGCTGACCTTCTGCTATCGTTTCCTGGCCGAGCACCTGAAATTCCTCGGCGACGATTATGGCGAACGCCATGCCTGCCACGCCACTGTCGACAGGACACAAGCAATGCTGCGGGCAGGGTCGATCAAGGACATATTCGATGCCGGCCTGCACGAATTCCTGGCCAGGTTCATCCAGGACAACACCAAGCTCGGCGACGAGATCGCACAAGATTACCGGTTCAACTGATATGCGGCTCAAGATCACCCACCGGACCGAGTACCGCTACGATGCGCCAGTGCATTATCTGCTGCAGCGGCTGCGGCTTTTGCCGGTCAGCGGCCCGACGCAGACCGTGCTTTCCTGGGCGCTGAAGATCGAGGGTGCGCGCGAGGAAGTGCGTTTCAGCGACCATTTCGGCAACGATAACAGGCTGTTGAGCGTCGAGGGCGAGCGCGACTTCATCACCGTCGAGGCCTCCGGCGAGGTTGTCACGCGCGACACCGCAGGCGTCTCGGGTCCGCATCACGGCTTTGCGCCGCTCTGGCTGTTCAGCCAGGAGACCGCTTTGACCATCCCCGGCGACGGCATTCGCGAGCTTGCCGCAGCGCTCGGCAAAGGCACCGACATCGAAAGGCTGCATGGGCTGATGGCGCTGATCGTCGAGCGCGTCGCCTATACGCCGGGCACCACCAGCGTGACGACGCCGGCGGAAGAGGCGTTGGCGCTGAAGACCGGCGTCTGCCAGGATCACAGCCATATCTTTGTCGCCGCCGCCCGCGCCATGGGCTTTCCGGCCCGTTATGTCAGCGGCTATCTGATGATGGATGCGGCCATCGAGCAGGCGGCGAGCCATGCCTGGGCCGAAGCCCATGTCCAGGGTCTCGGCTGGGTCGCCTTCGACGCCGCTAATGGCATTTCTCCCGATGAGCGCTATGTCAGGGTGGCCACCGGCCGCGATTATCGCGACGCCTCGCCCGTGTCGGGAATTCGACTGGGACAGGCGGAGGAACAGCTTGCGGTCACCGTCACGGTAGAGCAGTAGTTCTCGGCAAGATTGCTGCCTGAAGAGATTCCATGACTTATTGCGTCGGCCTCAAGATCGATCGTGGGCTCGTGTTCATGTCGGACACGCGCACCAATGCCGGCATGGATTCGATCTCGACCTTCAAGAAGATGCATGTCTGGGAAGAGCCGGGCGAGCGCGTCATCGTGCTGATGTCGGCCGGCAATCTGGCCACGACGCAGGCTGTCATCAGCCTGCTCGACGAGCGCAACAAGGCGATCGGCGAACGCCATGCGACGCTGCTCGAAACCCCGTCCATGTACCAGACGGTGCGGCTGGTCGGCGACACCGTCAAGGAAGTCATCGCCCAGTCGTCACCGGCCGGCGAAAAGGCGGATTCCTATTTCAACGCCTCCTTCATCCTCGGCGGCCAGATCAAGGGCAGCGCGCCGCGCCTGTTCATGATCTACCCCGAGGGCAATTTCATCGAATCGACCGACGACACGCCGTTCTTCCAGATCGGCGAGACCAAATACGGCAAGCCGATCATCATCCGCGCCTATGAAAGGACGATGAGCCTGGCCGAGACAGTGAAGCTGCTTCTGGTCTCCTTCGATTCGACGCTGAAGTCGAACCTGTCCGTCGGCCTGCCGCTCGACCTGCTGTTCCTCGAGAAGGATGCGTTCAAGGTCGGGCTGAAGAAGCGGATAGGCCAGGACGACCAGTATTATCGTACCATCTCGGACGGCTGGTCGAACGCGCTGAAAACGGCCTTTGCCAGCCTGCCCGATTTCCCGGGTTAGATTGCCTTGCTGGCGCTGTTGCGTGGCGCTTGCCGCGGCGATCGACGCTGCTTGGCCCAAGTCTGGAGACCAGAATGAACAGTGATGATTTCCGGCAATGGTCGAGGCGCGCCGCTGATTGGGGAGTCGAATACCGCTCCTCGCTGCGCGAAAGGCCGGTGCGGCCGCTGGTCGAACCCGGCGACATCTTTCGCAGCATCGAGGCGTCGCCACCGGAAGCGGCTGAGCCGATGGAGCGGATTTTCGCCGATTTCGAAGAGAAGATCGTGCCGGGCATGACGCATTGGCAGCATCCGCGTTTCTTCGCTTATTTTCCGGCCAATGCCGCGCCGGTCTCGGTGGTGGCCGAATATCTTGTCTCGGCAATGGCCGCGCAATGCATGCTGTGGCAGACCTCGCCGGCCGCGACCGAACTCGAGACACGCATTGTCGACTGGATGCGCCAGGCGCTCGGCCTGCCCGAAGGATTTTCCGGCGTCATCCAGGATTCGGCCTCGTCGGCGACGCTGGCCGCCGTGCTGACCATGCGCGAGCGCGCGCTCGATTGGCAGGGCAACAAGCAGGGCCTGGCCGGGCAGAGGCGGCCGCGCATCTATTCCTCCGATCAGGTCCACACCTCGATCGACCGCGCGATCTGGGTGTCGGGCATCGGCGAGGACAATCTGGTCCGCATTCCGGTCACCGGGCGCTTTCGCGCCATGGATACGGTTGCACTCGAGGCGGCGATCGCCGCCGACCGTGAGGCCGGCATGCTGCCCGCCGGCATCATCGCCAGCGTGGGCGGCACCAGCACCGGCGGCACCGACGATGTCGCCGCCGTCGCCGCGGTGGCCAGGCGCCACGGGCTCTATCTGCATGTCGATGCCGCCTGGGCCGGATCGGCAATGATCTGCCCGGAATTCCGCCATTTCTGGGCCGGCGCAGAGCTCGCCGATTCCATTGTCTTCAACCCGCATAAGTGGCTTGGCGCGCAATTTGACTGCTCGATGCAGTTCATCCGCCAGCCCGAGGATCTGGTCCGGACTTTGGCGATCAAGCCCGAATTCCTGAAGACGCACGGCCGCGACGGCATCATCAATTATTCCGAATGGTCGGTGCCGCTCGGCAGGCGTTTTCGGGCGCTGAAATTGTGGTTCCTGCTGCGCGCGCACGGCTTGGAGGCGCTGCGCAGCATGATCCGCAACCACGTCGCCTGGAGCGAAGGGCTTGCGGCGCGGCTCAAGGGCGAGCCGGATTTCGAGATCGTCACCGAGCCAATGCTGTCGCTGTTTTCATTCCGTCACAAGGCCACCGGCGATGCCGATGACCACAATCTGCGCCTGGTCAATGCCATCAACGACGACGGCCGCCTTTATCTGACGCAGACGCGGGTCGATGGACGCGTCGCCATTCGTTTCCAGGTCGGACAGTTCGAGACGACTGCAGAAGACGTCGATACCGCCTTCACCGTCATTTGCGACTGCGCAAGATCCCTGAGGGACTGACAGAGATTGTCCGGGCGGTTGCCGCCGCGGGGTAGCCAGCAAGGAATTGCGAGCAAGCATATGGCCGGACAGGGCGAAGAGGCGAGCCGGAATCTGACGGGCGTCTGGAGCGGGCGCTATTTCTATCCGCGCGAGCTGGCGCCGGTCTCGTTTGTCGCGACGCTGATCGAGACCGCAACCAGCTTGACGGGGGCGACCCACGAACCGGCCGGCCCGGCGACCGGCACAGTGAGATACGCAACCCTGCAGGGGCAGCGCGACGGCAATGCCGTCTCCTTCATCAAAACATATGACAATGGCGGGTCGAACGTGGATCCGATCGACTACAGCGGCATTCTGAACGGCGATGCCACCGAGATCGCGGGCACCTGGCGCATCCTGGGAAGCTGGTCCGGCAAATTCCTAATGATCCGCTCGCCGGGCAAAGTCGCTGCCGTCGCCCGCAAGGTGGCGGAGCGGGTCTGAGCTGTATCTGCCTGGTTCGCCTTTGCAATCATCGATATTTCATTAGCCGGCTTCTCCCTTTTCATTGCTTTCGTTTTGAGCTACAAACAAGAAAAACGAAAACGGGAGGTTCTTAGTGTATCTGTCACCGCGTCACGCCGAAATCATCCAGATGGCCAAAGACCATGGTCGCGTGCTGGTCGACGATCTGGCCACGCATTTCAACGTGACGCCTCAGACCATCCGCAAAGATCTCAACGATCTCTGCGACCAGCGGTTGCTCACTCGCATCCATGGCGGCGCCTTGTTTCCGTCCGGCATCGAGAACATGGAGTACGAGGCGCGCCGCAAGATCGCCGCGGACGAGAAGGAGGCGATCGGCCGCGCGGCGGCCAGGCTGATCCCGGACAACGCTTCGTTGTTCATCAATATCGGCACCACGACCGAGTCAGTCAGCAAGGCGCTGCTCGATCACACCGGGCTCATGGTCATCACCAATAACATCAATGTTGCCAATAGGATGCGCATTTATCCTTCGATCGAGGTGGTGATCGCCGGCGGCGTCGTGCGCGGCTCCGATGGGGGCGTGGTCGGCGAGGCGGCGGTCGATTTCATCCGCCAGTTCAAGGTCGACTATGCCGTCATCGGCGCCTCGGCGATCGACCATGATGGCGCGCTGCTCGATTTCGACTTTCGTGAAGTGAAAGTGGCGCAAGCCATCATCGCCAATGCCCGGCATGTCATCCTGGTTTCCGACCAGACCAAATTCGAACGCACCGCGCCGGTTCGCATCGGACATCTGTCGCAGGTCAACACCTTCATCACCGACCGTTGCGACATTCCTTCGGTGCGCAAGATCTGCGAGGAAGCGGAGGTTCAATTGATCGAAACGTCGCTCGGCTAGCGGCTTTCGGGGCCTCTATTACCTGGCTGTGATATTTCGTTTGACATTCGTTATCATTTCGAAATAATTCCGTCACGGTTTCGCAAAACACCAAAAATGCTGCAATGCGAAATCGGTGGAGGAATTTTTGGACGCATCTCCGATCCATGACATCTTTGTCATTGGCGGCGGTATCAACGGCTGCGGCATTGCCCGCGATGCGGTTGGCCGCGGCTTCTCGGTGTTTCTCGCCGAGATGAATGATCTCGCCAGCGGAACCTCCTCCGGCTCGACCAAGCTGATCCATGGCGGCTTGCGCTACCTCGAATTCTATGAATTCCGGCTGGTGCGCGAGGCGCTGATGGAGCGCGAGATTCTCTGGAAGAACGCGCCCCACATCATCTGGCCGATGCGGTTCGTGCTGCCCTATGCCAAGGGCCTGCGCCCGGCCTGGCTGATCCGGCTCGGCCTTTTCCTCTATGATCATATTGGCGGCCGCAAATTGCTGCCGGCGACCCGCACACTCGACATGGCCAAGGACCCGGCTGGCAAGCCGCTGAAGCCGCTGTTTCACAAGGCGTTCGAGTATTCCGACGGCTGGGTCAACGATGCCCGCCTGGTGGCGTTGAACGCACGTGATGCCGCCGACCGCGGCGCCACCATCCGCACCCGCACGAAGGTGGTCTCGGCGCGGCGCGAAGGCGATATCTGGGCAATCCGGCTGGAGGATCTGGCGACCGGAAAGGCCGAGGAAGTCAAGGCCCGGCTGCTGGTCAATGCCGCTGGTCCGTGGGTCGACCACGTCCTGTCGACCGCGGTCGGCCAGAACGACGTCCACAATGTCCGCCTCGTGCAAGGCAGCCACATCGTCATCAAAAAGAAGTTCGATGACCCGCGCGCCTACTTCTTCCAGAACAAGGACGGGCGCATCATTTTCGCCATCCCCTACGAGGAAGAATTCACGCTGATCGGCACCACTGACCAGGACTATCTCGGTGATCCGCACGACGTGAAGATCAGCGACACCGAGATCGACTATCTCTGCGCAGCCGCGAGCGAATATTTCGCGCAGGCCGTCAAGCGTTCCGACATCGTGTGGACCTATTCCGCCGTGCGGCCGCTCTATGATGATGGCGCCTCGAAGGCGCAGGAAGCGACCCGCGACTATGTCCTGAAAGCCGATGGCGGGAACGGCGCGGCCCCGATTGTCAACGCCTTTGGCGGCAAGATCACTACCTATCGCCGGCTGTCGGAATCGATGCTGGAAAAGATCGAGGGTTTTCTGGGCAAGCGCGGCAAGCCGTGGACCGCGAACGCGCCGCTGCCGGGCGGCGATTTTCCGGCCACCGGCTTCGATGCCGAAGTGGCGAAACTGAAAACCGCCTATGCGTTCCTCGACGCGCGGCTCGCCCGCCGGTTGACCCGGCTCTACGGCACCCGCGCCAGAATGCTGTTGGGCCTCGCCAAGTCGAATGCCGACCTTGGCCGCAACTTCGGCGTCGATCTTTATGAGGCCGAGGTGCGCTATCTCGTTCAAAACGAATGGGCTGTCACCGCCGAAGATGTATTGTGGCGCCGGACCAAGCGTGGCCTGCATCTCAGCCGCGAGCAGGCGGCGGCACTCGACGAATTCATGCACGGAATAAGCCGGCGCCATGTCGCGGCTGCGGAATAGGGAAGGCTGTTGATGCACAAAGCCTGGGAGGAGGCATCATGCTGGAACTGAGAAACGTGACGAAGACGGTCGGCGCGTCGGAGCATATCCGCGACGTGTCGCTGGCGCTTCAGCACGGCTCGCTCAACGTTCTGCTCGGACCGACGCTATCCGGCAAGACCAGCCTGATGCGGCTGATGGCCGGCCTCGACGTGCCGACCTCCGGTTCGGTCTGGTTCGACGGCCAGAATGTCACCGGCATGCCGGTGCAGCAGCGCAAGATCGCCATGGTCTACCAGCAGTTCATCAATTACCCCGCGATGACGGTCTATGAGAACATCGCTTCACCGCTGCGGGTGGCCGGCACCGACCAGGCCAAGATCGACAAGGAAGTCCGCAACGCGGCAGCGCTTCTGAAGCTGACGCCCTATCTCGACCGCACCCCGCTCAGCCTGTCCGGCGGCCAGCAGCAGCGCACTGCGCTCGCCCGCGCTATCGTCAAGAACGCCAGCCTGGTGCTGCTCGACGAGCCGCTCGCCAATCTCGATTACAAGCTGCGCGAGGAGTTGCGCGCCGAGCTGCCGAAGATCTTCGCCGCCGCCGGCACCATTTTCGTCTATGCCACGACTGAGCCGCACGAGGCCTTGCTGCTCGGCGGCAACACGGCGACGCTGTCGGAGGGACGCATCACCCAGTTCGGCCCGACCATCGACGTCTTCCGCAAGCCGATTGACCTGGTGACTGCAAGGACCTTTGCCGACCCGCCGCTCAACACCATCGTGCTGGCAAAGAAGGGCCCGGATTTCCTGCTCGAGGGCGGCGTCAAGCTGCCGGTGCCGGCCGAACTCGCCGGCATCGCCGACGCCAATTATACGATCGGTTTCCAGCCGCATCATCTGTCGCTCGAGCGGCCCAACGCCGCCGCCGTGCCGGTCCGCGCCAAGGTGACGATCACCGAGATCACCGGTTCGGAAAGCTTCATCCATCTCGATTTCGCCGACGCGCGCTGGGTCATGCTGACCCATGGCATCCGCGATTTCGAGCCCGACGCAGAGATCGAGGTGTTCATCGATCCGCGCCACATCATGGTCTTCGACAGCAACGGCAGCGCCGTCGCCGCATCGAAGCTGGCGGCTTGAGGGGGGAAGAGATGGCGCGCATCGACGTCAACCATGTCCGGCACTCCTACCTGCCCAACCCGCAGAAGGATGCCGATTTCGCTCTGAGGGAAGTACACCACACTTTCGAGGATGGCGGTGCCTATGCGCTGCTCGGGCCGTCCGGCTGCGGCAAGACCACGCTGCTCAACATCATTTCGGGACTTTTGCATCCTTCGCACGGAGAGCTGCTGTTCAACGGCAAGGACGTCACCAATTTGTCGACGCAGGAGCGCAACATTGCGCAGGTGTTCCAGTTCCCGGTCATCTACGACACCATGACCGTTTACGACAATCTGGCCTTCCCGCTGCGCAACCGCGGCGTGCCGGAAGCCGACGTCGACCGCAAGGTGCGCGAGACGCTGGAGATGATCGATCTGGCGTCATGGGCGAAGAAGAAGGCGAGGGGCCTGACCGCCGACCAGAAGCAGAAGATTTCGCTTGGCCGCGGCCTGGTGCGCTCCGATGTCAACGCTATCCTGTTCGACGAGCCGCTGACCGTCATCGACCCGCATATGAAGTGGGTGCTGCGCTCGCAGTTGAAGCAGCTGCACCGCCGCTTCGGCTACACCATGGTCTATGTCACCCACGACCAGACCGAGGCGCTGACCTTCGCCGACCAGGTCGTCGTCATGTACGACGGCGGCATCGTCCAGATCGGCACGCCGGCCGAACTGTTCGAGCGGCCGCGCCACACCTTTGTCGGCTATTTCATCGGCTCGCCCGGCATGAACGTCATGCCGGTGGCGATCGAGGGCAAGACCGCGACCATCGGCAGCCAGCGCATCGAGCTGCCCGGCGCGCCCAAGACCGGCCCAAACACCGGCAATGGCGCCATCGAACTCGGCATCCGCCCCGAATATGTCCGGCTTGGCCGCGACGGCATGGCGGTGAAAATCAGCAAAGTCGAGGATCTCGGCCGCCACAAGGTGGTGCGCGCCAGCCTCGAAGGCCGCGAGATTGCTGCCGTCATCGGCGAGGATGAGAGCGTTCCCGCCGAACCGAAAGTGCGCTTCGATCCGGCCGGCATCAACATCTATGCCGATTCCTGGCGCGTCGAGATGGGGGCATAGATGGAAAAGACCTGGAACAACAAGGCCTGGTTCCTGGTGCTGCCGGTGCTGGTGCTGGTGGCGTTCTCGGCCGTCATCCCGCTGATGACCGTCGTCAACTATTCGGTGCAGGACACGTTCGGCAACAATCAGTTCTTCTGGGCCGGCACCGAATGGTTCGAGGAGCTGCTGTCCTCCGACCGCTTCTGGGAAGCGATGGTGCGTAACCTGATCTTCTCCTTCATCATCCTGGCCATCGAAGTGCCGCTCGGCATCTTCATTGCGCTCAACATGCCGAAGAAGGGCTGGGGCGTGCCGGTCTGCCTGGTGCTGATGGCGCTGCCGCTCTTGATCCCGTGGAACGTTGTCGGCACCATCTGGCAGGTGTTCGGCCGTAACGACATCGGCCTGCTCGGCTACTACGTCAACGCGCTCGGCATCGACTACAATTACGTCCAGGACCCGTACGACGCCTGG
This sequence comes from Mesorhizobium sp. P2_D6, assembly GCF_056404315.1. Taxonomy (NCBI): domain Bacteria; kingdom Pseudomonadati; phylum Pseudomonadota; class Alphaproteobacteria; order Hyphomicrobiales; family Phyllobacteriaceae; genus Mesorhizobium; species Mesorhizobium sp. P2_D6. The sequence continues at coordinate 242,387 of NZ_JBFUEG010000003.1, read as the reverse complement.
GTCACCATCATCATCATGGATGTCTGGCACTGGACCAGCCTCGTCGTGCTGCTTTGCTATGCCGGCCTGGTCTCGATCCCCGACGCCTTCTACCAGGCGGCCAAGATCGACGGCGCTTCGCGCTGGGCGGTGTTCCGCTACATCCAGCTGCCGAAGATGCAGCGCGTGCTGCTGATCGCCGTGTTGTTGCGCTTCATGGATAGCTTCATGATCTACACCGAGCCGTTCGTCGTCACCGGCGGCGGCCCCGGCAACTCGACGACCTTCCTGTCGATCGACCTCGTCAAGACCGCGCTCGGCCAGTTCGACCTCGGCCCGGCGGCGGCGATGTCGCTGGTCTACTTCCTGATCATCCTGTTGTTGTCGTGGGTGTTCTACACCGTGATGACCAACTACGACGCGGAGCGCTGAGATGAGCGGCGCCAACGAGAGAGCTGACCGAGTGAGCGAGACGACAGCCGAGAGCAAACTGGCGAGCACGCTCTCGCAGGAGCAGGTCGCCCGGCTGATGCGCAAGCGCGGCGAGGAATCGCGCTGGTGGTGGATCGTGCCGACGGTCTACATCATCGTGCTTTTGCTGCCGATCTACTGGCTCATCAATATGAGCTTCAAGACCAATGCCGAGATCGTGTCGTCGCTGACGCTCTACCCGCATCAGCCGACGCTCGCCAACTACGTCACCATCTTCACCGACGCCTCCTGGTATTCGGGCTACATCAACTCGATCACCTATGTGGTGATGAACATGGTGATCTCGGTGGCGGCGGCACTGCCGGCGGCCTACGCCTTTTCGCGCTACCGCTTCCTTGGCGACAAGCATCTGTTCTTCTGGCTGTTGACCAACCGCATGGCGCCACCGGCGGTGTTCGCGCTGCCATTCTTCCAGCTCTATTCGGCCTTCGGCCTGATCGACACCCATATCGCCGTCGCTCTGGCGCACTGCCTGTTCAACGTGCCGCTGGCGGTGTGGATCCTCGAAGGCTTCATGTCGGGCGTGCCGAAGGAAATCGACGAGACCGCCTACATCGACGGCTATTCGTTCCCGCGTTTCTTCGTGAAGATCTTCATGCCGCTGATTGCCAGCGGCATCGGCGTCGCCTGCTTCTTCTGCTTCATGTTCTCATGGGTGGAACTGCTGATCGCGCGCACACTGACCACCACCGATGCCAAGCCGATCGCCGCCACGATGACCCGCACGGTTTCGGCCGCCGGCATGGACTGGGGCCTGCTCGCCGCCGCCGGCGTGCTGACGCTGATCCCCGGCGCGCTCGTCATCTGGTTTGTCCGCAACTACATCGCCAAGGGCTTTGCCCTGGGGAGGGTGTGACCATGAACCTCGACCTCACCTGGATGGCGTGGACGTGGCCGACGGCGGCGTTCTTCGGCACCATTCTTCTGCTGCTGTGCGGCATGGCGTTTTGGGAATTTGCCTCGCCGGGCGGCAATCCGCGCGTCGGCGTCCTGCGCTTCGAGACGACGCGCGGCGACCGCCTTTTCCTGTCGCTGCTTGGCAGCGCCTTTATCCATCTCGCTTGGCTGGGTCTTGTCGGATCCAACCTGTGGTGGGCTCTCGCTCTCTCCGTGGTCTACGCCGTCGGCGTGTTCCGCTACGTATAGAGGGGGAAACTGTTGGAGCGACCGCGTGCCGGCGGCCGCTCCAGATCGCACTTGAAACCTAAATGTGGAGGAAACCTATGCGACGGCAATTTTTAACATCTACGACCGCGCTTGTCCTGTTGCTCGGGGCAGGCAACGCCTATGCCGGAATGGACGAGGCAAAAGCGTTCCTGGACAAGGAAATCGGCCCGCTGTCGACGCTCTCGCGCGCCGACCAGGAAGCCGAAATGCAGTGGTTCATCGATGCCGCGAAGCCTTTCGCCGGCATGGACATCAAGGTCGTCTCCGAAACCATCGCCACCCATTCCTATGAATCGCAGGTGCTGGCGCCGGCCTTTTCGGCGATCACCGGCATCAAGGTGACGCATGACACCATCCAGGAAGGCGACGTCGTCGAGAAGATCCAGACCCAGATGCAGACAGGTCAGAACCTCTATGACGGCTGGGTCAACGATTCCGACCTGATCGGCACCCACTGGCGCTACCAGCAGGTCCGCAACCTGACCGACTGGATGGCGGGCGACGGCAAGGACGTCACCAATCCGAACCTCGACCTGAAGGATTTCATCGGCACCTCCTTCACCACGGCGCCGGACAAGAAGCTCTACCAGCTGCCCGACCAGCAGTTCGCCAACCTCTACTGGTTCCGTTACGACTGGTTCAATGACGAGAAGAACAAGGCAGACTTCAAGGCCAAGTACGGCTACGACCTCGGCGTTCCCGTCAACTGGTCGGCCTATGAGGACATCGCCGAGTTCTTCACCGGCCGCGAGATCGACGGCAAGAAGGTCTATGGCCACATGGACTACGGCAAGAAGGATCCGTCGCTCGGCTGGCGGTTCACCGACGCCTGGTTGTCCATGGCCGGTAACGGCGACAAGGGCATCCCGAACGGTCTGCCGGTCGACGAATGGGGCATCAAGGTCGATGAGAATTCGCGTCCTGTCGGCTCCTGCACCGCGCGCGGCGGCGACACCAACGGCCCGGCTGCCGTCTACTCGATCCAGAAGTACCTCGACTGGCTGAAGGCCTACGCTCCGGCCGAGGCCCAGGGCATGACCTTCTCCGAATCCGGCCCGGTTCCGGCGCAGGGTGCGGTTGCCCAGCAGATCTTCTGGTACACCGCGTTCACCGCGTCGATGGTCGACGCCGGCGCCAAGGCGGTGATGAACGACGACGGCACGCCGAAGTGGCGCATGGCGCCGTCGCCGCACGGTGTCTACTGGAAGGACGGCATGAAGCTCGGCTATCAGGACGTGGGTTCCTGGACGCTGATGAAGTCGACGCCGACCGACCGCGCCAAGGCCGCCTGGCTCTACGCGCAGTTCGTGACGTCGAAGACCGTTGACGTGAAGAAGAGCCATGTTGGTCTCACCTTCATCCGCGAGAGCACGATCCACGACAAGAGCTTCACCGAACGTGCTCCGAAGCTCGGCGGCCTGATCGAGTTCTACCGCTCGCCGGCCCGCGTCCAGTGGTCGCCGACCGGCACCAACGTGCCTGACTATCCGAAGCTGGCACAGCTCTGGTGGCAGGCGATCGGCGATGCGTCCTCGGGCGCCAAGACGGCGCAGGAGGCCATGGACTCGCTCTGCGGCGAACAGGAAAAAGTCATGAGTCGTATCGAAAAGTCGGGCGTCCAGGGCGATATCGGCCCGAAGATGGCCGAAGAGCATGACCTCGCCTACTGGAACGCCGACGCAGTCAAGAAGGGCAATCTCGCGCCTCAGCTGAAGATCGAGAACGAGAAGGAAAAGCCGGTCACCATCAACTACGACGAACTGGTGAAGAGCTGGCAGAAGTAAGCTTGGCGTACGCGCCAGGATCATAGTGAACGGGGAGGCGGCATCTTGCCGTCTCCCCTGTTTGTATAAGCGAGCTACCGGGAGGACGAATGACCGGACACATCCTTGCGATCGACCAGGGCACGACATCGACCAGGGCGATCCTGTTCGACGGTGAGATGAAGGTTGCCGGCAGCAAGCAGCAGGAATTCACCCAGCATTACCCGGCCTCCGGCTGGGTCGAGCACGACCCGGAGGACATCTGGGCAACCGTCGTCGCCACGGTCAAAGGCGCGCTAAAAGCCGCCGGCCGCGAGGCGTCCGATGTGGCGGCGATCGGCATCACCAACCAGCGCGAAACCGTCGTCATCTGGGACAAGGCGACAGGCAAGCCGATCCACAATGCCATCGTCTGGCAGGACAGGCGCACCGCGCCGCTCTGCCAGAAGCTGAAGAAGCAGGGGCTGGAAAAGACATTCACCAAAAAAACCGGCCTGTTGCTCGATCCCTATTTCTCCGGCACCAAGATCGCCTGGATGCTGAACAAGGTGAAGGGCGCCAGAAAACGCGCCGAAAAGGGCGAATTGCTCGCCGGCACCATCGACAGTTTTTTGATCTGGCGGCTGACCGGCGGCAAGGTTCACGCAACCGACGCCACCAACGCCTCGCGTACGTTGGTCTACAACATCGAGAAAAATGTCTGGGACGACGAGCTGCTCTCCATCCTGCGCATCCCGGTCGCGATGCTGCCTGAGGTCAAGGATTGCGCCGACGACTACGGCGTGACGGAGAAAAGCCTGTTTGGCGCCGGGATAAAGATCCTCGGCGTGGCGGGTGACCAACACGCTGCGACCATCGGCCAGGCCTGTTTCGAGCCGGGCATGATGAAATCCACGTACGGCACCGGCTGCTTCGCGCTGCTCAACACGGGCGCCGATCTGGTGCGCTCGAAGAACCGGCTGTTGACCACCATCGCTTACCGGCTGAACGGCAAGACCACCTATGCGCTGGAAGGCTCGATCTTCATCGCCGGTGCTGCCGTGCAATGGCTGCGCGATGGCATCAAGGTGATCGGCAAGGCCGAGCACAGCGGCGTGCTGGCGGCCGAGGCAGATCCCACGCAGAATGTCTATCTGGTGCCGGCTTTCGTCGGGCTGGGCGCGCCGCATTGGGACGCCGAGGCGCGTGGCGCGATCTTCGGCCTGACCCGTAATTCAGGCCCGGCGGAGTTCGCCCGCGCCGCACTCGAATCCGTCGCCTACCAGACGCGCGACCTGCTCGACGCCATGCGTAAGGACTGGAAAGGGGCTTCAGTCAAAACCGTGCTTCGCGTCGATGGCGGCATGGTGGCCTCCGACTGGACCATGCAGAGGCTGGCCGACATTCTCGACGCGCCGGTCGATCGCCCGACCATTCTGGAGACGACGGCACTGGGCGCCGCGTGGCTCGCCGGCTCCAAGGCGGGTGTGTGGCCAAAAGCGAAGGACTTTGCCAGGAGCTGGGCGCTCGAGCGTCGGTTCAAGCCGGACATGGATGCAAGTGTGCGTTCGGCAAAACTGGCGGGCTGGCGCGATGCGGTGCGCCGGACGCTAAGCGCGCGATAGATCGGCGAGCCGCGAAATGATTAGGTTTTGCTGAGCGAGGGGGCATGAGAAGTCCAGATTGGTATCCTGCTTGGCGCGAGGAGGCTGTCGACCAGCTGAACGCGAAGAACAAGCGACTCGAGGGCGACTTCAACCTGGGTAACTGGTCCCGCTACGACTATGATCTGACATCCGGAAAGCTTCTCTTTTCAGACCAGAACGTCGTCAGAGTTGTCGCCGAAATCCAGATTGCAGGTAGCACGAGCGCGAAGGCCAGCAACTGGCTTTGGGCCTGGTCGAACTCAAACCTGCCTAGCGAACTGCTTGTCGACGCAAAGCTGGTTCGATCGTTCGGAGAGAAGAACGGCATTAAGGAGCTGGCGCAGGCCTATGTGACGGATGCTCAAGACGATCTGGAAGTGCTCGGTTGGGAATTGTCCGCGACCATGGTTCGAATTTGCGACGCTCTTGGAGCTTACCGGTCTCCGCGCGGAGAAGGCGGTGGTCTCTATCTGGTCTTGAAGAGCATTGGTTGGGCGAGTTGAACTGAACCGCCGCTCCCTGTGACAAGCCATATAGAAAAACCCGCGCCGTCTCGGCGCGGGTTTTTACTCATACTCGTCAGCTACTGGTACTCACCCTTGGATCAGTAGGGCGAATTGCACTGCCGCCGAGGACCGTAGTTCGGCTGGTAGGTGTTGTCCGACGCGCGATACGACCGGTAGCGGTCATAGCACCACTGCACATGCGAATCGCCGCCCCGGTAGACGCGGTTCTGGTTGTTGTTGACGATCGCGCCGGTAATCAGCGCGCCGGCAATGAATGCACCAGCCGGGAACCAGAAATCACCGTGACGGCGATAGCCGTGGCGGTAATGGCGCGAGCCGCGATGGCCGTTCCAGTAGGCACCGTCATTGTTGCTGCGCGAGAAATTGCGGTCGCCGTTGAAGTTGCGGTTTTTCATCCACGGCCTGTAGTCGACCGCCTGCACATCGGACGAAGCCGACGGGGCCTGCGGCGCAATCATTTGCGTGGCGCCGGCCGGCACGGCCGCGGAAGCTGCGAAAGAAGCTGACAATGTGGCCGCCAGCATACCCGATACGATCTTGTTCATGATCTTCTCCTTAAAAAGGGTGGTTGACGTCCCTTGTGGGGAGAGAACGGCCCGGCGGTGCGAAGGTTCCCCGCCAGAACATTAAGTTGCTGATTTGCAATGTTTCTCCAGTCAACCGGAGAAGAAAATACCCATCTCGCGCGCCTGCAGATTTTGAAGCGGCGACCTCATTGCGGGAGCGGCTCACCGAGCGTCCTGCCAAGGCAATTTGCAGGGCGTCAGGCGATGGCAGAAACCTCGGTGAAAGGGCCATCTTTTTCCGGTTGACCGGTCGCGGCACTCTCCCTATGTTCCGCGCAATTTCGAGGGCGGCCTTTAGAGCCCGCGGGAGCGCGTAGCTCAGCCGGTAGAGCAACTGACTTTTAATCAGTAGGTCTCGGGTTCGAACCCCGACGCGCTCACCAAAAACGAAACTAAATCAAGGTATTGCGGGAGGTGAGGGCGGTCTTTCGTGCCCGCCTGAAAGCGTGTCCGCACTATGTCCGAAGCAGAGTCTGGATCTCCGCTCTAATCGAGTGACGTTGATTTCCAAGGGTTCCCTGCCACACTTCGCTGGTCCATGCGACATGGTAGGGGAGGTGCCGACAAAGCTGGAATCAGATCAGGAAGCCATAGCTCGTATCTTGGAGATCCTGCTCGGCAATGGGCTGGGTAGCGCGCGCTTCGATTCATCGCAGGATGGCGCCGGTTTGCTGCATATGGCAGACGCAGATCAGGCAATGAATACCTTCGATGACGTCCTGAAATGGATGGCCGACGAGGGGCTGATTCGAGTGGCGAACAGGTATCCAACACTTTCGAGCGGAACTACATGGATGGCGTCGAGTTAACGTCGAAGGGGCTCGAAGCCTTGAACAGAAAACCGTCTAACCACGAGAAGTCGGTCGCCGAGACACTTTCCGGGACGAACGGGGATCTCGATCCGTCTGCCTACTCGAAGCTCGGCGCCTTATTTGGCGGATTCGTTGGAGGAGCAATTCAGACTTTCACGTAAAAAGCCCGCCACCGTGAGGCAGCGGGCGAAAAGGCGAAAACTTTTCGTCTTTAATGAGAGCGAGACCAGAACCTCCTGCGATTTAAGATCATCGCCCCTCGGTGATCCGGCGGCGGGTGCGGAATTCCGACATATCTGTCAGCGCTCCGCCACCCGATTCTTGCGCAGCCGCCCGCTAGCTCGAATCCGCCGGTGTCGACTTCATCCCCGAGAACGGCGCCGCCAGCCCGCCGAATGAGATACCTCGAATTGCGCTCGTTAGGGCGGTGGCCAACGGCGCAACTACCTCGCTGGCATACAAGGGTAACTATGTAAGAAAAATGAATCAATTTCCGTGTAAAAATTCATCAATCATAAGTTAAATTAGGATATTTCTGAAATATGCCTTGAGTAATGAGCTCGGCAAATACGTTCTCCGATCAACCAAATAGGGGCCACTTCGGTGGCGAGGCCAATGAACGCTCTTGCGCGCGCCGACAAATCGGCATCTGACCAGCTCACTGGTCCAGATGCGAAGCCCGTTCAGCTTGAAAGCAAAACCCTGGCGACTCCCGCGGGCGCGGTCGAGCTACAGTCTCTGCTGGGCAAGCACTTCCGCGACAACGGCGACGACGCTGTCGCAGTACCCGCGGCGGCCCTGCCGGCGGCATCGAACTGGACGTCTCGCCTTGTCAAAAGCGCCGTCGGCCTGGCGTTGGTGGTAGCGGCCGGATGGATGCCGGCGCAGCGGCTCTTCCAGATTTCGAGCGTGGAGGCTGTCGTAAGCGCCCGTCTCGTCACCGTGCGAGCGCCAATCGACGGAATTGTCCGACTCGATACCCGACATACGGGTCTTGGTGAGACGATAGATCTCGGCGACCCGCTGGTGACAGTCACGAACCCCCGTGCGGACCGTAGCCGCCTGGAGGCCGCAAGCGACGAGCTCAGCAACGCCCAACAGGAACGTCAAGCTCTCTCCTTGAAGCTGCTGAACCTCAAAGGTATTCGCGAGAGCCTGCGCACACAACTTGCAGCATTTCATTCGAACCGTCTTCGCCAGCTTGATGCCGAGAGCACCGAAGCCGATGCGGGCATTCAGGCATCAGTCGCCGAGCAGGCCAGAGCGGACGCGATCCGCTCCAGGCAGGCAACGCTTTCACAATCGGGGTCGGTCGCACAATCACGAATAGACGATGCCGAGCGTGACTCAAGGGTTGCTGTGGCCGCGGTTGCGGCGGCGCGCGCCCGTCGCGCGGTCCTAGTGGTCGAACGCGATGCCCTCAATGCAGGAACCTACCTTGGCGACGCCTACAACGACCAGCCGCGCTCGGCGCAACGCCTCGACGAGGTGGAACAGGCCATCGCGGGCCTCGACGCCGATATGGTTCGGCTCGCCACGCGCATGAACCGTGCGGAAGATGCAATTGGAGACGAGGAGCAAAGCCTCGCTATGAACGTCCAAGCTCGGCTCATGGCTCCGGTCGATGGCACAGTCTGGGAGGTTCTTACCGCTCCGGGGGAGCAGGTAACGGCAGGTCAACCACTGTTCAGCCTTTTGAATTGCTCGGATGCGATCGTCACGGCGACCGTCAGCGAAGCCGTGTACAATACCCTGAGCGTCGGCATGCCAGCGACATTCACCTATAGGCAAGGCGGCGCGGCACTGGCTGGCAAGGTCGTGCAGCTCAGCGGCGTTGCATCTGCCTCGTCGCACTTCGCGATCATGCCATCCGCCTTGACCAAAGAATCCTACCGGGTGGCAATATCTGTCAGCAAGCTGGCCTCCGATGGTTCATGTCCTGTCGGGCGCACGGGTCGTGTCGTGTTCGAGCCAGCGGCGAGCTGACGGTACGATGGCGGTAGGCCACCCATGAACCCGATGATCTCTGTCTTAGCCGAAGGGCTGACACCGGCTCTTATCGCACTTGGCGGACTTCTGTTACTGCTGCCCTTGATCGATCGCGAGTCGCAATGGCGGGCCGTGCCGATCGTCATCGTGATAGTGCTGACGCTGCGCTATCTGATGTGGCGCGCAACCATGACGATCCCGTCGGCGAGTGAACCCGCCGACTTCGTCGCCGGTTGGCTGTTCTTCGCTCTCGAATGTGCTGCCGCAATCGGATCGATCCTCTCATATATCACGCTGACACGCATCAAGGACCGCTCACCGGAAGCCGACGCCAACACCGAATGGTTGCTTTCACGCGAGAAGGCGCCGTTGATTGACGTGTTCATCTGCACCTACAACGAGGAGCGCGATATCCTCGAACGCACTATGCTCGGCGCCATCGGCATATCCTATCCCAATTTTCGCGTCTGGGTTCTCGATGACGGACGGCGCGCGTGGCTTGCCGAACTCGCGACAGAGCTGAAGTGCAACTATCTGAGCAGGCCGGACCATGCGCACGCGAAAGCGGGGAACATCAACCACGCGCTGCGGCACGTTTGTGGGCTCGACACTCCGCCGGATTTCGTCTCCATCCTGGACGCCGATTTCGTTCCGACATCGGCGTTCCTCTCGCGTGCGCTCACGCTGTTTCGAGATGAGGATGTCGGCATCGTTCAGACACCACAGCATTTCATCAATCCGGATCCGATTCAGGCCAATCTGCAGGCCTCCGATGCCTGGCCGGACGAGCAGCGCTACTTCTTCGACGTCCTGATGCCGGCGAAGGACGCATGGGGAACCGCATTCTGTTGCGGCACCTCCTCGGTGATACGCATGCAGGCTTTGGCCGAGGTCGGAGGCTTTGCCACCGAGTCGGTTACCGAGGACTATCTGTTGACCTTGCGGCTAAAGCGCCATGGGTACCGTACGGTCTATCTCAATGAACGCCTTTCGCTCGGACTGGCCCCTGAGGGAATCAAGGAATACATCACCCAGCGCAGCCGCTGGTGTCTCGGCTTCATGCAGATCATCCGAGGCGCAGATGGGCCGTTCAAGCGCCGCAACGGCTTACATCTCCTCGATCGCATGAGCCTCATCGAGAGCCTGCTTCACTGGACGGCCTCCTATCTGTTTCGGATTGCCGGCCTGGTGATCCCGATCCTCTACCTGCTCTTCGACGTCCAGGCCGTGAATGTTGGAACCGCCGACGGCATCGCGCACTTCGTTCCTTACTATCTTGCCCAGGTCGGCGTGATGGCATGGCTCTCGGGACAACGGGTGCTTCCGGTGATGTCCGACGTGTCACAGCTCCTTGCCGCGCGTGAGGTCCTGTCGGCAGCTGCGATTGGGCTCTTCCGTCCGAAGGGGCAAAGATTCAAGGTCACGGCCAAGGGAGGAGATCGAAGCGAGACGGTGATCCAATGGCGGATGCTAATCCCATTCAGTGTGCTGCTCTGCCTGACCATCCTCGGTATTCTTGTTTCCTTCGGCGGCGACGGACCACTGCAGGATTCCAGCGTCGTTGCACTCTATTGGTGCTGGTACAATATGCTCATCCTTATCTCCACCATTGCCGTCTGCATCGAGCGACCGCGACTGCGGCGCAACGAGCGGCTTCGCAGTGCACTGCCTGTTATCGTGACGATCGGTGCCCGGTCTCATGTGTATCAGACTGCGGACATTTCGCTGGGTGGAATGCGGCTGGTGGGCATGGTGCACGCACCGATTGGTACGGAAGTAGGAGTTCAGATTGGTGGTGCTCGCCTCAATGGACGCATCGTCAGGAGCTCTGGCCACGATTTCGCGGTCGAGGTCGAACGCAGCATCGGTGCTCGCGCCGCAATGGTCCGGCAAGTCTATTCGGGGGGCTTCGTATCGAGCGTGGGCCGTGTGCGACCGCGTCAGGTCGCCGGCAAGGTTCTGGCGCGACTTTTCAAGTGAGACGCGCTTGCGGCATTTAACTCTCAATTATGCATGTTGCTCGACGCTGATGATCCCGCCAACACGCATCCCAGTAAGGAGTGCGATGGCCAATTCGATCATCGGCCTAGGCCTTCCGAAGCGTGACAGGAGCGGCTGCTTACTCGCTTTCGCCTTTCGAAAGCCGCCGGTCCGCTTCCGGCCCAAAAGGTGCCTGTCGGCTACGCGCCTCATATCCGTCATAAAGCGAGAATTTGCGCCCGCCCGGAGGCAGACATCGCGCAAGGGTGATTGGAAGTGAGCGGCTACTTACGGGCCGTGTTGGGTTGCGAAAGCGATCACGAACGTCACGCAGAAATTGCGACCAGAGCGACGGATGGCCTACGCCAGAAGCGGATGACTATCAAAACAGCTCGCTGGAATGCGGGAAAACGGGTGGCTACTGGCGTCCCTGAATAGTCAGTGAGGATTGTCGTGACTCTTATTCTCCCCGACGTGATGTCATGTTCGTTGCCGACCTCTGAAAGGGGGCTTGGGGAAGCGCACCAATGAAGTGTCGTCAAAAACCGGCCACTTCGGCATCAAATGTAGAGCAACTTGTCGTTAAGGCACGTTAGTGGCACCGTATCCGCCTACAGAGGGCACATATCCAAATGTAGGGGGCGCGGCCACATATGGGTGCACAGAGCGAATTCCAGGAGCTCCAGAAATGCTGTGACGATCTCACCCGTGTTCTCGACCTGGCTGGGACCTGGAGAGGGCGCGACACAACGTTCATCGCGGAAAGCCTCCTTGCCGTTCTCTGCCGTATGCTGGATCTTGATTTTGTCTATCTTCGCCTGGATGAAGCGGTACACGCATTCACCCGAGTTGGACAGGTCCTGGGTAGCGCGCTTGGGACCGACGACATGTCGGAACGAATTGGACGCTGGCTCGACACCGAGCCGCAGCTGCGCTCAAGGCATTTTTTGGCGAATGAGATGTCGATTTCGGGTGCAGCTTTTCCATTGGGCATCGCCGCAGGGATCGGTTGGTTGGTGGTAGGCTCGCGTCGCCACCCCTTCCCCAGCGAGACGGAGCATTTGCTGCTGAGCGTGGCAGCCAGCCATGCCACGGTCGCGTTTCGCGAGGTGCGCGATCTGGCCGATCGGCCGCTGCCACCGGGCTTCCGCCATCGTGAGCCAACCGAGGCGGCCCTAGCCGAAGGCGAACGCGCGCTGCAGCTATTCATCGACACGATTCCGGCAGCGGCATATTGCGCCACCGCGGACGGAATGGTGGAGCTCATCAATCGGCATCATTTGGACTATGTGGGTCGCACTTACGAAGAGATGAAAGGCCTGGGTTTTCTCGGGCAGTTCCATCCCGACGATTTGCCGGGTCTCCTTTCAACTTGGCAGGGGATGTTGGCCTCCAAACAGGGGGGCGATCTCGAGGGGCGTGTACGCCGGGCAGACGGTGAGTATCGCTGGACACTGATCCGCACGACCGCTCTGCTGGACGACGATGGCAATGTCGTGCGGTGGTATGGGGTCAATACCGACATCGAAGACCGTAAGCGCACGGAAGACTCACTGAGAGCGGCTGAAGCGGCGCTCGCGGCGACAGAACGTAATTTCAGCCTCATGATCGACTCGCTGCCCGTTCTCGTCTGGTCAAGCCGGGCGGACGGAAGCGCCGACTATGTGAACAAGCCCTATCTCGAATATGCCGGCCTGCCCGAGCGCGACATCATGGATTGGGGCTATCTGAATCTGATCCATCCCGACGATGTGGAAGGGATGGCAGCCCGGTGGAGGGCGCAACTAGACCTGGACTGGGCCGTCAATCAGGCTCGTCTCCGCCGCCACGACGGCGAGTACCGGCGATTCTATTTTGCCGGCCGGAAGTTCATTGACTCAAGCGGCGCGGTCAGGTGGTTCGGCGCCAATATAGACATTGAAGACCTGAAGCGGGCCGAGGACGCTTTAAGGGAGAGCGAAGCCGCGCTCCGGACGAGCGAACGCAAGCTACAGCAGATCATCGGCACCATCCCGGGCTTGGTTTGGACAGCCTCCGCGGATGGCGCGGGCACGTTCGCAAACCAGCACTATCTCGACTATGTCGGTTTCTCGGCTGAGGACGCGCTCGGCCGCGGGTGGGCTACCGCGGTTCATCCGGATGATCTGGAGCGTCTTGCGAATACGTGGACATCCATGCTGGAAACCGGTCGTGGCGGCGATGTCGAGGCACGCATTCGACGAGCCGATGGACAGTATCGCTGGTTCCTGTTTCGCACGAATCCGCTATACGACGATGCGGGAAATCTGACCCAGTGGTTCGGCATCAACACGGACATCGACGACCGAAAGCGGGCCGAGGAAAAACTGCGCGAGGCCCAGGCGGAACTCGCGCATGTGACCCGCCTGATCACCATGGGCGAGCTTGCCGTGTCGATTGCGCATGAGGTGAACCAGCCGCTTATGGCCATTGTCACCAACGCGGCAACATGCCTGCGGTGGCTGGAGGAGGGCAAGCTTGACGTGACCGAGGCAAGACAAGCGGCCGAGCGCATTGTCAGGGACGGGCATCACGCCGGTGAAATCATCGCGAGCATCCGCGCACTGGGGCGCAAATCGTCGCCGCTGATCGAACGAATGGACCTGGGAAAGGCGATCAGGGAGATGCTTGAACTCATTCAGGGACAGCTCGGCCGGGCGGGCATAGAGCCGACGCTGGAATTTTCGGATGACAAGCCTGAGGTATTCGGTGACCGTACACAGCTTCAACAAGTCGTGCTTAACCTGATCCTGAACAGCGTCGAGGCTATGGCTGATACCCCGGATGAACAGCCCCGATTGCACATTCACGTTTCTGCCGGCGACGACGGTTTTGCTGAGGTCCGCATTGCAGACAATGGACCGGGCATCGATCCCAACACCATCGATCGTCTGTTCGACGCATTCTTTACAACCAAGCCAAATGGGATCGGGATGGGCCTTTCCATCTGCCGATCAATCATCGACGGGCATGGTGGGCAGATCTGGGCATCCCAGAACGCTCCTAAAGGCAGCGTGTTCCATTTTACCGTGCCTCTGGCCGTGGCGGCGTAGTGAGATGAGCAAGAACACCAGTTTTGACAAACCCACGGTAGTCGTCATCGACGACGACAAGAGTGTGTGTGAGGCGCTCCGGGGACTTTTCGAGTCCGTAGGTCTGTCGGTTCAAACTTACGGTTCGGTCCAGCAGTTCATAGCGGATGACCTACCCGCGCGGCCTGGTTGTCTGGTGGTTGACATCCGTCTTCCGGGGCAGAGTGGCCTCGAACTTCAGGAAATGGTTGCGAGGACTGGAACGCCGCGATCAGTTGTCTTCATCAGTGGCCATGTCGATGTGCCAATGGCCGTTCGTGCAATGCGAGCCGGCGCAGTCGATGTCCTGACGAAACCTGTTCGAGAGCAGGACCTTTTGGAGGCCGTCCACAAAGCGATAAGCCAGGATGCCTTGTGCCGTAGGCAAACGAAGCTGAGAGCTTCGTTGGAGGCACGGTATGCTACGTTGACAGTGCGAGAGCGCGAGATCATGGCCCTCGTCGTGACCGGAATGCAAAACAGCCGGATTGCCGCCGAGGCCCGGATTGCGGAAGCTACTGTAAAGCTTCACCGAGGGCAGGTCATGCGCAAAATGGCAGCGGATTCCATCGCCGCGCTGGTCAGGATGGCGGACCTTCTCGATGACGGTCATGCGGCTACGCTCGACCAAAGCAGTGACAGCACACGACCTAGGTCTAGGTTTCGTCACCTCTCGTCGGATTGAACGGGCAGACTGCCTCGTGCACTATCGCAATGATGAGGGATACAGAAACTACATCACGACCGCTCATCATTGCCTGCGTGGACGACGATGCCTTGGTCCGCGAGGCGATCGAGGGACTCTTACGGGCCTTTGGCTATGACGTTCTTACCTTTGCTTCGGCTGAAGCATTTCTCGTGTCCGGCAAGCTCGCTACGGTCGACGGCATTATCACGGACATTCAGTTGGGAGGAAAGTCCGGGCTCCAGCTTCAAAGTGAGCTAGTCGCGACGGGATATTCCATCCCAACCATCGTCATCACCGCTTTCGCGGAAAACGGATACAGAGCACAGGCAATGAGGGCAGGCGCCATCGAGGTATTGTCGAAACCCATCTCGTCGGAGCGCCTTCTGGAAGTCGTTGAAACTGCCCTGAAAGGTAGGGGGCCCTAAGACCCGGCTAGATTGCCCGGACCGGTATAGTGGAGGGGGCTATGCAGACGTACCAGACGGAAACATCGGCTTATACGACCCCGGGAGTAACCGCTCGCGCCGCGGCGGAAACCATACGCTTTGGGCGGTTCCGCGTTCTGCCCGGCTCTCGCCTTCTGCTTCGCAACGACCAGAAAGTCCCGATCGGCGGCCGCGCTTTCGATCTTCTGGTCGCCCTGCTCCAGTTGCGCGGCCAACTGGTCGACAAGGTCGAGATTAGAAGACGTGTCTGGCCCTCCACCATCGTCGATGAATCCAATATCCGATTCCAGATAGCGTCGCTTCGCAAAGCTCTTGGCCCGGAGGGAGACTTGATCAAGACAATTCCAGGGCGTGGGTATCTGCTCGCTGAACCGCAACCTCGTTCGGAACCGTCAACACCCGCCGCGATACCGATTGCCTCCTCCTGGTTTCCGATTTGGCTCAGGTCTCCTCACGACCAGTTTTCTCCGTCAGAGCAATACGTCGCCCTGGTAGACGACGACGCCTCGATCCTTGAGGCCCTAGCTGGCCTTATTCGTTCCGCCGGCTTTCGCGTCGAGACCTTTCAATCGACGCGTGACTTCCTGGACAGCGATCAACTCCAACCGCCGATCTGTATCGTTCTGGATGCCTGGTTGCCGGGTCAGGGCGGCCTGGATTTTCAGGACAAGCTGCTTCGCGCCGGCGCCAACGTTCCTATTATCTTCATTAGCGGTCACGCCGACATCGCCATGTCAGTTCGTGCGATCAAAGCCGGCGCGTCTGATTTCCTGACGAAGCCGGTCCGGCATGAAGACTTGCTGAACGCAATAAGCCTCGCAGCGTCTGCCGCAGCAACCTGAGATAAACGCGCTCGATCATTATTATGCGGCACACGCGCGGAAGCAGAGTGGTCGCACAAGAGCGTTTAAAACAAGCCATCGACATCTATCACCGCCTGCGCAAAAGCCGCTGGTGCCTCTTGCGGCAGATTGTGTCCGATGCCGCA
Organism: Mesorhizobium sp. P2_D6; assembly: GCF_056404315.1. NCBI lineage: Bacteria > Pseudomonadati > Pseudomonadota > Alphaproteobacteria > Hyphomicrobiales > Phyllobacteriaceae > Mesorhizobium > Mesorhizobium sp. P2_D6. The sequence continues at coordinate 226,276 of NZ_JBFUEG010000003.1, read as the reverse complement.
GTCTTTCCGGTTCGCGGTGCCGACGGCCCACGCTCGTGTCATCCAGTGCAAAGTCAGCGTTACAACGCACCTCCAGATGCGGCGGCGACTATGTTCGAAAGCCTGTCGGCCATCCCGCGAAGCAGCAGCTTCGTGTGGTCGATCACCCCATGATGCTCCCCAATCCACATGGGATCAGTGTAGCCAATCCAGGTTTTCCCTTCAGCGTCCCGCCACGCGAGCGCTTTCAGCGGCAGGTCAATCGCTGCGGTCTGCATATCCTGCATGATCGGCGTCCCGGCCTTCGGGTTGCCAAAAATCAGCACTTCCGTTGGCCTCAGATCCATGCCGACTTGCGCCGCTGCCGCGGCGTGGTCAATGCGTGCCAGAACGGCCATTCCGTTGGAGACAGCGGTCGCCGCCAGGCGATCCATGGTCTCCTTGGGATCAAACCCGCTTTCGCGCGCGATAAAACCTTTCGGTGTCATGCCAGCGACCTCACGAGCCATCGCCTGACTGAGACCACCGCCCTTCGACCTCCCTCATCTTATCGGCAAGTTCGCTCGGGGTGAGGATGCCTTTCCGGAAGAGGATGTTGGCGAAGGCAACGATCCAGCGCTCATAGTAGCTGAGCTTGCCGACCATCTCGGAACCCAGCGCCTCGACTCCGCAGCGCTTCTCCTCCGTGTTGATGATCTTGTGAAAATCGAGGACGTCGGCCAGGGCATGGCAGCGCTTTTCCCAAGGCTCGAGCTCGTGGTCGACGCGATGGATGGGATCGGCCGGCACCCCACCGATGTCGTTGGGAAGCCGGCTCACAAGGTGCTGCGTATCGGTCATGGTTCAACCTCACTGCTCAAGTCTGACGGGAATCACGCCGATCATCGCGTCGCGTGTGACGAGATCGGCCAATTGTTGCTCGTCATAGGCATCGGTGCCGTCAGGACGCATAGGCAGCACGAGATAGCGGACAATCGCCGTCGAATCGCTGACACGGACTTCGACGTCTTCGGGAATTTCCGTACCGAATTCGGCAAGAACGGCACGGGGTTCCGCAACGGCCCGCGCCCTGTAGGGCTTCAGCTTGTACCAGTCCGGTGGGAGCCCGAGGACAGGCCGCGGGTAGCACGAACACAGGGTGCAGACGATCAGGTTGTGAACGTCCGGGGTGTTTTCCAGGACGATCAGTTCGGTATCGTCATAGAAGCTGATGCCGAGCTCCTCGCAAGCGGTGCGTCCGTTGCCCAGCAGGCGGGCCTTGAAGTCCGGATCGACCCAGGCGCGCGCGACGACCTTTGCTCCGAGGGCGGGGGTTCGCGAGTCGATCACCTCAATCTGGCGCCGGATCTCATCGGCGCGGATCAGCTTCCGCTCGATCAGAAGTTCGCGGACAGCCGTTTCCATGATGTCATAGTAGCCCGGCGCCTCGGTCTGCGTGATTTCGGGATGGGCATGATCATGCCCGTCGTGATCGTGATCAGGTTGAGCCATCTTCAGATCCTCTCAAGCCATGTCTCAAAGATTTCGATGCGCAGCCCGTCTCGCGGCGAGCCAACATAGTCGGCCCATATTTCGGTCATCGGGATGGCCACACGGTAATAGTGGCGCTTCGATCCGGCATTGCGGCCAAAGCCTTCCTCCTCGTTGTCGACCGCCGCCGGCTCGATGACGGCCTCGATCGACCCTTGCTTGCCGCGCAGGTAAATCGGCACTCGGTAATGGCCGATCGGGGAGCGCGTGAGTATCCTGACCCGGTCTCCAGGCTGGAAGATCGGCGCCTCGCCCGTGGCGAGCACGACGCTGAAGCGTCCGGTGTGCGAGGCGTCTGATCGGCTCCCCATTCCTTCCTCCCTGGTCAAATGTCCGGCTCGCAATTTCTGGTGCTTCCCTGTCGGAACGGCGCGAACATCGTGGCAATTTCGCTCTCCGTGAAGCGCGGTGTAATGTGTTGCGGGCAGTTCCAGTCGAACGCCGCCACCGTAATCACCATTGATCGTTCGACCACCGCACCGTATTCGGCGATCGCCATCCGTTCCGCGAGCGCTGGATCGTCGTGAACGTCGAGTGCGCGCATTCGTCCGAAAATCTTGAGGCGGCGCCGGTCTGCATAGTCCATGAGGAACAGCGATACCTGGTCATTCCCGGCAACATTGCCGGTGGTGATGTACTGGCGGTTGCCGCGAAAGTCGGCAAAGCCGAGGGTCCGTTCGTCGAGAACGCGCAGGAAGCCCGCCGGACCTCCTCGGAACTGGACATAGGGCCAGCCGGTTTCGGAAACCGAAGCGATGTAGAAGCTGTCGCGCGCGCCGATGAAGGCAATCTCATCTTCGCCAAGCCGTCCGTTGACGTCAGGCCCAAATTCGCGTCGTGCATAGGCCTTACGACTGCCCAGGGCTTCCTGGACGGCCTTCACGGCGCTGGTGAATGCTATGTCCGCAAACTTGTCAGGCATTGGAACCCCGAATCTGACGGGTCGAGGAAACAAGCCGAACAATGGGAAGAACCTTGTCGGATGCGTCACGTCTTCTGGGCAGCCCTTCACGTCCTGTGACCTCGTCCTTGACTGTCGACCGTGGTCTTCAAGCCGCGCTTGAGAAGCGGAATGCGCTGCCCTTGCGCTCCGCATATCCAATTCCCGGATACTCCCAATGATACCCAAGCAGCTTCATCTTGTCGGTCGCCGCGCGGTCGAGCAGCTTGAGCCGGTTCTGGATGGCGAGATCCGGAAGCGTGTCGTAGCCGAATTTCCAGTCGGGATGTTCGAACGAGACGATCTGATTGTTGGCAACGTCCCCGGTGATGAGCAGTCCCTCCGAGCCTGCCAGTTCGAATGACAGGTGACCCGGTGTGTGGCCTGCCGTGTCAAGAACGCTCAATCCCGTGACCACCTCGTCGCCGGGCTTGAGCATCACAACCCGGTCCTTGATGGCGTTGAGGTCCCGCTGTGCGCCCTTTGCGAAATCATGGAGGGCGTCGGGCATGTTGGTCAGATAGTCCGGGTCCATCCAGAAATCCCATTCGGATGCGCCGACATGGTAAGTGGCATTCGGATATCGCAGGCCGCCACTTTCGACCAATGTTGCCCAGATGTGGTCGGGATGCGCGTGGGTGAAGACCACCTTGGTGATAGTTGTAGGATCTATGCCGGCATTCTGGAGGTCCTCCGCGAGGCGGCCATCGGTTGCTTGGTATTTGTGACCTCCGCCGATATCGACGAGGATGAGGTCGTTCCCCCTACGCAGGAGCGGAATATTGGTCTTGGCGCGAACAACTCCGCCCGGAGCGTCGATGCGACTGAGGATGGCCGCTCTTTCCTCCGCCGGGACGTCGGGCACGAGGATCTCGCCGGGAACAGAGATGAAGCCGTCGCTGAGCATCGTGATCTGAAATTCGCCATGGGAAAAGCCGTAAGCGGGTGACGCGTGTGCCGCTTTCGGCAGAAGCGACGACATCGCCAATGCGCTGGCGGCACCGAGCACCTGCCGACGGGTGACGAGATCGAGGTCCATGGCAATCAATCCCCTTTTCGTTCCTTAACCCCGCCGCCGACCCCGGGCGCTACGGCGTGCCTGGCTTGGCCGGCACGTCGAAGCTGACAGCCTTGCTGTCGATGACGTGATGCGTCGGATCCGCCAGTTCGACAAGAACCTTATGCGCACCGGGCTTCAGCCCGACCACGATGATGGTCTCCCCGCTGGCGTCAACGAAATGCCAGGGCGCGTCATCAACGGTGATGTGCACATGGCCGATGCGCGGCGACACATCGAGCGCACCTTTGCCGAAAACCGGCACGATGCGCAGGTTTTCGGTTCGGTACTGGATGAAGACGAGTCCCCGCGACAGCGGCTCGGCCAAAGGCGGGTCGACGACGAGCTTCGGCGCTGGCTCGTTTTCGATGGCAACGAGCGGCGACGGACCGACGATGTCCTTCGCGCTTTGCGCAGAAGCGCCCGTGGCGCCGACTGCAGCGGATACGGCCATGGTGATCAGACCCTTGTGAAAGACATTCATCGGGAGTCTCCAGCCAGAGATGGCGACCTTCTAGACCTGCGCCGATCCGCCATCGACGAAAAGCTCGCTGCCGGTCACGAAGCTGCTGTCGCTCGAAGCAAGGAACAGTGCAGCGCCCGCCGTTTCGTCCGGATCGGCAAGGCGACCCAAGGGTGTCGCCGCCCTCAGGGCGCCGAACAATGCGTCCCTCGCTGCCCCGGCCGGGGCGAGTTCAGCTAGGCCGGGGGTGGAGGTGGAGCCAGGCGAAAGGACGTTCACGCGAATGTTGCGACCGGCGAGATCGAGGATCCAACTGCGGGCGAAGTTTCGGATTGCGGCCTTGGTGGCGCTATAGACGCTGAAGTTCGGCGTGCCTGTCGTTCCCGTGGTCGATCCGACGAGGATGACCGACGCATGAATATTCAAGAGCGGCAGCGCCTTCTGAACAGTGAAGAGCGTACCCTTTACGTTGGTCCGGAAGGTGTTGTCGAAATGCTCTTCCGTGATCGCCCCCAATACGGCGAACTCGCCGCTGCCTGCATTGGCGACGAGAACGTCGATCGATCCAGCGTCCTCGCGGACGATCGCATAGAGGCGGTCGAGATCGGCCATGTCGGCCACATCGCCCTGGATGCCGCGCGCACCATTGCCAACCGCCAGGACGGCGTCGTCGAGTTCCTTCTTCCGGCGCCCGGTGATGAAGACACGCGCTCCTTCGCGTGCGAAACGCGTGGCAATGGCTAGACCGATGCCGCTGGTGGCGCCGGTGATGACTGCGACCTTTCCGTCGAGCCTGCCCATCACACGCCCTCGTAGACCAGTCTGGTGAAGAACGCGGGGTCGATGACGAAATTGCCCCATATAGGGTCGAAAGCGGCCGTCGGCTTGGCCGCAACAGCCTCGTCGCGGGTGCGTCCTTCGCGTTTGAGTTTCGCGACGTTGTCCCTGATCCCGACCAGCATGTCGCGAAAAGCCTGGAGCTCGGCGCGGTTGCTGACCGGTTGGCCGTGGCCGGGGATGATGATTGTCTTGTCGGTCGTCGCCGCGAGATTAGCATCTGAGGCCGCGATCATGCCGTCAATGCTGCCGCCGGTCGAATAGTCGATAAAGGGGTAGACGCCATTCCAGAACGTGTCGGCGACATGGACAATGTCCGCCTCACCGAAGGTGACGGAGATGTCGCTGTCGGTGTGAGCCGCACCGAAGTGCTTGAGCACGATGGACGCGCCGTTGAGTTTCATGTCGAGGCTGTCGGCGAACACTTCCGTCGGCAGGCCGTCGGCGGCGAGCGGCAGGAAATTGTAGTCCCACTCCTCCACCCGCTGGACCTGCGACAGGTATTTCCGGGTGTTGTCCTGCGCGATGATCTTTGCACCCGCCGGCCCCAGCCAGGAATTGCCGTCGGCATGGTCGAAATGCCAGTGCGTGTTGATCAGGTGGGTGACAGGTTCCGCGGAGATGTCCTGCAGTGTCTTGGCCATTTGCGGCCGCGACATGCTGATCCCCGCATCCACAAGCACCTTGCCATCCGGGCCGGTCAGCACGGCGACGTTTCCGCCGGAACCTTCCAGCACACTGATGTTGTTACGCAGTTTGTGCACCGTGATGGGCGATGCGGCTGCACTGTCCTTGATCAGACTGACAATGCCCCTGGCCTCCGCATAGGCTTGGCGCGGGCTGAACCAGCCGCCGCCGGCGGCGATGGCCGAGGCGCCTATGCAGCAGAGGCAGAAGCCGCGGCGCGAAAGGAGATGCTGGCGGGGTGCGGGCATTGTCATAGTCCCAGGATGTGCGTGAAAAGTCATGGCCTTGCTTGTGTCGGGGTGCGCCTGACACGGGCGTTAGCCAAATGGACTCAGTTGGTGGCCACCTTGCGGTCCAGGAAATTCCGGATGAGGGGCACCATCTCGTCGAGCTTGTCCTCGAGCGCAAAATGTCCGGTGTCGATGAGATGGAGTTCAGCATCGGGCAGGTCGCGTAGATAGGGACCGGCCCCGTCCGCCGGAAAGATCTTGTCGTTCTTGCCCCAGACGATCAGCGTCGGCGGCTTCCGCTCCCGGAAGAACGCCTGGAATGCCGGGTAGAGCGGGACATTGCTGCCATAGTCGTGGAAGAGGTCGAGCTGGATGTCCTTGTTGCCCGGTCGATCGAGCAACGCCTGGTCATGCGCCCAATTGTCCGGATCGATCCGTGACAGGTCGGACACGCCGTCCGTGTACTGAAACTTAGTGGTCTCGGGCGCGACCAGGAAGCTCAGCGCCTCGCGATGGGCATCCGATCCGTCCGCCCAATACGCCTTGATCGGATCCCAGAACTCCCTGAGCCCTTCCTCGTAGGCGTTGCCGTTCTGGATGATGAGGCCGGTCACGCGCTCGGGGTGCTTGAGCGCGAGCCGGTAGCCGACCGGCGCGCCGTAATCCATGACGTACATCGCATAGCTCTTCGTCCCGAGGTGGCCGAGCAGGCCGTCGACCACGTCGGCGTAGTGGCCGAACGTGTAGGCGAATTCTTTGTGGTCGGGCGCGCCGCTCTGGCCGAACCCGGGATAGTCCGGCGCGATTACGTGGTAGCGATCGGCCAGCAGCGGGATCAGGTTGCGAAACATGTGCGACGATGTCGGAAAACCGTGCAGCAGCAGAACCACGGGCGCGTCGGCGGGGCCGGCTTCGCGGTAGAAGATGTCGACACCCTCGACCTTGGCGGTGCGATAGTGAACCGTTGGCGGAACAACCTGCTCTGCGGCGTATGCGGCTTGGGCGCCAATCTGCATCGATGCCGTCGACGAAAGCAGGACGGATGCGACAGCCAGGGCGGCAAGCCTCGAATTGAAGGTCAACATTTCTGCTCCTTTGCCGGCCAGCCGCCGGAGTTACGGGGAGGGAGCGCTACGCGGAGGGAGGGCCGCGTAGCGCGGCTTCGGACCAATGCCGGGCGGTGGCAAGTTCAGGCCGAAGCACGGATGAACGAGAGAAGCGCGGCGTTGATTTCGTCCTTGCGGGTGGTGCACATGCCGTGCGGCGCGCCCTTCAGGATCTTCAGCTCCGATCCCTTGACCAGCTTGGCCGTAAGCAGGGCAGAGTCGGCGATCGGCACAAGCTGGTCGTCCTCGCCGTGGACGATAAGCGTCGGAACGTCGATCTTCTTGAGGTCTGGCGTGAAGTCCGTTTCGGATTGGGCCTTGATGCCGAGATAGCACGCCGGCATGCCGGCCATCATGCATTGCAGGACGAACTGCTCGCGCACGCCCTCCGAGATCTTGGCGTCCGGCCGGTTGTAGCCGTAGAACGGCAGCGACAGTTCGTTCCAGAAGGCCGACCGATCCGCTTGAACCTGTTGGCGGAGCCCGTCAAAGGCTTCGATCGGCGCCCCGAGGGGATTCGCTTCAGTCTTCAGTCGAAGCGGCGGTATGGCACTGATCAGCACAACCTTGGCGACGCGCTTCGTCCCATGCCGGCCGACATAGCGCGCCACTTCACCGCCGCCGGTGGAATGGCCGACATGGACGGCATGCTTCAGGTCGAGCGCTGCGACCAGTTCGGCCAGATCGTCGGCATAGGTATCGATGTCGTTTCCCTGCCATGGCTGGCTCGAGCGTCCATGGCCGCGACGGTCGGCGGCTATCGCGCGATAGCCGTTCGAGGCGAGGAAGAACATCTGGTCTTCAAAGGCATCGGCGGACAGCGGCCAGCCATGGCTGAACACGACCGGCTGCCCGGAGCCCCAGTCCTTGTAATAGATCTGCGTGCCGTCGCTGGTCGTAAGGAAGCTGCCGGACAGCGCTCCCTTGCGGCGCCCTGTGGCGGCTTCGGCGTGGTCCGCACCGTCCAGGCCTGGCAGACCCAAGGCCGAGGCGGCAAGCAACCCAGTCGTTCCCATCAGAACGGTGCGGCGCGAAGCCATGCGATGAGGCGAGTACAAAGTAGTCTCGGTCACAGCTTTATCCTTTCGATTGTGTCGATCGCTTGGAACCGGTAGACCAGCACCCACAGCGCCGTCGTGCGAAGCGATCAGGATTTGATGAAGGCGAGCAGCTCGTCGTTAACGCGATCCTTAAGCGTGGTGCACATGCCGTGGGGGGCGCCCTCGTAGACGACGAGTTTCGCGTCTTTGACGATCTTGGAGGACAGGAGCGCGGAGTCGGCGATCGGCACGATCTGGTCATCGTCGCCGTGAAGCACCAGCGTCGGGACATCGATCCGCTTGAGGTCCTCCGTCAGGTCGGTTTCAGAAAACGCCTTGATGCAGAAATAGGAGGCCGGGAAGCCCGCCATGATGCTCTGCAGCCAGAACGACTGGCGGACTCCCTCGGAGACTTTCGCGCCGGGGCGGTTGTAACCGTAGAAGGGAAGGCTGAGGTCCTTCCAGAACTGGGAGCGATCAGCGACGACCGCAGCCCGCAACTGATCGAACGCCTCCATCGGCGTGCCGCCAGGGTTCTTTTCCGACTTGATCATGACCGGCGGGATTGCTCCGATCAGCGCAGCCTTGGCGACGCGCCCGGTGCCGTGCCGGCCGATATAGCGAGTTACCTCGCCGCCTCCGGTCGAATGGCCGATGTGGATCGCGTCCTTCAGATCGAGCGCCGCGGTCAGTTCGGCGAGATCGTCCGCATAGGTGTCGAGGTCGTTGCCTTGCCATGGCTGGCTTGAGCGGCCATGACCTCGACGGTCGTGTCCGATGCATCGGTAACCACGGGAGGCCAGGAAAAACATCTGGTCCTCGAAGGCGTCGGCGGTGAGCGGCCAGCCGTGGCTGAACACGATTGGCTGCCCGGATCCCCAGTCCTTGTAGTAAATTTCGGTACCGTCTTTGGTCTTGATCGTGCTCATGGCCTTGTCCTCTCATTTCCTGCAGCTTACGCAAGGGCATCGCGTCGATCGAACGAGAATCCGAGAGAGGGCGTTAGAAGGTGTGAGACGAAGCGGAACAAAGGTCGGGCGGCGTTCTGTTGCAACAACAGGTGCCTTAGTTTTGCAAAAGCATTGAAAGCCCAACGACGCCTTCCCAAACGCTCGGACAATGCCGTTAGATCTCAATGACAACGTGCTGTGGAAATTGGTCCGAAAGACAGGCGCTGAATCGCAGCATTACTTTCACCGTCACGAAGAAAGAACTGGTCGTCGGGGGCGTAAGCAGAAGTTTGTAGGGTTGGCAGTGGGCGGACGGCAGCTTTAGTCTGCTCCATGCCGATAGCCGACAGTCCGAAATCGGCCCCTGCGGTCATTCTGGAGCATGGCTCCGAACGTTCGCAAACGAGGTTAGCTATAGCGGACTGCGTGGCGTCACGGGAGCATACGGAACGATACGGGAAGATTTCTGATTTTTTGCCCACGAAAAAGTCAATAAAATCAAATTCTAATACGCCCTCCGGCTCCACCAAATTGTTACAAATCAGTGGCTTGCACTTAACTCATTGAGTTTGAATTGAGCGTCATCGGGTAAGTCTCTGCCTTTTGAGTGAAATGGTTTGGGCCCGTTCGTCAATTTTCTCCGTCTCGTCGATGGCACCCGTCACACGTAGCTCGACACTCCCGGCTTCGAAAGACCCTTCGGCGATGCATGCGGTATTCGGCGGCAACGACGTGGAATTAGGCGGGGTTCCGAACTCGGCCGTGCACGTCCCCCGCCAGTACTGGCCGTTGATGGCCAAAATCATCGGGGAAATCTTGGTACCTAGCGCGCAACGCTCGCTTGAGATCCTCATACTTGAGGGCTCGGCGAGAACTGACTATCCCGCCTTCGCAAAAAGGGCCATCGTTGCGCGGATGTCGACAGCTACACCTTCAGGCTGCGCGGCCGAAGCGATCGACCCTGAAATCGTCGAGCGGCGTTTCGCAACGGTCGGTCATGATGAGCTCGGCCATGGCATCGCCCACGCCCGGACCGAGCTGGAAGCCGTGTCCGCTGAAGCCGAAAGCGTGGAACAGGCCTGGCGTCGTCGCCGAGCGTCCCATGATCGGCAGCATGTCTCTGACATAACCCTCGCAGCCGGACCAAGTGCGAATGACCGTAGCCTGCGCGATCGCCGGCAGCAGCCGCGCGACGGCGCGCAACTGCAATGGAAGGCGCATGGGATCGGCGCTGGCGTGGCCTGGATCGAGATTCACCGCTACTCTTTCGGCCGCTCCGCCGAAGACGATGTTGCCCCGCTCGACCTGACGCAGATAGGCGCCATGGTCCTTGTTGCGCGTCCAGATGCCGACCACCGGCAAGATCTGATGCGGCAGCGGCTCGGTCACGCCCATCTGCGGGCCATAGGCGTCGAGCGGGACCTCTTCGCCGAACTGCGCTGCGATGCGCGCGCCCCAGGCTCCGGCGGTGTTGAGCAGGCAGCCGGCGGCGAATTTACCTTTCGAGCTGGCGACAAGGAAACCGGAGCCCATGTGAGTGATCTTCTCGACCTCCGCTCTTTCGATGATCTCCGCACCGAGCTTACGGGCTGCCTCGGCATAGGCAGGCGCGATGAGCCGCGGATTGCCGCTGCCATCTTGCGGAGAGAACGACGCCGCGATCGCTTCGGGACCGAGGCCGGGAAAGCGGGCACGAATCTCGCGTGGACTGAGTTCCTCCAGTTCAAGCCCCTCGGGGCGCGCCGCCTTGGCGTAGGCCCGCATGTCGGCGAGGCCATCTCCATCGAAGATCAGCCGGATATGGCCGGTAGCGCGGAATTCCACGTCGCGGCCAAGCATCTTCTCGGCCTCGCCCCACAGCCTGAGCGAGCGATGGGCCAGCGGAAGCTGGGACAGATGACGCCCCGTACGCCGGATGTTGCCAAAGGAAGCGACCGTTGCTCCGGTGCCGATCCGGTTGCGCTCGATAAGCGTCACGCGCGCCCCGCGCCTGGCGAGGAAATAGGCCGAAGCCGTCCCCATCAGGCCGCCGCCCAGCACGATCACATCCATAGTCGTTCCTTAGCGTAGAGCAGCTGATCCTTGGATGTATCCATCTTGTCGGTGCCCCGGCATTGCGTCAAAGATGGGTTTGGACAGAAGCCATAAGCTTTACCTATGGAGTGGCCATGCGGGCCCGGCAGCTCGAAGTGTTCATCGCCGTCATGCGCGCGGGCACCGTGACCGCCGCGGCGCGGATGCTGAACATCTCCCAGCCCGCGCTCAGCCAGATCCTGCTCCACACCGAAGACGAACTCGGCTTCACCCTGTTCGAGCGGGTGAAGGGTCGGTTACGACCGACCCCGGAGGCGCTCGAGATCTTCCCTGATGCCGAGAGGTTGTCGGCGGGGCTGGAGGGCCTGCGCCGCAAGACCACCGACCTGCGTCTGGGCCGGACCGGGCTGGTGCGGGTCGCGGCTTCACCGCCGCCGGCCATGGCTATCTTGCCGCGTGCGTTCACCAAATTCCGGGTCCAGCATCCCAACATAATGTTGCGTGCTCATAGCGCGCCGATCTCCGCCATCATCGACATGCTGCGCGCCGGCGATGCCAGCCTCGGCGTGGCCATGGACGACCGCCTGCCTCCCGACATCGAGGCGGAAGTGATCGGCAGCGTCGGCTTCTCATGCCTGCTGCCCGCCGGGCATGCGCTGCAAAAGAAAGCCGAACTGACGCTCGCCGACCTCGTCGGGGAGGAGTTGATATCGTATCGCGGCAACACCCGTCCCGCCGACGAACTGGCCCACGCTGCCCGCGCGCAAGGTGTGACGCTTTCGCCGTCGCTCGAGATCGACGTATCCATCTCCGCGGTCGGTTTTGTCCAGGTCGGTCTGGGCATCGCCCTGGTCGACGCGCTGCTGCCTTGGCATCAGTTTGCCGGGCTTGCGGTCAGGCCAATGACGGCAGGGCCGGAATTTCCGATCGCGCTTCTCACTTCGCGGACGCGGGCCCTTTCACGCGCCGATGAGACGATGCGCGATGAGATCCGCGCGGCCTGTGCCGCCGTCCTGAATGAGCATCGCGCGAAAGCATAAGCAAGACTTATATCCTTGCTCATCATACGTCTTGGACCCGCACCATCCGGCATGCCAATTTGCTTGGCAGACAGGAAGGGACGCATCATGGATGGTGTCATCACGGCGGATAAGGCGCAGAACAGAGCCGACTGGAAGGTTGGCGTCGATATCGGCGGGACATTCATCGATTTCTGTGCGCTCGAAGCAAATTCCGGACGCCTCGTCTCGCTAAAGGTGCTGACGACGCCAGAAGATCCGGGCGCCGAACTGATGACCGGTCTTACCCTTCTGGCCGAGCGCGAAGGTTTTGATCCTGCCCATATGACGCGCTTCGTCCACGGCACCACCGTCGGCATCAACACGATCATCCAGCGCAAGGGCGCGCCGCTGGCGCTGTTCACCAATGCCGGCTTCGAAGACGTGATCGAACTCGCGCGGCTGCGCATGCCGGACATGTATTCTCTGTTCTGCTCGCGTCCGGACCCGCTGATCTCGCGCGACATGGTGTTCGGCATTCCGGTCCGCATGCGCGCCGATGGAAGCGAATCCCAGGCGCCGGATATGGCGGTGGTGGCCAGCGCGGTGGCAGCGGCGAAAGCAAATGGAGCGCAGGGGATCATCGTCTCCTTCCTCCATTCCTGGCGCAACGCCGCGCAGGAGGCTGCCGTCAAGGCGACGATCGCGCGTCTCGCTCCCGACCTCTTCGTCTTCTCTTCGGCCGAGGTGTGGCCTGTCATCCGCGAATACGAGCGCAGCTCGACCGCCATTCTCAATGGTTATGTCCATCCGCGCGTTTCGGGCTATCTGACGGCGCTGGAAGAGCGGCTGAAGGACCGCGGCGTGCCGGCCCGCCCGATGCTGACGAAGTCGAACGGCGGGCTGATGAACGCCGCCGAAGGCAAGCACGCCTGCGTCAACATGTTGCTGTCGGGAACGGCCTCCGGTGTCATCGGCGCCTCGTGGCTGGCCCGTCAGGCTGGCGAAGACAAGATCCTTACCCTCGACATCGGCGGCACCTCAGCCGACTTCGCGCTCATCATCGACGGCGAGCCGCAGTTCGGCACCGGCGAACTGATCGGCGAATTTCCGCTCCATATCCCCTCCATCTCGGTGAGCTCTATCGGCGTCGGCGGCGGCTCGATCGCCAGCGTCGACGCGCAAGGGGTGCTGCGCGTCGGGCCGGAGTCGGCGGGTTCGACGCCGGGACCGGCATGCTACGGCCGTGGCGGCGAGCGGGCGACGGTGACGGACGCCATGGTGGTGTGCGGATGGCTCGGTCACAGCGAGATGGCCTACGGCCAGCTCAGGATCGATACCGGACTGGCGCATCGCGGGGTCGGCGAGCTTGCCGCCCGGCTCGACCGACCGGTCGAGCAGACCGCGCAGGCGATCCTCGACATTGCGGTGTCGGAGATGTTCGTCGAGGTCGAGAAACTCGCCTCGCGCGCCGGCGTCGACTTGCGCGATTTCACGCTGATGCCCTTCGGCGGCGGAGGCCCGATGCTCGGCGCCTTCCTGGCCCGCGAACTCGGGATGAAGCGCGTCATGGCGCCCCGCCGTCCCGGCGTGGTGTCGGCGCTGGGCGGGTTGGTGGCGGATCTGCGCGGGGACTTCATCCGCACCATCTTCAGCCCGCTGTCGAGCATGTCGCTTACCGGAATTCGCGAGGCCTTCGAGGCCCTGGCACGTGAGGGCCGCGACTGGCTCGCGGCGCAACGTCATGACGGGGAGGCGGAGCTCAATTTGTCCTGCGACATGCGCTATGTCGGACAGAGTTATGAGATCGAGGTCGTCCTTTCACCGGAATGGCTGACGGACGGCAATGCGGCCGCCATCGCGCAGGCCTTCCACCTCACCCATCAGCAGCTCTACGATTTCCACGACCCGGACGGCGAGATCGAACTTGTGAATGTCCGGCTATCCGCCGTAGGCGCGGGGCCGAAGCTCTCCTTCCTGGAGACAGACGAGATCCGTGCCGCCGCCGTTCCGGCGCGCCGGCTCCCGGTCTATACGGGCGCTGGCGTCGAGACCGTCGACCTCCACGACCGGCAGGCCCTGGTGCCGGGCAGCACGTTCCACGGGCCTGCGGTGGTCGTGCAGGAAGACACCACCTTCGCAATTCCCGCTGGAGCACAGGCACGAGTCGACCGTCACCTCAACCTTTTGCTGACCTTCCCGGAGTGATGCCATGTTTGACCGGACAAATCTGCAGGTTCTGGCGAACCATGCCCGCGCGGCGGCCGAGAACATGGCCCACACGCTGCACCGCACTGCGCACTCTGCCTTCGTCAAGGAGACGCAGGACTTCACCGTGATGCTGATGGATCGTTCGGGCGCGACCTTCGCCGTGCCGATGGACCTCGGCGCCACCTGGTATCCGGGGCTTTCGTATCACCGCGCCATCGCGATGGTCGACGACTACCGGCCGGGCGACGTTGCGTTCACCAACGATCCCTATTCGGGCCACGTCGCCACGCACGCGCCCGACACGCATCTGTGGAAGCCGGTCTTCGTCGATGGCGAGATCGTCGCCTGGACCGGAGGGCATATCCACAACACCGACATGGGTGGCGCGGTGCCGGCTTCGCTCAGCCGGGCGCTGACCGAGATCCATCAGGAAGGCATCCGCTTTCCGCCCATGAAGCTGGTGAACGAGGGCGTCTTCGATGAAACGATCCTTCGGATCATGAGCACCAATGTGCGCAAGCCCGACCTCAACATCGGCGACATCAAGGCGCTGGTCGGCGCGCTCAACACCGGCGAGCGCAAGATCCAGGCGATGGTGAAGAAGTTCGGCAAGGCCGGCTTCATCGAGGGCGTTTCCGCGCTTCTCGACCATGCGGAGGCGCAGGCGCGCGACGTACTACGCGCCATGCCCGACGGCACATGGCAGTTCGCCGATTATGCCGACGAGGATTCGGTCGAGGCCAATCCCTGCAGGCTGAAGCTGACGCTGACGATCAAAGGCGACGAGGCGGTGCTCGACTTCACCGGCTCCGATCCGCAGCTCGGCTCCTCGCTCAACGTGCCTTCAGGCGGCGACCCGCGACACACCATGCTGCTGGTGGGCGTCTACTACGTGCTCTACACGCTCAATCCGAAGATTCTGCTCAATACGGGCCTCACCCGGCCTTTTACCTGCATCGCACCCACGGGTTCGGTGCTGAATCCGGTATTCCCCGCTGCCGTGGGCATGCGCTCGCTCACCTGCGCCCGGCTGCGGTCGGTCATCTTCGGCGCCTTCTCGCAAGCCGTGCCGGAGCGCCTGCCAGCAGCACCTGCCGGCAACAACTGCATCGTCAACGTCATGACCACGGACGAGCGGACCAGCAAGACTGTCATCACGGCGGTGAATCCCGTGGTGGGCGGCGGCGGCGCCATGCCGCATCGCGACGGAACCAATGGATCGGGCGCCGACGCCGCCTATCTCAAGAACACGCCGATCGAGATCACCGAGACCGAGATCCCGGTCGAATTCGTGAAATACGGGCTCGCCAGGGACAGCGGCGGTGCGGGCCGCTGGCGCGGCGGGCTGGCGACCGAGATGGCCTTCCGTGTCTTCGCCCCCGACTCCAGGATCACGGCGCGCAACCGCGATCGCAGCTTCTTTCGTCCGTGGGGCGTGCTGGGCGGCAAGGCGGCCGGCCTATCGGACATGGTCGTCAATCCAGGGACCGAGCACGAGTGGCGGCTGGGCAACATCGACACGGCGGTGCTGCAGCCTGGGGACGTGCTCGATATCCGCTCCGCCGGAGGCGGCGGGCGCGGCGATCCGCGTACGCGCGAGCCCTGGCGCGTCGCACAGGACGTGCGGCGTGGCTATGTGTCGCCAACGGCTGCCGAGCGCGACTATGGGGTCGTCATCCGCGACGGCGAGGTCGACGTGCAGGCGACGGAAAGACTGCGCGCGCGGCAGGGGCCAGCCGCCGGCCATTTTCATTTCGGTCCGGAGCGCGATGGCTACGAAGCGCAGTGGACGCCGGCGGCCTATGACCTGCTCACAGCCATACTGAGGGACTTGCCGATCCACTGGCGGTTTTTCGCCAAGACGGAGATCTTCCGTCGCATGAAGGGGCGCTCGGGACCGGAAGGCGTCCAGGCGGCGTTCGATGCGGTCTGCGAACGGTTCCCCGAACTGCCCCGTCCTCGCAGCGTGCGAGAGGCAGCGGAATGATCACCGCCGGCCGCATCGTCCGGCTGGCCGAGCGCAACCGCGCAGTGGTGCATTTCTTTCTCGACGGTGAGATGCGCTCTGCACTTGCGGGCGACACCGTGCTGACCGCCATGCTGGCATCAGGGCATGCGTTGCGAAAGTCCGAGTTCGGACCGGAGCCGCGCGCCGGCTTCTGCCTGATGGGAGCCTGCCAGGATTGCTGGGTATGGCAGGACGAAGGACCGCGCCTGCGGGCGTGCTCGACATTTGTCAGCGAAGGCATACGGTTGCGCACGATGCCACCGGAGGGCTGGCCGTGAGCGGGACCATGCCGCCGCGGATCGTGATCGTGGGCGCCGGTCCGGCTGGCATAAGGGCCGCCGCGACGCTTGTGGAGGCCGGGCTCCACCCGGTGGTGATCGACGAAGGGCAGCGCGCAGGCGGACAGATCTATCGCCGCCCGCCCACCGGGTTCACCCGCACCGCGAAGCAGCTCTACGGGTCGGAGGCGGCGAAGGCGGACGCGCTGCATGCGCTGTTCGACCGGCTGGCCAAAGACGGGCGGCTCACCCATTGCGCGGCGAGTTCGGTTATCGCTGTGCAGGACGGGCGACAGCACGTCCTGGGGGAGGGCGGCGTGCAGGTAGTCTTCCATGACCGCCTGATCCTTGCCACCGGCGCGTCCGACCGTGTCGCCCCGGTGCCGGGCTGGCAAAGCGCCGGCGTCTACAGCCTTGGCGCTGCGCAGATCGCGCTCAAGGCGCAGGGCGTGGCGCTTGGGCGGCGCATTGTGCTGATCGGGTCGGGGCCTTTGCTGACGCTGGCCGGCGCCCAGCTCGTCAAAGCTGGAGCCGATGTGGCGGCGGTGCTGGACACTTCTCCCTGGCATCAGCAGATGCGGGGGCTCTGGCAGCTTGCCGCCCGGCCGCTCGTCACGCTGCGCGGTCTGGCCCTGCGAGCAAGGCTCGGCGGCCGCTACCATGCGGGCGTGACGCTCGAGCGGATCGAGGCTGACGAAAAAGGTGTCACGGCGATGCGTTGGCGCGACGCCGGCGGCCAGGAGCACCGCACCCCTTGCGACATGATAGGCATGGGCTGGCATCTGCGGGCAGAGACGCATCTGGCCGACCTTGTGGGGTGCGCCTTCACCTATGACGAGCAGTGGCGGCAATGGCTGCCGAAGACCGACGAGATGGGTCGGGCCGGCAACGGCGTTTATCTGGCGGGCGATGGGGCTCGTCTTCTGGGAGCGGACGGCGCGGAGATCGCGGGGCGTCTCGCGGCGGCGGCATGCCTTGCCGATCTCGGAATTCCGGCGCTGTCCACCGGCGGCGATCTGCGCAAGCTTGCGCGGCTCGAGCGCTTTGCCCGTGGCCTGGCTTGCGCCTTTCCCTGGCCGGCAGCGATGGCGCGGGCACTCCCCGACGACGCGGTCGTTTGCCGCTGCGAGAACGTGACTGCCGCAGCTGTACGCGAGAGCGCGGGTTTCGGCGGCGGCGAGGCCAACAGGGTGAAATCGCTGTCGCGCGTCGGCATGGGGCGATGCCAGGGGCGCTACTGCCAGTTGGCTGCCGTTGAACTTGTTGCGGCGCAAGCCGGCTGTGCGCCCGGCGCTGTCGGCCGGTTTCGCGGGCAGGCGCCTGTCCGCCCGGCACCTATCGGTGCCTTTCTCCGGGACGGTTGATGCAATTCCGGAGGCCACACCGGGATGGCATGGATCACATCCTAGAAGTCGGCGACCTTCCCCCAGGCCGAAGCGTCGAAGCGTCGGGGATCATAGGATGTCGCATCGACGACCGGTTCCGAGCCGGTCATCAGATCGGCGACGAGATGCCCGGCGCCGGGTCCGATGCCGAAGCCGTGTCCCGAAAATCCGGCGGCCAGGAAGAAACCCGGAACACTATGGATCTCGCCGATGGCAGGCACGCCGTCCGGCGTGCTGTCGATATAGCCGGCCCAGGCTGCGCTGATCCTGGTCTGGCGCAGTGCCGGCAGCAGCTCGAGTGCCCGGGCGTGGGTCAGGCGGATGGTCGCCTGGTCCGGGGCCGGATCGAGGATGCGCATCCGCTCCATTGGCGTCGGCTGGTCGAGCCGCCAGTGCCGGAGCGTTTCGTGGCCCGAGCGCACGCCCTGCAGACCGCCGGGCGCGAGGCTTCGCCACCGCTTCAGGAACATAGGCAGGAACTGCGACGAGAAGCGCAGCTGCTGCGGCGTGACGTCCACGCGGCCGCGTCCGCTTATGGCGAGCGTGTAGCCGCCGTCGCCGCGACGCGTGGCCGAGATCCGTGCCGTGTGCAGCGCATCCGGCAGGCCCTCAGCGCCGGGCGAGACGGACAGGATGGAGGATCGGACCGACGCCTGCGGAAAGCGGAAGCCGAACTGATGGCAGAAGGAGGACGCCCACGCGCCGCCGGCCAGGACCGCCAGCTTCGTCCGGATCGTTCCGCTTTCGGTGACCACGCCGCTCAGGCACCCGCCCTCGGTCTCGATACCGCGCGCGGCGCAATTCTGGTGCACGGAGCCCCCGAGCTTGAGGATAGCGCGGGCGACCGAGGGCGCGGCCCGCGACGGGTCGGCGGTGCCGTCGGTCGGCGAGAAGACGCCGCCTTTCCAGGTCCGGCCCGTGGCGCGGCCCCGTTCGCTGGCTTCGGCGCCGTCAAGCATGTGCGTGGTGATGCCGGCCGTTTTGGCGAAGTCACGCCAGCGCGCCCAGCCGGCCAGTTCCGCGTCGTCATTGCTGAGATAGAGCAGGCCGCAGCGCCGAAAGCCGGTGTCCTCGCCGGTTTCTGCCGCGAAGCTGTTCCACAGATCGAGGCTTCGGGTTGCCATCGGCAGCTCGCGGGCGTCGCGGTTCTGCTGGCGGCACCATCCCCAGTTCCTGGAGGATTGTTCGGCGCCGATGCGTCCCTTTTCGACGAGAGCGACCTGCATGCCGCGCCTGGCCAGATAATAGGCCGCGAAGACGCCGACGATGCCGCCGCCGATCACCACCGCGTCCGCGGACTGTGGCAGTTCGCCAGATGTCTCGATTTGCTGCAATTGAGCGCGCATGGTCTCTCTGCCTCGATACGCCAATCTAACGCGTTGCGCAGGCAGCCGCTGCTGCAGTTGAGGCCGATGCAGAATTTTATTCCGGCTGTTCGATTGAAATCGGGAGACGCTGCGTTTCAAAGCGGTATCCGCTTGGATGGACAGGCCGGCGGGCTGTGGTAGTGTCGATGGCTATGGGTATGGCAGCATTTTGTGCTGCGGCATACGATCTTCGGAGACGGCCGTGAAACTGGATCGGATCGACATCAAAATTCTGCACGAATTGCAGAAGAACGGCCGCATCACCAATGTGGAACTGGCCGATCTGGTGCATCTGTCGCCGAGCCCGTGCCTGATGCGGGTCAAGAAACTCCAGTCGGAAGGCTACATCGAAGGCTATTCGGCGCAGATCAATATCGGCAAGCTTGGCCAGACGCTGACCGTTTTCACCGAAATCACCTTGAAGAACCACCGTCAGATTGACTTCGCCCGCTTTCTCGCTGTCGTGGAGAAGATCGAGCAGGTCATCGAATGCCATCTTGTGTCGGGCGGCTACGACTATTTGATGAAATTCGTGACCTCCGGCATTAGTGAGTACCAGACGATCATGGAGCGACTGACCGACATGGATATCGGCATCGACAAGTATTTCAGCTTCGTGGTGCTGAAGTCTCCCATCGTCAAGGCGCACATGCCGTTGCCCAGCCTGTTTCCGATGTAGTCGGAGCAATTCCAGGAAAGGTGTGAACGGTTTTCCCGGGAAAAGCGCGCAGCGCTTTCCCTTGGGAATTGCCTCAAAAACAAAGAGATAGTGCGGTTCGCCGTTTCCTTGAAACGGTGAACCGCTCTATCGATGGCCGTACTGGCTGACGAGTTCGGGGTCGCGGACGAGGCCATCGAGCCACGTTGGGTCAAGCTTCGGCACGGAGGAAAACAGAAGCTTGGAATAGGGGTGGGTGGGCGCCGTCAGCTTGTCGGGCGTGATCTGCTCCACCCGCTCCCCGTTGTACATGACCATGATCTCGTCGCAGATGGCCTCGACGACGGAGAGGTCGTGGCTGATGAAGATGTAGGAGAGTCCCAGCTCGCGCTGTAGTTCCTTGAGCAGCTCGATCACGGCCGCCGCCACCACTGTATCGAGCGCCGAGGTGATTTCGTCGCAGATGATGAGCTTGGGGTTGGCCGCCAGCGCGCGTGCGAAGTTCACCCGCTGCTTTTGCCCACCAGACAGTTCCGATGGATGACGGTAGCGCAAGCCCCTCGGCAGGCGCACCATGTCGAGCAGTTCGTCGACGCGCTTCGAGCGCGCCTGCCTGTCGAGCCGATGATAGAAGGCCAGCGGGCGAGAGATGATGTCCTCCACGGGCTTGGCCGGATTGAGCGCGGTATCGGCATACTGGAACACGATCTGCATCTCGCGCAGCTGGTCCTGGCTGCGTTTCCTGGCGGCGCGCTGCAGTTCCTCACCGTCGAAGACGATGTCACCGGCAGCCGCCGGATGGATGCCGGCGATGACGCGCGCCAGCGTCGATTTTCCGCAGCCGGATTCGCCGATGACGCCGAGATTGCGCCCTTTCTCGACAACGAGGCTGACGGAATCGACGGCGCGGATAAGTGGCAGTCCGTCATCCCGCACCGCGCCATAGCCAGCCGTCACATTGTCGATACGCAGCAGCTGTTTCGTCCCGGTATCCGCGTCTGCATGTGCTTGCCGCGGCTTTGGTTCGAAGGCGGCCAGCAGTTCGCGCGTGTAGGGGTGCTGGGCGGCCGAAAGGATTTCCGCCGTGGTGCCGGTCTCCTGCACTTCGCCGCCTTTCAGCACCACGATGCGGTCGGCGATCTGGGCGACGACCGCGAGGTCGTGGGAAACATAGACACCCGCTATCCCGCCCGCCCGCATGACCGACTTGAATGCCTTCAGCACGTCGATCTGCGTCGTCACGTCGAGTGCTGTCGTCGGCTCGTCGAAGATCATCAGCTTGGGATCGCCGATGAGCGCCATGGCCGCCGCCAGCCGCTGCAACTGCCCGCCCGAAACCTGGTGCGGATAACGGGCGCCGATCCCTTCCGGGTCCGGCAGCGACAAGGCCTTGAACAGCTCGACCGCGCGCTGGCGCGCTTGCTCGGGTGGCATAAGCTGGTGGATGCGCGTGACCTCGATGACCTGCTCCATGATCGTCGACGAGGGGTTGAAGGCAGCGGCAGCACTTTGCGGGACATAGGCAATATCGGTGCCGCGCAGCCTGGCGCGTTCCTTCTCGGAGAGCGCAGCCATGTTCTTGCCGTTGACGTTGATCTCGCCGCCGGTGATCCGGCAGCCGGGCCGGGCATAGCCCATCAGCGAGAGCGCTACCGTCGTCTTGCCGGAGCCGCTCTCGCCGATCAGGGCAACGATCTCGCCGTCGGCGATGTCGAAGCTGACGCCCTTGATGATTTCGACAAGCCGTCCGGAGTCGGTCTTCGCCTCGATCCTCAGGTTTCTGACCTCGACGAGATTGCTCATGCGTCCCGGTCCCTGATCTTCTGCGGCAGGTTGTCGATCAGCAGGTTGACGCTGATGGTGAGGCTGGCGATTGCCAGCGACGGCACGATGACGGCGGGGGCCGCGAAGGGCAGGCCGCCGATGTTCTCGCGCACCAGCGCGCCCCAGTCGGCGAGCGGTGGCTGGAGGCCGAGTCCCAGGAAGGACAGGCCGGAGAGCAACAGCACGATGAAGACGAAGCGCAGGCCGAAGTCGGCCAGCACCGGGCGGATGATGTTGGGCAGGATCTCGGAGCCGATAAGGTAGGCGGTGCTCTCGCCACGGACACGGGCGACGGTGATGAAGTCCATGGTGTTGATGTTGACGGCGAGCGCGCGCGCGAAGCGGTAGGCGCCGGGGATATAGATGACGGCCAGCGTCAGGATCAGCACCGGGATCGACGAGCCGACCGCAGCGACGACAACAAGGCCGAACAGCTTGCTGGGGATGGAGTTCATGGCGTCCAGGAAGCGGCTGAGGCAGGTGTCGAGCCAGCCGCCGGTGACGGCCGCGATCATCCCCAGCACGACACCTGAAAAGCAGGCGATGGAGACGGCGGCGAGCGATATGCCGACGGTGTAGCGGGCGCCCATCAGAACCCGCGAGAGCATATCGCGCCCAAGATAATCCGAGCCGAGCCACAGTCCCTGGCGCATCGGGCCGAAATAGTCGTCGTCGACAATGTCGCCGATCGAATGGGGAATGACGTAGGGCGCCAGGATTGCGATGACCGTCCAGGCCAGGATGACCAGCGCAGCCACGACGCCGACGAGGCTGTAGCTGTGACCCAGGAAGGACCGTTGGGAGGTTGTCGCGCGCGCTATCGTCATCTGAGCCTCGGGTTGGACATGATGGCGACGATGTCGGCGGCGGTGATGAGGAAGAGGTAGCCGAGGCAGAAGATCATCGCGCAGCTCTGGATAAGCGGCAGGTCGCGGGTCGCGACGGCATCGACCATCAGCTTGGCGATGCCGGGATAGTTGAAGATCGTCTCGACGATGATGACGCCGCCGACCAGATAGGACAGTGAGAGCGCGACAGCGTTGACGATTGGCCCAAGAGCATTCGGAAGTGCGTGCCTCAGCACCATGCGGCCGCGCGAGGCGCCTTTCAGAAGTGCCATCTCGACATAAGGCGTAGAGAGCGTTTCGATCACCGCGGCGCGGGTCATGCGGATCATCTGGGCGGAGATGACGAAGGTGAGCGTGATCACCGGCATTGCATAGATGCGCACGAGGTCGGTCAGCGAATGCGCCTCGTTGACCGATGACAGCGCCGGCAGCCATTTGAGATAAACGGCGAAGAGCAGGACCGCGAGTGTCGCGACCATGAATTCCGGTACGGAGATGATGCCGATCGACAGGATGGTGATGGTGCGGTCATAGACGGAGCCTCGTAGCATGGCGGCGGTGATGCCGAGCGTCAGCGCCAATGGCACCGAGAGCAGCGTGGTGATGCCCGCGAGTTTCATCGTGTTGACCAGGCGTCCGCCGATCAGTGTCGCGACCGGCATCTCATTGGCATAGGAGGTGCCGAGGTCGCCGTGGAGCAGTCCCACAAGCCAGAGCAGGAAACGTAGGATCGCCGGATCGTTGAGATGCATGGCCTCGCGCAGGCCGGCGACCGCTTCCGGAGTCGCCGCCTGGCCGAGCAGGATCGATGCGGTGTCTCCTGGCAGCATGCTGGTGGCGAAGAACACAGCGAACAGCACGATCAAAAGCGTGACGGCCGCGATCCCCAGCCGCTTCAGCACGAGGTTGAGAACCCCAGACGTCATGGAAGCGCTCCCTGCGGTTGTTCGGCCAAGCAATCTTGCGTAATGAAGTGCCGGGGGCTGGCTGACCGGCCCCCGGCTGGCTTCTCTCAGGCTTCGAGCCAGAGATATTCCGCCATTGCATAGCCCATCATGCCACCGAGCGGGTTCGCTTCCAAACCCTTCACCTTGCTGGAGAGGGCGTCGACGTTGGAAATGTAGGCCGGGATGATGGTGCCGGCCTCCTCGGAGACCATAGCCTGCATCTGGCCGTAGATCTCCTTGCGCTTGGCCTGGTCGAGCGAGCCGCGCGCCTCGATGAGCATCTTGTCGAACTTCTCGGACTTGTACTGGCTTTCGTTCCACGGCGCGTTGGAAGCGTAGAGGAGCGAGAACAGGATGTCCGGCGTCGGGCGCGGATTGATGTTGCCGAAATGGATTGGCGCCTTGAGCCAGTAATTGTCCCAGTAGCCGTCGGCCGGGACGCGCTGGACGTCGAGCTTCATGCCGATATCCGCGCCGGCGGCCTGGATGATCACCGCCATGTCGATCGACGAGGTGGCGGCGTCGGAAGCGATCACCGGGATGGACTGGCCGAGCAGGCCGGCCTTCTGGAAGTGGAACTTCGCCTTGTCCGGGTCGAACGCCTTTGGCTTGACGTCGGGATTGTGGAAGATATTCGCCGGCGAGACAGGCTGGTCGTTGCCGATTTCGCCGAGGCCGCGCAATGCCGATTTGACGATCTGCTCGCGGTTGACGAGATACTTCATGCCCGCCACGAAGTCGGCCTTGCTGCCCGGATCCATGTCGAGCCGGATGTTGAGGTCGGTGTAGTTGCCCGAAGTCGTCTTCGACAATTCGAAGCCCTGCTGGCCGCCGATGAGCTTCATCGCACGCGGATTGATCGAGGCCGCAAAATTGATGTCGCCGGAAAGCAGGGCGTTGACGCGGGCGCTGTCGTCGCTGATGGCGATGAACTCGAAGGAGTCGAGATAGGGCTTGCCCGACTTCCAGTAGTTCTTGTTCTTGGTGACCACCGAACGCACGCCCGGTTCGAAAGTTTGCAGCACGAAGGCGCCGGTGCCTTTGCCCTTGGAGAAGTCCGTGGTGCCGTCCTGGACGATCATGAAATGGTGCAGCGCCAGGATGGTCGGCAGGTCGGCATTCGGGTCGGCGAGCGTGATTTCCACGGTCGACTTGTCGACCGCCTTGAAGCCGGTCATCTGTGCGGCGATCTTGGCGACCTTGGAGCCGACCGCCGGATCAAGATGACGCTTCAGCGAGAAGACGACGTCGTCGGCGGTGAGATCCTTGCCGTCGTGGAAGGTGACGCCCTTGCGCAGCTTCACGGTCCAGGTCTTGGCGTCCTTGCTGTCGAAGCTCTCGGCGAGCTCCATCTGCGTGACGCCCCCCTTGTCGAGGAAAGTCAGGCGGTTGTAGAGCGAGCAGCAGCGGACATAGTCGGTGGAGAGCGACGCCTTTGCAGGATCAAGCGTGTCGGCGGTCGATGACGACCAGCCGGCGGCTTTGAAATTTCCGCCGGAAACCGGCTCGGCGGCGACGGCTTGAGTGGCGCGGCCGAGCACCAGGCTGCCCGCGGCAACCGCGGCGCCGCCAGCCAACAGCATCTTGAGAAGTTCGCGGCGGCTCGCGCCCCGCCTAATGGCGCTTTCGACCATGGCATCGTCTGCGCTGGTCCAGTTCGTGATCTTGTCGGTCATGTTATTCCCCTTTCTGTTTGTCTGGTCGGGATGCTCGTCTTGCTGCGGCTTTCCGGGCTTGGGCTCAGGTTCGTTCCTTCAGGCTTTCCCGCACGGCCGCCGCCAACGCGGCCATTGAGGTGAAGTGGTGGTCAGGCACGGTGAAGCGCTCGGGTTCGATCGTGCCGCCATAACCCTTCTGCGCGTGCCGGCGCTCGATCCAGCAGTTGGTCATGCCAAGCGCCCGGGATATGCCGATGTCGTGGTACTGGCTTTGGGCGACGTGCAGAATGTCGTCCTTGCTGTCGCCGCGAGAGGCGACGTAAGCGAACACCATCTGGAAAAAGGCCGGGTCCGGTTTCTCCGTGCCGGTGTCGTCAGCGGTGAAGGTAGCGAAGAACGGCGATCCCAACTGCTTCTCGAAATGATCGAGCGCCCAGCGCCGGGCATTGGTCATGGCAATCAGCTTGTGGGATTTCGCAAGCTCGGCCAGTGCCGCCGCGCTGTCGGGAAAGCCTTGCCAGGCGCTGGCGGAGTCTCGCAGCCGGACGCCGTATTTCTCCTCGGTCGGCAGGCCGAGTTGCGGCGCGATAACCATGTAGACACGCACGAGATCGTCGGGAAACAGGGCCGCATCGGGCATGTAGCGGGCCTGCCGGTAATGGGCCAGCGCGGCTTCGCCATCGACGGAAACGCCAGCGTCGGCGGCAATCCCGGCCAGGCAGGTCGTGATGCCGCCTTCGAAGTCGATCAGCGTGCCGACGACATCGAAGGTCATGTATTTGAATTCGCTAAAGCCCCTGGCCAAGACTGGCTCTCCTCTGCGCGGCCGAATTGCATGGTGCTGAACAGAACAAAATTTCGTGCTGTCCGGGGCATCGGCCTTTTCAAGAGCCCGAAAATTCGAGCCCTCTGGCCTTGTCTTAAGGACAGTCTGGCACTTCCCCCGCGCTGGATTCGCCGAAAAGGCGCAGGGCTGCGGCACAAAATTGCGAAATCGTTTGCCCCGGCGCTATTTCGAAACACGTGGTATTCGTCGCCCGTCATGCCAGGGCCTGGCGGACATCCGCATCGTCCAGCGTCTGGTCAAGCGTCCGGCGCGTGCGCTCGATAATCGCATCGATGTCGTCGTCAGTGCAGCAGAGCGGGGGAGCGTAGCCGATAACCCCATGCGCAAACGCACGGACGATCAGGCCGTTGTCCCAAGCCCTGTCGAAGACGCGCCGCGCCGCCATGGCCGAAGCCGGAAGCGGTGTCTTCTTCTTTTTGTCGACCACCAGTTCGATCGCGGCAAGCATACCGCGACCGCGCACATCGCCGACAAGAGGGTGGTCGCTCAGGCCTGCCAGTCCCGCCATCAGGCGAGCGCCGGCCCTGATGCCATTCTCCAGAAGGCCGTCTTCGTAGAGCCTCAACACCTCGAGCGCGACGGCGGCGCTGACGGGATGGGCGGAATAGGTGTAGCCGTGGCCGACCGCAGAAGCGCCCGCGCCATCGGCGATGACGTTGTAGACATGATCGGCCATGAACACGGCACCCATAGGAACATAGCCCGAGGTCAGCCCCTTCGCGGTCGTCATGAAGTCGGGAACGATGTCCTCCTCCGTGCAGGCGAACAGGGGGCCGGTGCGGCCGAAGCCGGTGATCACCTCGTCGGCGATGAACAGGATGCCGTACTCCCGGCAGAGTTCGCGTATCGCCTTGATCCAGCCCTTCGGCGGGACGATGACGCCGCCTGAGCCCTGGATCGGTTCGGCATAGAAGGCGGCGACCCGCTCCGGTCCGAGATCCTCGATCTTGGCCTTCAATGCGGCGAGCGATGCGGCGATGATCGCGTTCCCGTCCTCGCCTACCGGGTTGCGATAGGGATAGGGGGAGGGGATCTTGTGTTGCCATTCGAAGGGAATGCCGAAACCGGCGTGAAAGGCGGGGAGCGCGGTCAAGCCGGCACCGACCACCGACGACCCGTGATAACCCTGCTCGATGGAAATGAACTGGTCGCGTTTCGCCTCGCCCTTGGCATTCCAGTAGTAGCGGACGAAACGGATCGTGCTGTCGACCGCGTCCGATCCGCCGAGCGTGAAATAGACGTGATTGAGATCCCCGGGCGCGCGCTCGGCCAGTTCCGAGGCGAGCCGTATGGCCGGCTCCGAGCCGAGGTCGAAATAGGCAGTGGCGTAGGGGAGCTCGCGCATCTGCCGGGCCGCCGCCTCGACGATGCTGTCATGGCCGTAGCCGGCATTGACGCACCACAGCCCCGCGAAACCGTCAACGAGTTGCTTGCCGGACGCATCGGTCACGGTCGCGCCCTTCGCCGATTTCAAGACGCGCACGCCGAGCGCCTCATGGCCGCGGTATGATGAGACCGGATGGATGAGATGGGCGCGGTCGAGTTCGATCAGGGAATTGGCGAGCATTGTTGTCCTCCTAGCCGAGCGCCTGGTTGGCGAGGGCGTAAACTTTTGGCCTGGCCTGTTCCGCGCCGTTCTTGGGTGGACGGTCCATGGCCACGCCGCCGCCGACATGGGCAAGGCCGATGTCTTCGAGCCAGCCGGCAAGGCCGGTCCTGCTGTCGGTATCCACGCGCAGAAAGGCGCCGGGGCGGCTCGCGGCGAAGAAGCCAATCAGGGCCTTCGCGGTGTCAGCGCTTTCCGCGATGACCGGTCCGATCACCTCACCGCGTCCAAACGGGCGGATCGCGGCATAGGCCTCGATGGTGCCGTTGCGGCGGATAACGGCGAATTGGCCGCGTTCGGCCAGCGCATCGATCAGGGCTTCCCGGTCGGCGCCATAGGCGTCGCGGTCCAGCGTCTTGATGTCAGGCAAATCGCCGGCGCCTGCTGCTTCCACGCCATCGGGTGCGCCGAGCGCTGCAACCGTACCTTGATGCTGCCGGATCGTGCCGGAGGATACAAAGCCGAGCTTCTCATAGAGAGGCATGCCGTCAGTCGTCGCGACGAGCCGCAGCGGACGGTCGCCGGCAAGGGCGAGGGCCTGATCCATGAGCCGGCGCCCGAGCCCCTTTCCACGCACGTTCCTGTCGACGATCACCATGTTGATCATGGCGCAATCCGTGCCGTAGGGCGTCACCAGGATGGTTCCGGTGACACGGCCCTGGTCGTCGAGCGCGACCACGCCCCTTGAGAGCCGCAGCGCCATCTGCCAGTCCTGCGGGCGATGCGGCCAATTCTCCTGGCGAGAAAGCGCCACTGCTCCCTCGATATGGTCCGGCCCGAAGTCCTGAATCTCGATCTCGCCCTGGTGCATGAGGCATCCTTCCATCTGAGCTCAAGTCTCGACCATTGGCGCGTCGCAAATCGTCTGAAGGCTTCGGCTTCGGCGGTATCTTTCGCCGTAGCGCGAGGGGTACGCCGCATCTTGTGCTGGCGCCTGCCACGGCGGACGCGCGTCACGTCACGCGCGGCGCCGCGTTCGGCACACCAGATGCTACAGCGTGCCAAACCGGATGGTGGATACGGAACTTTCTGCTTTCGGGAGGGCGATTTCGGTCAGGTGGGTCGCCGCCACCCGTCCTATGATGAAATTCATCCCAACGCGGATGTGGTTCCACTGGAGATCGACGGACATGGCTTCTTTCAGGCCCAAATACATCACCTTCGACTGCTATGGCACGTTGACCAATTTCCAGATGGCGGAAGCGGCGCGAGACCTTTACGGCATCCGGCTCGACGAACCGCGTATGCAGGAGTTCATCAAGAACTTCGCCGCCTATCGGCTCGACGAGATCATGGGCGACTGGAAGCCCTATGCCGACGTCGTCCACAACGCGCTCGAGCGCGCCTGCAAGCGCAACGGCGTCGCCTTCAGCCCTGACGACGCAAATATGGTCTACGAGCGTGTCCCGACCTGGGGACCTCACGCAGATGTTCCGGCCGGCCTGGCGAAGGTGGCCAAGGAAATTCCGCTGGTCATCCTGTCCAACGCCATGAACGCGCAGATCATGTCCAATGTCGAGAAGCTCGGCGCGCCGTTCCATGCCGTCTATACGGCCGAGCAGGCGCAAGCCTACAAGCCCCGGTTCAAGGGGTTCGAATACATGCTCGACATGCTGGGCTGCGGTCCGGAAGATATTCTTCACTGCTCGTCCTCGTTCCGCTACGACCTGATGTCGGCCCACGATCTCGGCATCAAGAACAAGGTCTGGGTCAATCGCGGTCACGAACCGGCCAACCCGTACTATGGCTATGTCGAGATATCAGACATTTCCGGTCTTCCGGGAGTGGTCGGGCTTTGAAGCAGGCGGATCGTCGATGAAACTGATCTCCTACTGGCACGACACGGCCCCTGTCTTTACCGGCGGGGCGCTAGACCCGGTCGAGGGGCACTACGATGCCGCCATCGTCGGTGGCGGCTTCACAGGTCTTGCGGCCGCGCGCCAACTGGCGAAGGCCGGCGCGAAGGTGGCTGTGCTGGAGGCGGAGCGGGTGGGCTGGGGCGCTTCCGGGCGCAATGGCGGGCACCTGAACAACGGTCTTGCTCACAGCTACCTCTCTGCCAAGGCGGAACTCGGCAAGGAACGCGCGATCGCGCTCTACCGGGCGCTGGACTCCTCGGTCGACACCATCGAGGCGCTGGTCGCAGAGGAAGGCATCGACTGCAACTTCCGCCGCGCCGGCAAGCTGAAGCTCGCCTCCAAGCCGCAGCATTTCGAAGCGATCGCCCGCAACTTCGAAGCCCTCCATGCCGAAGTGGATCCGGATACCGCACTGCTGTCTGCGGCCGATCTCAAGTCCGAGATCGGCTCGCCCTTTCACGGCGCGATGCTGTCGAAGAAGAGCGCCATGATGCATATGGGCCGCTACGTGGCAGGCCTGGCCACGGCCGCCGCCCGTCATGGCGCCGCCATCCATGAGAACGCGGCGGTGACGGATCGAAGGCAGGTCGGCAGCAAGCATGAGATCACCACCTCCCGCGGCCGGATCAGCGCCGACAATGTGCTGGTGGCGACCGGTGCCTACACGACGCCGAATTTCAGCTATTTCCGCCGCAGGATCATCTCCGTCGGCAGCTTCATCATCGCCACGCGGCCGTTGAGCGACGCCGAGATCACTGCCACCATGCCCGGCAACCGGACATGCGTGACATCAATGAACATCGGCAACTACTTCCGGCTTTCGCCGGACCGGCGTTTGATCTTCGGCGGCCGCGCCCGCTTTTCGGCGACATCGGACCAGCGCTCCGATGCCAGGAGCGGACAGATATTGCAGGCGGGCCTCGCGGCGATCTTCCCGCAGCTCGCCAAGGTCGAGATCGACTATTGCTGGGGCGGGCTGGTCGACATGACCAAGGACCGTTTTCCGCGGGCCGGCTACCATGACGGTGTCTGGTACGCGATGGGCTATTCCGGTCACGGCGCGCAGCTTTCCACCCATCTCGGCATGATCATGGCCGATGCCATGCTCGGCCGCGAGGATCGCAATCCGATGAAGGGGTTCGAGTGGCCTGCCATTCCCGGCTATTCCGGCAAGCCGTGGTTCCTGCCGATGGTCGGCCTCTACTACAAGGCGCTCGATCGGATTCAGTGATCGTCGATCCGTTGTAGTCGGGCTTCAGCCATTTGCCTCAACTGAGCCCGCCCATGTGGAAGCTCTTCATCTCGAGATATTCCTCGATACCGGCCTGCGCACCCTCACGGCCGAGGCCCGACTGCTTGACGCCGCCGAAGGGGGCGACTTCCATCGAGACCGAGCCGGTGTTGAGCCCCACCATGCCGAACTCCAACGCCTCGCCGACGCGCCAGGCGCGCTTCAGGTTCTCTGTGTAGAAGTAGGAGGCAAGGCCGTAGGGTGTGCCGTTGGCGAGCGCGATCGCCTCCTCTTCCGTCTCGAAGCGGAAAAGCGGCGCGACCGGACCGAAGGTTTCCTCACCGGCGAGCTGCATGTCTTTTGTGGCGCCGGTCAGCACCAGCGGCGCGACATACTGAGGACCCTCCGGCAGCGCCGGCTTTTCGGTGATGATCGCCGCGCCTTTGGCGAGCGCATCCTCGACGTGGCGGTTGATCTTCTCGACCGCCGCCATGTTGATCATCGGCCCGATGGCGACACCGGGTTCTGTGCCCGGCCCCACCTTCATGGCGTTGACGCGGGCGGAAAGCTTCGCGGCGAAGGTTTCGTAGACTCCGGCCTGGACGAGGATGCGGTTGGCGCAGACGCAGGTCTGGCCGCCGTTGCGGAACTTCGAGACAAGCGCGCCCTCGACGGCGAGATCGAGATCGGCGTCGTCGAAGACGATGAGGGGCGCGTTGCCTCCGAGTTCGAGGCTGAGCCGTTTGACGGTATCGGCCGCTCCACGCATCAGCAGCGACCCGACCCGCGTCGAGCCGGTGAAAGAGATCTTGCAAACGGTCTCGTTCGCCATGATCTCGTTGCCGATCTCGGCCGGCATGCCGGTCACGATGTTGATGACGCCGGCGGGGATGCCCGCGCGTTCGGCAAGCACGCCGAGGGCCAGCGCCGAATAGGGGGTGAACTCGGATGGCTTGATCACCACCGTGCAGCCGGCGGCCAGCGCCGGCGCGACCTTGCGGGTGATCATCGCGTTGGGGAAGTTCCACGGCGTGATGATGCCGCACACCCCGACCGGTTCCTTCAGCACGATGATGCGCCGGTCCGGCGTGGGCGAGGGGATGGTGTGGCCATTGATGCGGCGTGCCTCCTCTGCGAACCATTTGACGAAGGACGCGCCGTAACGGATCTCGCCTTTGGCCTCGTCCAGGGGCTTGCCCTGTTCGGTCGTCAAGATCAGCGCGAGATCGTCCAGATGCGCGAGCATCAGGCCATGCCAGGTCTCCAGGAGGCCAGCGCGCTCGGCGTTGGTCTTCTTCTTCCAATCGCCATAGGCGGAAGCTGCGGCGTCTATCGCAGCGCGGGTCTCCGGACCGGCCATGTCGGGCACCGTGCCGATCGTTGCCTGGGTCGCCGGATCGACGACATCGACCGTCTTTCCGGAAGAGGCCGCGACCCATTTGCCGCCGATCAGGCCGGCCTCGCGGAACAGACTTTTGTCTTTCAGATTTTTCATCGAAAACGACCTTGCAATCAGGTGAGCGCCGCGACGACGGCGGCGGTGATGGCGTCCGTGCGGTCTTTGCCGGGAACGGTGCCTATGCCTGTGGCGGTTGCGGCCTCGACCGCCTGCATGACGCGGCCGGCCGCAGCCTTTTCGCCGAGATGGTCGAGCATCATGGCGCCGGACCAGATGGTGGCGATCGGATTGGCGATGCCCAGATGCGCGATATCGGGCGCGGAGCCGTGCACAGGCTCGAACATCGACGGCGCCGAGCGGTTGGGATTGATGTTGGCGGAGGCGGCGTAGCCGAGCCCGCCCTGGATCGCTGCGCCGATGTCGGTCAGGATGTCGCCGAACAGGTTGGAGGCGACGACCACGTCGAGGCTCTCCGGCGCCATGATCATGCGCGCGGCGAGCGCGTCGACATGATAGCTGGTCACTTCGACGTCCGGATAATCCGCAGCCAGCTTTCGCGTGATGTCGTCCCAGAACACCATCGAGTATTTCTGCGCGTTGGACTTGGTGACCGAGGCGAGCTTCCGCCGCCGCGACCGCGCCTGCTCGAAGCCGAAGCGCAGGATGCGCTCGACGCCAGCGCGGGTGAAGATCGAGGTCTCTACGGCCACCTCGTCCAGAGTTCCCTGATGCACGCGCCCGCCGGCGCCCGAATATTCGCCCTCGGTGTTCTCGCGGATGCATAGGATGTCGAAGCCCTCGGCCCGCAGCGGGCCCTTCACGCCCGGCAGCAGACGGTGCGGCCTGATGTTGGCATATTGCACGAACGCCTTGCGGATCGGCAGCAGCAGGCCGTGCAGCGAGACCGAATCCGGCACCTCCGCCGGCCAGCCGACCGCGCCGAGAAGGATGGCGTCGAAGCCGCGCAAGGTGTCGATGCCGTCCTGCGGCATCATGCGGCCGGTTTCCTTGAAGAAGCGGCAGGACCAGGGGAACTCGGTTCCCGTCAGCGCAAAGCCGAAGTTTTTGGCCGCGGTTTCCAGCACCGTCCAGGTGGCGGCGGTCACATCGCGGCCGATGCCGTCACCTGGGATCAGGGCGATCGAATAGGACTTCATCGGCTTCTCTTCACAGGCTGATCAGGACGCTCTTGGTCCTGCGGTTGGCGAGATAGGCCTCGCGGCCGAGATCCTTGCCGATGCCGGAGCGCTTGTAGCCGCCGGTTGGCAGAATATGGTCGCGCGAGCGGCTGTAGCGGTTGACCCAGACGGTGCCCGCTTCGAGCTTGCGCGCGAAGCGGATGGTACGGGACAGGTCGGAGGTGAACAGGCCGGAAGCCAGCCCGTAGGTCGGATGGCTCGACAGCGTCAGCGCTTCTTCCTCGGTCTCGAACGTCTGGACGGTCAGGACCGGGCCGAAGATTTCCTCGATGATTGCAGGATTGGCCTGATCGACATTGGCAATCAGCGTCGGCTCGTAGAAATAGCCGGGGCTGTCCATGGCGGCGCCGCCGGTCAGGCATTCGCCGCCGGCCTGGATTGCGGTCCGCACGATGCTATCGACACGCGCCCGCTGCCGTTCAGAGATGATCGGCGAATAGTGGGTTGCCTCATCCCAGGTCGGGCCGGGCCGCACCGCCTTCATCTTCTCCAGGATGGCGGCCGTCAGCCTGTCGGCTACGCTCCACTCGACGATCAAGCGTGTGCCGGCCACACAGGCCTGGCCGGCATTGAAGGTGACGCTGCCGGCGATCGCCGTCGCCGCCTTCTCCAGGTCGGCATCGGCAAAGACGATCTGCGGGCTCTTGCCGCCGAGTTCCAGTGTCATCGGCTTGACGCCGGCGCGGGCAACGTTCTCCATGATGGCCGAGCCGGCGCGGGTCGAGCCGGTGAAGCTGACCTTGGCGATCTCGGGATGACCGGTCAGCGCCGTGCCGGTCGTCGGACCGTCGCCGAGCACCACGTTGATCAGCCCGGCAGGCAGGCCGGCCTTGACGGCGAGCTCTGCCATATAGACGGCCGAGAAGGGTGTCATTTCCGACGGCTTCAGCACCACCGCATTGCCCGCGGCCAGTGCCGGACCAAGTTTCCAGCCGGCCATGGAGATGGGAAAATTCCAGGGCGTGATCGCGCCGACCACGCCATAAGGTTCGCTCATAATCATGCCAAGGGTGGCATCGTCCGTGGGCACGAGCTCGCTGCCTTCCTTGTCGGCGAATTCGGCAAAGAAGCGGATCTGCTCGGCGGTCACGGCGATGTCGCCGGCGACGAGCTGGCCGACGGGCCGCGTCGAGCACAGCGCCTCGATTTTTGCCAGCGTTTCGGCTTCCGCCTCGATCAGGTCGGCCCAGGCCTGGAGTGCCCGGGTGCGCTCGCGTGGCCGGACGCCGCCCCAGTTGCTGGCCTTCAACGCCGCCTTGGCGCTCTCCACCGCACGGTCGACCATATCGACATCGGCTATGGGGCTGGCGGCGTATGCCTTGCCATCCGACGGTCGGCGCATCTCGATCGCACCCTCGGCCACGATCAGTTCCCCGCCGACAAAATGGCCGACGGGAAGGGAGACGGTATCCGGGTCGAAGCTCAGGCCCATGGGCGCCCACTCTCAGCTGTTCTGGAGGAGCCTAGCGCGAGCAACAGCGCAGCAGGCACCGTTCGAGGATCGGTCGCGGTTGATTGTTGCGTGCTGGCGATGAGGGACGGCAAAATCTGTTGCGGGGCCAGCGCCTCACCCGGACGCCATTACCCTACGGTCACGTAGATCTTGCGCACCGTTTCAATGGTCTTCCAGACGCCGGTGAAGCCAGGCTTCATCACGAAGCTGTCGCCGGCGCGGTAGGTCACCGCCTTGCCGCCATCGGGCGTGATTTCAATCACGCCGGTGAGGATATGGCAGAACTCGAAAGTTTCGCCCTTGATCGAGCGCGTCTCGCCGGGCGTCGCTTCCCAGACGCCGGTATGGGCGAGATCGTCCTTGGCGGCGTCCTGCGCCCAGGTCTTGAAGGCGGGATTGCCCGCAATCAGCCGTTCGGGCAGAGCCCTGGATTCGCGCGGCGGGGAGGCAGGGCTGGTGTCGACGGTCTTGAGCAGGGACAAGGGATGGCCTTTCAGGTTGGACTTCAATAGCCGCGCGACCGGTCGACGAGCCCGATGGGGTCGAGCCCGGCGCGGTGGCGCCTGATGTTTTCGATGACGGCCCGCGCGGCTGTCGCCGGCTGGGTGACGCTTGCGACATGCGGGGTCAGGATGATCTTCGGATGCGACCAGAACGGATGGCCTGCGGGCAGCGGTTCGGGATCGGTCACATCGATCATTGCCGCCGAAAGGTGGCCGCTGTTCAGTGCGGCGACAAGGGCTTCATGATCGAGCTGCGACCCCCGGCCCGCGTGGACGAGCGCCGCGCCCTTGGGCAGCTTCGCCAACAGGTCGGCATTCAGAAAACCGCGCGTATCCTCGGTCAGTGGCAGCAGGCAGATCAATATGTCACTGGCCGCGAGCATCTCCTCCAGCCCAAGCTCGCCATGATAACAGGCCACGCCCGCGATCTGTCGAGGCGAGCGGCTCCAGCCGGCGAGCGGAAAGTCGAAGGGCTTCAGCCGGTCGAGGACGGCCTGGCCGAGTTGCCCGAGGCCAAGCATGCCGAGCCGGCGCGACCCGGCCTGGAGTTGTGCGATATCGCTCCATTCGCCGGCGCGCTGCTGCGCCAGATAGGCAGGTAGGTTGCGGTGCAGCGCGAGCACGGCCAGCGTCACATACTCCTGCATCATGCGCACGATGCCTTCCTCGACCGTACG
Organism: Mesorhizobium sp. P2_D6; assembly: GCF_056404315.1. Lineage (NCBI taxonomy): Bacteria > Pseudomonadati > Pseudomonadota > Alphaproteobacteria > Hyphomicrobiales > Phyllobacteriaceae > Mesorhizobium > Mesorhizobium sp. P2_D6. Next base: position 190,467 of record NZ_JBFUEG010000003.1, on the reverse strand, counting down.
CACGATCTTCACCTGTTCCGGCACGGTATCGAAGCGGAACTGGTCCACGCCAGCGCCCATCGAAAACAGGATCTCCAGGCTCCTGTAGCGCGCGAGGTCTTCTGGCGCGGTCCAGGTGATGAGATAGCGTACCGCGTGGGGATCGACCGCTGCAGCATCCATCGTGAAGGGGACGTCTGGCAATTCTCTAGCGAATGCATCGGCGAAGACCGCCCCGCGCCCCGCATCGGAATTGAACAGGAACGTCATCCGGTTTCCTTCAAGCCGCGCAGCGGGCGCCCAGCGCCTCGATCAATCGCTGGCAGGCTGCGAGTTCGCTGGTGAGAATGTACTCATCCGGCTTGTGGGCGCGGTCGATGTCGCCCGGTCCACAGATGATCGCATCGAACCCAGCGGCCTGGTAAAGTCCGGCCTCCGTACCGTAGCTGACGGCGGCGAGCGGCGCTTCGCCTGTCAGTTCGCGCAGCAGTCCCGCCAGCCCAGAGTCTTGCGGCAGCGACAGCGCCGGATAGGCACTCATCGGCGTCCACTCGACCAGAAAGCCATCGCCTGCGAGGGCCTCGGCCCGCGCCTTTACCGGCGCCAGCAGGCTCGCCGGGTCGATCCCTGGGATGGCGCGTGCCTCCAGGTCAAGCCTGCAGCTGTCGGGGATGATGTTGACCTGATGTCCGCCCGCGATCACCCCGGCCTGCAGCGAGGAATAGGCAGGCTCGAAGGCAGGGTCGAACGGACCGTGCGTCAGCCGTTCGGCCTCGTTCACGGCCGCCCTCAGCGCATAGGCCATGGCATGGATGGCGTTGAGTCCGAGATCGGGCCGCGAGGAATGGCCCGATCGCCCATTGATGATCACGCGGGCGGCCGCCTTGCCCTTGTGGCCGCGCACGGCGCGCATACCGCTCGGCTCGCCGACAATGACGCCGAGCGGCTTTGCGCAAAGCTCAGGAAGGCGGGCGATCAAATGCGGCACGCCGCGGCATCCCACCTCCTCGTCATAGGAGAAGGCGAGGTGGATTGGCCTGGCGAGGCGCAGTCCCGCCAGCGTAGGCACGGCCGCGAGTGCCGCGGCAAGAAACCCTTTCATGTCCGTGGTGCCGCGTCCGTAGAGCCGTTCACCCTCCCGGCGTAGCGCGAAAGGGCTCGAACTCCATTGCGGCTCACTGGCGGGGACGACGTCCATATGGCCGGACAGTATGTAGCCCGGGACATCGGCAGGGCCCATCGTTGCGAAAAGATTGGAACGATCGCCTTCCGGCCCTGGAAGCACGGTGACCTGGGTTCCGTGTTCCGCGAGATAGGTCTCGATCCAGCCGGCGATATCGCCGTTCGGTCTGCCGGCGACCGATGGAAAGGCGACGAGACGATCGAGGATGTCGAAGACGTCCATTCCAGCCCTCAAAACATTTCGGGTTCGCCGGATCGATGCCGTCGACCATATGCTGCTAGATTTCCAGAGAGAGTGTGCGCGTTCTTTCGCGATTGCGTGCCGAAAGCGGAAGTGTTTCAGTCGAATCTTGCGTTGGCGCGCGGCTTTCGAGCAAATCGTACCGGGCTGCTTGTTTAGCGTTGGCGGGACAGTAGGCGGTCGCCAATAGGTCGCCCTCCCTCGTGGTAATCTTTCAGGGGCATGGACTTGAAGCCGTCCGAGAGCTTGAAAATCGATACTTTCTCGATGCGCATCGACGACATCGAAGGCGTCGATCTTGACCGGTTGCACGCACTCTCGCTCTCCGTGGGATGGCCGCATCGCGCCGAGGATTGGCAATTCCTGCGCCAATCGGGAGAGGGGTTCGTAGCGCTCGACGAGATCGGCCGGGTTCTCGGCTCGGCCATGTGGTTCGCGCATGGCACGGATTTCGCCACCGTGGGGATGGTCATCACCTCGCCGCGACTCCAGACGCTGGGGGCGGGGCAATGGCTGATGAAGCGGGTCTTCGACAGGGTAGCCGGCCGCGACTTGCGCCTCAATGCGACCAGGGCGGCAAGGCGGCTCTATCTTTCGCTCGACTTCCAGCCGGAGAAGACTGTCTATCAATGCCAGGGCATCGCCCGCCTGGAGACGACGGGTAGCCCGGGAGACATACGCGATGTCAGGACCTTGGGCGCAGGGGACATTCCCGCAGCTATCGCGCTCGACGCGGCAGGATTTGGCGTGAGGCGGGCGGCACTCATCGAAAGGCTTTTCGCACACTCGGCCGGCTATGGTCTTTTCAAGGATGGCAGGCTGAACGCATTCGCGCTCTGCCGGCCGTTCGGGCGAGGCCACGTCGTGGGGCCGGTCGTGGCGGAAAGCGATGCCGACGCCGTGGCGATCGTGCGGCCGCATGTGGACGACCATTCGGGGTCTTTCCTGCGGATCGACACCCACATGGACAATGGCGAGTTCGCCGCCTTTCTGTCGCACAGCGGCATGCCGGTTTTCGACACGGTGCTCACCATGTCGATGGGCAAACGCCTCACCGATTTTGCCGTCGGCGCCTCAGCTGAACCGGTGACCTATGCGCTTGCCAGTCAAACTCTCGGGTAGTTCAGTCCATGACGCGGGCAGCTGCGGCTATCCGTAACTCGCCGGCACCCTTGCGGCGCTTTCCGCACTCTTTCAGGCGCCGTTGGTTCCTACAAAAACCTCATCAGCCACCGAACGGTGGCGCTGGAGGATGCGACAGAGGCTGGCGAGATGCTGGTCCTAGCCAGCCACCTGCTGCGCATCGTTGAGGCGAGAAATACCAAGCGCCTACGCCGGGAGGTGGAAGCAAGCGGCGCACCCAAAGGTGACAGCCTGCGAAACTGCTGTTCACCAACGGCGACAATCCAACATGAACGCATACGTCGAGACATCGTGCCGCCTTCAGAGGATGGCCGGCTGGGGCGACCCCTGCCGAAGCATTGCCCCATCGCTAGCGCGGTCATGCGCGGCGATTCAGTGTCGGCGGGCGAGGCCGACGGCACAGTTTTCCTCTACGGCCGACATTTGCGGCACCCAAGGAGACGCATAGCCATGTGAAGGCGCAGGCATTGATGCACTCTCAATGTTTCGTCGAAGAGCTCTGCCATACAGGGCCGTTGTTTAGCCGAGTTTAGGCTTCTTCTTTAGCCGCCAGTTTAGGCTTCGAAAACAGCGTCAGACTGGATATAGATCGCGCTTTGCCGCCCCGCTAACAGTTTTGAAGCTGGGAGGACCCGCCGCATCAGGCAGGACACCGTTTCATCTACCGTTATTTTTGTTCCCTCAGATTTTCGATATCGCGCCTCGGCGTTCCGCGTCGTCGCCCTCAGATACCGATCCCACCGCGCGCAGGTAGGCTTCGTTGCGCTTCACCGGATCCACGATTGACTGGATATCGCGAGCGATTTTCCAATCGGACGCGGCCTGTGCTGCCGCGCGGTGGGAGGTGTCCCGTCTTCCTGCCGCCAGTGTATTGCCTGGGCAATGCTGGGTTCGCGCAGATGCGGCCTCTTTCCCAAGCCTCTTCCCTGATTTCGGGACCGACTCATTCCCCCGTGAGGTTCTTTCGGACGGTTCTTTCGGAAGGTTTGTTCCGCCATCTGGCGAACATCATTTTCGCCGATTGGCGAACCGTGACTTCGCCGTTTGGCGAAATTGTTAGGCCCCGTGGCGTGAGGTGGCGCGAGGTTTCGCATTCGAGCGTTCCAGTCGGGGACAATCGACCGAAATTTGACGAAATTGGGGATATATGCAGCGGTATGATGCCGGCCGCCGTGGCTTATCTTGGTGACTAAGCCAGCTTTGCTTGGCGCAGTTGTCGCTTCGCTGACTGTCGTCCTGGCGAGCCCTAGCAACGTGGCGAGGCGATCCAGACTTGGGTCACAGCGGCCCGTCTTTTTATTGTAGTGATCGAGAATACCACCTGCGACCTGACAGTAGCCGAACGATGTTTGCCGCCTGCTGGTCGTCCAACTCCGCCAATGCCGAGGTCAGCTTGGCCAGTTCGGCAGGGGACAGATAGCGATGCCGCTTTTCCTCTTGATTGCGTTCGACGCCCGTGGCTGGATTGTTGGTGGTATCTGAAAGCTTAGCTGGCATGATCAGGAGCGCTCCCCCGTGTCCACACTGTGTCCGTCAAATCAAAGGTCCCTTGTGCGCGGTCAGAGTCGCACGATGTCCTGATTTGTCCAAACATGTCCCTTTCGAATCAACCACTTATTAGTGGATATGGTCAATTGTTAAACGAAAGCAAGGGCTTGGGTAAGTGGCGGGAAAACGACTTTTAATCAGTAGGTCATGGGTTCGAATCCCATCGCGCTCACCAACAAAATGTAGGTACACGAGGTCAACCGGTCAGTTGTTGTATCCGCAAATCTGTGGCCGCACAGTGGCTTTCGCAGAGGAACGGAAGGCCGGAAAACTACGGCGCAAACTCCCCTTCACGCGATGAAACTCGGGCAAAACTGAAATCAGATCTGGACAGCAGTGCGTCTGCCGGTGCCCGCGTACATGGATATCAGCCCATCATTGACGAGACGCCACAATGCTCGCGCTGTTGGATATCGCGAGCAAAGCAGGAGCCCATGGCCGATCAAGCGAGCGGTGGCGCGTTTAAGTGCCGTCAGTGTGGGTATGAGCCACCCTTAAAAAGCCCGTCACCGAGGCAGCGGGCCAGACTTAGCAACGTGATAAATTACAGGCCTTGCAGGCCCGTGATGGTGCACCAGTGGTCTGCCTATTTTGCCGGGGATTTGTAGGAAGAAGCGATTTTTCCCGCCTTCTCTTGGGCCGCCTTGAACTCTGCGCCCGTGTATGCTCGCACGGTTTTGACATTCGATACTGCTCCCGATGCGCCGACGACGAGAAGTGCGGGGATCAGGTCAGCACCGTCGCCGAATTCCGTGATTGCCATCCAGTCAGTTTCGCCCGTCGTGACGTAGAAAGAATGCAGTTTCCCGCCCGCTGCTTCAAAGATGGCACGGGCCGCCTTTTCTCGGTTCGACGGATTGTCAATCATTCCACTCGCTGCCGTGGCTGAATAGGACCCTGTGACTATGAACGTTGGCATGTGACATCCTCCCTCGATAGTCGGCAGATCTGGTGATCTGCCGAATTTTCAATTTATGGATACAAGGGTCGGTTCCTTGCGGGAACATAGCCCGTTGCTGAACATTCAGTGCGGGGCTTCTTCTGTTGGACTAAGGTCTGACGTTATCCTTTTGATTCCGGAAGCGTCGATTGGACGTTCCGCATTTTAACCAATCGACATGTAACGTTAATCTAAATCATTTTCGGCGCTAACTCAGCCGCAACTCCTTCATCGCCTCGATGCGATACCTACTCAGCATAGGTCCCCAGAAAGTAGAAATGGCCGGTGCGGGGGGTGCTTGGGCAAGCGAGGCGCACCGGCCATTGCGGGTTTGGAATTCGGGGGTCCCCCGCACTGCCTAAGTTATAGGCATATTAGGAATGACTCAATTACGACTGAAGTCCCTGGGACTTGGCCCGCTTCTACAAGCGGTTGCGCAACGCGTTTTCCTCGAAAATGACTGAGAGGTCTATCTCATCATGAAACTGGGCATGAGGGTCGAAAGCCAGCCAAGACGCATGAGATCGAAGCTCTCGGAGCCGTGCGCTCTTTGCGAGTCGGGCTTGGTGTTGTTCCTCCTCAAACGGAGAAACAGCGTTGTCACGAGGGTTCATGGGCACTCCCGATTGGCGCCATACCCTAGTTCAACGATTGAGTTTTGAATTGGTTTCCTGTGGCCCGCCAGAGCGCGCTGCCGTTGGCCGTTGCCTGGCACCCGTACGCCGCCCGTGCGTCCCCAGCCTTTCGTATCGTGGTCACCCGGACCTTGTCCAACCCTTGCCAGGGCGTTCAATAGGTTCGTTGTCACGCATTGGGGCGCGGCTAGTGCGGCAAGACGCTGAAGACGATGGCCGCCAGCGCCACGGCCATCACTGCGACCACGATCGCCGCAAGCCGAAAACGCTTCGCCCACACTTTGCGCCCAGGGCGAGCCACTGTCGCGGCATCGTAAGCGCTGTAAATGCGCCGACCATCCTCCTCAAAACGGTCGCTGTTGGGGTATGCCTTTTTGGGCTTTGGCCTAGGACGAAGAAAGCTCACCGGTCCCTCCCAAGAAACCGCTTCCAGCCCGTGTCTATTAGCACATACTTGTATTTATATTGAAGCGGGAGCATGCTTGCAGAGGCGCGCGGAGGAGGCCGCCAGGATAACGGTGGAAAGGGGTAGTTCATGGAAACAGTTTGCTCCGTCCCCGGCGGGATCTGTCTCTTGTCGGTTTTCGTCAGTGTCGTGATGGCGTTTATCGCCATGGCGCCATTCGCGGCCACGCGCCTGCTGGTGTTGAGGATGCGCGAGCGCTCGGTCGGGCACCTTCAACCCGCCTGAATGTGTCGGCAGCGTCCCTCTCGTCTGCCGCGAGCCGCTTGAACCTTGCGTTTTGCTCCCGGATCTCGGCATCGGCCCATGGCTGGCGAGGGATAGCCTTGCCGTTCGCCGCGTCGAAGTCGTAGTGCTTGCATTCGTTTGGCGTTGAGACCCTGACTTTAATCAGCAGGTCATGGGTTCGAATCCCATCGCGCTCACCACCACCACTCGCAAAATGACAGGACGACCTTGGGGCCTGCATCGGCGCGGGCGCGGCTCCAACCTTGTCGCTACGTCCGCGGCTGGCTAAACTCAACCTTCCCAGGGGAGGGTTCGAACATGGCACTTCAGCTTTCGGCGGATGCTGTAGCTCCTAAGGCGGCGACACCTCAGAAGTATCTCTTCGGCCCGGTCGCAGATTTCCTGATGCTGGGCGGCAGCGCTTTTCTCATCCTGCCGGTGCTGTTTCTCGTTCCGCTCGAGTATGAGGGTCCGGTAGCCGCGACGATGGTCTTCGTGGCCTATCTCGTGAACTATCCTCACTTCGCCCACTCCTACCAGCTTTTCTATCGCAATTTCACGCGCAAGGTGTCCGGCGACGGCTACGACCGGAGCCTGCAACTCCGCTACATCTTCGCGGGCATCGTCGTGCCCCTGGTCATGGCCGGGTTCTTCGCCTATGGCGCGGCGGCGGCGAACACGCGGCTGCTCGGCTATGCAACCAACGCCATGTTCTTTTTTGTCGGCTGGCACTACGTCAAGCAGGGCTACGGCATGCTGATGGTGGACGCGGTGCTCAAGCGCAAATTCTTCGACGACCGCGACAAGAAGGTGTTGCTGGTCAATTCCTACGCCGTGTGGATCCTGGCGTGGCTGCAGACCAACACCGCGGTCACCCGGGGCAAATATTACGGGCTGGACTATTACACATTCGCCGCCCCTTCCTGGATTGCCGACATTGCCCTGCTGGCGGCCGTTGCGTCGACGGCGGCCACGCTTTTGATGTTGGTCAATCGCTGGCGAAAGAACGGTGGCGGTCTGCCCTATAACGGCCTGGTGGCCTATGTCGCGTCGCTCTATCTCTGGATCCTGATTGCCAGAATAAACCCGCTCTGGCTGCTGATCGTGCCTGCGCTCCACTCGCTGCAGTATCTCGCCGTGGTCTGGCGCTACCAGACGAACGTCGAGCGTGACAGCTCCGATGCCGAAAGCGATCCGCAGCCGAAGGTCCTGTCCTTTCTCGGCCCTCTCTACAGGTTCCGGCTCCTCGGCTTTATCGTCGGCGGCACCGCCCTTGGCTATCTCGGTTTCTGGCTGATCCCGTCCGCGCTGACGGCTTTGATCCCCTATGACAGGCAAGTCCTGGGATCATCGCTGTTCTTCTTCATCGTGCTGATCTTCATCAACGTGCATCATTATTTTCTGGACAATGTGATGTGGCGCCGTGGCAATCCGGAGGTGTCGCGGTATCTGTTCCGCTAGCCGTCAGGAGCCGCCGAACACCAGCGAGACATTGCCGCCGGCGTGGCGCTCGATGCGGCCGGCAAGGTCGAGTTCAAGCAGCACCATCGACACCTGGGCGGCGTTGAGGCCGGTGTGGCGGATGATTTCATCCACCGCCACCGGAGTCGGCCCCAACACTTCGAGCACGCCGCTGCGCTCGTCCTCGCCGGGCGGCGGCGTTGCCGAAAAGTCGGGCGCCTTTTCCGAGGACGCCGCCCTGGGCGGCCGCGTGCCGGCCAAGGGCGCGATCGCGCCGGAAACATCGGATGCCTCGGTCACCAGCGTGGCGCCGTCCTTGAGCAGGCCGTTCGAGCCGGCGCAGCGTGGATCGAGTGGTGAACCCGGCACGGCAAAGACCAGCCGGCCCATTTCGCCGGCCAGGCGCGCGCTGATCAGCGAGCCCGAGCGTTGCGCCGCCTCGATCACCACAAGTCCGAGGGCCGCACCCGCGACAAGCCGGTTGCGGCGCGGAAAATCCTGCGCCCGCGGCTGCCAGCCGAACGGCTTCTCCGAAACAACGGCACCGCCACGTTCGGCAATGTCGTCGCACAAGCCGGCATTTTCGGGCGGGTAGGGGACGTCGAGCCCGCCGGCCAGCACCCCAATCGTGCCTGTCGAGAGACTGCCCTGATGTGCCGCCGTGTCGATGCCGCGCGCCAGGCCCGAGACAATGGCATAGCCGTCGCGGCCAAGATCCGCCGCCAGCATGCGCGCCATCTTGATCCCGGCCAGCGAAGCGTTGCGGGCGCCGACAATGGCAACGGCCGGCAGGCGAAACACCGCGGCTTCGCCCTTCATGGCGATCAGCGGCGGCGGATTGTCCATGTTTTTCAGCATCGGCGGGTAGTCGGCCTCGCCGATGCCGACGAAGCGGGCGCCGTTCTCGCCGGCCGCCTCCAGTTCCGCTTCGGCCTCGGCGATGGAGGGAATGCGGACGATTTTTCTGGCGCCGCCCGAAATCATCAGCTCGGGCAGCATCTCGAGCGCTGTCTCGGCCGAGCCGAAGCGGTTGATCAATTCGCGAAACGAGGCCGGGCCGACATTTTGCGTGCGGATCAGCCGCAGCCAGCTCAGCCGCTGCCGGTCGCTGAGGCGCGGCCCGGCGGCAGGCTTGCTCATCCCTTGGCTCCAATCTTACCCTCGGTGCCGGCAAGCAGGCGCGAAATGTTGGCGCGGTGTTTTACAATGACGATCAGGCTCATCACCACGAACAGCCCGGCGACCTCAGGCGTGCTCCAGAAATAAAGCGCGATCGGCACGACGACCGCCGCCGTCAGCGCTGCCAGCGAGGAGTAGCGAAACACGAAAGCCATCACCAACCAGACGACGATGAAGATCAACGCCACATGCCAGCCGAGCGCGATCAGCACGCCGAGATAGGTCGCCACGCCCTTGCCGCCCTTGAAACCAAGCCAGACGGGAAACAGATGGCCAAGGAAGGCGCCGAGGCCTGCCCAGAGTCCAAGGCCGGCCCACGGTCCGAAGTCGTGCCCGTAATGGCGCGCGATCATCACCGCCGCCGTGCCCTTCAGCGCGTCGAGCACCAGCGTCGCGGCGGCCAGGCCCTTATTGCCGGTGCGCAGCACATTGGTGGCGCCGATATTGCCGGAGCCGATCTTGCGCACGTCGCCGAGACCGGCGGTGCGGGTGATCAGCAGGCCAAAGGGAATCGAGCCGAGGAGATAGGCGAACAGCAATGCCAGGATGACGTTGTAACTCATTGTTTCCCCCCGCATTTCCCTGGCAGCAAATCGACGTGCAATGGGCCGCGATCGCCCTAGGCTGAAAACACTGTGCGGCCCGCCACCAGCGTTTGCAAGACCATGCCCTGCAGCCGCGCACCTTCGAAACAGGTGTTTTTCGAGCGCGAACGGATACCGCTTTCGCTGACGATCCAGGGTTCTTCCAGATCGACGACTGCAAGATCAGCCGGAGCGCCCGGCTTCAGCGTGCCGCCCGGCAGGCCAAACAGTTTGGCCGGTGCCGTGGACAGCGTCTCGACCAGCCTGAGCAGCGGCACATCGCCATTGTGGTAGAGCCGCAGTGCTGCGCCCAGCAACGTCTCCAGCCCGATGGCGCCGGCAGCGGCATCGGCGAAGGGCAGGCGTTTGGTGTCGACATCCTGCGGGTCGTGCGAGGAGACGATGATGTCGATCGTGCCGTCCTTGACCGCTTCGATCATCGCCAGCCGGTCCTCCTCGGCGCGCAGCGGCGGCGTCAGCCGGAAGAAGGTGCGGTATTCCCCGACATCGTTCTCGTTGAGTGACAGATTGTGGATCGCGACGCCTGCCGTGACATTGGCTTGGTCGGCTTTCGCCCGCCTTACGGCTTGCGCTGCCATTTCCGTCGAAATCTTGGCCGCGTGATAGGCGCCGTGCGTCAGCCGCGCCAGGGCCAGGTCGCGTTCCAGCGGGATGGACTCGGCCTCGCGTGGAATGCCGGCTAGGCCGAGCCAACTGGCATAGAGGCCTTCATTCATCACGCCTGCCGAGGCCAGATCGCCATCCTGCGTCTCATGCGCGATGACGCCGCCGAAATCGCGGGCATAGGTCAGTGCCCGGCGCATCACCAGCGCGCTGGGTATGGTATGCCGGCCGTCGGTAAAGGCGACCGCGCCGGCCTCGCGCAGCAGGCCGAACTCGGTCATTTCGCGACCGGCAAGGCCCTTGGTGATCGCCGCCGCCGGGAAGATATTGACGATTGCGGTGTCCCTGGCGGTGCGCAGCACGAATTCGACCAGTGCGACATTGTCGATCACCGGGTCGGTGTCGGGCATCATGACGGCGGAGGTGACGCCGCCGGCCGCCGCCGCAACGCTTGCCGATGCAATCGTCTCGCGGTGTTCGCCACCGGGCTCGCCGATAAAGACGCGCGCATCGATCAGGCCGGGGATGATCGTCTTCCCGGCGCAGTCGACGACTGTGGCTCCCGCCGGCACCCCCTGGTTCAGGGCAGCCTTGCCGGCAGCAACGATCTTGCGGCCCTCGACGATGACGGTGCCGACTTCATCGATGCCCCGCGACGGGTCGACGATACGGGCGCGCTCAAAGACCGTCGTGCTCATGCGCCACGGCCCTCTGCGTTGCGGCGGGGATCAAGCAGCGCTTCCATCACCGCCATGCGCACGGCGACACCCATTTCGACCTGTTCCTGGATGACGCTTTGCGGGCCGTCAGCGATTTCGGACGCGATCTCGACGCCGCGGTTCATCGGTCCGGGATGCATGACCAGTGCGCCGTCCTTGGCCGCCTTCAGTTTTTCGGCATCGAGGCCGAAATAGCGGAAATATTCGCGCACCGACGGCACGAAGGCGCCTTCCATGCGCTCGCGCTGCAGGCGCAGCATCATCACCACGTCGGCGCCTTTCAGCCCTTCAGCCATCGAGCGCGAGACGATGACCCCCATTTTCTCGATGCCGGACGGCAACAGCGTGGACGGCGCGACGACCCGCACCTGCGCGCCGAGCGCGTTCAAGAGCATGATGTTGGAGCGCGCCACGCGCGAATGCAGGATGTCGCCGCAGATCGCCACGATCAGCTTCGACAGCTGTCCCTTGGCGCGGCGGATGGTCAGCGCGTCGAGCAGCGCCTGCGTTGGGTGCTCATGTGCGCCGTCGCCCGCATTGACCACCGAGCAGCCGACTTTCTGTGCCAGAAGCGCGGCGGCGCCCGCCGACTGGTGGCGGATGATGAGGATGTCAGGGCGCATGGCGTTCAGCGTCATCGCCGTGTCGATCAGCGTTTCGCCCTTCTTCACCGAAGAACTCGCCACCGACATGTTCATGACGTCGGCGCCAAGCCGTTTACCGGCCAGCTCGAACGACGATTGCGTGCGGGTCGAGGCTTCGTAAAAGAGGTTGATCTGGGTACGGCCGCGCAGCGTCGAGGTTTTCTTCTCGGATTGCCGGGAAATGGCGACGGCGCGATCGGCCCGGTCGAGCAAAAGCTCGATATCGGCGGGGGAAAGATCGCGGATGCCCAGAAGATGGCGATGAGGATAAAGCGGCAGGGACGAAACGTCGGTCATCTCAAGGCGCTGCTATAGGGGGGAGAATTCCTTGCCGCAAGCGCCAGCTTGGGATTGCGGCCTTTCTCCCCGGTATTTTCGTCGCGCGCTCCGGCAAGCTTGGGCTATATCTAGCCGATGGCTTCGGATTCGAAGCCTTCGTAACGTAAGGACTGTCCGTGACCGACGACGTGACCAACCAGCCGCCGCCGCTGACGGGCGGCAACGCCTGGCGGGGCGATCCGTTGCTGATCCAACTCGCCGAACGCTTTTCCGATCCGGTGCGCAAGGATCTCGACGGGCTTGGCCGCTTCGTCCTGACACAGGAAGCGCAGGAGCTGGCGCGTCTTGCCAATGTCGAGACGCCCAAGCTCCGCACGCATGACCGCCAGGGCCGGCGGATCGACCAGGTCGAATTCCATCCGGCCTATCATGCGCTGATGCGGCGCTCGGTCGCCGGCGGGCTGCATTCCTCGATCTGGGAAAACGGTGACAACGAGATCGGCCGCCGCCATCAGGTCCGCGCCGCGCGTTTCTACCTGACAGCCGAGCTCGAAACCGGGCACCTGTGCCCCATCACCATGACTAGCGCTTCGCTGGCCGCGTTGATGGCCAGCCCAAAGCTGTTTCGCGAATGGGCGCCGCGCGTGACGACGCGCAAATACGACCAGAGCCAGAAGCCGCCGGTCGAAAAGACCGGGCTGACGCTCGGCATGGGCATGACCGAAAAGCAGGGTGGCACCGACGTGCGCGCCAACACCACAAGGGCCGAGCGCGCCGGCAGCGGTTTTTATCGCCTCACCGGCCACAAATGGTTCATGTCGGCGCCGATGTCGGACGCTTTTCTCGTGCTTGGACAGGCGCCGGAAGGGCTTTCCTGCTTTCTCGTCCCGCGCATCCTCGGTGACGGCTCCGGCAACGGCTTCCGTTTCCAGCGGCTGAAGGACAAGCTCGGCAACCGCTCCAACGCCTCCTCGGAAGTGGAGTTCGTCAATGCCATCGGCGAGATGGTCGGCGAGCCCGGCGCCGGCGTGAAGACGATCATGGACATGGTCACCTTGACCCGGCTCGACTGTGCCGTCGCATCGTCGGCGATCATGCGCGCCGGGCTGGCCGAGGCCGTCCATCATACCCGCCACCGCCAGGTGTTCGGTTCGACGCTGATCGAACAGCCGCTGATGCAGCGTGTGCTGGCCGACATGGCGCTCGATGTCGCCGCCGCCACAGCGCTCTCGTTCCGGCTGGCGCGTTCTTTCGACGAGGCGGCCAGCGACCGCGGCGAGGCGGCTTTTGCCCGCGCCATGACGCCGGTGGTCAAATACTGGGTCTGCAAGATCGCGCCGCCGCTGCTCTACGAGGCGATGGAATGCCTCGGCGGCAATGGCTATGTCGAGGAAGCGCCGCTCGCCCGCTACTATCGTGAAGCCCCGGTCAACGCGATCTGGGAGGGCTCCGGCAATGTCATGGCACTCGACGTGCTGCGCGTGCTTGGCCGCGCGCCCGGCCTGTTCGAGGAGGTGCTGGCCGGCATCGATCGCGATCTCGGCGCCGGCGGACGCGGCACCATCGGCGTGCTCAAGGCCGCCATGCAGGTCGCAGGCACCGATGAGGGGTCGGCCCGCCTGCTCACCGAGCAACTGGCGCTGTCGGCGGCAGCGGCGGAATTGCGCCGGCTGGGGGCAGGGCGGATTGCCGATGCCTTTGTCGAGACGCGGCTCGCCGGTCAATGGCGCAACACCTATGGCATGCTCGATTCACGCCATGACGCGCGCATGATCATCGACACGCTCTATCCGCCGGTCAACTGAGGTCGGCTGCACAGCCTGTCACCGCGAATTTACCGCGGCCTGTGGATGGACGTTAACCTTAACAAATGGTTTCCATTGCAGCGGCGGGCCGCAAAGCCCACTGTCTTTGTCACCAAAGCAGGAATGCCATGCGTGCCATTTTGACCTCTTTTCTGGCCTTGCACTGGGCAGTGGTTTTCGCCCTGCTGGCGTTCATCTGTATGGATGGAAACCGCGGCGTTGCGGGCGCTCTGGCGGTGCTCGGCGTCGTCGTGGAAAACACCCGTCTGGTCGATCTCGACAACGCTGCCGTCGTGGCGCCGCTGGCCATTGCACTGCTGGTCGTCGCGGTGTTGTTTTGCTGGGTCTTCGTCGAGAGTTTGGTTAACGCCTCAGCGAGCCCCGACGGAGCCGATAGCGTGGCGCGGACCGCCTTTATTTCCGCATCCGCCGTCCTGTCGCTGATACTGATCGGCGGCGCCGCGCAAGGCATCAACGGCCTGTTCATGGTTGTGGCAGTGCAACTGGCGGCACTTCTGGCCTCTTACGTCGCCATGCATGCCGAGCGGAGGTCGGTTTTGGCCGTCGCAGTTTCGCGCGAGGCCGAGAGCCGCGCCACTGCGCACGCTATGGCACAAGGCGCCGCGCACGGCTCCTTGCTGTCGCGCATTTCCGGCCGGCCGGACATTGGTCTCAGGGATGGCGGTCACAGGGATGGCGGCCATAGAGGCGGCTCCAGCCGCAGGGACGGTCACTGATGCGCACGCTGTTCGCATTGTGGGCCGCCCCACTTGCTCTGTTCTGGGGCTGGTTCTTCCTATCGCTCAACGACATCAATTTCGGCTACGTCATGCTCAGCCGCCAGCTGCACGACGTCGTGTTTCAGCTCTACGGCCAGATGCTGGGCATCGACCCGGCAATCATTCCGGGCATGGTGGCAAGAGCCTGCGTCTTTGACGGATTCCTGTTGATGGCATTGTGGGCGTTCCGGCGCCGCCGCAACATCGCCGCCTGGATCAGGCGCCAGACGGGAAGTCCGGTTCCGTCCGATCGGATGAGCCAAGCGACTGGAGTCGATCTAAAGCTCCCTGCAGAATAAAGGCGGCGGCCGCCGAATCGATCTTGCCGGCGCGCTTGGCGCGCGAGAAATCCATTTCGATCAACGTCCGCTCGGCGGCGACCGTCGACAGCCGCTCGTCCCACAGCACGAAGGGCAGGTCGGTCACGCCTGCCATGTTGCGCACGAAGGCGCGCGATTTCTGGGCGCGGGGACCTTCCGACCCGTCCATGTTGATGGGAAGGCCGAGCACGAACGCGCCGATATTGTCCTTCTGCAGTTGGGCAAGCAGCGCCGCCGCATCCAGCGAAAACTTCTTGCGCAGGATCACCGGGCGCGGATGGGCGAAGGACAGGCCCCGGTCGGAAACGGCGACGCCGATCGTCTTGTCGCCTAGATCCAGCCCGGCCAGCGTCCTACCGCCTTCCAGGCGTGCCGGCAGATCCTCGATCGCTATGATGCCCAACGGCTTTCCCCAAACCAGTTCTACCGTGACAAAGCACCTGACACGTTCTTTTGAACCAGGACCACACTATGTCACTTTAATTTCGCAGCCGGCGTTCTATCTTCCGGCGCAACCAAAATCGAGGAAAACGATTGATGAAATTGACCTGGTACGGACATTCGGCCTTTCGCATCGAGACATCAGGTGCGACCATCCTGATCGACCCCTATCTCATCGGCAATCCGTCATGGACGGGCGGCTGGGAGGGGCCGGCGGAGGGCGTCACCCATGTGCTTTTGACCCACGGCCACAATGACCATGTCAGCGGCGCGGTGGAGGTGCTGAAGAAGAGCGGTGCCCAGCTGGTCGCCAACTACGAGATCTGCATGTACCTGGTCGGCGAGGGCGTCGACGGCAACAAGATCAATCCCGGCAATCTCGGCGGCACCGTCGATTGTGGCGCGTTCACCACCACCTTCGTGCAGGCGCTGCATTCCTCGTCGTTTGGCCTCGATGGTGGCCAGAACGTCTATCTCGGCAATCCGGGCGGGCTGGTCCTGCACTTTCCGGAAGACAAGACGCTCTACCACATGGGCGACACCGACATCTTCTCCGACATGGCGCTGATCAACGAATTGCACGAGCCGAAGATCGGCATCGTGCCGGTCGGCGACCGCTTCACCATGGGCGGTGCGGTGGCGGCCCTTGCCTGCCGGCGCTTCTTCCACTTCGACACGGTCGTGCCCTGTCACTTCGGCACGTTCCCGATCATCGACCCAACGGCGGAAAAGTTCGTTGCGGGCCTCGAAGGATCGGGTGTTGACGTGGCCTTGCCAGCAATCGGCCAAACGATCACACTGTAGAGCGATCGCTTGGACGATCCCTTGTCGCAAAAGGGAATGAAACCATGGGTTTGAGAAGGACTCTTTGCGTGTCGATGCTGGTTGCGGCGTCACCCGCATCGGCCGCCGAGGACTTCATCAAGGGCGTCTATCTCCAAACCCAGGAGCTGTGTGCGCAAGCAAAAAAGGATACGCTGCAGACGCTGATCGACGCCGGCAATGTCATCCTGTCGGCGGACGGACTGCAAAGCGTCGAGTACAATTGCGAGTTCGTCCAGGTCACCAAGGCGACGCGCTCGCCGAGCTGGGCGGTCACCGCCATCTGCCAGGAGCCGGGCTTTCTTTTTCCCGACGTGCTTTCGATCACGCAGATGAACGCGACGCAAATCGACATCGTCTCGGTGCGCCCGACCGCCGACGAAGGCGAGCAGGCCGGCAATGGCGGCAGCTATTACCTGTGCGAAGGTGTGTCCCTGCCTTAGAGCAATTCCAGGAAAAGTGTGGAGCGGTTTTCCCGGGAAAGCGCATAGCGCTTTCCCTTGGGAATTGCGTAAAACAAAGAGCTGAAATTTGCCCTCGGCGGCAGATGCACCGCACACATCCGCATGCTAGCGTGACCCTATGGGGATGCTGAAACGGATGGGATTGCTTTTGCGGGGAGAGCAGCCGGTGTTCCGGAAGCTCGAAGTGCATGTCGCACATGGCTGCAATCTGGCCTGCGAAAGCTGCTCGCACTATTCCAACCATGCCCATTCCGGCACGGTGTCGCTCAAGGATGCCGACCGCTGGATGGGGCTGTGGAGCCGGCGCGTCTCGGTCACCCGGTTTTCCCTGCTTGGCGGCGAACCCACCATCCATCCGCACTTGCCGCAATTTGTCGGTCTGGTGCGGCGGCATTGGCCGCACACACAGATCGAGATCGTCTCCAACGGCTTCTTCCTGCATCGCCACCCGACGCTGCCAACCATCCCTGCGGCTGACCCGGACGCCCGCCTTGTCATATCCGTGCATCATGATTCCGAAGAGTACCGCGACCGGTTGAAACCGGTCTTCGCCTTGCTGGAGCAATGGCGGCAGGAACACGGATTCGTCGCCAGAGTGCGTCCAGCGCACAAGAACTGGACCCGGCGCTACGAAGGTTTTGGCGACACTATGCTGCCGTTCGAGGATGGCGACCCGCGCGCCAGCTGGGAGGCCTGTCCGGCTCGTCACTGCAAGCAGCTTCTCGATGGGCGCATCTGGAAATGTGCTCCCTTGGCTTATCTGCCGATGCAGAAGGCAAAATACCGGCTTTCCGACAAATGGAATGGCTATCTCGCCTATCGCCCGCTCGAACCGGATTGCTCCAACGCCGAGCTGAAAGACTTTGCCGCGCTCGAAGATGAGGCCGCCTGCGGTATGTGTCCGGCGAAGGAGCGGCTGTTCGAATTGCCGCTTCCGCTGCGTCAGAGGAGGTCCGGGCCGGCACTGCAGCGCAGCCCTGAGCACGATCGATGTTGCGCGGCACGCGCCGCGCCGCTATAGCGCCATCTGGTTTTCCCAAAGGCTAAAGACATGTCCGTTGATCTGCAGACAGTGAAGCGCGTCGCGCGTCTCGCCCGCATTGCGGTGAGCGAGGAGGATGCCGAGCGCATGACCGGCGAGTTGAACGCCATTCTGGGCTTCGTCGAGCAGCTGAACGAGGTCGATGTCTCCGGCGTCGAGCCAATGACCTCGGTGACGCCGATGGAGATGAAGAAGCGCGAAGACATCGTCACCGACGGCAACAAAGCCGCCGATATCGTCGCCAACGCGCCGGCCACCGAAGAGAATTTCTTCCTCGTGCCGAAGGTCGTGGAGTAGGCGGCCGATGGCAATCGAGATCGCCATCGAAACGCCGTTGCAGGATGATGTCCGCGCCTTGGTCGAGGAGCTCAACGCGACGCTGCTCGAACTGACGCCGCCGGAGCACTGTTATCACCTGACGGTCGAGCAGATGGCCGGCGCAGACACCACCGTCTTCATAGCCCGCGACGACGGGCAGGCCATCGGCTGTGGCGCGCTGAAGCGCCATGATGCGACCGTCGGCGAGGTGAAGCGCATGTATACGCGGCCCTCGCATCGCGGCAGGAAGATCGGCGCCAAAATCGTCGAGCGGGTCGAGACGCTGGCGCGTCAAGAAGGATTGACGCGCCTGGTGCTGGAAACCGGCGACCGCCATCCCGCGGCATGGACCGTCTACGAACGCGCCGGCTTCTCGCGCTGCGGTCCGGTGCTGGATTATCCCGATTCCGAGTGGTCGGTGTTTTACGAAAAGAGCCTTTGATGAGCGAACTGACCCATCTGACGATTTCGCAGGCCCGCGCCAAGCTGCGCGGCAAGGAGATTTCCGCCGCCGAGATCACCGAGGCCTATCTCTCGGCCATCGAGCGCGCCAATTCGGTGCTCAACGCCTACATCGTCGTCACCGGCGACAAGGCGCGCGATATGGCCAAGGCCTCCGACGCCAGGCTGGCCAAGAGCGAGGGCGGTGCGCTGGAAGGCATCCCGCTCGGCATCAAGGACCTGTTCGGAACCGAGGGCGTCCACACCCAGGCCTGCAGCCATGTGCTTGATGGCTTCAAGCCGCGCTACGAATCGACCGTTACCGCCAATCTGTGGGCCGATGGCGCCGTCATGCTGGGCAAGCTCAACATGGACGAGTTCGCCATGGGCTCGTCCAACGAGACCTCCTATTACGGCCCGGTCGTCAATCCGTGGCGGCGCTCGCGCCTCGACACGGTGGTGATGCCGACCACGCATCAGGGCGATGGTGGTTTTGTTTCGGCCGGCGGCACCAAGACCGCGCGCACACTGGACAACGCGCAGCTGGTGCCCGGCGGCTCGTCGGGCGGCTCGGCTTCGGCCGTCTCGGCCTTTCTGTGCGCCGGCGCCACCGCCACCGACACCGGTGGCTCGATCCGCCAGCCCGCCGCCTTCACCGGCACCGTCGGCATCAAGCCGACCTATGGCCGCTGCTCGCGCTGGGGCATCGTCGCTTTCGCTTCGTCGCTCGACCAGGCCGGCCCGATCGCCCGCGACGTGCGCGACGCCGCGATCCTGTTGAAGTCGATGGCCTCGGTCGATGCCAAGGATACCACTTCGGTCGACCGTCCGGTGCCGGATTACGAGGCGGCGATCGGCAAGCCGATCAAGGGCATGAAGGTCGGCATTCCTAGGGAATACCGCGTCGACGGCATGCCGGAAGAGATCGAGGCGCTGTGGCAGAAGGGCATTGCCTGGCTGAAGGATGCCGGCGCCGAGATCGTCGACATTTCACTGCCGCACACCAAATATGCTTTGCCGGCTTATTATATCGTCGCGCCCGCCGAAGCGTCGTCCAACCTCGCCCGCTACGACGGTGTCCGCTACGGCCTGCGCGTGCCAGGCAAGGACATCGTCGACATGTATGAAAAGACCCGCGCCGCCGGTTTCGGCCGCGAGGTCAAGCGCCGCATCATGATCGGCACCTATGTGCTGTCGGCCGGCTATTACGACGCATACTATTTGCAGGCGCAGAAGGTGCGCAATCTGATCAAGCGCGACTTCGAGACCGTCTTTGCCGCCGGCGTCGACGTCATCCTGACGCCAGCAACGCCGTCCGCCGCCTTTGGCATCGCCGACGAGGACATGGCCGCCGATCCGGTGAAGATGTATCTCAACGACATTTTCACGGTGACCGTGAACATGGCCGGCCTGCCGGGCATCGCGGTACCAGCCGGCCTCGACGCCAAGGGCCTGCCGCTCGGCCTGCAGCTGATCGGCCGTCCCTTCGATGAGGAAACCCTGTTCCAGACGGCTGCCGTCATCGAGCAGGCGGCGGGAACCTTCCAGCCGGAGAAGTGGTGGTAGCATGCCGCCGCCGTCTCGCATTTCCATCGTCGAGACGGGAAACGAATTGCTGATCACAAACCCACCACGCACCTCGGATTTCAGGACGGGCTTTGTCCTGATCGGGGCCGCGATCGTAGCCTACACCGGCTATATGGGATTGAGAGACACGTCGCCCGCAACGCTCACCAGCGGCACTCTCGGCCTGCTGTCGTTCGTGGCGATCATTGCCCTGTTCACCTATTTCCTCGGCAAGGATTTCACCTGGCTGGTCTTCGGCAAGGAAACGCTGCGGCTGACCGCAGCCGCCGGAGCACGCGACATCAGGGGGTCTCTAGGAAATCGTTCGTCATTGCCTTTGAAGGGGCACCTTAACGTCGAAATCTTCGATCATACCTATCCGACGGACGAAGTCGGGCTGTTGGAAGTCATCCGTTTGACCAACACGAACGGCACCCTTGTTTTCGGCAGGGAGTTGAGCCGTGAGGAGGCGGAGGTTGTGGCGAATGCGATCCAGGATTTCATCGGCCGTCAAAAATTCATGCTGGCGATAGGCAGGTAATGTTCTTCTATCTTTCCAAGATCTTCTGGTTCTTCGTGCAGCCGCTCAACCTGGCGATCTTCCTGCTGCTGGCTGGTTTGCTCGCGGCGCTGATCGGCCGTCGGCGGCTCGCAGCCACCGGCAGTGTGCCCGCCTTCCTGATTCTCGCGCTGTCGGCATGGACGTCGCTCGGCGCTATGATGCTCAATCCGCTGGAGGAGCGCTTCCCGAGGCCACCGCTGCCGCAGAAGGTCGATGGCATCGTCGTGCTCGGCGGCGGTTTCGAAGGCGCCATCAATCTGGTGCGCGGCGGCTATGAGCTGAATTCCGGCGGCGACCGCATGGTCGAGACCGCAATCCTTGCCCGGCGCTTTCCTGAGGCAAAGGTGGTTGTCTCCGGTGGCACCGGCGAATTGTTGCTGGAAGGCGAGGGCGATGCGGCCACCGCACCACGCCTGCGCGACGCGCTCGGCGTCAGCGCCGATCGGCTGGTGCTCGAGAACAAATCCCGCAACACCTATGAGAACACAGTCTTCAGCAAGGAATTGGTGACCCCGAAGCCGGGCGAGACCTGGCTGCTGGTGACCTCGGCCTTCCATATGCCGCGCTCCAAGGCGCTGTTCGACAAAGCCGGCTTTCCGACGATCCCGTGGCCTGTCGACTATCGCACCTCGGGAAAGGAAGGCTTTGGCCTGTTTCGCGACAACGCACCGGATTCGCTGCAGACCACCACCACGGCGATCCGCGAATGGATCGGGCTTGCCGCCTATTGGCTGTCGGGCCGGATCGACCAGCTTTTCCCTGGCCCGGGCGGCTGACCGATGACTGCTTGTCTGGCGGCCGAGAAGAACTGGCGCCGCACCAGAACCGCCAGAAGCAGCAGCGTTGACAAAACGAACACGACCGGGTCGACGAACCAGCCGAGATAGCCGATCGAGAAGAACACGGCGCGCAGGCCTGAGTTGAAATGCTTGCCTGCCAACATGTTCATACGCGCCGCGCGCCACACCGCCGTTTCGCTGACCGGGTTGCGCGAGGCCTCGCCATGCGCGATCGGCACCGCGCCGATCAGGATCGTGCAGTAATTGAAGAGACGATAGGCCCAGCCGAACTTGAAGAAGGCGAAAGCCAGGATCAGCACCAGGCCGAAGACCTTCATCTGGAAGGCCGAGCGCGACGAGGTCGCGTTCAACGGCAGGTCGTTCAGCACGTCAAGCACCCGGTCGGAGGCGCCGAGCAGCGCGAAGCAGCCACCGAGCGCAATCAGCGACGAGGAAGCGAAAAAGGCGGTGCCTTGCTGCAGGCCGCTCATGATGGCGGTGTCGACGATGCGGATCTCGCGCTCGGCCATGGTCCGCATCCAGGCCTCGCGCTGCACATTCATCGCCATCGTCAGCGACACCCGGCTGACGAGCTTCCCGTCGGACGCCAGCGTATGCAGCACCCATGCAAGGAGGAAGAAGGCCAGCGCCGCGAGATCGGCCGTCGAAAGATGGAAGGAATCGCCCATGCAGTCCTTTTACCACAGGCCAGGCGCCCGTTTCGACGGCTGACTCAGGCCGGTAAAGGCGCAGCCATGTGCAACGCCTCGATGACGCTGTCAGTCCTCGTGATCCATCCGAAAGCGTGTTCGAAGTTCCACAGCGTCGACTGGCGGTTGAAATCGGGGCCCGAATGGTTCATCGCGTCCTCGACCAGGATCGGCCAGAATTCCAGCATGTAGGCGTCGCGCGCGATTCAACGAAAGCACGGTTCTCTCCCTCGGCAGACGAGAAACAAACGCTGCGGGCGCACCCCCCGGGGCGCGATGTTCAGAATAGCCGCGCCGTCATGGTCGAGCAATCAATGTCGCTGCCGGAGCAAACAAGGTCGGCGGGTGCAGCGCTGCGTTTGTCAAAACAGCACAAACATCGTGGAAGTCCTATATGTAGGTCTTGATCCCACTCCCGGAGACGGCGCAGCGTGTTCCTTTCGGTTTTCGACCTGTTCAAGATCGGCATCGGGCCGTCGAGTTCGCACACGATGGGGCCGATGACGGCGGCGCGGCGGTTTCTCGACGAGGTCGCCGGCGATGACTGGCCACGCCCGGCCGGCGTCAAGGTCGATCGGATCGGCGCCAGCCTGCACGGCTCGCTCGCCTATACCGGCATCGGCCATGGCTCGGACCGCGCTGTTGTTCTCGGCCTTGCCGGCCTGACACCGCAGACAGTCGACCCCGATCAGGCCGATACCATCGCCACGCGCATCGCCGCCGAGAAGCGGATTTCGCCGTCCGGCCATCCCTCTTATCGCTTCGATCCGGCGACGGATCTGGTGCTCGACAGGAAGACGCCGCTCACCGGCCATGCCAACGGCATGGCGTTCTACGCCTACGACGCCGGCGACCGGTTGCTGCTCAAGCGCATCTATTATTCGATCGGCGGCGGCTTCGTCGTCTCGGAAGAAGAGCTGCAGCGGATGAAGGTGAAGGGCTCGGTGACGACCGAGGGCAAAAAGGTGCCTTACCCCTTCAAGAACGCTGTCGAGATGCTGAAGATGGCCGGCAAAAGCGGGCTGTCGATTGCCGACATGAAGCGCGTCAACGAAGAGGCGCATATGTCGCGCGAGGAGCTCGACAGCGGCCTCGACGCCATCTGGGGCGCCATGAAGGGCTGTATCGACCGCGGCCTGTCGCAGGACGGCATCATGCCGGGCGGCTTGAAAGTGCGCCGCCGCGCCCGCATGCTGCACGACAAGCTGCAGGAGCAGTGGCAGCAGAACAAGCCCAACCCGTTGCTCGCCAATGACTGGCTGTCGATCTACGCCATGGCGGTGAACGAGGAGAATGCCGCCGGCGGCCGCGTCGTCACCGCGCCGACCAATGGCGCGGCCGGTACGCTGCCGGCCGTGCTGCGCTACTGGCTGCATTTCCATCCCGAGGCCGACCAGCCCAGCATCCGCGACTTCCTGCTGACCGCCGCCGCCGTCGGCGGCATCATCAAGACCAACGCTTCGATCTCCGGCGCCGAAGTCGGCTGCCAGGGCGAGGTGGGTTCGGCCTCGGCAATGGCCGCGGCAGGCCTCTGCGCCGTCATGGGCGGCACGCCCGAGCAGGTCGAGAACGCCGCCGAAATCGCGCTCGAACACCATCTCGGCATGACCTGCGATCCGGTCGGCGGCCTTGTGCAGGTGCCTTGCATCGAGCGCAATGCGCTTGGCGCCGTCAAGGCGGTGACCGCCGCCTCGCTCGCCATCAAGGGCGACGGCATCCATTTCGTGCCGCTCGACGCCGCGATCGAGACCATGCGCCAGACCGGCCTCGACATGAACGAGAAATACAAGGAAACCAGCCTTGGCGGCCTCGCCGTCAATGTCGTGGAATGTTGAAGGCTCAACGCCACTGGCACTGTGGAGAAGTCGGGCAGGGCCGTTGACGCAACCGCGCGCCGGACTAAACCTTAAGCGATGGCACTCAATCTCCTAAAACTCTGCGTCGGCTGCGACAGCGTCGAGGATCTCGAAGAGTGGATCGCCTTTCGCCTCGACGAGCGGCGGCGCGCCGGCGAGCCGGCGGAACACTGGCACACCACGCGCATGGTGCCGACGCGTGGCGCCGAGATTACCGATGGCGGTTCGCTCTATTGGGTGATCAAGGGCAGCGTCCAGTGCCGCCAGCTGATCACTGATATCAGGCCCTTCACCGATGACGAAGGCATTGGTCGCTGCCGCCTGATGCTCGGTCTCGAAGTCGTGCGCACCGACTGGCAGCCGCGCCGCGCCTTCCAGGGCTGGCGCTACCTGAAACCGTCGGATGCGCCGGCCGATATCGGCAAGGGCAAGGCCGTCGAGATGCCGCCGAAGCTAAAGCGCGAGCTCGCCGATCTCGGTCTGCTCTAGCGCCTGGGCCGGGCGTCCTGCCCACTGTGCGATCGCTGGCCCTTTATCTTGTCCGAGACTGGACTTGCAAGCGGCCCGGCAACGCCACATCTTGCTTCTTATGAGCGACAAGAAGCAGCCAGTGCCCGCAAAGGCCAGTTCTGCGCCGGTCAAGCCTCAATCCAATGCCGGCGAGATCGACGCCTTTATCCGCCAGGCGCGGTCGCTTACCGCGTCCGCGACCGGCTCCGGGCGGCTGATCCTGGCGCTCGACGCGACGATGAGCCGCCAGCCGACCTGGGATCTCGCCACCAAGCTGCAAGGCGAAATGTTCGATGCCGCCGGCAAGGCCGGAACCCTCAGCGTCCAACTTGCCTATTTTCGCGGGCTGGGCGAATGCCGGTCATCGGCCTTCGTTGCCGATACCGATGCCTTGAAGACGCTGATGACGCGCATCGTGTGCCGAAGCGGCACCACCCAGATCGGAAAGGTCCTCACCCATGCGCTGAAGGAGACGGCGAAGGCGAAGGTCAATGCGCTGGTCTATATCGGCGACGCCATGGAAGAGAATATCGACGACCTGGCGCAGAAGGCCGGCAGCCTAGGCCTGCACGGCGTTCCCGTCTTCGTCTTCCAGGAAGGTCATGATTCCGGCGCAGAAAAGGCGTTCAAGGAGATCGCGCGGCTGTCCAAAGGGGCCCGGTTCCGGTTCGACCGGCGGGCTGCCGCGACCCTGGCCGGACTGCTTTCAGCCGTCGCCGTCTATGCGACCGGCGGATTGAAGGCGCTCGAGGCAAGGGACCGGCCGGGAGACCGGCTGTTGATCGAGCATCTGCGGGGCGGCGGGAATTGATGGGCGCTATCATTGCACTTGTTGCACTGTTTCTGGTGCTGCTTGGCGCGGTGACGATCTTCGTCCGCGCCGACCCGCAAAAACTGGCGAGCGGCATGCGCACGCTCGGACCGGTGCTTCTGGCGCTGGTTGGCCTCGCCGTGCTGGTGGTCGGCCGCGAAGGCATTGCCGGCCTCATCCTGGCCGCGGCCCTTGCCTGGTATGGTTCGGTGCGGATGAAGCGGCCCACGGTCAGGCCGGCGCGCGGCAAGCGCTCAACGGTGCGCACAGCGGCGCTGGAGATGGAACTTGATCACGATACGGGCGGACTTGAAGGCCTGGTTCTGGCGGGCCGCCATGAAGGCAAGATGTTGGGCGCGATGGGCCTGCCCGAACTGCAGCAGCTTTACCGCGAACTCCCCGGCGATCCGGAGAGCCGCCAGTTGCTAGAGACGTATCTTGACGGCCGTTTTCCCGTCTGGCGCAAAGACGCTGAGGCGAACGGTGGCGAAGGGCTGGGTGTTGCGCCAGGTGCGGGCGCCATGACTAAGGAGGAGGCCTACAAGGTCCTTGGTCTTGAAGCGGGGGCCGCCGCGGCGGATGTCCGCAAGGCGCACCGCCGCCTGATGCAGCGCCTGCACCCCGACATCGGCGGCACGTCTTTCCTGGCGGCGCGGATCAACGAAGCCAAGGACGTCTTGCTCTCCAATCACAACTAGTTCTCCTTCGACGCAGTAAATTTCCGGGAGATGGTCCCTCGACGCCGCCCTACTGTTGGACGGCGTAGCAGGTAATTTTCTTCTTCTTCAAAGCGTTGCAGGCATTCCAGGCCGCATCCTTCGAACCGAAACCGCCGAAGCGGGCGCGGTAATAGGTCTCGCCATCCTTGTCGAAAGCGACCGTAAAACCGGAGGCAGATGCAAGGATCTTCGGCGCCTGCTTGGCGGTCTTGTCGAGCAAAGCCTGGGCTTCGGACTGTTTGGGCGAAGACGCCACCTGTACCGCCCAACCGGACGGCACCGAGGCGGTGTTGACCGGATCGACCGCCGGAGGCGATGCCGGCATGGGCTCGGCGTAGGCCGCGACCATTTGTGCCGTTTCGACCTTGGGCGCCGTCACGATGACGGTCTTGACCTTCCTGGTCTTGACGACGGGTGCGGGTTCTTCGACCGCGGCCACCGTTTGTTCGTCAGCAGACTGCTCGTCAGCAGATGTCGGATCGTCGTTGGACGCTACGGCATCGTCTTCAACCATCGGCTTGTCGTCGGGCGTCGGCGCGTCATGCTTGGGCAACAGCACCTTGGCCAACGCTTTGATCGGATTGTCGCCACCAGACTTGGCGATCAGGGCGCCGCCGCCGCGGGTGGAGGCGCGCGGCATATAGGCGTTGATCAGCCCGGCCATCTGATTGTCGCGGCTGCGGCCCGAGGTCCCGCCCATGACGACGGCAACGAGGCGGCGGTTGCCGTCCGAAACCGATGAGACGAGGTTGAAGCCGGAGGCGCGGGTATAGCCGGTCTTGATGCCGTCGACGCCCTTGATGCGTCCTAGCAGGCGGTTGTGTCCGTTGATACGCTGGCGTCCGTAGAGAAAAGAGCGCTGCGAGAAATAGCCGTAATACTGCGGGTAATGTTCCCGGAGCGCGATGCCGAGCATCGCCATGTCGTGGGCGGTGGTGAACTGGCCGGGATCGGGCAGGCCGTTGGCATTGCGAAACACGGTGCCGTCCATGCCGAGCTGCCGCGCCTTGGCCGTCATCATTCGGGCGAAATTGCTCTCGCTGCCGCCGAGCAGTTCGCCGAGCGCGGTCGCCGAATCATTGGCTGACTTGGTCACCATCGACAGGATGGCGGTCTCGACCGAAACCGCTCCGCCGGCCTTGACGCCGAGCTTGGTCGGTGGCTCGGCCGCCGCTTTTGCCGAAAACGGCACCGGCGTGTTCTTGCTGATCCTGCCCTTCGCCATGGCTTCGAAGGTCAGATAGAGCGTCATCATCTTGGTCAGCGACGCCGGGTAGCGCCGGCCATTGGCATCGGACGAATAGAGCACCTTGCCGGTCTTGGCGTCGACGACGATCGCCGACGATCTGGCGGCCATCGACGATGCGGCATCCGCAACGACAAATGACATCGCCAAGGCGAGGATCATGATCGTTTTGAGGGGAGATGCGGATTTTGAACCGAAGACCGACAACGCCTGACGCACTGATAGTTCCTTTGAAACTCATTGCCCTGGAGGCGGCAAAGGGATCCGGCCTCACTTGCCGTCAAACTATCGCGGCCTGCGTTACCAATCCGTTTATGGTAACCGGCGCGTTCACCATTTTCCTCGGGCTTGAGGCTTTCTTTATTCGAATTTTAGTCGTTGCCGACGCAGCGCGGCCCCGACGCCGCGGAAATCTTGACTTTTGTGCAGCGCACAATATACTCTCCTGCATTGCACAACGCGCTCAGGCAAGGGCGCTTCAAAACCGTCAAGGGAAACGTGAAATGACCCAGACCTATGAGGACTTCTCGAAATACGGCAAAGAGTTTGCCGACACCGGATTGAAGAGCTTCGCTTCGCTCTCCAAGGGCGCTCAGGCGATCGCCACCGAAGCTGGCGAATACACCAAGAAGAGCTTCGAAGCCGGCAGCGCCGCTGTCGAAAAGCTGATCTCCGCCAAGTCGCTGGAGAAGGCGATCGAGATCCAGTCCGACTTCGCCAAGCAGAGCTATGAGAGCTTCGTTGCCGAAGCCACCAAGTTCGGCGATCTCTATGCCGAGCTCGCCAAGGAGGCCTACAAGCCCTTCGAATCGATTGTCGCCAAAGCGAAGTAATTTCGCTCCAAAATACCAGGCACGGCCTTTCGGGCTTGCAAAACAGACCCGGTCGCGGATCCGCGGCCGGGTTTTTTCATGCCGGTTTCAATTCCGGGGCTTTGGCGGTTCACGATTTTGAAAATCGCCTCGGTTTGCCCACCTAGCCATATTGTCAGCTAACAAGAAGGGCTTAAAATCGTCCATCGAACACCTACATGTCGAACTCGCATGGGGATTCGAAAGAGGCAGGATTACGTGACGATCGGTTTGACTGCCACGGCAAGCGTGGTGCGGATGCAAAGTGACGGCGACGGCAATGAGGTCGGTCGCGGCACGGCCGTCATTACGCGCACGAAAACCAAGACCAAGAAGCCCAGCCTTTATCGGGTCCTTATCCTCAACGACGACTACACGCCCATGGAGTTCGTGGTTCACGTCCTGGAGCGTTTTTTTCAAAAGGACCGCGAAGCCGCCACACGCATCATGCTTCATGTTCATAATCATGGAGTGGGCGAGTGCGGGGTCTATACATTCGAGGTGGCCGAGACCAAAGTGTCCCAGGTCATGGATTTCGCCCGACAGAATCAGCATCCGCTGCAATGCGTGATGGAGAAGAAGTGAGGTAACATGCCGGCTTTCTCCCAAGGCCTGGAAAAGGCGCTTCACCAGGCGCTGACGCTCGCCAATGAGCGGCACCATGAATATGCAACCCTTGAACATCTGCTGCTCGCGCTCATCGACGACACCGAGGCGGCCGCCGTTATGCGCGCCTGCAACGTCGATCTCGACGAGCTGAAGCATACCGTTCTCACCTATATCGACACCGAGCTCGACAATCTCGTCACCGGTTACGATGAGGATTCCAAGCCGACCGCCGGCTTCCAGCGCGTCATCCAGCGCGCCGTCATCCATGTGCAGTCATCCGGCCGCGAGGAAGTGTCCGGCGCCAACGTGCTCGTCGCCATCTTTGCCGAGCGCGAGAGCCATGCCGCCTATTTCCTGCAGGAACAGCAGATGACCCGTTACGACGCGGTCAACTACATCTCGCACGGCATCGCCAAGCGCCCCGGCGCTTCGGAGACGCGCTCGCCGCGCGGCGCCGATGACGAGCAGGGCGGCCAGAACGGCGCCGAGCCGCAGGAGGAAGGCGGCAAGAAGAAGCAGCAGCAGGATGCGCTGACGGCTTATTGCGTCAACCTCAACAACAAGGCCAAGGCCGGCAAGATCGATCCGCTGATCGGCCGCGAGAGCGAGATCAACCGCACGATCCAGGTGCTGTGCCGCCGCTCCAAGAACAACCCGCTCTATGTCGGTGACCCCGGCGTCGGCAAGACGGCGATTGCCGAAGGTCTGGCCAAGCGCATCGTCGAAGGCGATGTGCCGGAAGTGCTGCAGGACGCCACCATCTTCGCGCTCGACATGGGCACGCTTTTGGCCGGCACCCGCTATCGCGGCGATTTCGAGGAGCGGCTGAAGCAGGTCGTCAAGGAGCTCGAGGACTATCCGGGCGCCGTGCTGTTCATCGACGAGATCCACACTGTCATCGGGGCCGGCGCCACCTCAGGCGGCGCCATGGATGCGTCTAACCTGCTGAAGCCGGCGCTGTCTTCGGGTGCGATCCGTTGCATCGGCTCAACCACCTACAAGGAGTTCCGCCAGTTCTTCGAGAAGGACCGCGCTCTGGTGCGGCGCTTCCAGAAGATCGACGTCAACGAGCCGACCATCGAGGACGCCATCGAAATCATGAAGGGCCTCAAGCCCTATTATGAGGAGTTCCACAAGGTGAGGTTCACCAACGAGGCGATCAAGGCCTCGGTGGAGCTGTCGGCGCGCTACATCAACGACCGCAAGCTGCCGGACAAGGCGATCGACGTGATCGACGAGACAGGCGCCTCGCAGATGCTGGTGCCGGAGGCCAAGCGCAAGAAGACGATCGGCATCAAGGAGATCGAAGCCACGATCGCCACCATGGCGCGCATCCCGCCGAAGACGGTCTCGGCCGACGACGAGAAGGTGCTGCAGGGTCTCGATATCGAGCTGAAGCGTGTCGTCTACGGTCAGGATACCGCGATCACCGCGCTGACCTCGGCGATCAAGCTGGCGCGTGCCGGCCTGCGCGAACCGGAAAAGCCGATCGGCTCTTACCTGTTCTCGGGTCCGACCGGCGTCGGCAAGACCGAAGTCGCCAAGCAGTTGGCTGCCTCGCTCGGCGTTGAACTGATCCGCTTCGACATGTCGGAATATATGGAACGCCACACCGTTTCGCGGCTGATCGGCGCGCCTCCCGGCTATGTCGGCTTCGACCAAGGCGGTTTGCTCACCGACGGCGTCGACCAGCATCCGCACTGCGTGCTGCTGTTGGACGAGGTCGAGAAGGCGCATCCCGACCTGTTCAACATCCTTCTGCAGGTCATGGACCACGGCAAGCTGACCGACCACAACGGCAAGCAGATCGACTTCCGCAATGTCATCCTGATCATGACCACCAATGCGGGCGCATCCGATGCGCAGCGCGCGGCGATCGGTTTCGGGTCGACCAAGCGTGAAGGCGACGATGTCGAGGCGATCAACCGGCTGTTCACGCCGGAATTCCGCAACCGTCTCGATGCGATCATTCCGTTCGGCTCGCTGCCGGTCCCGGTCATCCATCAGGTGGTGCAGAAGTTCGTCATGCAGCTCGAAGCCCAGCTTTCCGAGCGTGGCGTCACCTTCGACCTGTCGCCCGACGCGATCGCCTGGCTCGCCGACAAGGGCTATGACGAGCGCATGGGTGCGCGGCCGCTCGGCCGGGTCATCCAGGAGCACATCAAGAAGCCGTTGGCCGACGAGGTGCTGTTCGGCAAGCTCAAGAAGGGCGGCACCGTGCGCGTCACCGTCGAGAAGAAGGAAACCGGCGAAACCGGCCTGAAGCTCGAATCGCTGGCCGACGAAGCCCCGGTGCAGCCGAAGCAGGAGCCGGAAGAGGCGCCGAAAGCCCGCAAGGCGGTAGCCAAGAAGCCCGTCGCCAAGAAGGCGGTGGCGCAAAAGCCGAAGGGCAAGGACGAGCCTGAGCCCAAGGGCAAGGACGGCGGCAAGCGCAGCCTGGTGCCGCAACTGCCACGCAAGGGCTAAAAAGTTCGCCAATGAAAAGGCCCCGGTGACGGGGCCTTTTTTCATGGCTGGCCGGTTTGCCGAAACAGCACCCCTGCTTTTCAGGGTCAGATGCTGTCAGGTCAGGCGGCGACGCCGTCGGGTGCGAAGCGGGCCAGGAAATGACCGCATACCTTCCAGATGGCGATCGAGATCAGCACGCTCGCATAGCCGTCGACAGCATAGTGCCAGCCAAGGACAACCGAGCCGACCATGATGATTGCGGCGAATGCCCACATCAACAGGCCAACCAACCGTGAGCGGCGTGCTGCATAAAGAGCGAAAAGCACCGCCATCGCCACATGCATGGACGGGAAGGCGGATATGCCGAGACTGCCTGGGGTCGCCCCGATGTAGCCGCTCCACAAAATGTCCTGCGTGCTCAGCGCCCAGATCGGATAGATGCGATCGGCAGCAGCGAGTGCTTGCAGTAGGGGATGGTAGTCGCTGCCCAGCCCCAGTCGCTCGTAAAAGCACGGCCCTGCCGAAGACAGGCCCATCGCCAGGAAGACCCCCCCCAGTATCCATACGAGCATGAAGCTCATCAGGAACTGGTGGCGCAACCTCGTGTCCTTGCGCGTGATGCAAGCGATGAAGACCGAGGCGATAAGGACGACGAACCAGGAATTGTAAGCCAGGTTGAACAGTCTTACGGCGAGCGGCGACTGCACGATAAACCAAAGCCATTCATGGGGGGCTCGACCGAAATGCAGCGCCCGGTCGGCCTGGGCCAATGCGTGGTCCCATGCGAATGGCGAAAGGATCGCGACCGCGCCTTTCAAGACACCGAAAGCGGATATGAGCGCAATGCTCGCAGCCAGGCCATTGAGGCTGTTGGCGTTGCGCTCGGCGTCGCCGAAGAAGCCACCCATCGATCTCAGAAAAGTTCCGAGCGGTCTAGGATCCCGCTTGATGAGCGCAAGGTGAAAAAAACTGCCGAGTGCGAAGGCACAGCCGCCCATCCAGAAAGTGAAGAGAAGATATAGGGCGTAGTCTTCCAGCACGCTGAAATCCGGCATGTTTCCGGTACGCAGGCCGACCGCGGCTGCCAAGAGCAAGGCGGCGATGGCCATCACGTGCAGCAGCCGGTGTCGCCGGTATGCGTCCGCCAAGATGCTCAGAAAGACCCGCCCGGCACCTGCTTTTGCCAACGGTTCTGATGCCGCAACCGAATTTCCCACGATTTTTGAAAACCCAAACGCACCACGGTACGGCAAGTTACCATGGCGTGGTTTGATACTTTCCTAACCGACGCGGTGGAATTTGCCCAAGCGCATCGCCTTGAGGCACCCCGGCTTCAACCGTTCAGCACTGCCCGGATCTTGGCCGCGTTCTCAGCCAGCACTTCGGGCTTCTCCATCTGTCCCGTATGCGGCTTGAGCGCGATGCCTTCGAAACGCGGGATGACATGGACATGCAGGTGATAGACGGTCTGGCCAGAGGCCGGTTCGTTGAACTGCAGGACGGTGACGCCGTCGGCGCCGAATGCGTTTTTGACCGCCAGCGCCACCTGCTTAACGACCGTGAACAGCGGGCCGAGCGTCGACGGATCGGTATCGAGCAGATTGCGCGACGGCGCCTTCGGCACAACCAGCGTGTGCCCGGGCCCCTGCGGCATTACATCCATGAAGGCAACCACCGCGTCATCCTCGTAGACGCGGTGCGAGGGGATTTCGCCGCGCAGAATTTTTGCGAAGATATTGCTGGGGTCGTAGCTGGCTTCAGCCATGGCGGTGCTCCGGAATTGTGCCTCCCCGTGTAGCGAAGCCTCCCCAAACCGGCAAGTCAGTCAGGTGAGATCGGCCATGCCGGCTTGGAACCAGCGCGCGACGGAAACGCCGTCCTTTGTCGACGCGATGTCGAAACAGGCAGCTGGATCGTCAAGGCGGCACGGTTGGCGAGACCGGATCGAGACCGCTATTCCTCGAGGTCCTTGCGGAAAGGCGTGTGCTCTTCCAGAATTTCGCCCATTCGCTCGACCTCGCGCCGCTCACGCCGGAGATAATCTGCCACCGCATTGCGCAGGCCGGGATGCGCAAT
The DNA here is from genome assembly GCF_056404315.1 of Mesorhizobium sp. P2_D6. Lineage (NCBI taxonomy): Bacteria > Pseudomonadati > Pseudomonadota > Alphaproteobacteria > Hyphomicrobiales > Phyllobacteriaceae > Mesorhizobium > Mesorhizobium sp. P2_D6. Next base: position 157,443 of record NZ_JBFUEG010000003.1, on the reverse strand, counting down.
GTAATGCGCCGAATGCATGGTCACGGGACGGTAGCCGCGGGCCAGCTTGTGCTCACCCTGCGCACCCGCCTCGACCACCTTCAGCTTGCGTTCAATGGCGAAGTCGATGGCCTGGTGGTAGCAGACCTCGAAATGCAGGAAGGGGTGGTCCTCGATGCAGCCCCAATTGCGCCCGTAGAGCGCATCGGAGCCGATGAAGTTGATGGCGCCGGCGATATAGCGGCCGTTGCGTTTGGCCATCACCAGCAGGATGTCGTCGGCCATGCGCTCGCCGATCAGCGAGAAGAACTGGCGGTTGAGATAGGGCCGGCCCCATTTGCGGCTGCCGGTATCCATGTAGAAGGCAAAGAAATCGTCCCAGGCCTTTTCGGTCAGGTCCTTGCCGGTCAGCCGGTCGATCGAGATGTCGTTGGCGAGCGCCTCGCGGCGCTCCTTCTTCATCGCCTTGCGCTTGCGCGATGCCAGCGTGGCGAGGAAATCGTCATAGGTCGAAAAGCCTTCGTTGAAGAAATGGAACTGCTGGTCGGTGCGGTGCAGGAAGCCGGCTGCTTCGAGGGTGGCGACGTCGCTTTCCTGCGCGAAGGTGACGTGCGCTGAGGACACACCGAGCTTTTCCGTCACCGCCTTCAGGCCTGCCGCGAGACCAGCTTTAACAGTCGCGCTATCCTCGCCCCTGCTGACCAGCAGGCGAGGGCCGGTGACAGGGGAGAACGGCACGGCGCACTGCAATTTTGGATAGTAGCGGCCCCCGGCGCGCTCGAATGCATCCGACCAGCCATGGTCGAAGACATATTCGCCCTGGCTGTGCGATTTGAGATAGCAAGGCATCGCACCCAGCAGCCGGCCTTGCGCATTTTCCAGCCTGAGATGATGGCCCTGCCAGCCGGTGCGCCGCACGGCGCAGCCGGAATCCTCAAGCGCGCTCAGAAAATCGTATGAAATCAGAGGGTTATAGCCGTTCTCTGTGCCGCCGCGCGTGGTGCCGGCAAAGCCGTTCCACTCATCGCATGTGAAGGCATTAATTCCGGCGGCGATGCGGATGGAAAACTCCGCATTCGCCGTTTGTCCATCGCCTTCGTCACCCTGATCCATGAGACTTATTTAAGCTCTGTGCGGGCCGCTACAAGTCACGTTTGAGGCACTTGGCTCAAGCGACTTTGACCAGATCGGGTTCGAACCCTTCGAAGGTCATCTGGTCTGCGTATTTGAAGGTGAGATCGACTGCCGGCTGGTCATGCACCGTCCAGGTGATGACAGGCATTTTCAGCTTTTCACGCACGAAGCTGACGAACGGGTTCGGCAAATCGCCCGCGGCATAGGAGGCGAAGGCAAGGTCGTGCGCCAGCATGGCGAAATGCGCCTCGATCAACTGGTTGTCCCGGCCATAGGCCGTGAGCCCGCCCGGAATGCCAGGTGCGTCTTTGGGGAAATCGCGGACCAGCCAATGATCGAACGACATGATCGCGGCCTTGCCCCTGTAGCGCTTAAGCATCTTGCCGACGCTGGCCACCAGGCCTTCGTCATAGCCGGGCACGCCCTTCAGTTCGACGACCAGCGGCACGCGGCCGTCGACCAGGTCGAGCACTTCCTGCAACGTCGGCACATGGTCCTTGGTGCCGCCGATCCTGAGCGCCGCCAGTTCCGCCGCCGTGCGTTGCCAGACGAAGCCGTCCTGACCGGTCAGCCGCTTGATGTCGCCGTCATGCATGATGACGGGAACGCGGTCGGACGACAGATGCACGTCGCATTCGATCGCATAACCGCGCTCGGCGGCTGCCGCGAAGGCCGACAGCGTGTTTTCCCAGCGCGTCTTGTTCATGTCGTGGAGGCCGCGATGCGCGACGGGGCGGGCGGTCAGCCAGGAAAGGTCGGTCATGGTCGTGGCTCTGCTCATACGACTTCGAAGACGGCTTCGATTTCCACTGCGGCATTAAGCGGCAGCGAGGCGGTGCCAACGGCAGAGCGGGCATGCTTGCCGCGTTCGCCAAGGACGGCGACCATGAAATCGGAGGCGCCGTTGGCGACCAGATGCTGCTCGACGAAATCCGGCACTGATGCGACGAAGACGGTGATCTTGACCAGACGCTGGATCTTTTCGAGATCGCCAAGCGCCGCCTTGGCCTGCGCCAAGATGTTGACTGCGCAGTATTTTGCACCTTCCTTGCCGGCTGCCGTGTCGATGTCGCGGCCGAGCAGGCCGCTTGCCTGCAGCTTGCCGTCCTTGAGCGGCAACTGCCCGGCGGTGAACAAGAGATTGCCAGACCTGCAATAGGGCACATAGTTCGCGGCGGGTGCTGCGGCGGCCGGTAACGTCACGCCGAGATCGCTTAGCCGCTTTTCGATTGTTTCACTCATCGTATTTCCCTATTGCTTGGAGACGCTGCGCTGGCCGGGGCCGAAATTGCTATTTTTGCCTCGCTTCCGCCACGACTTTTTTTAAGCTGGACCATCTTTCCCTGCGGCCTGCCACCAGCCGCGACGATCGGAGCCCCCTATGCGCGCAACGCGCCTTGCCTTCCACGCCGTTCTTGTCCCGGCGCTGTTCTCGATGGCTCCCGCCTTTGCCGTGCCGGCATTGCAGGCGCATCGCGCCGTCTACGATCTTACGCTCAGCAAGGCGTCGGATCGTTCGGGGATCACCGGCATCTCCGGCCGCATGGTCTATGAGTTCAATGGCTCTCCCTGCGAGGGCTATACGGTAAAATTCCGTTTCGTCACCCAGATCGTCACCGGCGACAACACCAGGCTGACCGACCAGCAGACCACTACTTTCGAGGATGCGGAAGGCAAGACCTTCTCGTTCGTGACCAAATCCTTCGTCGACCAGAATCTCGACAAGGAGGTCAAGGGCACCGCCACCAAGGAGACCAAGGGCCTCAAGGTCGACATCGACAAGCCCGAGAAGAACAGCCTCGAACTTGCCGCCACCCAGTTCCCGACCCAGCATCTGGTCGAACTGATCGGCAAGGCCGAGAAGGGCGAGAATTTCTACGAAACCAGCCTGTTCGACGGTTCGGAAGACGCCAACAAGGTGATGACGACCACCGTCATCGTCGGCAAGAAGACCGAGGGCGACAAGGCCGATCCCGAAGCGCCGGCGCTGGCCAAGCTTGCCGGCGACAAATACTGGCCGGTTGACATCGCCTATTTCGACGAGACTGACAAATCCGGCGAAGAAGTGCCGGAATACCGCATCAGCTTCAAGCTGCATGAGAACGGCATCACCCGCGACCTCACCATGGACTATGGCGAGTTCTCGATGACCGGCAAGCTGGTCAACCTGTCGCTGTTCTCCCAGACAAAGCCTTGCCCGGTCTCGAAATAACAACAGTGCGGAGCTGGCTACGGCAGGCTTGATGGCGGTGTATGTCGATGCGGCGATCTGGAAGTGGGCCGGCCATCGCTGGTGCCACCTGATGGCAGACGATACCGACGAGCTGCATCGTTTCGCCGCCGTGCTTGGCGTCAAGCGTTCGTCCTACCAGGGTCCGCCCAGGACATCGGCGCCGCACTATGACATAACCGGGTTCGAGCGCGACCGCGCGGTGCGGCTCGGCGCCATCGAATGCAGCCGCGAGGAGATCGTCGCGATCTTCCGGCGCGTGCGGGTACCCAACGGAAAGGGCCGATCGTGACTTTAACGGCATTCCTGGCCTACTGCCTTGCCATCACGCTTGCCGCCGCAACGCCGGGTCCGGCGATGTTCACGGTTATCACCAACGGCGTTTCGCGTGGGTTCCTGCGGGCCTTCGTCGCCGGAGTTGGTATCGCTGCCGGGGACGCCGTGTTGGTCACCCTGGCCCTGCTCGGACTGGTGGCGCTGGCCCAGACTTTCGAATGGGTGTTTCTCGCCTTGAAATATGCCGGTGCGGCTTACCTGATCTTTCTTGGCGTCAAGATGTGGCGTGCCGCCGCAGCGCAATCGATCGCGCAGGAGATGCCTCAAACCAGATTGTCGCGGTCGTTCCTGCTCGGCGCCTCCGTGGCGCTCGGCAATCCGAAGGCGATTCTGTTCCATGCTTCGATCATGCCGCTGATCCTCAACCTCGACACCATGACATTTGCCGATGGCCTGCTGGTGGTGGCCGTCGTCGTCAGCGTCAACATCCTCACCATGGGCACCTACGCCGCGCTGGCGGGCAGGGCATCCGGCTGGTTCAGGACGCCCAAACGCATGCGGCTGATGAACCGGTTCGCCGGTAGCGCCATGATCGGCACCGGAGCGCTGATTGCCGCACGCTGAGCGGTGAAGTGCCATACGGCTTGCGTTTGCAGCACTTCCCCTCTATATGCGCGCTCATTCCACACACGGACTTTGGTGTCTGCCCGGGAGAAATCCGGCTGAAACCTCCGGTGGCGTTCGAGGACAAAGTCCAAAAATGCCTGTGTCCGTGGAGGCTAACCGGAAAGGAAATGAGAATGGCACTGCCTGATTTCAGCATGCGCCAGCTTTTGGAAGCTGGCATTCACTTCGGCCACCAGACCCACCGCTGGAACCCGAAGATGGCGCCCTACATCTACGGCGCCCGCAACAACATCCACATCATCGACCTCTCGCAGACGGTGCCTTTGCTGCACCAGGCGCTGAAGCAGGTTTCGGACACCGTCGCCAAGGGCGGCCGCGTGCTGTTCGTCGGCACCAAGCGCCAGGCGTCGGACATCGTCGCTGACGCGGCGCAGCGTTCGGCCCAGTACTACGTCAACTCGCGTTGGCTCGGCGGCATGCTGACCAACTGGAAGACGATCTCGAACTCGATCCAGCGCCTGCGCAAGCTCGACGAGATGCTGGCCGGCGAAGCTCAGGGCCTGACCAAGAAGGAGCGCCTCAACCTCGACCGCGAGCGCGAGAAGCTCGACAAGGCGCTGGGCGGCATCAAGGACATGGGCTCGACGCCCGACCTGATGTTCGTCATCGACACCAACAAGGAAGCGATCGCCATCCTCGAGGCCAAGCGCCTCGGCATCCCGGTCGTCGCCATCATCGATTCGAACTGCGATCCGGACAAGATCGACTTCCCGATCCCCGGCAATGACGACGCGGCGCGCGCCATCCAGCTCTATTGCGACCTGATCGCCAAGGCTGCCATCGACGGCATCGCTCGCCAGCAGGGCGCGCTCGGTGTCGACATCGGCGCCTCGGTCGAAGCTCCGGTCGAGCCGGCGCTCGATCCGACCCCGGCGGCCGAGACCCCGGAAGCCTGATAGCGGAGGCCGGTCCCGGCCTTCATCTTTCTAATATTTTGGCACGCTAAACGGACGCATCACCGAGTACCGGTGGTGCGTCGGTGCATTTAAAACAAAGAGGCGACAATGAGCATTTCGGCTGCACAGGTCAAAGAACTCCGTGACTTGACGGGCGCGGGCATGATGGACTGCAAGGCGGCGTTGACCGAGACCAACGGCAACATGGAAGAGGCCGTCGACTGGCTGCGCAAGAAGGGCATCTCCAAGGCCGACAAGAAGGCCGGCCGTACTGCTGCCGAAGGCTTGATCGGCGTTGATGCCGGCGTGCGCGAGGCCGCGATCGTCGAGGTCAATTCCGAGACCGATTTTGTCGCCCGCAACGAGCAATTCCAGGAACTCGTCCGCAACATCGCCAAGGTGGCGCTTGCCTACGGCACGACAGAGGCGGTGGCTGCCGCCAAATATCCTGGTTCAGACAAGTCTGTCACCGAGGTGATCAAGGACGCTGTCGGGACCATCGGCGAGAATATCAGCTTCCGCCGCTCGGCGAAGCTCACGGTGCCGCATGGTGCCGTGGCGACCTATGTCCACAACGCGGTCGCCGACGGCCTTGGCAAGCTCGGCGTGCTGGTTGCGATCGAAACCACGGGCAATGAGCATGCCGCCAACGCCTTTGGCCGCCAGGTCGCCATGCATGTCGCCGCCACCAACCCAATGGCGCTGACGGCCGAGCAGATCGATCCGGCTGCGGTGGAACGCGAAAAGGCGATCTTCTCCGACCAGGCACGCCAGTCCGGCAAGCCGGAAGCGATTATCGAAAAGATGGTCGAGGGCCGCCTGCGCAAGTTCTACGAGGAAGTCGTGCTCTTGAAGCAGGCCTTCGTGCTCAATCCCGACATCACTGTCGAGAAGGCGCTCAAGGATGCCGAGAAGGAAATCGGCGCTCCGGCGAAGATCTCCGCCTATCTGCGCTTTGCGTTGGGCGAAGGCATCGAAAAGGAAGAGACCGATTTCGCGGCGGAAGTCGCGGCTGCGGTGAAGAAATAATCCTTGGAAATAGTCCCTGAAAAGGGGCTTCTCAGCTCAGGCAACTCGGCCGGGTGTCCGCAAGGATGCTCGGCCGATTTCTTGTGCGGTATCGATGAAGGCCCTGAGCTTCGGCGCCATCGACGCCCGGCGCGGGAAGTAAAGGAAGAGGCCGGGCTCTTCGATCGCCGTTTGCGGCAGGATCTGCACGAGGCGCCCAGCGGCCAATTCCGCGCACACCAGCGGCTCGAACACATAGGTCAGCCCGACGCCGGCAAGCGCAAGGTCGATCGCGGCGAGCGAATCCGTAACGATGACATTGCCCTTCGCCTCAACCACGACATCCTTGCCGTCTTCAGTCAGGTCCCAGCGGTAGAGCGCGCCGGAGCGGACGAGCCGGTAGCCGATGCAATTGTGATTGGCGAGATCGGCCACGCTGCGCGGGCGGCCATGCCGGCCGACATAGGCGGGAGAGGCAACGATGACGGCCTTGAATGGTGGCGTCAGCCGGACCGTCACCATGTCTTGCGCGATCATCTCGCCCAGCCGGATGCCGGCATCGAAACCTTCGCCGACAATGTCGATGAGTCCCTGGTCAGTGAGCAATTCGACAGTCACGTCCGGATAGCGCTCCGCCATCGCAGCGACCACAGGCGTGACGGCAAGCGGAATAGCGATGTTGGGGACGTTGAGCCTGAGCAGACCCGAGGGTCGGCCCTTGATGGCGCGGATGCGGTCCATCCGTTCGGCAATGTCCTGAAGGGCAGGGGCCGCCGTCTCCACCAGCGCCTTGCCGGCTTCCGTCAATGAAACGCTGCGCGTCGTGCGTGCAAACAACGGCTGACCGATGCGCTCCTCGACGAGGCGCACGGCATGGCTGACCGCGGATGGGGACATGCCGAGTTCGGCCGCGGCAAGCGCGAAGCCGCCGCGCCGGGCAACGGCGACGATGACAGGCAGATGAGTGAGCAGGTCGCGGTCCATTCATGAATGATATCGCATAGTCCTTGCGAACAATTCAATCTTCTCGGTGTCGGCTGCACGGCCCACATTGTCGCCAACAGGTCGGCGGTGGCCGATACACCAAGGAAAAGAAGCATGAACGCCCTGAAACACATGACCTTCGCCGCGGGCCTTGCTTTGGCGCCGGCCGATGCCGGCGGCGCCGAGCCGTCCGGCTGGCGCGCGCTCGCCGACGAACGCGCCGTCATCCGCATCGCCGACGCCATTGACCGTGCCGTCGATGCGCAGGACTGGAAGCTTGCCCGTTCCTATTTCGCCGACCGTGTCACTGTCGACTTCAGCAGCCTGTCGGGGCAGCCCGCGGCCACCATCGCCTCCGACCATCTGATCGGCACCTGGGCCGGCAACCTCCGCGGCAGCAAGACCAGCCTGCACCTGCGCACCAACCACCAGGTGGCTCTCGAGGCGGATGCGGCCACCGTCTCCTCGAACGGCTATGCCTGGAACCGGATGGAAGGCAATGGCGACCCACTATGGGAAGTCTGGGGCACCTACGAGCATCATCTGGTCCGCTCAGGCGCCGGCTGGAAAGTCGACGGCTTCATTTTCCGCGCCACGCATGAGCGCGGCAATCCCTGGGTCAAGGCAACCCCCGGCCAGTAAGTCGGCAGCATTCAGATCAGCATCGGAAGAAACATCATGACCATGACCTATTACACGCTCGGCAACAGCGGCCTGCGCGTCAGCCGGCTGGCGCTGGGCACCATGACCTTCGGCACCGAATGGGGCTGGGGCGCGGACAGGGAAACGGCGCGCGCCATGGTCGACGCCTATGTCGAGGCCGGCGGCAATTTCTTCGACACTGCCGACCTTTACACCGGGGGCACCGCCGAAACCTGGCTCGGTGAATTCATCGCCGAACGAGGCTTGCGCGACAGGGCGGTGATCGCCACAAAATTCACCTTCAACGCGGAACCCGGCAACCCGAACGCAGGCGGCAATGGGCGCAAGAACATTTTGCGCGCCGTCGATGCTTCGCTGAAGCGGCTAGGCACCGACTATATCGACCTTTATCTCATGCACGTCTGGGACGGCTTGACGCCGGCCGAGGAGGTCATGCGCACGATGGATGATCTCGTGCGCGCAGGCAAAATTCGCCATGTCGGCCTGTCCGATGTGCCGGCCTGGTATGCGGGTCGCGCGCAAACGATCGCCGAATGGCGCGGCTACGAACCGGTGTCGGCCCTGCAGCTCGAATATTCGCTGGCCGAGCGTTCGATCGAGCATGAATTCGTGCCCTTCGGCACTCGCCATGGCGCCGGCATCATGGTGTGGAGCCCGCTGGCCAGCGGCCTGCTCAGCGGCAAATACCGGCCGACGCAGGATGGCAATGCCGGCCGGCTCGACGGCTTTCGCAACACCACCCATCCGGGATTCCAGAAATTCACCGACCGCAATTGGGCGATCGTGGCGGAACTCGAAAAGGTCGCCGCCGAGCTCGGGCGCAGCATGCCCCAGGTCGCTGTCAACTGGGCGGCAACGCAGCCGGGCATTGCCACCGTGATCCTTGGCGCCACCAAACTGGGGCAGTTGCAGGACAATCTGGCTGCGCTGGATTTCGAGATCCCCGCCGAGTTGCGCGCGCGACTGGATACGGTCAGCAAGATGCCGCCGCCATTCCCCTATTCCTTTTTCGGTTCCGAGATTCAGGCCCGGGTTACCGGCGGCGCCGTGACCGGCGATAAGCCGTCTGGCTATGCGCCGCCGTTGGTGGTCGAAGGCGCCGCCGTCAGCATCACCAGCAACTGACAGGCCGCGACGATACGGGCGGAATTGGCGAGGGGCGCCGCGTGACATCGCGGCGCCCTTCGTGTATCGGAACTCGGCATCGCGCCAGCGGCGGCGCCCGCATTAGGGCGGCCTGCCCAGGCGCGCCACACGCAACAATGACGAGGTCCAGATGACGGCAAAGCCCCTCTATCGACGTGTCTTGCTGAAAGCGTCGGGCGAAGCGTTGATGGGCGAGCAGCATTTCGGCATCGACGTCTCGGTCGTCGACCGCATCGCCGCCGATATCGCCGAAGCCCGCGCGCTCGGCATCGAGGTCGGCGTTGTGATCGGCGGCGGCAACATTTTTCGCGGTGTGGCGGTAGCGTCCAAGGGTGGCGACCGCGTCACCGGCGACCATATGGGCATGCTAGCCACGGTCATCAACTCGCTGGCGCTGCGCACCTCGCTGAACAAGATCGGCGTCGAAGCCGTCGTGCTGTCGGCGATCGCCATGCCAGAACTGTGCGAGAGTTTTTCCCAGCGCCAGGCCACCGCCTATATGAACCAGGGCAAGGTCGTCATTTTCGCCGGCGGTACCGGCAATCCGTTTTTCACCACCGATTCGGCCGCAGCCTTGCGCGCCGCCGAGATCGGCGCCGACGCTCTGTTCAAGGGCACCCAGGTCGACGGTGTTTATTCCGCCGATCCTAAGAAGGATCCGAATGCGACCCGCTTCGAGCGCATCAGCCACGCCGAAGTCATCAACAAGGGCCTTTCGATCATGGATACCGCCGCAATTGCACTTGCGCGCGAAAACAACATCCCGATAATCGTCTATTCGATCCACGAAAAAGGTGGTTTCGGCGATATTCTGAGGGGCGGCGGCCGTTGCACGATCGTCGCCGACGAGTGATCCGGAGTATACTCTCCGGAAAGGGGATCAGTTTTTCGAAAGCGGGCTATTCGGGCCCTAAGCAGTGAACCCGGGTCAAACGGGTCGAGGAGACTAAGATGAGTGGTGAGTTCGACGACCTCAAGCGGCGCATGGATGGCGCGATCGCAGCCTTCAAGCACGACCTGGCTTCGCTGCGCACCGGCCGCGCCTCCAGCAATCTGCTCGACGCCATCCAGGTCCAGGCCTATGGCACCACCATGCCGATCAACCAGGTGGCGAACGTGTCGGTGCCGGAGCCGCGCATGATTTCGGTCTCAGTCTGGGATAAGTCGATGGTCGGCGCCGTCGACCGCGCTATCAGAGAATCCAATCTCGGCTTCAATCCGATCGTCGATGGCACCAATCTCAGGATTCCGCTGCCTGAGCTCAACGAGCAGCGCCGCAAGGAACTGGTCAAGATTTCGCACGGCTACGCCGAGAACGCCCGCGTTGCGGCGCGCCATGTCCGCCGCGACGGCATGGACTTCTTGAAGAAGGCGGAAAAGGACGGCGATATCAGCGAGGACGATCAGCGCAAGCGCTCCGATCAGGTCCAGAAGCTGACCGACGAGACGATCAGCACCATCGATCACCTGCTTTCCGATAAGGAAGCTGAAATCATGCAGGTTTAGGGTCGGCCCACACCGGCCCGAAAGCGAGACCATGGCAACGCCCGCGCATGTCGCGATCATCATGGATGGAAACGGACGCTGGGCCAAGGCGCGCGGCATGCCGCGGCTTGCCGGCCATCGCGCCGGCGTCGAGGCGTTGCGCAAGACGGTGCGCGCTGCGCCCGGTCTCGGCATTTCCTTCCTGACCGTCTACGCCTTTTCGTCGGAGAACTGGTCGCGTCCAAAATCCGAAGTCAGCGACCTGATGGGGCTGTTGAAGCTGTTCATCCGCCGCGATCTGGCCGAACTGCACCAGAGCGGCGTGCGCGTCAGGATCATCGGCGACAGGGCAGGGCTGCAGCCGGACATCAGAGGCCTGCTCGAAGAGGCCGAATCGCTGACCGCCCGCAATGAGGCGCTGACGCTTATCATCGCCTTCAACTATGGCGGGCGCGACGAGATCGTGCGCACGGCGCGCAAGCTCGCAGCCGCCGTGGCGCGCGGCGAGATCGACAGCGAGGCGATCACGGCGGAATCTTTTGCCGGCGCCCTCGATACCGCGGGCATTCCCGACCCGGAGCTGGTCATCCGCACCAGCGGCGAGCTTCGGCTGTCGAACTTCCTTTTGTGGCAGGCAGCCTACAGCGAACTGGTCTTCCTGCCCTGCTATTGGCCCGATTTCAGCCGCGAACACCTGGCCGACGCACTGCGCGACTTCGCCGGCCGCGAGCGCCGCTTCGGCGGGCTCGCCGCCCAAGATGTCGCCGCCTCGTGACCGGCGGGATGAACAATCTTCAGCTTCGCATCGTCTCGGCACTGGTGCTGGCTGCAATAGCACTTGGCCTGACCTGGTTGGGCGGGCTGTGGTTCCGCTTGCTTTGCGCCGGCATGGCGGCAGTCATCTTCTATGAATGGGCGCGCATGTCGCGCCCTGCGGCCGGTGCGGCCCTCGGATTCGTTCCAGAGGCGTTGCTTCTGGTTTTCGTCGGCGCCCTGATCGCCGGCGTGCCGGCGTCGTGGCTGCTGTCTCTTGTCCTGGCCATGGTTGTCGTTGCGGCGGTCGGCGCACGCATGCGCGGAACCGCGCAATGGGATGCCGCCGGCCTTGCCTACGCAGCGCTGTCCGGCCTGTCGCTGGCGCTATTGCGCGACGGCGACCGTTCCGGCCTGATCGCGATCCTGTTTTTGTTCGCCGTGGTCTGGGCGACCGACATCTTTGCGTATTTCGTCGGCCGCGCCGTCGGCGGGCCTAAGCTTGCGCCATCGATTTCACCCGGTAAGACGCAAAGCGGCGCGCTTGGCGGTGCGGTCGGCGGCGTGGTCGCCGGCGTGCTTCTGGCCGCCGCCGCCGGGGCCGGCAATCTTGGCGTCCTCGCTTTGGTCGCGTTAGTGTTGTCTATTGTCGCCCAGGCTGGCGACCTCTTCGAATCCTGGGTCAAGCGCCGGCACGGCCGCAAGGATTCCAGCGCGTTGATACCAGGGCACGGCGGCGTCATGGACAGGGTGGATGGGCTTGTCGCGGCGGCTTTTGCCCTATACGTCATCGGTTGGATTTCGGCGGGCGCCGATCATCCGGCGCAGGGGCTTTTTCCGGCTTGAGCGGCATTTGATGGCGAAGAAATGGCGCGTGCCACGGATTCGCCTGGATTGATGTCACAGTCGCGGCGTCACCTTTTCGCCGTGGGTGAATTTGAGGGCACGACTTGAACGAGATACTTCACGCGTTTTTCAGCACGCAAGGCTTTGTCCTCGGCACGCTGGTGCCGTTTCTGTTCGTGCTGACCGTCGTCGTCTTCGTTCACGAAATGGGCCACTACCTCGTCGGCCGTTGGTGCGGCATCGGCGTAAAAGCCTTCTCGATCGGCTTCGGCCCTGAGCTTTTCGGCTTCAACGACAGCCACGGCACGCGCTGGAAGCTCTGCGCCATACCGCTCGGTGGCTATGTCAAATTCGTCGGCGACATGAGCGCCACATCGAGCCAGCCCGGCACGGAAGAGCTGGAGAAGCTGACCGATGCCGAACGCGAAGTTGCCTTCCACACACGGCCGATCTGGAAGCGCGCGGCCACGGTGGTTGCCGGGCCGCTGTTCAACTTCCTTTTGACCATCGCCGTCTTCACCGTGATGTTTTCTCTCTATGGCCGCCCGGTGCTGGAGCCGATGGTGGCTCAAGTCACCGCCGGTAGCCCGGCGGAAAAGGCCGGCATTTTGCCCGGCGATCGATTCGTCGCCGTCAACGGCAGCAAGGTTGAGACCTTCGCCGACGTCCAGCGCCTTGTGCAGGGTCGCGCCGGCGACTCGCTCACCTTTACGATGCTGCGCGATGGCAAGGAGATCACCGTCACCGCAACGCCGGAGTTGATGGAACAGCAGGACGCGCTGGGCAACAAAACCAAGGTGGCCGTCATCGGCGTCGTCAACAACAAGGAGCTCGGTCAGCCGAGGGTGATCACCTACAGTCCGATTGGCGCGCTCGGAGCGGCGGTAGAGCAGACGGGGCAGGCCATTCAGGGCACTGGCAACTTCCTGCAACGTTTCGTCGTCGGCCGCGAAGACAAATGCCAGCTGGGCGGTCCGATCAAGATCGCCAAGATGTCGGGCCAGGCGGCCAAACTCGGCTTCGAATGGCTGGTGCAACTTGTTGCATTGCTGTCAGTCGGGATCGGAATTCTGAACCTTTTGCCGATTCCCCCCCTCGACGGCGGCCATCTCCTGTTCTACGCCATCGAAGCCGTTTTCCGGCGTCCGGTATCGGAGCGGATGATGGAAATGGGGTACCGGGCCGGCCTCTTTCTGGTGCTGGGATTTATGGGCTTCGTTTTCTGGAATGATCTGTTTGGGTGCTGAAATCATGAAGAAATTCGGCTTCGGCACCGGCAATGTTGAGACGCCGTTTACCATGCGCGGGGGTATGCGTGACGCGAAAGCCACGCATCAGGGTTAAGTAATTACAAATTAACCAGAAGCCTTGCGTGTAGGGAAAATCCGGTTAATACGGTAGGGGAAATTACCGCACGTCCGGTTTTCTCGCCGTGGGGACTTCGAGAAAAGGTACAAAAGCCCGATGAAGGCAGCATCCAAGTTTTTGAGCGCCGCGTCCGCGGTGGCTATGTCCGCCGCTCTGGTTGTGCCAGGCGCGCTCGCCGTGCAGTTCGTTGCCACATCTGCTGCGCAGGCGGCCGTTGTCTCGAGAGTCGAGGTCAGTGGCAACCAGCGTGTCGACGCCGACACCATCCGCAATTACATCACCATCAAGCCGGGCAAGGCGTTTTCCAGCGCCGATATCGACGATGCGGTCAAGGCGCTGTTCGGCACCGGGCTGTTCTCGGACGTCCAGATCAACCAGGTCGGCTCGGCGCTGGTCGTCAAGGTGTCTGAATATCAGGTGGTCAACCAGGTCCTGTTCCAGGGCAACAAGAAGCTCAAGGACAACGCGCTGGCAATTGCGGTGCAGTTGAAGCCGCGCAGCACCTTCTCGCAGGCAACGCTCGATTCCGACGTCGAGGCGGTAAAGGCCGCCTACAGGCGCATCGGCCGTGACGATGCCGCCGTGACGACGCAGATCATGGATCTCGGCGACAACCGCGTGAACGTGGTCTTCAACATCAACGAAGGCGGCCGCACCAAGATCGCTGCGGTCAATTTCGTCGGCAACAGCGCTTATTCGAGCCGCCGCCTGTCCGACGTCATCGCCACCAAGCGCTCAAGCATCCTGTCCTTTGTGCTGCGCGACGACGTCTATGACGAGGACAAGCTGCGCGCCGACCAGGAGGCGCTGCGTCGCTTCTACTACAATCACGGCTATGCCGACTTCCAGGTGGTTTCCGCTGTCGGTGAGCTCGACGACACCACCAACCAGTATACTGTTACCATCACTGTGCAGGAAGGCGATCGCTACACGTTCGGCGATGTCAGCGTCGAGAGCACCATTCCGGAAGTCGATTCGAAGTCGCTGGAATCGGTGGTCCAGACCCACAAGGGCGATGTCTACAACGCCAAGGATGTCGAGGACACGATCATCGCTCTGACCGAGAAGGTCGCGGGTTCGGGCTATGCCTTCGCCCAGGTCACGCCGCGCGGCGACCGCAACTTCGAGAACCACACCATTTCGGTCGTTTATACGATCGACCAAGGTACCAAGGCCTATATCGAGCGCATCGAGATCCGCGGCAACGATCGCACGCGCGACTATGTCATTCGCCGTGAGTTCGACGTCAGCGAAGGCGACGCCTTCAACCAGGTCCTCATTCAGCGCGCGAAGAAGCGGCTGGAAGCGCTGGATTATTTTGAGAAAGTCGACATTTCGACTATTCCCGGCTCCGAGCCTGACCAGGTCGTACTCGTGGTTGACGTGGTCGAGAAGTCGACCGGCGAATTCTCGGTCGGCGCCGGCTATTCGACCGGTGGCGAGACCGCAGGTCCGTCCGTCGAAGCATCGATCGCGGAGCGCAACTTCCTCGGTCGCGGCCAGTTCATCAAGGTCGGCGCCGGCGGTGGTAAGAACTCGCGCGACTACAGCCTCTCCTTCACCGAGCCCTATTTCCTCGGACGCCGTATCGCCGCTGGGTTTGATATCTTCCAGCAGACGCGCAACTACGACCACTATGACAGCGAGACGCTCGGTGCAACGGTCCGCTTCGGCCTGCCGATCACCGACAATATCTCGACGCAGCTGGCGTACAATATCGCCCAGGAGAAGTACAAGCTCGACGACGGTTGCGATAACAATCCTCCTATCCCGGGCAACGCACCTGGCGACGGGATTCCGGATGCCGACTGCAATATATCTCCGGCGATCGTCGAGGGAATTGACGAAAGCCCGTGGATCAAGTCGTCGGTCAGCCTTGGGCTGGTCTACAACACCATCGACGACATGAAGAGCCCGCATGAAGGCATCTACGCCACCTCGACGGTGGAAGTGGCCGGCCTTGGTGGCGATGCTAAATTCGTCAAGGTTACCGGTCGTGGCACCGTCTACCAGACCTTGTCCGAACAGCTGGATCTGGTCGGCCTAATTTCAGGCGGCGCTGGCCATATTGCGGGCTATGGTGATAACGGCCTGCGTATCTTCGATCAGTTTCAGAGCAGCGACCGCATGATCCGCGGTTTCGAGTATGGTGGCATTGGCCCTGCGGACATCAATACGGGTGACCATCTCGGCGGTACCACCTATTTCAATGCGTCGGCGGAAGCCCAGTTCCCGGTACCGGTCATTCCGGAAAGCTTCGGCCTGCGTGGCGCAGTGTTTGCAGATGCCGCCACATTGTATGGCAGCAATATTGACACCGCTGGTGTCACCCAAACCTCAACTGACATGAAGCTGCGCGCCTCGGTTGGTGTCGGCTTGTTGTGGTCGTCGCCTTTCGGCCCGATCCGCATCGACTACGCGATCCCGGTCAAGAAAGAGTCGACCGACGACGTGCAGGAATTCAACTTCGGCATGTCGAGCCGCTTCTGACGTTCGGGTAACGATGCTTCCGGGCCGTTGGGGTCCGGAAGAAACTGATCCGACCTAGCTGGATATTGCTTCTGGAATGACCGATCCGGTGTTCTTCGCGCCATCACGCCGGTATACGGCCGGCGAAGTCGCGAATCTGACCGGCGCTGCGCTAGTCGATTCCGACCTTGCCCACATATCGATCGACGCCTTGGCGCCAGCCAGTGAAGGCGGCGAGGGTGCGCTCGTCTTCGTCGACGGCAAGCGAAATTTCGCGCTGATGCAGTCGCTGAAGGCGGCGGCGGTGCTTTGTCCCACCGAATTCGCCGCCAAGGCGCCGGCCGGCATCGCGGTTCTGGTCCATCCTCGGCCGCAACAGGCTTTCGCCATGGTCGGCCGGCTGCTGTTCCCGATGGCGGCCACCCCTGGACCGATGACCAGCGAAACCGGGGTCTCCCCGCAGGCTCATGTCGATGCCTCGGCGCATATCGAGGCCGGCGCGATCATCGAAGCCGGAGCGGTCATCGGCCCACGCGCTTCCATCGGCGGCGGAACGGTCATTGCGCCCCACGCCGTTATCGGCCCCTCCTGCCAGATCGGTCGCGATGGCTATATTGGTCCAGGCGTCAGCGTCCAGTATGCGCTGATCGGCAACCGCGTCATCATCCATGGTGGCGCCCGCATCGGCCAGGACGGGTTTGGCTTCGTCGGCGGTGCCAAAGGGCCCGAGCGTGTGCCGCAGATCGGCCGCGTCATCATCCAGGACGATGTTGAAATCGGCTCGAACACGACAGTCGATCGCGGCGCCATGTCGGATACAATCATCGGCCAGGGCACCAAGATCGACAATCTGGTGCAGATCGCCCATAACGTTCGCATCGGCCGCAATTGCATTATAGCAGGGCTTTCGGGTATCTCCGGCTCCGTCGTCGTCGGCGATGGTGTCACCATGGGCGGTGGCGTTGGCCTTGCCGATCATTTGACCATAGGATCGGGGGCCAAGCTTGCGGCGAGAAGCGGGTTCATGAGCAACGTGCCGGCCGGCGAGATCTGGGGAGGCTATCCGGCACAGCCGATGGCGGAAGCTATGCGCGAGATCGCCATGCTGCGCAAGCTCGCCAGGACGCGCAAGCAGGGCGAGGGGGGAAGTAGCTGAGATGGTGCCGGCGACGCTCGAAGCGGTCGATATATTGGGGTTGATGAAGCTTTTGCCGCATCGCTATCCCTTCCTGATGATCGACCGCATTGTCGAGATCGATGGCAACGACTCGGCCATCGGTATCAAGAACGTGACCATCAATGAGCCGCATTTCCAGGGCCATTTCCCGGACCAGCCGGTGATGCCGGGCGTGCTGATCGTCGAGGCCATGGCACAGACGGCCGGGGCGATCTGCATTCGCAGTCTCAACACGGAAAAGCCGTCACTGGTCTATTTCCTGACCATCGACAACGCGAAATTCCGCAAACCGGTCGTTCCGGGCGACCAGTTGAAGATTCACGTCAAGAAAATCAAGATGCGCGGCAACCTGCTCAAATTCGCCTGCGAGGCCATGGTGGAAGGCGCAAAGGCCGCCGAAGCCGAGATCTCGGCCATGATGGTTACCGGCTGACGGTTCGACATGCTCATGAAAATACAGACTTCAATCCATCCCTCGGCCGTTATCGAGGCCGGTGCCCAAATTGGCGAAGGCGCCTCTATCGGACCTTTCTGCTTTGTCGGCGCTGACGCCGTGATCGGTGACCGGGTCGAACTGGTCAGCCATGTCTCGGTGCTGGGTGCGACCACCATCGGCGTCGGGACCAAGGTCTATCCGATGGCGATACTGGGCGGGCCGCCACAAAACACCAAGCACAAGGGTGGCCGCACCACATTGGTTATCGGCCAGAACTGCACGATCCGCGAAGGCGTGACCATGCATCTCGGCACCGATTCCAGCCGTGGCGAGACGACCGTCGGCGACAATGGCAATTTCCTTGCCTATGCCCACATTGCCCATGACTGCGTCGTCGGCAACAACGCTACCTTCGCCAACGGGGCCACGCTGGGCGGCCATTGCGAGGTCGGCAACAATGTCTATATAGGCGGCCTGACGGCCGTTCATCAGTTTGTCCGTATCGGCGACAACGCCTTTCTCGGCGGCTGCTCGGCGATTGTCGGCGATGTCATCCCCTACGCCATTGCCGTCGGCAACCGCGCCAGCCTGCGCGGCCTCAACATCATCGGCCTGAAGCGCTCAGGCCTGTCGCGCGCCGAAATCCAGGTGCTGCGCAAGACTTACAAGACGATCTTCGACCGCTCCCGCACCGTCGGCGAAAACATTGAATTCGCCAAGGCCGAGTTCGCCTCGTCGCCGACCGCAATGAAAATCATCGATTTCATCACCAGTCGCGGCAAACGGCACTATGCCGTCCCGTCGCTTAAAGGTGGCGCCGGCGACGATGCCGATGACGAAGACTGAGGCCAGGACAACGGGCCTCGATCTCGCGCCGGACGCCAGGGTCGGCATCATCGCCGGCGGCGGCAGCCTGCCGGTCGAAGTTGCCGCCGGCCTGGCAGAGGCCGGACATCCGCCGGTCATGATCTTGGTCGAAGGCCAGGCCGACCGTCAGTCCGAGCTCACCATCTATGAGCATGAAAGCCTCGCCCTGGAAGACATTGGCTCGCTGGTTGCGTTGCTGAGGCGACGACGGATCACCCATCTTGTGCTTGCCGGCGAGATCAGGCGCAGGCCGCGGCTGGTCGACATGCGCCCGAGCCTTGGCCTGCTGGCGCTGATACCCTCGGTGGCGATGGCGCTTGCGCGCGGCGATGACGGCCTGTTGAAGATATTGACCCGCGGCCTGGAGGCGCGCGGCATCAAAGTTGTCGGCGCGCATGAGGTCGTGCCGAAACTTGTCGCGGCCGAAGGGCCGCTGACCAAGGCAGTGCCGCGAAAGTCTGACTGGCGCGATATCGAAGCGGCGCATGCGGCGGCAAAGGCCATCGGCGCGCTCGACATTGGTCAGGCGGCCATCGCCATCGGTGGCCGCACTATTGCCCTGGAAGGCGTCGAGGGCACTCATGGACTGCTCGAGCGGACGCAGCAGCTGCGAGGCCATGGCAGGCTCGCCGGCAAGACGCGCGGTGTCCTAGTCAAATGTGCAAAGCCCGGCCAGGAACTGCGCGCCGATCTGCCGTCCATCGGCCCGCAGACGGTCGAGGCAGCACACGCCGCAGGGCTTGCCGGCATTGCCGTCGAGGCCGGCCGTTCGCTGATCCTCGAAGGTCCCGTCGTTGTCGCGCGCGCCAACGCGCTTGGACTGTTCGTGTATGGCCTGCCGGCCGCGGGGCCTGGCCATGGCAACTGAGAAGCCGCTGAAGATCGCCATCGTCGCCGGCGAAGAGTCCGGTGACTTGTTGGGCGCCGACATCGTCCAGTCGCTAAAGCGCATGACCGGGCGCGATATCAGGCTGGTCGGCATTGGCGGGCGGCATCTGCAGGCGCTCGGGCTGGTGCCGCTGTTCGACGGGACCGAGATCGCGCTGATGGGACTCAGCGCCATTCTACGCGACCTGCCGCGCCTGATGCGGCGCATCAGCCAGACGGCTAGTGCGGTCGCTGCTGAGAAACCCGACTGTCTGATCACCATCGACAGCCCTGACTTTTCTTTGCGCGTGGCCAAAAAGGTCCGCGCCGCCGATCCTTCCATCCCGATCGTCCATTATGTCTGCCCGAGTGTCTGGGCATGGCGGCCGGGCAGGGCGGTGGCGATGAAGCCCTATGTCGACCACATACTGTGCATCCTGCCTTTCGAGGTGAAGGAGCTCAGCCGTCTCGGCGGCCCGCCCGGCACCTATGTCGGACACCGCCTCACGCGTGATCCGGGTGTGCTCAGCGCGGCAAGGGCGCAAGGCCAGCCGCGCGATCTCTCGGCGGACCGCGTCAAGACATTGCTTGTGCTGCCCGGATCGCGGCGCGGCGAGGTAAGCCGGCTTATCGATCCCTTCGGCCAGACAATCTCGGCGCTGCGCGCGCGCGGGCACCGCCTGCGCCTGCTGTTGCCCACGGTGCCGCATGTCGCCGACTTGGTCAAAACATCGGCCGCACGCTGGGACGAGAAGCCTGAGATCATCCTCGATGCCGAGCGCAAATGGCAGGCCTTCGGCAAGGCCGATGCGGCGTTGATTGCTTCGGGAACGGTATCGCTCGAACTGGCGCTGTCTGGTGTGCCGATGATCTCATGCTACCGGCTCGATCCGGTGATGCGCATGGTCCAGGGGCTGGTCACGGTGTGGAGCGCCGCCTTGCCCAATCTGATCGCCGACCAGGCGATCGTGCCGGAGCATTACAACCAATATGTGCGACCGCGCTATCTGGCGCGGCAGCTCGAGGCTCTGTTTTCAGACACAGCCTATCGCACCTGGCAAAAGGACGGTTTTGCCGAGGTTGCCAGGCGCATGGCCACTGACAAGCCCTCCGGCGATATCGCGGCGGATATCGTTCTTCGCCACATCAAGCTTCGTCACTCCAACTAAAAAGCGCCCTTGCGGGCGCTTTTTGCAATATCATGGCGAAACCGCATGCGGCTTCGATTACCGCTTTGCGATCGGCACGTAGTCGCGTTCCGGCGCGCCGGTATAGAGCTGGCGCGGGCGGCCGATCTTCTGGTGTGGATCCTCGATCATCTCCTTCCACTGCGCGATCCAGCCGACGGTGCGGGCGACCGCGAACAGCACGGTGAACATGGTGGTGGGGAAGCCCAGCGCCTTCAGCGTGATGCCGGAATAGAAGTCGACGTTTGGATAGAGCTTCTTCTCGATGAAGTAGGAATCGGTCAGCGCGATCTTTTCCAGCTCCATGGCGATGTCGAGCAGCGGATCGTCCTTGATGCCAAGTTCGCCCAGCACCTCATGCGCGGTCTTCTGCATGATTTTCGCGCGAGGATCGTAGTTCTTGTAGACGCGGTGGCCAAAGCCCATCAGCCGGAATGGATCGTTCTTGTCCTTGGCGCGGGCGATGAATTCCGGGATGTGGTCGACATGGCCGATCTCGCCCAGCATGTTGAGCGCGGCCTCGTTGGCGCCGCCATGTGCCGGGCCCCACAGGCACGCGATGCCGGCGGCGATGCAGGCGAACGGATTGGCACCAGACGAGCCGGCAAGACGCACCGTCGAGGTCGAGGCGTTCTGCTCGTGGTCGGCATGCAGGATGAAGATACGCTCCATGGCGCGCGCCAGCACCGGGTTGATCTTGTATTCCTCGCACGGCACGGCAAAGCACATGTGCAGGAAGTTGGCGGCGAAGTTCAGCTCGTTCTTCGGGTAAATGAAAGGCTGGCCGATATGGTATTTGTAGGCCATGGCCGCGATCGTCGGCATCTTGGCGATCAGCCGCATCGAGGCGACCATGCGCTGATACGGGTCCGAAATGTCGGTGGAGTCGTGATAGAAGGCCGACAGCGCGCCGACCACGCCGCACATCACAGCCATTGGGTGCGCGTCGCGGCGGAAGCCGGTGAAGAAGCGCGACATCTGCTCATGCACCATGGTGTGGCGCGTCACCCGGTAGTCGAAATCGTCCTTCTGCGCCTTGGTCGGCAGTTCACCGTAGAGCAGCAGGTAGCAGACTTCGAGGAAGTCGCCGTGCTCAGCCAGCTGGTCGATCGGATAGCCGCGGTGCAGCAGGATGCCGGCATCGCCGTCGATGAAGGTGATCGCCGACTCGCAGCTCGCCGTCGAGGTGAAGCCAGGGTCGTAGGTAAAGGCGCCGGTGGTGTTGTAGAGCGCACCGATGTCGATGACGTCAGGCCCGACCGAGCCGCTTCGCACCTTGAATTCGTGCGTCTTGCCGGCCAGTTCGAGCGTGGCAGTCGACGGGTGCGTCGTCTTGCTGCCGGTTTCCAGTTTTGTCGCAGCTTCGCTCATTCTCAAACTCCTTCATGTTCCTCATGCCGGCAAGGCAATTCCTGCTAACGACACGTCGAAATCACCGGAATGCGCGAACTCGCCACCGCATTTTGGGAGGTGCGTGCCAGATTGGGCCAGGGCCTAATGTTGCACTGCGAAACGCGCCTTTCAATGCCAATCTTCTTGGGCCAGTTCGCTCCTAATCGATTTGATCCGCAATCCGCGCCAGGCTTTCGTCGCGGCCGAGCACGGCAAGCACGTCGAAAACGCCGGGCGAGGTGCTGCGCCCGGTAAGGGCTGCCCTCAGCGGTTGGGCCACGGCGCCAAGCTTGTGGCCGCCGGCCGCCGCGAACTCGCGCACCGCGGCTTCCGCAGCAGCGGCCGTCCATTCGCCCGAAACCGTCTGCAAAGCCGCGTGTGCGCCACGCAGGATCGCCCGCGCGTCGGCATTGAGCAGGGCTGCCGCCTTCTCGTCGATCGGCAGCGGCCGCTCGACGAACAGGAAGCCGGCGCCGTCGGCAAGCTCGACCAGTGTCTTGGCGCGCTCCTTCAGGCCGGGCAGGGCGGCCAGCAGCTGCGCCTTCCTGGTGTCGTCGAGGCGGGCGGCCAGCGCCGGACCGCCTTCGAGATAGGGAAGAGTGGCGACGAAGATGTCGAGAAGTGCCTGATCATCCATTTTGCGCATATGCACGCCGTTAAGCGCGTCGAGCTTGGCGAAGTCGAAGCGCGCCGCACCCTTGTTGACGTCGCCGATGTCGAACCATGAGATCATGTCCTTGATCGACATCACCTCGTCGTCGCCATGGCTCCAGCCGAGGCGGGCGAGATAATTGAGCAGCGCCTCGGGCAGATAACCCATGGCGCGGTAGGCCTCGACGCCGAGCGCGCCATGCCGCTTCGACAGCTTGGCGCCGTCGGCGCCATGGATCAGCGGGATGTGCGACATGGACGGCACCTCCCAGCCCATGGCGTTGTAGATCACCGTCTGGCGCGCGGCGTTGGTCAGATGGTCGTCGCCACGAATGATGTGGGTGACGCCCATGTCGTGGTCGTCGACGACGACGGCATGCATGTAGGTCGGGACACCATCCGAGCGCAGGATAATGAAATCGTCGAGATCCTTGTTGGGGAAGCGCACCTCGCCCTGCACGCGGTCATGCACCACGGTCTCGCCCTCGGTCGGCGCCTTGATGCGGATGGCGCCTTTGACTCCGGCGGGCGCCTCGGAGGGGTCGCGGTCGCGCCACGCACCATTATAGCGCGGCGGCAGGCTCTTGGCGCGCGCCGCCTCGCGCATCGCCTCAAGCTCAGCCGGTGTTTCGTAGGCGTAATAGGCCTTGCCCAGGCGCACCAACTCCTCGGCCACCTCGCGGTGGCGCGGCGCACGCTCGAACTGCGAGACGGCCCCGCCATCCCAGGACAGGCCGAGCCAGGTAAGCCCATCGAGAATGGCCTGGGTTGCCGCTTCCGTGGAACGCTCGCGGTCGGTGTCCTCGATGCGCAGCAGCATCGTGCCGTCGGTGTGCTTGGCATACAGCCAGTTGAACAGCGCCGTGCGCGCGCCACCGATATGCAGGTAGCCGGTGGGCGAGGGGGCAAAACGGGTGACCACCCTGTTGGACATGGCAATTTTGTTGGACATTGCAATTCTCGGGCAAGGCTAGAAAACGGGGGGCGTGATCGCGCGGACTTTCGCGCTTTGCGCGTTCATGTAGCATAGGGGGTCTGGGGCGCAAGGGGCAGACCCGATGGCTGGACGTGGCCGGGGCGAGGATCAAGGCGAGGGCGCTGCGACAAGCGTCAACGAACGCTCCTTGTTTGCCGATAGTCCCAACGCCGAGCCGATGCCCGTCGCGCTGCCCGAGACGCGACCTGGCCTCCGGCCTTTGTCTCCGAATGACACTGCGTCGGTGCCGGTCGCTGTGCCCGGATCCGCCATCCGTTTGCGTAGGCTGCTGCGCCGTTCGACATGGCCAGCAATCCGTCGCAGCCTTGCCGTGGCCGCCGGCACCGAACTCGACCGCGGCGTCGCCTTCCTGCTTGTGCCGGTTTTCCTGGCGGCCGGCGTCATCATTTATTTCTCGCTGGCCAGCGAGCCGGGCTTTGCCCAACCAATCGCGATTGTGCTGCTCATGGCCTGTTGCGCAGCCGTCGCGCGGTCCTGGCCGAAGACGCATCTGCTCTGCGTGGCCGCGATGCTGTGCGCGCTCGGCGTCGTCGCCGCCAAGGTCGAGACCTGGCGCGCCGGAACGCAAATGCTGGGCTCCGAGATCCAGACACGGCTGACCGGACGCGTCGTCAGCCTTGAGGAGATGGAAAACGGCCGCGTCAGGCTGACGCTCGACATTATTTCCACCGCTCACCCCAAGCTGCGCTACGCGCCGGAGCGGGTCAGGCTCTCGGCGCGTGGGATTCCGGCCGATATGACCGCCGGCTCCCTCATCGCCGGCTATGCCAGGCTGTTGCCGCCGACGGGTCCGGTGCGACCGGAGAGCTACGATTTCTCCTTCGACAGCTATTTCGCCGGTATCGGCGGCAGCGGCTTCTTTCTCGGCAATCCGAAAACCATTGCTTCGCAGGGCCCGCCGCCGCTGACCGCACGGCTCTCTTCGGCAATCGAGAATGCGCGCGAAAACATTGCCGACCATATCAGGGGCAAAATCGGCGGCGCCGAAGGCGAGATTGCCGCGGCGCTCATAGTCGGCGTGCGCGCCGGCATTCCGGACGAGGTCAACGAGGCTATGCGGCGCACTGGCATCTACCACATCATCTCCATTTCCGGCCTGCACATGGCGCTGGTCGCCGGCACCATCATGGCATTGTTGCGCGGCGCCTTCGCGCTGTTTCCCGATTTCTCCTCGCGCCGGCCTGTCAAGAAATATGCCGCCGCAGCGGCACTTGTTTCCATCGCCGCCTATCTCGTCATTTCAGGCATCGTGGTTGCCGCCGAGCGCAGCTTCATCATGCTGGCGGTCATGCTTGTCGCGGTGCTGTTTGATCGCGCAGCGCTGACCATGCGCAATCTGGCGATCTCGGCCATCGCCGTCATCCTTGTGTCGCCGCATGAGGTTGTCGGCCCGAGTTTCCAGATGTCGTTTGCGGCCACCGCCGCCCTTGTCGGCGCCTATGCCGGCTGGGCCGACTACCGTGCCGACAAGGTGAGAACGCCGCCCGCAAGGCGCTCGTTCGTCGGCTTTCTGTCGCGAAGATTCCTGCTGGCCATGGGCGGCCTCGCCATGACCTCGATCATTGCCGGAAGTGCCACCGCGCTATTCGCCATCTGGCATTTCCAGCGCGTGTCGCCACTCAGCCTGCTCGCAAATCTGGCCGTGATGCCGATTGTGTCGTTGATCGTCATGCCCTTCGCCGTGCTCAGCGCGCTGGCGATGCCGTTCGGCGCCGATGGACCGTTCCTTTATGTGATGGGCAAGGGCCTGGCGGCGATGATCGCCATCTCCGCCTGGATTTCCGAACGTTCGCCGGTCGATGCCGTCGGCCTGATCTCTATCCGCTCGGTGCTGCTGGTGGCGGTCGCCCTCGTCATCGCCACCATGGCCACCACGTGGCTGAGGCTGGCGGCCGTGCCTTTCGCGCTGGCCGGCCTGTTGACTGTGCCACAGGTGCGCACGCCCGATCTGCTTATCTCGGAAGATGCGCATCTGGTGGCATTGCCGATCGGCGGCGGCGAACTCGCGCTCAACCGGGAACGCTGGAACGAATTCACCACCGATAATTGGAAACGGGCATTGAGAGCCGAAACCATTATCCCGCCTGAGATTTTCGAGGCAACGGACACGCGGTTCGATCTAGACCCGCTCGACCTGCCGCCAGGCTCGCCCTTCTATTGCACAGGCAATCTCTGCATTGCCCGGCATCCGGCCGGAGCCATCATCGCGCTGGCAAAAGACCGCAACACAGCGCGGCCAGCCTGCGCTTTCGCGAGCCTGATCGTCATCGACGACGCCACCGCCTACAATCCGTGCCGCGACCCGCTGGTGCTGGTCGTGACCAAGAAGCAACTTGCCCGCGATGGCAGTGCCGCCGTCTTCTTCGACCCACAATCGGCCGCGACAGCGCCAATGATCCGTTTCGCCGTCGACAAGCCCTATCGTCCCTGGCACGAGCAACGCCGCTTCTCACGCGAAGCACGCGGTCTGCCGCCTTACAAGCGGCTCGAAAAGTAAGCCGGCTCAGTAGCGCCGGATCAGGCCGACCAGCTTGCCCTGCACCTTGACCCTGTCCGGCCCGAAGATGCGGGTTTCGTAGGCCGGGTTGGCGGCTTCCAGCGCGATCGAGGCGCCCTTGCGGCGGAAGCGCTTCAACGTCGCTTCCTCTTCATCGACCAGCGCCACCACGATCTCGCCGGGGCTCGCCGTATCGGCATTGCGGATGATCACCGTATCGCCGTCGAAAATGCCGGCCTCGATCATCGAGTCACCCTTGACCTCGAGCGCATAGTGTTCGCCGCCCATGATCATGTCCGGCGGCACCGAGATCGAATGCGTCTGGTGCTGGATTGCGTCGATCGGCACACCGGCGGCGATGCGGCCCATCACCGGGATCGACACCGCGGAAACGGCGTCGTCATTGCCGGCCGACATCGAACGAGACGAGGAGGCCGGCTTGATCTGGCGGCCGAGACCGCCTTGGCCCTGACCGCCTTGGCCGAGACTGCCCTGGATGATGCTTGGCGAAAACTTCTTCGCCGCATTGAGGCCGGGTGCGATCGAGTCGGGCAGCCGCAGCACCTCGAGCGCGCGCGCCCGGTTCGGCAACCGGCGAATGAAGCCACGCTCCTCAAGCGCCGTGATCAGGCGGTGAATGCCGGACTTGGACGCGAGGTCGAGCGCCTCCTTCATCTCGTCGAAAGACGGCGGGATTCCGCTCTCCTTCAGGCGTTCATGGATGAACATCAGAAGTTCATGTTGTTTACGCGTCAGCATCGCGGCCCCCACGGGTTCTGAAACCAGAATCGGAAAAAACAAACCCAGAACAAACACTATCTGTTCCAGTTGTGTTCCGCAACCTTTTAAAGTTTAATGAATGTGTTGACGTTTTGTTCAGCGTAACATCAGGACGCTGCAGGCGGCACCCGCGGCGGCGGCCGGAGCGAAGGGCTCGCGCACGATCAAGCCGTTGGCGTCGGCCAGCATTCTCAGCATCGAGGAATCCTGGATGCCGAACGGCGTCGCCACCCGTGCGCCGGTTTCTTCGCTCACCACGGCGCGCACATAGTCTTGCCTCAGATCATTGGCCGCCATCGCGGCGCCAAGCTGCGCCGGGCGGATGTCCTGCCGGTACGTGCGGCCGCCGAGCTGCGCCAAAAGCGGCTTCAAGAACAGCTGCGAACAGACCAGGCTCGCCACGGGATTGCCGGGCAGGCCGATGCACCTGATGTCGCCGAGACGCCCGAACATCAGCGGCTTGCCCGGGCGCATGGCGAGCTTCCAGAAATCGAGCTTCATGCCTTCGCCGGTCAGCACGTCGTGCACGAGGTCGTGGTCGCCAACCGAGGCGCCGCCGAGCGTGACGATGACGTCGGCCTTTGCCGCGACCGCCTTGCGCACCAGCGCCGCTATGTCGGCCTTGCGATCTGCCGCGATGCCGAGATCAAGCGCTTCGGCGCCGACAGACTGCGCGGCGGCCGCGACGCCGTAAGCGTTGGAGGAGATGATCTGATCCGGACCGGGGTCACGCCCCGGCGGCAGCAACTCGTCGCCGGTGGCGATGATGGCGACCAGCGGCCGGCGCACGACGTTGAGCAGTGGATGATTGGCCGACGCCGCAAGCGACAATGCGGCCGGATCGAGCACGCGACCTTGTTGCAGGAGCAGGTCGCCTTGCGAGAAATCCAATCCACGACGGCGGATATTACAGTCTTTTGCGGTCGGCTCGGTGACCTCGATATGGCCATTGCCAAGGTCGCGGACATTCTCCTGGATGACGATCGTGTCGGCACCTTCGGGCAGCGGCGCGCCGGTAAAAATGCGGACAGCCTCCGCCCTGCCGACTGAGCCGGCAAAGCCGCGGCCGGCCGGCGCCATGCCGATCACCGAAAGCCGCGTCGGGGCGGATGCCACATCCTGCGCCCGCGCGGCATAGCCGTCCATGGCTGAGGCGTTGAAGGGCGGCTGGGTGCGTAGCGCCACGACAGGCTCCGCCAGCACCCGGCCGGCCGCATCGGCCAGCGCGATGCTTTCACCCGGTAGCGCCGCAGCGCCGTCGAGGAGGCGTTGAAGCGCCTCGGCGACCGGAACCAGCGCCATTTACGAACCCGCCTTGTAGTCGCCGGACTTGCCGCCGGTCTTTTCCACCAGCCTTATGCCGGAAATCACCATGGCGCGGTCGGCCGCCTTGGCCATGTCGTATATGGTCAGGCAGGCCACGGATGCCGCGGTCAGCGCCTCCATCTCGACCCCGGTCTTGCCGGTGACGCGGGCGAGCGCGGTGACCCTGAGGCCGGGCAAAGCGGGGTCCGGCTCGATGTCGACCGACACCTTGGTCAACAGCAGCGGATGGCAGAGCGGGATCAGCTCATGCGTCTTCTTGGCCGCCATGATGCCGGCGATGCGCGCTGTGCCCAGCACATCGCCCTTCTTGGCGTCGCCATCGAGGATCATCTTCAGGGTTTCAGGCCGCATCGAGACAAAGCCCTCCGCGATTGCCGTGCGCGTCGTCTCCTCCTTGTCGCCGACATCGACCATGTTGGCCTCGCCCTTGGCGCCGAGATGGGTGAGGGCGGCTGTCATCGTCAGATGGCCTCTGCCGTCGCCTTGCCTGTCAAAAGCAGGCGCGTTGCCGCCGCGACATCCTCTTGCCGCATCAGGCTTTCGCCGACGAGGAAGGTTTCGATGCCGGTCTTTTGCATCCTGAGGCAGTCGTCGTGGCTGAAAATGCCGCTCTCGCTGACCAACAAGCGGCCTCCCGGCACCATCGACGCCAGACGCTCCGAAGTTTCGAGACTGGTCTCGAATGTCCTGAGGTTGCGGTTGTTGATGCCGATCAGCTGCGATGACAGTTTTACCGCGCGCTGCGTCTCGGCCTCGTCATGCACCTCGATCAGCGCATCCATGCCGAGTTCGAATGCGGTCGCTTCCAGTTCGCTTGCCAGCGCATCATCGACGCTGGCCATGATGATCAAGATGGCGTCGGCGCCCCAGGCGCGTGCCTCGTAGACCTGGTAGGGATCGAACAGGAAATCCTTGCGCAGCGCCGGCAGCGACACCGCCTTGCGCGCGTTGGTGAGAAATTCCGGCGCGCCCTGGAAGGACGGCGCATCGGTCAGCACCGAAAGACAGGCAGCGCCGCCTTTCTGATAGGCTTGCGCCAGCGCCGGCGGGTCGAAATCGGCGCGGATCAACCCTTTGGAAGGGCTCGCCTTCTTGATTTCGGCGATCAGGGCAAAGTTGCCCGACCTACGCTTCGCCTCGAGCGCCCTGAGAAAGCCGCGCGGCGCGTCCGCGTCCTTGGCCCGCGCCTTGATCTCGGCCAGCGGGATCCGCGCTTTCGCAGCCGCGATCTCGTCACGCTTGTAGGCCTCGATCTTGCGCAGAATGTCAGCCACGGCTCTATCCGTTCGAAATCTCGACCAGCCTGTCGAGCACGCCGAGCGCCCGGCCGCTGTCGATGGCTTGTGCCGCCGCCGCCATGCCGTCGGCCAGCGTTGTCGCCTTGCCCGCCACCACCATGCCGGCGCCGGCATTCATCAGCACCGTGTCGCGATAGGCGCCGGCAGCGCCGCCCAGCATGTCGCGCAACGCCTTGGCGTTGTAGGCGGCGTCGCCGCCGCGCAACTCGTCCTTGGTGTGGCGCTGCAAACCGACCGCTTCGGGGGAGAGCGTAAAATGGCGGATCTCGCCGCCGGCCAGTTCCGCAACTTGCGTCTCGCCAGTGGTGGTGATCTCGTCATAGCCGTCGCCATGGACGACCCAGGCGTGGTCTGTGCCCAGCGCTTTCAACGTCTCGGCCACCGGCACGATCCATTCCGGCAGGAAAACGCCGACCATCTGGCGGCTGACGCTGGCCGGATTGGACAGCGGGCCAAGCAGGTTGAAGATGGTGCGGGTGCCGAGCTCGACGCGGGTCGGGCCGACATGCTTCATCGCCGGATGATGCGCCGGCGCGAACATGAAGCCGACGCCGGCCTCATGGATGCAGCGGCCGATCGTCTCCGGCGGGATATCGATCTTGACGCCGAGCGCAACCAGCACGTCGGCGGCGCCCGTCAGCGACGACAGGCCGCGATTGCCATGCTTTGCCACCGGCACGCCGCAACCGGCGATGACGAAGGCCGAAGCCGTCGAGATGTTGACCGAATGGGAGTTGTCGCCGCCGGTGCCGACGATGTCGATGGCGCCTTCAGGCGCTTCGACGCGCAGCATCTTGGCGCGCATGGTGGCAACGGCGCCGGAGATCTCGCTCACCGTCTCGCCGCGCACGCGCAGCGCCATCAGGAAGCCGCCGATCTGGCCCGGCGTCGCGTCGCCCGACATGATGATGTCGAAGGCTTCGCGCGCTTCCTCGAAGGTAAGCGCGGTCCCGGTGGCGACCTTGGCGATATGGATCTTGAGGGCGCTCATAGGGCCAAAACGTTCATTGGGCTACGGCTTGTGCAACGGCGGCCTGGTCGATGCTGACGGCGTATTGCGTCTGCAATTGCGCCACCAACTGGTCGAGCAGATCGTCGGACATGCCTTGCGTGAAGGATTTCTGCGCGTCGTCGGGAACCGAACTGGCGTCGGCTCCGGCCGGCTCGAACACTTCGGCCACCTTGAACAGAATCTGGCCTTCGCCGGTGGGCGAGGGGATCAGCCCTGTGCCGCCTTCGCCGACGCCGAACATCGCTGCAGCGCCGTCCTTGCCGAAATCGACGTCGTCGGCCTCGCGCTTCACGCCGCGCTTGGTCTGCTTTTCGAGCTTCAGTTCGCGGGCGATGACATCGAGTGTGGTGCCGGCCTTGAGGCGTTTGTCGAGTTCGTCTGCCTTCGCGGTCAGCCGCTTGGTCGTTTCCTCGGTCGTCCAGTCGGCCACCACCCTCTGGCGAACCTCGTCCAGCGTGCGGTCGCGAGCCGGCGTGATCGATGTCAGCTCGTAGAATACGAAGCCATTGTTGGTCGTGGTCAGGGCTTCATTCTCGGTGTTGGGCTCAGCCTCGAACACCGCCTTGATCAGGTCAGGCGATGCCGGCAGGTCTTTGATGATGGTCCCGTCCGGCTTGAGGCCGGTGCGGTCGATGGCCTCGACGGTGACGTCCTTGAGCTTCAGTTTGGCGGCGGCTTCGGCGAGCGTGCTGCCGGCGGCGCGGGTGTCTTCGTAATTGTCGTGCACGTCGAGCAGGATGCGGCTTGCTTCGCCCAGTGCCAGATCCTTGCGGATCTGGTCAGACACTTCGGCCAGCGGCTTCACCACTTCCGGCTTGATCTCGGTGACGCGCAAAAGCACCGGGCCGAACGTGCCCTGGACGACCGAGCTGACTTCGTTGACGGCAAGCGCGAATGCGGCATCGGCGACCGCCTTGTCGCTGATCTTGTCCTTGGAGAGCGTGCCAAGCAGCGTATCGGCCTGGGTCTTTCCTTGCGCGGTGACGATCTTGTCGAAGGTGGCGCCCGTCTTCAGCGAATCGGACGCGGCCTTGGCGGCGTCCAGCGTCGGAAACACCAGCTGTTCGATGGTGCGCATTTCCGGCGTGGTGTAGCGCCCTTTGTTCTTGTTGTAGTCGTCGCTGACCTGCTGGTCGGTCACGGCGCTGATATCCATGATGTCTTCAGGCTCGAGCCGGACATAGGAGAATTTGCGGTATTCCGGCGCCGCGTAGGTTTTCTTGTTGGTCTCGAAATAGGCCTGAAGCACGCTGTCGGATGGTGCCTGGATCGGCTCGACCAGCGCCTTCGGCAAGGTCAAATAGTCGATGGTGCGGTCTTCGCCGCGATAGAGCGCGACCGCCTTGAAGAAGGTGTCCGGAGCCTTGAGGCCGTCCGAAACCGCCTCGACGATCTGCTGGCGCACCGCCACCTGAGCCCGGTTCTTCAGATAGTCCTCCGGCCGCATGCCGAGTTCGCGCAGCCGGGATTCGAACAGCCGGCGATCGAACTGGCCATTCGGGCCCTGGAAGGCAGGTTCCTGGCGCGTCAGTTCGGCCAGCCTGTCCTTGGAGAAGCCAAGTCCGAGCTTGCGCGCCTGTTCGTCGAGGACGGCGCCCGACACAAGCTGCGCCAGCACCTGGTTGTCGATGCCATAGGCCTTGGCCTGCTCGCGGCTGATGCGCTGGCCGATCTGCTGCTGCAGCATGTTGATCTGGCGATCGTAGGCGAGGCGGTATTCGGTGATCGACACGGTGGTGCTGCCGGCGGTTATGACCGCGTGATGGCCGGCCATGAAGCCGCCCGCCAAGCGGGTGGTAACGCCCCAGGCGGCAAAGCTCGCCACCAGCAGTAACAGCAGGGTCTTCGCGACCCAGGTCCCCGCCGCGCTTCTCAATATACCAAGCATTGTTACTTCCGATTTTTCCGCACTTTCGTGTGCGCCCGAGTCTGAAACAAGCGCAATAGCGCCCTTCCGGCTCACTGTCGATTGCTTTGTGGCCTGATTTTGGTAGGGAGGGCGAGACCCCAATGTCGCCCGGAGAACCAGATCCCATGACGCCAGGAATTCGACCGCTCGTTGCCGGCAACTGGAAAATGAACGGCACCAGCGCCTCGCTGAACGAGCTCAGGATGATCGGCAACGGCTTCATGAGCGGGCTCGATGCCGAGACAGAAGCATTGGTCTGCGTGCCGGCGACCTTGCTGTCGCGCGCGGCCGAAATCCTGTCGCGCACGCCGGTGCGGGCCGGTGGCGAGGATTGCCACATCAAGGAAAGCGGCGCCTTCACCGGCTGTATCTCGGCCGAGATGCTGAAGGATGCCGGCGCCAGCCACGTCATCGTCGGCCACTCCGAGTGCCGGGAACAGCGTGGCGAGGACGATGCGACTGTCCAGGCGAAGGCGTCTGCCGCATGGCGCGCCGGGCTTGTGGCCATCATCTGCATCGGCGAAACCAAGGCCGAGCGCGAAGCGGGCGCCGCGCTCGACGTGCTGTCGCGCCAGGTCGCCGGCTCGGTGCCGCCAAGTGCAACGCCGGCCAATACCGTCATCGCCTATGAACCGGTATGGGCGATCGGCACCGGCCTGACGCCAACCGCCGACGACGTGGCCGAGGCGCATGCGCATATTCGCGAAAAACTGTCGGAGGGGCTCGGCACCGCAGTGGCCGGCAAGATCCGCATCCTCTATGGCGGCTCGGTCAAGCCGTCCAACGCGGTCGAACTGCTCGGCGTCAAGAACGTCGACGGCGCGCTCGTCGGCGGCGCCAGCCTGAAGGCGGCGGATTTTCTCGCCATCGCCGAAGCCTACGAGAATATCGCGTAGGCTCGGCCGCTCCCTCGCCGACTTATGAAACGCCGCGCCGCGGCCGAAATCGTTGCAAAGGGCGCATTGCTTCCCATATTCCGGCCACGGGCTTGGAAATGCCGTTAAAGCATTGTATGGAGCCGCCTCCACATCACCGGCCCTGATCGCCAGGGAGCGGCAGGGCTTGCCAGGATAAAATATGGAAACCGTACTGATCGTCATCCACCTCATGGTCGTGCTCGCCCTTGTCGGCGTGGTGCTGCTGCAGCGCTCCGAAGGCGGTGGTCTCGGCATTGGCGGCGGTTCCGGTTTCATGACCGCGCGCGGTGCGGCCAATGCGCTGACGCGGGCGACGGCGATCCTGGCCGCGGCTTTCTTCGTGACGTCGCTGACACTCTCGATCGTTGCCCGCTACGGCGAAAAGCCGATCGACATTCTCGACCGCGTGCCGGCCGACAGCGGCAACGGCGTGCTCAACCAGTTGCCCGGCACGACGGCGCCGACGCCACCTGCCGGCACCACCGCACCGGCTGCGCCTTCGGGCAATGGCGCCGCCACGACGCCGCCGACGACCGCTCCTGCTACAGCCCCGGCGACGGCTCCGGCCCCAGCTCCGGCAACATCGCCTGCGACCGATTCGGCCACGCCGCCGGCTGCCAACGGCGTCACCTTGCCGGTCACGCCGCAGGTTCCAAACCAGTAGTCGGATAGGGTCAAGTGCCGCGATCTGTTGTTGTTTCAACACAGTCGCGGCAAATGCACTTGATCACGAAGATTCGACCATGCGTTCCGCTTGAGGCCGCTCCGGCACTTCGATTATAGATTGCGCGCGGCACTTTCTGCGCCCTTGGGGGGCGCCGGGCGACGCCGTGGGCAACAAGCACTGAACGATCGGATCTTCGCTATGCAGCTTCGCAGCTTCATTTTCATGGGGTTTTGTGCCGTATTCGGCATGAGCTCCGCGGCCTTCGCCGGCACTCCGGCAATGACCTCACCGCAGGCGGTTGGCAACACCGCTGTCATCAACGTCGCCGCCAAGAGCGATGCGGCGCAGCTGAAGCTTCTCAAGAAGAAGAAGAACCCGAGCTCGGATGATCTGGCTCAGATCAGCAAGCTCGAAGACAAGATCGCCGCCGACAAGGCGGCAGCCGGCGCCAAGGCGCTCGAGGCCCGCAAGCTGGCCATGCGCGAGGCGGCGAAAGCCAAGGCCGACGCCCAGCGCCAGGCCTTCCTGGCCAGCAAGGGCAAGCCGGTCGTGGTCGCCGACGCCAAGCCGGCCAAGAAGACCACCAAGATCATCTCGCCAGTTGACCCGATTGCGTCGCTCGTGCCGATCGAGTCGGCCGAACCACTCCCGACCGAAGCGATGAACGTCGCGCTGACCGGCAACAATGGCGAATTGCGCAGCGAGGCCCCGGGCCAGAAGCCGAGGAGCGGGGGGCTCTTCGCCGGCCTGTTCGGCGGCACATCGTCTGCCTCCTCGATTGCCTATCTTCCCGAGACGCGGGCACTCGATCAGGCGCTCGCCAAGCGCGAAGCCAAGAAGCAGTTCAAGGTGAAGCCGGAATTCGTGCCGCAGGACGTCGAATTCACCGGTTATGAGCCGGGAACCATCGTCATCGATACCAGCGCACGCCGTCTCTACCTCGTCGAATCGGCTTTCACCGCCCGCCGCTATGCCATTGCGGTCGGCCGCGAAGGCCTGCAATTCAAGGGTACGGTTGCGGTTGGCGACAAGCAGGAATGGCCGCGCTGGATCCCGACGCTGGACATGCAGAAGCGCGAGCCCAAGCACTATGGCCAGTACAAGGACGGCATGCCCGGCGGCGGTCAGAACCCGCTCGGCGCCCGCGCCATCTATCTCTATGACGGCAAGAAGGACACGCATCTGCGCATTCACGGCACCATCGCGCCGCAGTCGATCGGAACCAGCGCCTCCAATGGCTGCTTCCGGATGATCAACGAGCACGTCATGGACCTCTACAGCCGCGTCCGGGTCGGCACCAAGGTCGTCATCATCTGACGTTCTTCCAATTCTGCCGAAAGGGCCGGCTTCTGCCGGCCCTTTTGTTTTGACCAAGAACTACAGTCTCGAACCTCGGGACTATCGCGCCTTCTCTGGAAAAAGCCTCAGCGGCGGTTTTTTCTCTGGCGGAATCAATTCGGCCGCGTTAAGCGATGACTCCCATGGCGCGATATGTATTCATCACAGGCGGCGTGGTTTCCTCACTTGGAAAAGGCATTGCCGCAGCGGCCCTTGGGGCTCTCTTGCAGGCGCGGGGCTATCGCGCACGCATCAAAAAGCTCGATCCCTATCTCAATGTCGATCCCGGCACGATGTCGCCTTACCAGCATGGCGAGGTCTTCGTCACCGATGACGGCGCCGAGACTGATCTCGATCTGGGCCATTACGAGCGTTTCACCGGCCGCTCGGCCAACCAGCAGGACAACATCACCACCGGCCGCATATACAAGAACATCATCGAGCGTGAGCGGCGCGGCGACTATCTCGGCGCGACCGTCCAGGTTATTCCGCACGTCACCGACGAGATCAAGCATTTCGTCCTCGACGGCAATGACGACTACGATTTCGTGCTGTGCGAGATCGGCGGCACGGTCGGCGACATCGAGGCGATGCCTTTCCTGGAGGCGATCCGCCAGCTCGGCAACGACCTGCCGCGCAACAACGCCGTCTATGTCCATCTGACCTTGATGCCCTACATCCCGACGGCCGGCGAACTGAAAACCAAGCCGACCCAGCATTCAGTCAAGGAACTGCGCGGCATCGGCATTGCGCCCGACATCCTGCTGGTCCGCGCCGACCGCGCCATCCCCAAGGAAGAGCGCAGAAAGCTGTCGCTGTTCTGCAATGTCCGGGAAAGCGCCGTCATTCAGGCGCTCGACGTGCCGCACATCTATGACGTGCCGATGGCCTATCACAAGGAAGGGCTCGATTCGGAAGTGCTGGCCGCCTTCGGCATCGACCCGGCGCCCAAGCCGCGCATGGAGCCCTGGCAGGCGGTGTCCAACCGCATCCACAATCCGGAAGGCGAGGTCACCATTGCCGTCGTCGGCAAATATACCGGCCTCAAGGACGCCTACAAATCGCTGATCGAGGCGCTGTCGCATGGCGGCATGGCCAACCGCGTCAAGGTCAAGCTCGACTGGATCGAAAGCGAGATCTTCGAAAAGGAAGACCCGACGCCGTGGCTGGAAAAGGTGCATGGCATCCTGGTGCCCGGCGGCTTCGGCGAGCGCGGCTCCGAAGGCAAGATCCTGGCGGCCAAATTCGCCCGTGAGCGCAAGGTGCCGTATTTCGGCATCTGCTTCGGCATGCAGATGGCCTGCATCGAGGCGGCGCGCTCGCTGGCCGGCGTCGAGCATGCCTCGTCGACCGAATTCGGCCCGACCGACGAGCCGGTCGTTGGCCTGATGACCGAATGGCTGAAAGGCAACATGCTGGAGAAGCGCCGGGAGACCGGCGATCTCGGCGGCACGATGCGGCTCGGCGCCTATCAGGCCGAGCTCACCAAGGGATCGAAGATCGCCGAGATCTACGGTGACACCCAGATTTCCGAGCGCCACCGCCACCGCTACGAGGTCAATGTCGACTACAAGGAGCGGCTGGAAGATTGCGGCCTGGTGTTTGCCGGCATGTCGCCCGACGGCGTGCTGCCGGAAACGGTCGAATACCCCGACCATCCCTGGTTCATCGGCGTCCAGTATCACCCGGAACTGAAAAGTCGGCCGCTTGAGCCGCATCCGCTGTTCGCCAGCTTCATCTCGGCTGCGGTGGACCAGTCGCGGCTGGTATAGGCCGCTGGCGGCGCCGGTGAAGACCTATGTCGCGCTGCTCTACAGCATCATCCTCGGCGAAGGTCGCCGGGTCGTCATGTCCGACCTCAAGGCGATGGCCGAAGGCCTCGGACTGAAGAACCCGCGCACACTGGTAGCGACCGGCAATCTGGTCTTCGAGGCGCGAGCGGCGGATATCACCAGGCTGGAACAGCGGCTCGAAACGGCCTTCGAAAAGACCTTCGGCCGCCATGTCGTCATCATCGTGCGCACTGCCGAGGACTGGCTGAAACTCGCCGCCGGCAATCCATTCCCAGTCGAGTCGGCCGAAACCGGCGATCAGGTGGCGGTGCGGATCATGCGCAAGCCCGCGCCCATGGACGGTGTAGCAGCGCTCCAGGCCTATGCCGCCGAGGATGAGAAGGTGGCTTCGGTCGACGGCGACATCTGGGTCGTCTTTTCGCGCGAGCGGCCAAGCTCCCGCCTGCTTGCGGCGATGAACCACAAACGCATGGGCATCGGCACCGCACGCAACTGGAACACGGTGCGGAGGTTGGCTGAGATGGTGGGAAGAATAGGCAGTAGCGCAGTAGGGCAGTAGGGCAGTAGGGCAGTAGGGCAGTAGGGCAGTAGGGCTCCTATTTCCCTACTCCCTTACTGCCCTACTGCCTTATTCCCTCCATTTCATGCCTTCGCCGTCTTCGCTCCAGCACCCAGAGCCATCGTGCGCAGCACGTAGTAGATGGCGCCGGCAATCGCCACGCCGAAGAACCAGCCATAGACGCCCCACCAGGCCGGCAGCCAACTGGTGAAGTTGGGCAGGATCGACGAGAAGATGGCGCCGATGCCGGCGGCGATGAAGGCATTGACGTGCCAGCCGCCCTGGAAGCGGAACTCGCCTTCCTCGCGGTAGAGCGCCTCGACGTCGACCTCGCCTTTGCGGATCAGGTAATAGTCGACCATCATGACGCCGAAGATCGGCCCCATCGTCGCGCCGATGATGCCGACAAAATGCGCGGCACTGCCTTCCCACGGTGCGAAGGGATAGAGCACCAGCGCGATCACCGCCGCGATGTAGCCGCCCTTCTTGAAGTCGATCTGGCGCGGGAAGACGTTGGAGAAGTCGAAGGCCGGCGAGACGAAATTGGCCACCACGTTGATGCCGAGCGTCGCCACTGCAAAGGTTAACGCCGCAAGGGCTGCCAGGAACCAGCTGTCGAACTTGGCCGAGATCTGGTCGGGATGCAGCAGCACTTCGTGGTAGACGTCATAGGCAGCGATCGTGGTGACGCCGGCGACCAGCGAGAACAGGATCAGGTTCACCGGCAGGCCCCAGATGTTGCCCTTGCGCAGCGCGGCCTTGTCCGGCGCGTAGCGGGCGAAGTCGCAAAAATTGAGATAGAGCGCCGAGAAATAGGTCACCCAGATCGCTGCGACCCCGAACAGTGCCGTCCACGACCCGGGATCGCCCGGAATGCCGGCATCGGCGGTCTTTTCGCGCAGCACGTCCATCGGAATATCACTGGTGAAAGCGAAGGTTCCTGATTTGATGCAGAGATAGATCGCCAGGAGCAGCATCATCACCCACACCGCAGGTCCCGCCCAATCCTGGAAGCGGCGCACTGTCTCCATGCCCTTCTGGATGATCAGGAGCTGCAGCGCCCAGATGACGACGAAGCAGATCACCTCCAGGGTGGAATGGCCAAGAAGATGCGAGGTCTGGTTGAACTCGTTGAACCACGGCAGCCGCGTCAGAAGCGCCACGATGGCGCCGGAGGCCGCGGCAGTCTGCGCGCCGTACCAGAAGCACGCGACGATGGCGCGCACCAGGGCCGGGATGTTGGCGCCCCAGATGCCGAACGAGGCGCGCGCCAGAACGGGGTAGGGCACGCCGGTCTTCACGCCGGCATAGCCGACCATGTTCATCAGCACGTAGATGATCAGCGAACCGATGCCGATGGCGATGATGAAATTGACGAAGCCGCCGCAAAACAGGAACAGGCTGGCAGCGAGGTAATAGCCCCACAGGCTGTGGACGTCCGACGTCCACACGTTGAAGATCGAAAATGGCCCCCAGTTCCGCACCTTCGCCGGAGCGAGGTCCTCATTGTACAGGCCAGGCGATGCGCCTTGTATTGTCACGGTGTAATCCTCCCCTTTTGCCAAACGCGCCTCCACGCGATGCAGCGCAGGTTATGCCTGACGCAAGGGAACCGGCAAGCAATCCATTTGGCGGCTTTGGCCTTAAAGATATTCAACGAGAATCGCGCTTATCGATCGGCGTTTGTCGGAGACGGGGCGCAGCCGCTGTGGGTTCGATTCGATCCGACAGTGATCGTGATCAAGATGCTTTGCGGTCGAGGCCCGCTGACGCTTCGAAATTTGCGGCAAGCCAAGCTATGGCGCGGGTGACATCGTCGAGCCGGTATTGAGCTGCGGTGGGACCGCGCGGCCTGACCCGGATCGAGATGCCGCCGGCTTCGTTGATCGCCTCGAAACCGTTTTCATCGGCGGTGTCGTCGCCGAGGAAGACCGGCCGCCGCCCGGCAAAGGGCGGGATCGCCATGAAACGCCGCACGGCAGCGCCCTTGGCCGCCTCGAGCGGCATCAGCTCGACACCGGCATTTCCCGGAATGACGCGGTAGCCCTTGGGGAGCCCGGCCAATGCCTGCTCGACAAGCTGGGTAGCCCTGGCCAGTAGATGCGGCGCCGCACGCGTATGAATGGCAAGGATCGGACCCTTGCGCTCGATATGAACCAGGCCGTCATCCAAATCGGCCTCAATGGCGTCGGCGAGGGCAGCTATATCGGCGGGAGCATCCGCCACAACGATGGGACCATCAGGTGTCAGCCGGTGTTCCAGCCCATACAGGCCAGCAACGCGCAGCTTCAGCGGATGGAACAGGCGGTCGGCGACTTCCACCGAGCGGCCGGTGATGAAGGCGACTGCGCCGCCCAGCCGTTCGTCGATGGCGCCGAGCAGACTGCGCAACTCGTCGCTGACGGACACCGCGTCCGGGTGGGCGACGTGTTCGAGCAAGGTGCCGTCAATGTCGAGGAAAAGTGCCCATTGTCCTTCCGGCAGGTCGGGTGCTGCTGGCAGGCCCAATGCCTTCGGTAGACTATTCATGACGCCACCCTCCGCATGCGATCGAAAAGCGAGACGATGTTGCTGTCGGTGGTTGCAGGCCGTTCGGTGACACCCGTCGCCCGGTCGAGATCGCTGCGTTTGCGCAGCCGCGCCGCGTCCAGCAGCATGCTGCCGGCCCAGCGATAGACATTGTTGTCGCGCACCATCTCGCGCATCGGGCGCATGCGCTCGCGCTGTTCGTCCGGCGACATGGTCAGCGCCTGCAGCAGTGCATCGCTCATCATCGCCGCATCGTAGGGATTGACGATCAGCGCCTCGAGCAGTTCGCGCGACGCACCGGCAAATGTGCTGAGCAACAGCACGCCCTGCTCGTCGTCGCGCGCGGCGACGAATTCCTTGGCGACAAGATTCATGCCGTCATGCAGGCTGGTGACCATGCAGATGTCGGCAGCGCGATAGATCTCGTAGACCTGTTCCTGCGAGTGATGTTCGGCCACCATGATGACCGGCTTGTAGCCGTCGCTGCTGCCATAGCGCTGATTGAGCTCGTCGGCATAGCGCATGCATTCGTCATGCAGTTGCTGGTAGGCCGGCAGCGTGCCGCGGCTGGGCGCCGCGAACTGCAGGAAGACCAGTCTGCCGATCCATTCGGGATGGCGCGTGAACAATTCGTCCAAAGCCTGAAAGCGGTCGAGAATGCCCTTGGTGTAGTCCAGTCGTTCGACGCCGATGCAGAGCTTGACGTCGGCCTTGAGGCCGAACCTGTCGCGCAGACGGGTTCGGCATTCCTCGACTGTGGGCAGCTTCGACAGAAGTTCGGCCGGCCATTCGATGGAGATGGGGTAGGCGTGCACCAGCGTCGTCTGGCCACCGTAGGAGATCGCCGCATCGGCGCGCTCGATACGGCTTTCCAGGAAGCGATCGACGCTTTCGGTAAAATTGTTGGCGTGGAACTGGGTGTGGAAGCCGATGATCGAGCTGCCGAGCAACCCCTCGAGGATGCGTTCGCGCCATGGGCAGATGCTGAAGACTTCGGAGTTCGGCCAGGGGATATGCCAGAAGGTGATGACGATCGCCTCAGGCAGGCGCTCGCGGATCATGCGCGGCAGCAGCGCGAAATGGTAGTCCTGGACCAGCACGATCGGCCGCTCGTTGCGCGCCTCTGCCACAACCGTATCGGCGAACTTGCGGTTGACGGCCTCATAGGCTTCCCAGTCCGAGGCGCGGAAGATCGGCCGGGTGAAGGCGATATGGCAGAGCGGCCACAGGCCTTCATTGGCAAATCCGAGATAGTAGCCTTGATATTCGTCCTCGCTCAGCCATACGCGGCGCAGCGTGTAGGACGGCTTGTCCGGCGGCACTGGCACGCGGTCGTTGTCGTCCACAGTGAGGCGGTCCGCGCTACCGCCGCCATAGGCGATCCAGGTGCCGCCGCACGCGCGTGTGATAGGCTCCAGCGCCGACACCAGCCCGCTGGCAGGCACGACAAGCTCGACGCCATTGTCCTTGACGTTGTGGATATAAGGTTCGCGGTTGGAGACGACGATGACCTGGGCGTCCGGAAGGTCGTCGGCGAGGATCTTGCGCAAGGTCTCGGGTGACCATGTCACCAGTGCGGCATCGGCGGACTGGCCGTTCTTTTCGAACTCGCGCATGACCTTGCGCGCCGCTTCCGCCGCCACATCCTCACCAGCCGCGCGGGCAACGGCCGGTGCGTGGCTGTCGCGGCGCCGGGATATCGAAAACAGGACGGCGAGGGCGGATAGGCCGAGGCTTGCCAGGATCACGATCCAGAGCATGTCGACGCCATAATTTGTCATTGAAGTGCCAATCTCCGCCTTTGGCGGTCATTCTTCTTCGTTGAATTCGAACACGCTCGCCCGCGGCAGGCCGCCGGCGGCTGTCATTTTGCAACGCACAAAACTGCGATCGGTTCCCGCGAAAATGACCCAGTTCAGCTTCGCACGATCAGCGGAACCAACCCTTCATGGCGGTCGGCGAGAAAGGCGACGACGCGGTCGCCGACGCGCTGGAAGGTAAGATCCACCTTCTTTTCGCCGACGCCCAGATGCCTCAGCGTCAGCGTGTCGATGCCGATCGGCAGCCTTGGGCGGGTGACATGGATTTCGCCATTCCAGCCGTCGATTTCCAGACCGAGGCAAGCCTGCATCAGCATGAAGGCCGAACCCGCCGACCACGCCTGCGGCAGGCAGGCGACGGGATAGGCGATCGGCGCTTCGCCGACCGAGCGGGTAAAACCGCAGAACAATTCCGGCAGCCGCATGTTGAAATGCACGGCGGATTCGAACGTGCCGCTCATCAGCCGCACCACATTGTCACGCTCGCCAAACCGCGCCAGGCCGGCGCCGCAAATCGCCGTGTCGTGCGGCCAGATCGAGCCATTGTGGTACGACATCGGGTTGAACAGCACCGCATCGTCGGCAAGCGTCCTCACCCCCCAGCCCGACTGGAAGGACGCCGATAGCAGCTGGTCGGCGACCATCTGCGCCCGCGCCGGCTCGGGCAGCCCGACATAGAGCAGGTGACCGGCATTGGAGGTGCGCACCTTGCAGGGTTCGCCGGCGCCGTCGATGGCGAGCGCATAGAAACCCAGATCGTCGAGCCAGAAATCGCGCTCGACGGCGATCCGCATCTCTTCGGCGCGGTTTTCCCAGTGATCGGCTTGCGCGAACTCGCCCCGGCGGCGGGCGAGCGCCGCCAGGCCCCTGAAGGCGGCAAAGACATAGCCTTGCACTTCCACCAGCGCGATCGGACCCTTGGGAATGCGCCCGTCGGCGTGGAAGACAGAGTCGAAACTGTCCTTCCAGCCCTGGTTGGCAAGGCCGGATTCGGCGGCCCGCTGATAGGTGACGAAGCCGGTCGCCCGGCTTGCATCTTCCGTCCACTCGGCGGCGGCGCAAAGCGATGG
The DNA here is from genome assembly GCF_056404315.1 of Mesorhizobium sp. P2_D6. NCBI lineage: Bacteria > Pseudomonadati > Pseudomonadota > Alphaproteobacteria > Hyphomicrobiales > Phyllobacteriaceae > Mesorhizobium > Mesorhizobium sp. P2_D6. The sequence continues at coordinate 114,430 of NZ_JBFUEG010000003.1, read as the reverse complement.
CCACAGGCTGGCGATGAAGTCCATGTCGCCGGTGCGCTCTGCATAGGCGCAGGCAAGGTGGATGTAGAGCGGCGTGGTGTCGACGCCGCCATAGTAGCGGCCGAAGGGCAGCTCCTGCAGTGCCACCATCTCGCCCTTGCGCGTCTCGTGCATGATCTTGCCGGGCTGCGAGTCGCTGAACGGTGATGTCTCGGTCGCCTGGTGCTGGGCGAGGAAGGTGAGCACGCCGCGCGCCAGGCCGGGATTGAGCCACAGCATCTGCAGCGCCGAGATGACGCCGTCGCGGCCGAAGGCGGTGGAAAACCAGGGTATGCCGGCATAGGGGTAGGGGCCGGTCGACAGCTCGGTGGTCAGCAAGGCCACATCGGCGCGGGCACGTTCCACCCAGTCGTTGAAGACGCGGCCCGAACTGTGCACCGTCGCGCCATGGCGGCGCTTGGCCCGCATGCCGAAGCGGGCGCGCGCCGCAGCCGCCCGGAACCGGTCGCGGTCAGGCGGCTCGGCCAGTTCCGGACCAACCTCGACATAGAATACCTTGCTGCTGCGCTTGGTCACCGCGATGAGGAAATCCGCGCGCTCGGCGCTGAGCTGGTCCGGCGCCTGCGAGAACGAGATCGCCGACATACGTGCCAGCCCGTCCAGCCCGTCGTAGCGCAACACGACGGAGGTGGGCTCGATCTCGGCCGCATGCGCCGTGCCGCGTTTTGGCCTGGTCGAGCCGCGCACCTCGAACATGTCGCGGAAATCGGCGGCGAAGTGCAGCGAGATGCGGATCGCCGAATGCTCCTGGCTGTAGTTGGACAGGGTGATGCGTTCGAACAGCCGGTCCTGCCACAGCAGCCTGACGCGTTCGATGTGGATTGCGCCCTGAGGGATGTCGCGGCCCCCGACGCTTTGCATCGGCAGGTTGGTCAAATTGCTGGTGAACAGCACATTGTCCTGGCTGAGCGAGGCGCCGAGCAGCGATGTCTGCCGGCCGCCAACGGTGAGCCGGAACTCTGACAAAACGCGCGTGTCGTCACGGAAGAAGCCGTCACCGGCGCCTCGGATGTCGCCATAGGCATCGGCCACCGCAAAGCAATCGCCTTGTTTCAGGGCGAACAGCCGGTGCGGCTCGCGCGGCGCGGTTTCGTCGAGGGAGGCGAGGGCCACGGCAGGGTCGAGCTTGCGCTCGTCAAGTTCAGTCATCAGTCACAGATCTCTGTTTTCGGGTTCGGAGCGTCGGCCGTCGTTCAAGACGCTTTCTTTTCCGCTGAATTGCCGATCAGGCGCACATACGCAGAGAGATAGTCACGGGCCATCCTGTTGGCGGAGAACCGCTTTTCGAAAACGGCGCGCACCTTTCTCCGGTCGAGCTGCAGCAAGGCTGGCAACGCGGCGACCGCGCCGTCGAGTGAATCGACGATAAAGCCGGTAACGCCATGGTCGATGACTTCCGGCAACGCACCGCAGTTCCAGCCAATGGTTGGCGTACCGCAGGCCATCGCCTCGATCGCGGCAAGGCCGAACGGCTCGGGCCAGTCGATCGGAAACAGGAGCCCGGCGGCATTGCCGAGGAATTCAGCCTTTTCGTCCTCGGCGATCTCACCGACATAATCGATGCGGTCGCCGTCGATCAGTGGTTCGATCGTCTCGTGGAAATAGGCCCGGTCGTCATCACCGATCTTGGCCGCCAGCTTGAGCTTCATGCCCGAGCGCAAGGCGATGTCGATCGCCCGGTCCGGCCGCTTGTCGCGCGACAGCCGGCCGAGAAAGGCAAGATATGGTTCGTCGGCCGCCGGCTCGAAGGTCGGCTGGTAGAGGCCGATCGGCAGCCCGTGATGGATGGTCGCCAGCCAATTGGCGTTGGCAAGCCCGCTTCTCTGGCTGCGCGAGATCGAAATCAGGGGAAAGCGTGGAAAGCGCTCATAGGCCGGCGCCAGATCGACATAATCGAGTCGGCCGTGTGGCGTCGTCACCGTTTTGTCCGGCATATGCTCGAAGAACGAAAAATGCAGGAAGTGGCTGAGGTGAAAATGAATGATATCAAAGTCCTGAGCTCGGTTCCTCACAGCTGCTAGCATCGCGAGATGCGCCGCGGTGTCCGACTTGAGCGGGCGCGGATCGAGGCGCAGCGCGCGTTCGCGGCCCGGAACCAGTCTGGCTGATGTGTGGCTGTCCCCGCTGGCGAACAAGGTCACCTCATGGCCGAGTTCGACCAGCCCTTCGGTGAGATAGGAAACGATCCGCTCGGTGCCGCCATAGAGCTTGGGCGGCACGGATTCGTGCAGGGGGGCGACGTGGGCTATGCGCATGATTTGGACTGTCCCTCAAAGGCGAACACGAGAGCGAAATGCGTCAGCGGGCGTAACGTTCCGGATAAAATCCGGCCGCCGACAATCCCAAGCCAACCCTCGCAAATTTTCTTGCAAGAAGCGGAACCAACTCGCTGTTCGCGAATTTAACAAGGTTGGTTCGCGCTGCGGCCGACCAGGGAGAGAACAAAATGGACCGCTTGCATTTCTTTACGCCGGTGCGCATTGCGCGCGGGCAGGGACACCCCGTCGAGGAAGTCGATAGCGTTGCCGAAGCGATGGTCTTTCTGCAGAAATGGCCGTTGGGTCGGCGTGGGCCTGTGTATCAATGTGCCCTGAATTGCTGCTCCGCGGCCCTGTCGGGCCGGATGTCGCCTGAGGAGGCAAGGAAGGCCTTCACCGGTTTTGCCCGTATCACCCGCCTGCTCGACGACGACATGGCGCTGCCAATGGGCGGCGAAAGCATGGCCGAAGTCTACGCGCTGAGACGTTAGGGACCTGGTCCAGTCATTTTGTGATTGAACGCCTGCGCCGTAGTGGCTCGGGCCGCTGTTTCGCGCACCAGCCTATTCCCGCCCGGCCCTTCACCTCACGGGCTATACTGTGCTTTCATGCTGCGCGTGACCGGTGGTTGATGACCAATCCACGGACGGCCGCACGTGGAGGGGCAGACATTGCCGAGACTGATCCTGGGAACACTCGGCGCTATCGTCATCGCTCTTGTCTGGGCGGTCCTCGCCAGTTTGATGGGCGCACCATCGATCGTGATCACGGTCGGTGCGGTCGCCATAGGGGCCGGCGTCTACACCTACGTCGACAGACGCTCGAATTGAGCCGTTCCGGTCTGTCGGGCGGCCTGATCACGGTCCGCACGGTCGCCGTCGGCGTCTACAGCTGCCTCGACAAAGCTCGCGCTAATCCGGGCCTTAACCTGCCTGAGGCGGACGCGGTGTTGAGGGTAGGAAAACACCACGAAATCGCCTATGTGAGCGGCAAGTAGCAGCGGCAAAGCCACCACGAATGCAAGATAACGACTACAAAAGCGTCCGGATTTCAGTCGCCCCGATGATGGACTGGACGGACCGGCATTGCCGGTTCTTCCATCGCCAACTGACGCGTCGCGCGCTGCTCTATACCGAGATGGTGGTGGCGGATGCCGTCATCCATGGTGCACGCGAACGCCTGATTGGCTTTGATGACGCCGAACATCCGGTGGCGCTGCAGCTCGGCGGCTCCGATCCGCAAAAGCTGGCCGAGGCGGCGCGCATCGGCGAGGCCTTCGGCTATGACGAGATCAATCTCAATGTCGGCTGCCCGTCGGACCGCGTCCAGTCGGGCACGTTCGGCGCTTGCCTGATGAAGGTGCCCGACCTTGTCGCCGATTGCGTGGCGGCGATGAAGGTGGCGGTGAAGATCCCGGTGACGGTGAAATGCCGCATCGGCGTCGATGAGCAGGATCCCGAGCCCGCGCTCAATGCGCTGGCCGACGGCGTCTTCGCGGCCGGCGCCGACGCGCTTTGGGTGCATGCCCGCAAGGCCTGGCTGGAGGGGCTGAGCCCCAAGGAAAATCGCGATATCCCGCCGCTAGACTATGGCAGGGTCTATCGCCTCAAGGCTGGAAAACCGAACAAATTCATCGGCATTAATGGCGGAATTCAATCGCTCGAGGAGGCTGTTCGACACCTCGATCATGTCGATGGCGCCATGCTTGGCCGCGCCGCTTATCACACGCCGGGCATTCTGGCGGGCGTCGATGCCGCGTTTTATGGGGCTGAACCCGGCGCATTCGATTTCGCCGCGCTGATCGATACGATGGCTGATTACGCCGCGCGCCATATCGCGCAGGGTGGGCGGCTCGGCCATGTCACCCGCCACATGGTCGGCCTGTTCCACGGTCTGCCCGGCGCGCGCCGCTTCCGGCAGATCCTGTCGACCGATGCGACGAAGCCCGGCGCAGGGCCGGATGTGTTGAAGGTGGCGTTCGCTGCCGTCGATTTCGACCGCGCCGAACAGGCCGCCTAGGCGGTTCAGTCGCGCAAAATCATCCGGTCGCCGCGCACGTCGAAACCCGACAGCGAGCCAATAAAATTCATGCCGAGCAGGCTCTGGCTGAGTGCGCCCGGTGCGGCGACCATGACCTGCATGTTCTTGCGTACGATGCCGCCGATCGCTAGTTCGTCGGTCCTCACCGAAGCGGCGCGCGCCATGCCGTTGGCGGTCGAGACCGGAACGGTGAAGCTCAATGCAGCCGGATTGAAGCCGGCCGCTTGCGCGTCTTCGGCCGTCAGCACCGTGCTGGTCGCGCCGGTATCCACCACGGTGCGGATCGGCGCGCCGTTGATCGTGATGCGGGCTTCGAAATGGCCGCTGTCGGCCTTGTCCAGCGTCACGGTGGCGTGGCCATCCTCGACGCCGAGCGCCAGCGGGCTGCCGGGAATGAGGCCTGCCGTCACCCGGCTTGCGAAATCCTGCAACTCGTAGCGGTACTGGTAGCCGGCGACGACCGCCAGCACGATCGCGGCCCAGGTGCCGAGATTGCGGGCCATGGCGCCGAGCGGCCTGCCGGATCGGATCAGGCCGGCGCTGACCAGCAAGCCGATCGCGCCCAGCCAGACCAGCCGGCTGAAATCGTAGTTCTCGATGCCGAACGTGCTGCCGGCGTCGTTGTTGATCATCAGCAGCACCAGCCCGACGCTGATTGCCGCCATCACGATCCAGAACAGTCGGTTCATTGGGTCTGCCGTTTCACGAGAGGACGTCGCGCTCGCGCGCCACGCGGCTGCGGCGTGTTTCCCGGCGCGGCCGACGCTCGACCGTCTCCAGCCGGGCCGGCAATTCGGCCATGACGCTGCGACGGTTTTCCGGCGTCATGCCCATCCAGGCGCCAATTTCATCGCGCGTGCGACCACACCCGAAACAGAAGCCGGTTTTCATGTCGATCGAACAGACCAGGATGCAGGGGGATTCGATGGCCGTCATGATGTTCTCGTGAGATCCCTTTGCGGAATCCCTTGTCCCGCTTCCACATGGTGCAACGGCAAAGCCAATGCAAGCCCTCCGGATTTCGCCACCGGCAGCCGCTTTTGCGGCACGGCCCAGTGTTGCGGCTTGATGGTTGTGGTTGCGGCTTGATGGTTGTGCCGGCCGGGCAAGGCGGCTATGCCGCTTGGCAATCTTGGAGATGAGCACCGACGTCATGACCAGCGCACTGCCTTTCGACGATTTCCGCGATCTGCTGGCGAACCTGCCGCCGGCTGACGAGACGGCCGAGGCGCGCGTGCGCACGCTGCTTGCCAGGGCCGACAAGCCGAAGGGTTCGCTCGGCCGCATCGAGGACATCGCGGCCTGGCTTGCCGCCTGGAGCGGCCGCGCGCCGCCGGCGGTGAACCGGCCCCTGGTGGCGATTTTCGCCGGCAACCACGGCGTCACCCGTCACGGCATTTCGCCGCGCGACGTCGCTGCGACCGCCAGTGCCGTCGAGTTTTGCGCTGCCGGCGGTGCCGCGATCAACCAGGTCTGCATCGCCAACGATCTCGGCCTGAAAGTTTTCGACCTGGCGCTGCACATTGCGACCGCCGATATCACCGAGGACGCGGCCCTCGACGAACGTGGCTGCGCCGCCACCATGGCCTTCGGCATGGAAGCGATTGCCGGTGGCGCCGATCTGATCTGCCTCGGCGATCTAGGCGTCGGCAATTCCACTGTCGCGGCAGCCTTGTGCGCGGCCTTGTTCGGCGGCAGCGGCGCCGATTGGGTCGGCCCCGGCTCTGGCGCCGACGCGGCCATGCAGGCGCGCAAGGCTGACGTCGTCGACGCCGCCCTTGCCTTTCACGGCGCTGCTCTCAGGGATCCGCTGGAGGCGCTGCGCCGGGTCGGTGGCCGCGAATTCGCTGCCATCGCCGGCGCCATCATCGCTGCCCGGATGCAGAAGATCCCGGTGCTGCTCGATGGCTTTGCCGCGACCGCCGCGGCGGCGGTGCTGCACGCCGCCAATCCCGCGACGCTCGACCATTGTCTGCTGGCCAGCCTGTCGCCGGAGCCCGGCCAAAGGCTTGCCGTCGAGCGGCTCGGCATCATTCCGCTGCTCGATCTCGGCGTCAGCCACGGCGAGGGGGTAGGGGCAGCCCTTGCCGCCGGCCTGGTCAAGGCCGCCGCGCTTACCAGTTCGGGCATGGCGGCTGCGGTCAAAGCATAGAACAGGCCGCTAGCGCCGCCGCGCCGCTACCGCCTTGGTCGGCAGCGCGGGCAATTCCTCCATCACCCGGCTCAGCGGGAAGATGGCGATCGCCTCGGTGCCTTCGCGCAATTTGGAAAGAAGTTCGAATTCGCCGCCATGCATGGCGAGCAGGCCCTGCACAATCGGCAGCCCGAGCCCGGTGCCCTGTTCGGCGCTCTTGATGGCGATCGAGCCCTGGCCGAAGGCGGACAGCACGATCGGGATTTCGTCTTCCGGAATGCCCGGCCCGTTGTCCTTGACCGAAATGTATTGGCCGCCGCCCGCCGTCCAGCCGACGCGCACACGAACTTCGCCGCCGGTGGCGGTGAATTTTATGGCGTTGGACAGAAGGTTGAGCGTGATCTGCCGCACCGCCCGCTCGTCGGCGAACAGGCGTGGCAAGGCGCTTTCGAAATCCTGGACGATGCGGATGTCCTTGTTGCGCGCCTTCAACTCCATCATGTGGCAGCAATCCTCGGCGATGTTGAGCAGCATCACCGGCTCCTCGTTGAGCTGGTAGCGGCCGGCCTCGATGCGCGACAGGTCGAGGATCTCGTTGATCAGGTCGAGCAGGTGCTGGCCGGAATCGTGCACGTCGCGGGCGTAGTCACGATAGGTGGGGTTGCTCATCGGCCCCAGCACCTCATTGGCCATCACCTCGGAAAAACCGAGAATGGCATTGAGTGGTGTTCTCAGCTCATGGCTCATCGAGGCGAGAAAGCGCGACTTCGCCAGATTGGCGTCTTCGGCGCGCCGACGAGCTTCGTCCGACATCGATTTCGCTGTCTCGACCTCGGCGAGCAACGCATCCTTTTCGGAGCGGAACGATAGAAGCATCAACGACGAGTGGTTGAGATGACGCGCGAAGTAGGCGAAGAACGGCAGAGCCGCGACCAGCATTGCGACCATCATCGTCTCGACCGACATCCACAGTTTTGATTCGGCATAGGCATAGACCGCCACCGGAATGACGAAGGTGGCGAGCAGCGCGCTGCGCAAGGACGACGCGGTAATGGCGGTCGCTGCCATCGCCAGCAGCAGCACCATCGCCTTGATCACCGGGAAATAGTCGATCTGGCAGGAGGCGCAGCCGAGCCAGGCGAACCAGGCCCAGCCGAGGCCGCACAGCGAATGGCCGATCAGAAAATCCCGGCGTGTCAAAATAGGGTCGAGTTCGGCCGCTTCGGTGCGTTCGACGCGCCGCGCCATAAAGGCAACGATCGAATAGCAGATGAGCGTGAACAGCGCCCAGATGCTGATCTGCTTGTCTATGCCCGCCAGAATCCCGGTCGCCGCGATCGCCAGCACCAAAAGTGGAATGACGGTCGCACCCCCCACCATGGCGCGGGCATGCAGCTTCAGGAGCTCGCGGTCGAAGTCGAGATTGCCGACCTGTTGCGAAAGACGGTCGCGCGTTCTGCGCACCGCGCGCGCCACATCGCTGTTGCGGTGCGGTTTCCTGCGGTCCACAATGAATTTATCCGCTGTGTTCGAGCGTAGCAGAGGCATGGAAACTTCAATTTATGCGCGCAGCGATCTCAATTCGTTAAGCTACGTTCGAATGATTAAGAGACTGTTTGCCATATGAGCCGTTCGTGGTCGCCAAGGCCGCGCCGGCGATACTATCCGCCGCAGCCGCGAAGCCTGTGGCGCAGATTGCTGGATTACGCGCTGACCGTTCTCATGCTCGGCCTGCTGATCCTGCTCGCCGCGCGGCTCGACCGCTTCGAGACGCGCAAGGCGGAGGGCGCCGCGATCGTCAATGACGGCGATTCGCTGACCCTTGGCACTGAACGCATCCGCATGCGCGGCATAGATGCTCCGGAATACCAGCAGATCTGCCGCAAGGACGGCGCCGACTATGCCTGCGGCAGGCTGGCGCGGCAGGCGCTGGTGCGGCTGACATCAGGCAATCCGGTGACCTGCAGCGGCTGGCAGCGCGACCGTTACGGCCGCCTGCTCGGGGACTGCAAGGCCGGCGGCAAGGATTTGAACCGCGCCCAGGTTGAGGCCGGCTGGGCCATCGCCTATGGCGACTACGAAACCGAGCAGGCCGTTGCCCGCGCCGGCAAGGCCGGCATCTGGGCCGGCACGTTCGACCAGCCGCAGGACTGGCGCGAAAGCCACCACGAAGGCCCGGTCGAAAGACGGCACGGCACGCTGGCTTCGTTCGGTGACGCCTTGCGCGAAATCTTTCGCTTCCGGTGAGAGGCAGGCCGTGTCCTATAGCAAGCCCCGTGGTTGCCAGCAAATATCGGGAGGATTGAGATGAAACTGTTCGACGGTGGCCGCGCCCCCAATCCGCGGCGTGTCCGGGTCTTCCTCGCCGAAAAAGGCATCGAAGTGCCACTGGTGCCGGTCGACATGGGTGCCATGGGGCACAAACAGGAGCCGGTCAGCTCACGCAACCCGCTGGAGCGGCTGCCGGTGCTTGAACTCGACGACGGCAGCATCCTCACCGAATCCGTCGCCATCTGCCGCTATTTCGAGGAATTGCAGCCGGAGCCGGCGCTGTTCGGGCAAGGCGCGCTCGGCAAGGCCAAGGTCGAGATGTGGCAAAGGCGCATGGAGTTCAATCTGCTCAGTTGCGTCGCTCAGGCCTTTCGCCACATCCATCCGGCAATGAAGGAATGGGAAATTCCGCAAATCCCCGAATGGGGCGAAGCCAACAAGACGAAAGCGGTCGAATTCCTGAACCTGCTCGACACCGAACTGGCAAACCGGGAATTCGCCGCAGGCGACACCTATTCGATCGCCGATATCACCGGGATGATCGCCATCGACTTCATGAAACCGGCGCGCATCAAGGTACCGGACGAGTGCTCCAACGTGCTACGCTGGTACAGCGCCGTCACCAGCCGGCCGAGCGCTTCCGCCTGAGATGGAGGCGGACCTCGAACGCCTGACGGTAAAGATCCGCGCCTGCCGCATCTGCGTCGACAATCCTGTGGGACGGCCGCTGCCGCATGAGCCGCGCCCGGTGCTGCTGCCGTCATCCAGCGCCCGCATCCTGCTCGCCGGCCAGGCGCCGGGCACCAAGGTGCATTTTTCCGGCATGCCGTTCACCGACGCGTCCGGCGACCGCTTGCGAAGCTGGTTGGGTGTCAGCGCGGAGGAATTCTACGACACCGAGAAATTCGCCATCGTGCCGATGGGGTTCTGTTTTCCCGGCCAGGACGCCAAGGGCAGCGACCTGCCGCCGCGCCGCGAATGCCCGCCGGCCTGGCGCGCGCCGCTGATGGCGTTGATGCCGCAGATCGATCTGGTTCTGACGATCGGCTCCTACGCGCAGTCCTGGCATATGGGTGAGGCGCGGCGGTCATCGCTGACCGAAACCGTGAGGGACTGGCGCGCCATCTGGGATACGCCGGCCAGCCTGAAAGTGCTGCCGCTGCCGCATCCTTCCTGGCGCAATTCCGGCTGGCTGAAGCAGAATCCATGGTTTGAAATGGATTTGCTGCCCTTCCTGAGATCGGAAATCCGCTATCGCATTGCTTAAGCTTTAAGCAAGATATCACTCGCTTTTATGCCATTCGGCAGAATTTCTTTCTTGTGAAAGGCCTAAATAAGAGGGAGTATAGCCAATCTATTCCCAAAGCGCGCCGCGCCCGAGGGAACGCGGCCTGCACCAGGGAGCATCTCAATGGATCGCCTCGACAGAAAAATTCTCCGCCTCCTGCAGGAGGATGCGACGCTCGCGGTTGCCGATGTTGCCAAGAAAGTCGGCCTGTCGACAACGCCGTGCTGGCGCCGTATCCAGAAGCTCGAGGAAGAGGGCGTCATCAAGCGGCGCGTCGCCATTCTCGATCACGAAAAGGTCAATGTGCGCGTCACCGTCTTCGTGTCGATCCGCACCAATTCGCACAGCCATGAATGGCTGCGGCGCTTTTCCGAAGTCATCCAGGAATTTCCCGAAGTGGTCGAATTCTACCGCATGAGCGGCGACGTCGATTATCTCCTGCGCGTGGTTGTACCCGACATCGCCGCCTATGACGCCTTCTACAAGCGGTTGATTGCCAAGATCGAGATCCGCGACGTGTCGTCGTCCTTCGCCATGGAGCAGATCAAGTACACGACCGAAATGCCGCTCGACTACATGGTGCTGGACAAGGAATCCGGGGCCAACGCGGCTTAAGGCTAAACCTGCTAGTTCTTCTTTTTGTTGAGAAAAGTCCAGGGCGAGTTGACCGGCAGCGTGATCGTATCCGGCACGTTGTCGACAGCCACCACCTCGGCTTTGCGCACGGTGTAGCCGGACTGGATGATCGAGACGCCGTCGAGAATGAACAGCTGGCTCTTCTCCATGCCGGGCTGCAAAGCGCCGGTCACGGCAACCGACTCATAGGCCTTCGACATCTTGTAGGGACGGGCCGGCGTGACCAGCACGATCTGGTTCGGCGGCGGCGTTGGCATGTGGCTGCAGGCGCCTGTCCACGGCACCAGCAGGAACTGGTAAACGAGGTCGCCATCGCGATCGACAGGCAATGCATAGCCGGCTAATTGAACGGTCTTGTCCTGGAGGTTGAGCGACAGCGTCTCGCCATGATCGGGCAGTTTTGCCGCGATCATCGGCAGGCCGGCATCTTCGGCAACCGCCTGCGTCGCCGGCCGCAGATCCTTCCAGAAGATGTGCGCGGTCTGTGCCGAGGCATCAAAGGTAGCGGATGCCAGCAACGCGGCTGCAAGCGCCATGGTCGGTTTGAGATGTCTGCTCATCGGCCGCTTCCTTTGTGCTGGGAGTAAAGACGCCGTGGCCGATTGCGTCAACGCTCGAGCCGCATCACATGTCTGCGAGAGCCGGCCATGCCGATCTCGTGGAACCCGCGAGCGGCGAACATGTCGCGAAAACCCATGAAGGTATAGCTCGGCGATGCCTGGTCGACCGGATAGGCCTCGACGGTGCGCGCACCCTTGGCAAAGGCATGGTCGACGGCAGCCTCGAGCAGGGCAGCCGCCAGCCCGCCGCCGCGCAGCGCTCTCGGCACATAGAAGCAGACGATCGACCAGATATCCGTCTCGGCATCGTCCTGTTGCGGCGATAGCTTGCGGTAGGTCTGGCGCGGTGCGACCGAGCACCAGCCGACGGTCTTGCCATCGAGCTCGGCCAGAATACCGACCGGCGTGCCGGCCTCGATAGACGCCATCATCATGCGCTTCTTCTCATCGTTCTCGACATGCTCGCGGCTGGAATGGCGCCAGGCCATGCACCAGCAATATTTCGGTCCGCCCGGCGCTTCGAACAGGTTTTCGAAATCGGCGCGCGTGTGCCGCGTCACCTCGGCAAAACGAAGTTTTGCGAGATCAGGCCTTTCTGGCGGCGATCCGCTCGAGCGTCTTGGCATTGGTCAGCTCCCTGACGGCGTCCTTGCCGTTCCAGCGCGCCGTTTTGTCGGTCGACTGCGCCAGGCGTTCGGCCACGACAAGGGCAGCGCCGTGCATCTCCACCGATCGCTTGCCTATCGAACGAAGCGCCCAGTTTACCGCCTTCCTCACGAAATTGCGGCTGTCGGTGGCATGCGCTTCAATGGTCGGCAGGAAGCCGAGGAAGGTCGCTGCCGGCTCTTGCTTTCGATGCACGACAGACCAGGCCATCATGGCAAAAGCCGTGCGTCGAACGAACTCCCGCTCGTCCGCCGCGAACTCCTCGATCAGTTCCTTCCAGGCGTCCGTGTCGACGAAGAGATCGGAGACGCCGTCAACGATATCCCAGGAATCGAAGGATGCCGCCCATTGCCTTGCATCCGCTGCGGAAAAGCGCTTCGGGTCGGCCGTGACGGATGCGATGAACTGCGCCTCCATGATGCCGGTCTGCCAAAGCTCGAAGGCTCGTTCATGGTTGCGCTTGATCTTCCTGGCGATCTGCCGCTGCATGCCATGCGAAATGCCCAGCGCCCGCTCGATCTTGATGCCGTAGCGCAGCATGCCGCGGCGATTTTCTTCCGAGCCGATCGACCGCAAATGCGCGACGATGTCGTCGGCGCTGGATTGGGGCGATAGCTCGACCATCCCAGCCTATTTCTCCAGGCGCGCCAGCAGCGAAGACGTGTCCCAGCGCTTGCCGCCCATCGCCTGCACATCCTTGTAGAACTGGTCGACAAGCGCCGTCACCGGCAGTTTGGCGCCGTTGCGGTCGGCTTCATCAAGGCAGATGCCGAGATCCTTGCGCATCCAGTCGACGGCAAAACCGAAATCATATTTGCCGGCATTCATCGTCTTGTGGCGGTTCTCCATCTGCCAGGAACCGGCAGCACCCTTGGAGATCACCTCGATCACCTTTTCGATGTCGAGCCCGGCCTTCTTGCCAAAATGGATGCCTTCGGCCAGTCCCTGAACCAGCCCGGCAATGGCGATCTGGTTGATCATCTTGGTGAGCTGACCGGCGCCCGACGACCCCATCAGGCCGACCATGCGGGCGAAAGCGTCGATGACCGGCTTGGCCTTGTCGAAGGCAGCCTGGTCGCCGCCGACCATCACCGTCAACACACCGTTTTCGGCGCCCGCCTGGCCGCCGGAGACCGGCGCGTCGAGGAAGGAAAAGCCGGCCTTTTCAGCAGCTTCGGCCAGTTCGCGCGCGACCTCGGCCGAAGCGGTGGTGTTGTCGATGAAGATCGAACCTTTCTTCATCGCGGCGAAGGCGCCGTTGGCTCCGGTCGTCACGGAGCGCAGATCGTCGTCATTGCCGACGCAGGAAAAGACGAAATCCTGGCCCTCGGCTGCCTCGGCCGGCGTCAGGGCAAGCTTGCCGCCATGCTGGGCCACCCATTGCTCGGCTTTCGCCGCGGTGCGGTTGTAGACGGTGACCTCGTGGCCGCCTTTGTTCCTGAGGTGCCCGGCCATGGGATAGCCCATCACGCCAAGACCGAGAAATGCCACAGATGCCATAGGTTTGCCCTTCAGATGGAAGCGAAATTGTCCGCGCAAGCTCTAGGCTCTGCGCGCAGTTCGTCAAGACGCGCATGAGCCGATCGACTGGTGCAGCCGACCAGTCAACGCTTCAGATGTATGGTGATCCGGCGTTCGATCCATTCAACGCCATGGCGCAAGATCTCGACCATCACCAGATAGACGAGGGCGACCCAGATATAGGCCTGGATGTCGAACGAATTGGCAAAGGCAAGCTTGGCCTGACCCATCAGATCGTAAACGGTGATGATGGCGACGATGGCCGAAGCCTTGACCATCAGGATCAACTCGTTGCCATAGGGACGCAAGGCGACGATCAACGCCTGCGGCAGAATGATCTTTCGCAGCGTCTGCAACTTGTGCAGGCCGAGTGAAGCGGCGCCTTCCCACTGGCCTCTCGGCACGCTTTCGATGGCGCCGCGCAGGATCTCGGCCTGATAGGCGGCGGTGTTGAGTGCGAAGGCAAACACACCGCAGTTGAAAGCGTCCTTGAAGAAATCCCAGAGACCGACCGTTTGAAGCTCAGCCCTGAACGATCCCAGTCCGTAGTAGACCAGATAGGTCTGAACCAGCAGCGGCGTGCCGCGGAAGAAATAGACATAGCAATACGCAAGGCCGGACAGGATCCGGTTGCTGGACATGCGCCCATAGGCGACCGGCACCGACAGGATCGCTCCGAGCACCATCGATATGCAGACCAGCAGCAGCGTGGTTTGCAGGCCTTTCAGATAGGCCGGAGCATATTTGGCGAAGAAGTCGGCGTTCCAGGCAAAGATCAGATAACTGACGATGCCGAGGCCGAACAGGATCCAGAAACCGACCATCGCATAGCCGATGACACGGCTGCGCGGCCAGCCGCGCGCCCGGGGTGGCGGTCGTTCGACCAAGGCGGCGGTGACGCTCATCGTTGCGCCTCCCGCCGGCCGAGCGAGCGCAGGATCGCGCTGGTGGCAAAGGATGAAACGACGGCCAAACCAAGGAAGACCATGGCCGCAACGCCATAAAACAAGAACGCGTGCTTGGTAACGCGAGCAGCAGTGTAGGCATTGCGCAGCGTCTCGGCGAGGCCGACGACCGACACCAGCGACGTATCCTTGAGCAGGCTCAGCCAGCAGTTCTCAAGTCCCGGAAATGCGATGCGAAGGAGTTGCGGCAAGATCACCTTGCGCATGGTCAGCCAATTCGAAAGGCCGATCGCATAGCCGCCCTCATACTGACCTTTTGGAATGGCTCGAAAGGCTGAAAGAAACACCTCGCTGGCATAGGATGAAAAGATCAGCGACAGCACGATCATGCCGGCGACGAAGCTGTTGACGTCGATGGTCGCGTCGGGCCGGAAATATCGCACGAGGTGCTGCAACAGGATCGGCACACCGAAGAAAAACAGGAACAGCGTCACCAGTTCCGGCAGGCCGCGGAAGACGGTGGTGTAGATATTGGCTGCCAGCCGCAGCGACGGTTCATCGGATTGTTTGGCCCAGGCAACGAAAAAGCCGATTGTCAGGCCGATGGGCAGCGTCGCCAGCGCAAGCGCGATGGTAACCAGTGCGCCATAGGCAATATCGTCAATCCAGCCATCGGGTCCCCAACTCAGAAGTATCCATATGTTCTGGCTTGGCATTGACGGGTCTTGTCTCCACTTCTGTCAGGCCAAGGCGGCAGGAGAAGTTTCCCCCGCCGCCTTGTTTCAGGTGATCAGGACTCGGCGCCGAAAACGTCGAACTTGAAGTACTTGTCGTTGATTTCCTTGTACTTTCCGTTGGCGCGGATGGCGTCGATGGCGCTGTTGAGCTTTTTGACCAGATCCGTCTCGCCCTTGCGCACGGCGATGCCGGCGCCCGGTCCAAAGATCTCGACCGGCTGCGGCGAGGGCTGGCCGAGAATCTTGCAGCAGGCGCCTTCAGGCGAATCCAGGAACTGTTGCAAGACGACGATATCGTCCTCGATCGCATCGAGACGCCCATTGGCGAGATCGGCCTGCTCCTCGGGGCTGCTCGGATAACCCTTGACCGTGCTGTCGGTGTAGGTTTTCGAGGCATAGTTGAAATGCGTGGTCGTGGTGGCGACGCCGATGGTCTTGCCGGCCAGATCTTCCTTGGTCACGCCCTTGAGGGTCGAGTCCTTCGGCACGGCGATCGCCGAGGGGGTGTTGTAGTATTTGTTAGAGAAGTCGACCTTTTCCTTACGCTCCGCAGTGATCGACATCGAGGCGACGATGGCGTCGAACTTGCCGGCCTGCAGCGCCGGGATGATGCCGTCCCAATCCTGGGCGACGAAGGTGCATTTGACCTTCATTTCGTCGCAGAGCGCCTTGGCGATGTCGATGTCGAAGCCGACGAGCTGGCCATCGGCGGTCAAATTGTTGAAGGGGGGGTAGGCGCCTTCGGTGCCGATCCTCAGGGTTTCCTGAGCCTGGGCGACGCCGAGCGTCAGCAGCGCAGCCGATGCGGCGAGCGCGATACGCAGTGCAATACGCATGATAGTCCTCTCTTTATTGCTCCCGGCCGTCGTTCCGAAACGGCTCTGTGGGGCGGTGCTTTTGACCGCCCGCTGGCGCGATACTCCCACTGTTTTCGGGAGAAAAGCAACTGTAAAACCGTTGCTTGCGGGATTTGCGGGTCCAGCCAATGCTGACGCCGGGTCAGACAATGAAACCGCTGGAGAGACCGGCTGAACCGGGCTCGGGCAGGGGCCTCAGGGTTTGAGGCCGGTGGCACGCTCGATGAAGTCGGCTATCCCTCCGGTGTCGTTGAGATCAAACACCGGCAGGCTTTCGCCAGTGACCGCGAAGTCGGCGGCAATCGCCACGATATGCGCATCATTTGCCGAGAGCGGCGAGCGGTCCTTGGCCTCGAGCCGCCGGGTCTCGATCTTTTTGTGCGCCTCGCGCTTGTAGCCTTCGACCAGCACGATGTCGCACGGTGCCAGCCGCGACAGGATCGTCTCCAGCGTCGGCTCGTCCTCGCCGCGCAATTCATGCATCAGCGCCCAGCGCACACCCGACACCACCGCGACTTCCGTGGCCCCCGCCTGGCGGTGGCGGAAGGAGTCGGCTCCCGGCTTGTCGATGTCGAACTCATGATGGGCGTGTTTGACCGTCGACACCGTCCAGCCGCGCCGGACGAGCTCGGTGACCAGCTTCTCGGTCAGTGTGGTCTTGCCGGAATTCTTCCAGCCGGTGATGCCGAAGATGTTCATTGCGCGATGCTCTGCAACAGACACTCGGCCACCGCAAGGTCGTCTGGCGTGTTGATGTTGAAGAACGGGTCGATCTCACTGCCGCCAAGAGTGGACAAGGGAAACTCCACCTCGACAAAATCATGGCGCTCGATGAAGGCGGAGACTCGCCTGTTGTCCTCGTCGACCAGGAAATGGCGCAGCGCCTGACGCAACCCGAGCGGCCACAGCGCGAAGGTCGGATGCCGCCTGCTGCTGGAACTGGCAACCGCGATCGAGCCTAACCGATCGGCTGCGGCGGAGGCCAGCATTGCGACCAGATCGGCCGGCAGGAACGGCGTGTCGCCGGCGGCCGTCACCAAGGATTTGCACGCGGTGTTTGCCGCCGCCCATTCGAGGCCGGTGAGGATCCCGGCCAGCGGTCCGGCATGGCCTTCGACCGTATCGGCGAGAACCGAAAGTCCGGACGCCGCAAAACGTGCCGGATCGCCATTGGCGCTCAGCGCCAGCGATCCGACCTGTGGCGCCAAACGGGCAACGACATGGTCGAGCAGCGGCCGCCCGCTAAGGGCGAGCAAGGTCTTGTCGCCGCCGCCCATGCGCCGTGACAGGCCTCCGGCCAGGATGATCCCTGCAATGTCTTGGCTCATGGCCCTATATGCCGTCCGGCGCCATGTCGGGTCCAGCGCTTTCGGCCGCGGGCTTCTGCCGGCCGACGACCCGCTCGCGATAGAGCGCGTAAAGACCGGACCCGATGATGATGGCGGAGCCGACGATCATCGGCAGGTCTGGGATGTCGCCGAAAATGCTGAGGCCAAGCAGGATCGACCACAACAACGCGGTGTAGCGGAACGGCGCAATGAAGGAGATGTCGCCAGCCCGCATCGCCATGATGATGAACTGGTAGCCGATTAGCACCAGCACCGCCGCCAGCGCCAGCAGCGCGGTGCCTTTGCCCGACATCGGCGTCCAGCCGCCCATCGGCGAAAGCAACACTGCGCCGACAACGGTCATGGCGATCGCGGTTGCCGTCGACACCAGCAAGGTCGGGATGGCCTGCGGTATGCGTTTGGTGGCGAGATCGCGCACCGCACAGCAGGCGACACTGACGAGTGCCCACAGCGAATAGACACTGAACCCTTCGAAGCCCGGTCGCACGATGATCAGCACGCCGCCGAAACCGACGGCGATCGCCAGCCAGCGCCGCCAGCCGACGCCTTCGCCAAACACAAGGGCCGCGCCCATCGTCACCGCCAGCGGCAGCGCCTGCAGCACTGCCGACACATTGGCGATCGGCAAATGCGCCAACGCGACAAGGAAGGCGACGGTAGCGCCGGCCTCGCCGACGACGCGCAACGCCACCAGCGGCTGCAGCATCGAGCCCGGACGTGCGAGCGCGCCTTGCTGCCAGGCGAGCAGGCCGACGAGCACCGACGCAAAGGCGCCGCGAACCAGCATGACCTGCGCCATGTTCATCGATTCCGACGAGAACTTGGTGATGGCGTCGTTGAGGGTGAAGCCGATCATGGCCACCATCATGAACAGCGCACCGCGAAGATTTGGAGAAAGAGGCAAGGGCGTTACCGGTTTTGCAAAAGCAATTCCAGGAAAAGTGTGAAACGGTTTTCCGTCCGGAATTGCGTGAAAACAAAGAATAGAGCGGTTCGACGTTTCGGAGAAACGGTGACCCGCTCAAGCCTGTAGCAGTCGGCGGCAAGACAGCAACGTCAAAGAAATAGGCCACGGATTTTCACCCGTGGCCTGTAAAATCCCAGCGAGGGCCAATCCGATGGCCGGTCGCCTCATTTCGGCGTAAGCACCTCGGTGCCGCTGCCGTTCTTGCCGGCGATCGTCCATAGGCCGTGCAGCGAGCCATCATCCTCCACCTTGTAGACGACGAGGCCGATCTCTTCGCCCATGACATAGCCCGCGGAGAAGGCATTGTCGTTGCGCATGCAGATGCCGTCCGAGGACGAGCCGCCGGTTTCCCAGTGGATGGTGCAGGTGGTCTCGCTGGTCAGCGTGATGGTTGCTTCGCCGCCATATTTCGAGCCGTCGAAATTGGTGCCGGCGACGGTGTACTTGCCGCCGATCGATTGTGCTGCTGCCGGCCCGGCTGCAAGCCCAACCACTGCAAGTGAAAGTAAGAGTTTGCGCATGTCGTATTCCCCCAGTGAACAAAGAACCGCTACAGGCGGGAAGCTAGGCCTGATCGCGCTTGCGGTAAATCCGCCGGCCGTTTTGCGCAGAAGACTTTCTGGGATGTGTCCGAAAATGCTCAATGGGCTTTGAGGCTGCCGGCGATGGCGCCGACCAGCGGATCGTATTTCGCTTTCACCGCCGGCGGATAGTCGATCCATATGGTGTGAATGACGCCTTCCTTGCCGAACAGGCGCCGCTCGTAAAAGATCTTTCCATCCTTCAGCCCCGACAGCACCGCCCAGTTCTTGCCTGTCTTGGTGTAACTGATCTCGTAGCCCACCTCCTTGCTGGCCTTCTCCTCGGCAACGAAGGTTTTGGGAGTGTCCTCACTGACGTTGAAGATGCCGGAACAGATCAGGCTGGCGCCGTCGGCGCTGAGCCATTGCTGTCCGTCACCATTGTCCGGCTCGGGCTGGCGGTCTGTGAAGATTTCGTCGGGAAAGGTGCAGACGGTGCCGAAGCGCGCATTGGTGTAGGTGAACGGCGCGGCAGCGGCGCTGCTTGCCGCGATCAATGCTGCCGATACCAAACCTGAGAAAAAACGCTTCATGCCATGCCTCCGGTCAAAAAGTGGAGTCATCCTTCGCACGAGAACGCGGAAAAATCAGCCGCCGGTGACGCTCATATGCCTCGATACCGAGGGGCGGCTGGTGCGTCGGTCGATGATGAAATCATGGCCCTTTGGCTTGCGGCCGATCGCTTCGTCGATTGCGGTGGCGACCAGTTCGTTGCCTTCGGACGCACGCAACGGCGCGCGCAGGTCGGCTGCATCCTCCTGGCCGAGGCACATATAGAGCGTGCCGGTGCAGGTCAGCCGCACGCGGTTGCAGCTTTCGCAGAAATTATGCGTCATCGGCGTGATGAAGCCGAGCCGGCCGCCGGTCTCGGCGACATGGACGTAGCGGGCGGGGCCGCCGGTCTTGTAGGGGATGTCGCTCAGCGTGAACTGCCGCTCCAGCGAGGCGCGCAGCAGCGACAGCGGCAGATACTGGTCGGTGCGGTCGGCGTCGATCTCGCCCATCGGCATGGTTTCGATGACGGTGAGGTCCATGCCGCGGCCATGCGCCCAGCGCAGCATCTCAGGTATCTCGGCGTCGTTGAAATCCTTCAGCGCCACCGCGTTGAGCTTGACCTTCAGCGCCGCCGCCTGCGCGGCGTCGATGCCTTGCATGACCTTGTCGAGATGGCCCCAGCGGGTGATGGCGTGGAACTTGTCGGCGTCGAGCGTGTCCAGCGAGACATTGATGCGCTCGACGCCGCAATCGGCGAGCTCGGCGGCAAAACGCGACAGCTGCGAGCCGTTGGTGGTCAGCGTCAGTTCTTCCAGCGCGCCGCTCTTCAAATGCCGCGACAGCTGGCGCACCAGATGCATGATGTTCTTGCGCACCAGCGGCTCGCCGCCGGTGAGGCGCAGTTTGCGCACACCCTTTTCGATGAAGACAGTGCAGAGCCGGTCAAGTTCCTCGAGCGACAACAGATCCTTCTTGGGAAGGAACGCCATGTCCTCGGCCATGCAATAGGTACAGCGGAAATCGCAGCGGTCGGTGACCGACACGCGCAAGTAGCTGATCGTGCGACCGAAAGGATCGATCATGTCCATGCGTCAAGCATTCCAATGGCTGCTAGTGGCGCCGTTATATACAGCTATGTGATACGAACCAACCCGCCATTCAAGATAGCCGCTCTTGATCTTTGGTAACATTCCCTGGCCGACATCCGATGTCGGCAGGGTCTAAATGACCTTTTCCGGCTGAGCGAAGCAGCGTAGGGAAGGGTGGATTGATGCAGGGTGGACGACAATGACGGCGCCGAAGGAACTCAGAGTCTCGAAGGACAGAAAACTGCTGTCCGTCACCTTTCCCGGTCATCACCCGTTCGAACTGCCGGCCGAACTTTTGCGCGTTGCTTCGCCCTCGGCCGAAGTGCAGGGCCACTCGCCGGAGCAGCGGGTGACGGTGCCGGGCAAGCGCAACGTCGCCATCCTGAAGATCGAGCCGGTCGGCAACTACGCCGTGCGCATCACCTTCGACGATTTCCACGACACCGGCATCTTCACCTGGAACTATCTGCACACGCTCGGCCACGAAAAGGACGAGCGCTGGAATGCCTATCTTGCGGAACTCCAGGAGAAGGGGCTGAGCCGCGACCGATAGCTCGCCGGTGTCGTCAAAACGTCATTGATTGGGAGTAGCGCCGGCAAAGGTTCGGAGACGGGAAAATGTCTGAGATCACATCGGTTGAACAGCTCGAAGCGCTCTATGGCCTGCCCGGCGAAGCGTCGACGGTCAAGGAACTCGATCATGTCATCCCCGAATATGCCGCCTTCATCGAGGCTTCGCCCTTTGTCGCTTTGGCAACGAGTGGGCCGGAGGGCTTAGACTGTTCACCGCGCGGCGATCTCGCCGGCTTCGTGCGCATCCGTGATCCGAAGACGCTGATGATGCCGGACCGGCGCGGCAACAACCGGGCCGATTCGCTGAAGAACATCATCCGGGATTCGCGCGTCGGGCTGCTGTTCCTGGTGCCGGGCTCTGGCACGACGCTGCGCGTCAATGGCCGCGCCCGCATCACCACCGACGCCGCGCTGTGCGCCTCCTTCACCGTCGAAGGCAAGCCGGCGCGCTCGGTCACCGTGGTCGATGTCGATTCGGTCTATTTCCAGTGCGCCCGCGCCATCGTCCGTTCGGAGCTGTGGAACCCGGCAAAGCATGTCGATCCGAAATCGCTGCCGACACCGGGAAAAATACTGGAAGTCACCAGCCGCAAAAATATCGACGCGGAAACCTATGATAAGGAATGGCCGGAGCGGGCGAAGAAGACGATGTGGTAAGGTGGGAGGCGCGGATCGAACCGCTCAGGTATCCTTCAGCACATCGTAGATCTTGCGCATCTGTTCGCCTATCATGTCGCATTGTTCCGGTGTCGACTGGCTCATCGCCTTCTCGATCAGCGCCATATGCACCTTAAGCGCTTTCATAAGCAGCTCCGTGCCGGCCTCGGTAAGCGTCAGTCGCAGCACGCGCTTGTCCTTCTCGTCGCCTTCGCGGCGCAGCAGGCCACGGCTCTCGAGTTGCGGCAACAGCATCGTGATGTTGGAGCGGCCGACTAGCAGCTTGCGGGCGAGATCGTGCTGCGACATGCCGGGGTGGCGATAGAGGTTCATCAGCACGTCGAGTTGCGCCGGCTTCAGGTCCAGCGGCGCCAGCTTCACCGCCAGCGCACGCTCCAGCACATGGCAGGCGCGCGCCACCGCGACCCAGTTGCGAAAGCGCGGGTTGTCCCAGGGCAGCTCTTGTTTAATGTTCATGTTTGAACTATTATGTTCATGCTTGAACGGAATGGATGGATCGCCACTATGGCATCATTTGGACTGAAGGTCATCCGGGGCGTGTTCGGCGCCGCCGAGCATGTGGTGCCGCGCCTGAGCGGCCGCGCCGCCTTTGAACTGTTCTGCCGCACGCCCAGCGTGAAGGCGCTGAGCGACGGCGAGCGGCGCGCTGTCGACCGCGCCGCCGGCTTCATGGCCGAGGCGCGCCATCATCGGCTGAAGACCAAAAAAGGCTGCGTCATGGTGCACGAATTCCGGCCGGAGCCGGGCAGGGCGTCCGCCGGCACAGTGCTGGTCATCCATGGTTGGCGCTCGCGCACCGAATATATGCGTGCGCTGATCGAAGGGTTTCGCAATGCCGGCTACAGGGTCGCCTCGCTCGACCTGCCGGGCCACGGCCAGTCGCTGGGCCGTCGTCTCAACATGGTCAATGCGGTCGAGGCAACCAAGGTGGCGGCTGACTGGTTCGGACCGTTCAAGGCGATCGTCGGCCATTCCTTCGGCGGCGCCGTCGCCGCCAACGCCATTGCCGGTTCCATCAACGGCATCCAGCCGGTGGCGGCCGAGCGGCTGGTGCTGGTCGCAGCACCCAGCTCCCTGCCGGCGATCTTTGCCGACTTCAGCCGCATGCTCAATGTCGGCCCGCGTTCGCAGGTTTCCATGGCCGATCAAGTGAAGCGGCTGTCCGGCCGGCCGCTCGACGAATTCACCGGCGACCGCCAGCTGGCCGAAGCGCCGGTGCCGACACTGGTTATCCACGCGCCCGATGACCGCGAGGTTCCTGCTGACCATGCCAGGCGCTATGCCGGCGCCGGCAGCCATGTGCGGTTGCACTGGGCCGACGGGCTCGGCCACCGCCGCATTCTCGCCGACAAAGGCGTCGTCGAACGTGCCGTCGGCTTTGTGACCGGTCACCAGGACGCAGTATCGTTGCACTGACCTGACTGGTTATTTCTTCTTGCCGCCCGGTTCGACCGGCAGTCCGGCCGCCTTCCAGGCGGTGTAGCCGCCGAGGATGTGCTTAACCGGCGACAGCCCCATATCCTGCGCCGTCTTGGTGGCCAGCGCCGAGCGCCAGCCGCCGGCGCAGAAGAAGACGAAGCTCTTGCCCGAGGCGAAGAACGGCTTGTGGTATGGGCTTTCGGGATCGATCCAGAATTCCAGCATGCCGCGCGTGACATGCTTGGCGCCGGGAATTTGGCCGTCCCGCTCCACTTCGCGCGGGTCGCGCAGGTCGACGAAGATGGTGTCCTCGTCGTCGAGCAGCCCGGCCGCTTCCTCAGGCGACACCACCTCGATCTCGGCATTGGCTTCGTCGAGCAGCTCGCGGTAGCCTTTTTTCATGGACAATCCCTCCCGGCGCGTTTCCGCCGCTCACCGGATTTCCAGCACAACGCCAGCTTTTTGTCACGCCGTTCCGGCAAGCCCCTGCAAAGCGCTTGCGGCCGATGGCGCCGATGTCGCCATCAGCTACGTCAACAGCGAGGCGCCGGCCCAGGCGGTCGTTGCCGAGATCATTGCGGCAGGCGGCCGCGCCATCGCCATCCAGGCCGACAATCGCGACGCCGCGGCAATCGAAGGTTCGGTCGCCGAGGCGGTGAATGCCTTCGGCCGGCTCGACATCCTGGTCAACAGCGCCGGCATCTGGCGTGCCGCGCCCATCGAGCAAATGTCGTTGGCCGACTTCGATGAAACCATGGAGGTTAATCTCAGAGCCCCGTTCGTCGCCTCGAAAGCGGCTGCGGCCCATATGGGCGAGGGCGGCCGCATCATCTCGATCGGCAGCAATCTGGCGGAGCGCGTCACCGACACCAGCCTAAGCGCCTATTCGACCAGCAAGGCGGCTCTGGTTGGCCTGACCAAGGCGCTGGCGCGAGACCTCGGTTCGCGCGGCATCACCGCCAACGTCGTTCACCCCGGTTCGACCGACACCGACAGGAACCCGGCCGAAGGCCCGCATGCCGAACACCAGCGGCAGAAGATGGCGACGCCCCGCTTCGGCAAGGCTGACGAGATCGCCGGCATGGTTGCCTGGCTGGCCGGTCCGGAAGGGCGATTCGTCACCGGCGCGGCGCTGACCATCGACGGCGGCGCCAACGCCTGAAGCAACAGCCCGCTTTGACCGGTTTGGGGCGGCGGCAGCGCCGCTCCAGCCGTCACGATGTTGTGAAACCGTTCTGCAACAGGCCCGTCGAAATTTATGGAAGCTTAACGAAATCAGTATGAATCAGTATAGTAGCGCCTTACATCCGCCATGCGGTTGGCAAGATCGTCTAGCGGCGCGGAACGGGAGCCGGCTTGCAGCCGGAGCGTGTGATTAATGAAATTCCTCGGATATAAAGCCACTGTGATGCCGCTTGCGGTTGCGGCAACGCTGGCCTTCGGTGTACCGCAGGCAGGCGCGCAGGGGCTGTTCGACATGCTGTTCGGCGGCGGCGTCAGGCACGATCCGCAGGGCGAGTTTCCACCACCGCCGAAGCGCAAGCCCGCAGTATCGGGCGGTGGTACCAAAATCAGCAGCCCGAGCTACTACACCTACAAGGCCGACCGGCTGGTGCGCGTCGACTTCACCACATTGGTGGCGGCACCGCCCCAGGTGGCCACAGCTCAGGACGCTGCCTTTGTGCCGTCAGCAACAAGCATCGCCTTCCGCGAAGCGGTTGCAGGCCTCAGCGACTACGAACTTTATGCCGAGCCGGACGTCGCCAAGGCGCTGATCGCTTACTACTCGGCCAATCCGGACTTCATCTGGGTAGCCGACGCGGGCCCCAATGCCCGCGCCCAGGATGCGGTGCGGGTGCTGGGCGAGGCGGCGAGCTATGGCCTCACGCCGGCCGACTACTCGGTCGAGGTGCCGGCTGCCAACGCATCGACGGTCGATGCCGACGCGCATCTGAAGGAACTCGTGCGTTTCGAGATGGCGTTGTCCGCGCGCGTCCTGCGCTATGCCCATGATGCCCAGAGCGGCCGCGTCGACCCCAACCGCATCACCGGCTACTATGAATTTCCGCCGAAGCCGGTCGACATGGAAGGCGTGCTGAGGACTCTCGCCCACACCCAGCAGGTGCGCACCTATCTCGAATCGCGCCATCCGCAGAATGCGGAATATCAGGCGCTGCGCGTCGAACTGGAATCGTTGCAGGCCAGCGCCGAAAACGAAATCGTCGTCGATCCCAAGCTGTTGCTGAA
The DNA here is from genome assembly GCF_056404315.1 of Mesorhizobium sp. P2_D6. Taxonomy (NCBI): domain Bacteria; kingdom Pseudomonadati; phylum Pseudomonadota; class Alphaproteobacteria; order Hyphomicrobiales; family Phyllobacteriaceae; genus Mesorhizobium; species Mesorhizobium sp. P2_D6. The sequence goes on along the minus strand of NZ_JBFUEG010000003.1, from coordinate 89,121 downwards.
GCCCGGCGAGACCAGCGCCGAACTGCCGAAGCTGCTGACGCTGATCGCGCGCAATCTCGACGACGAGATGGGCGGCGCCTATGGCGAGATCCTGTCCCGGCTCGGCACCAGCGAAATCTATGTTCCCGAACTGGTGCCGGTCATCAAGGCCGTGCAGGTGAAGGCCGGCATGAAGGGCGATGGCGTCATCGGCCCGCGCACCGTCGCTTCGCTCGCCGGCGCCTCCAAGGCCGACCGGCTGCAGAAAGTGCAGGTGGCCCTGGAAGAGCTGCGCTGGTTGCCGTCCGATCTTGGCAGCCCGCGCGTCTTCATCAATCAGCCCGCCTTCACCGCCAGCTATATCGACAATGGCGAGGAAAAGCTGAAGACCCGCGTCGTCATCGGCCGGACCACCAACCAGACCGCCTTCTTCTTCAAGGAGATCAAGCAGGTCGATTTCCATCCCTATTGGGGCGTGCCGCAGTCGATCATCGTCAATGAGATGCTGCCCAGGCTGCGCGGCGATCCGGGCTATCTCGACCGTGCCGGCTACGAGGTGACCGATTCGCGCGGCAGGCGGGTTCCCTCGTCCTCCGTCAATTGGGGCGCCTATGGTGCCAACATTCCCTACAGCGTGCGCCAGCAGCCGAGCGAAGCCAATGCGCTCGGCGAGTTGAAGATCCTCTTCCCCAACAAGCACGCCATCTACATGCACGACACACCGCAAAAATCGTTCTTCCAGCGCGACATGCGCGCGCTGAGCCACGGCTGTATTCGCCTGCAAGACCCGCGCGGCATGGCGGCGGCGGTGCTCGGCACCTCGGTCGACGACATCGCCGAGAAGCTGAAGCACGGCCATGCGACCGAAGACGTGACGCGCAAGATTCCCGTCTACGTCGCGTACTTCACCGCCTGGCCGGATCTGTCCGGCAACGTCGAATATTTCAACGACGTCTACGACCGCGACACGCGGCTGATGCAGGCACTGGACGCGACCGAGGCGGTGCGTTCGCCGACGAGCTGATCCCACAATGGTTCCTCGTTCGTCCAAACGAGGAACCATTCCTATCTCTTTGGTTTCTTTAGGTTTTAGTCGATAGACGGTCGCGCGATTCGTGCGATCAGCGCTGGATGAGCGGACGCCGGAAGCCGGCGTCACGGCCGGCGATCAGCCAATAGACGAGACCCGCGACTAGGCCGGCGCCGGCGATGATGCTGATATCGGCCCAACGCTCGACATCCTCCTCGGCACCTGGCCAGATTAGGAAGAAGCCGGCCGCGGCAGCGGCAGCGCCAAACAGCATGTGGACTAGGAAATTGCGCAGCGCGAAGAATTCGGCAACCAGCGCGAAGATCAGCGTCTGCAGACCGGTCAGTATGATCGTCAGGAAATAGACGAACATGCCGAGCGGCGGCCACAAAAGCACCACGACCGGTGTCACCCCCATGGCGCCGAAATAGTCCGGCGCGTTGGGCAGCGCGGCGAGCGCGCTGTAGATCACCACCACCGCGATCAACCCGATCAGCACCGAAACGAAGAAGCCGGCTAACATCATCAGGATGCGCTTCAAAACGTGCTTTACCACCGCCATGCACCCCCGTGCCCTGCAATCGTTGCGCGCACTCAGCCATCAAAGGCCTATCGGCGCAAGAGTGCATCCAGCAGTGCTTTGCGGCAAATCCTCAGGCGCCGCCGCACATATGCTGCGAATCGGGCAGCACCCATGTGCCCTTTATCGTGAGGTCGACGCCGTAATAGACCCGGCCGCGCTCGTCGCCCTCCGGGCAGTCCCGCGGGATCGATATCAGGCACATCACCACGGGGTCGCCGACTTTAGAATTGGCCAGGCCGGGCTCACGCTCATAGGAGACCCCGGCGCCATCATTGCTGAATCGCGCCAGACTGCCGGCTTCAGGACTGGCGGTTTCCAGCGGGTCGTCGCCGAGCCGCGTCGTTAGCGCCGTGATGTGGGTGAGGGCGCATTGCCCGATCGACGAGGGCAGGGGCTGGTCGGGGCTGCCCGGATGGCGTGCAGCGATGTCGAGCGCCTTCTTGCCGATCAGCGCGATGTTGTAGTCCTGCACCCAGGATGGCGCATTGCCGTAGGTCTGCAGGGCGTTGTTCTGGGCGCTGACGATGCACGCCGCGTCCTGCCCGCAAGCATTCCTGCCGGCGATCAGCGGACGTGCGATCTTGCGCTTGTCGCCGCCAAAGGCCGGCTCGAAGCCGACAAAAGCCTTGGCGACCAGCGCATCGATGGCGGAAAGCTGTGGATCGGCACAGATTGCCTTTTCCGCCGGCAGGCTGGCTTTGCGGCAATCGAAGGACGGTCCCGCGGCACGTGCTGCGGTCCCGCAGATTATCGCGCAGGCCAAGGCAATGGCGGGCACGAGCCATTTGAAACCCCGGCTGGAAGAAAGCATGACCGCCCCACTCACGCACCACCTTGCTCACCACTCTAGGCAAAAAGTCCGCAGTAAGGAATTGCCGAGGCGGTGCGCCAGCAGCGCTATTTCGGTTCGGCAGTCACGGGATCGAAGGTGATTTCGACTTTCGCCTTGTCGGCCGTGTAATAGGTGACGGTATAGCCGTCCTTGTCCCAGTCGACTTCCTTGACATAGCGGAAGCCGTCGCGCTGTTCGACCTTGGCGATGATTGCCGACAGTTTCTGGGCATTCTGCGGCGGCAATGGCCTGTCATCATCCGCGGCAAAGGCCGTTGCGCCGGCGAGAAGAAGTGCAAGGCCGGTCGCCAAAACAAGATTTCGCATGATTGCCCTCATTTCATGTTGGCATGGATCGCACCGGAAACTCGCTCGCAGGGCAATTTGTTCCGCCCACGGCAAACGAGGCGTGGCTTCCGCAAAGCTCCGGAACCGCAACCCAGAGGGGCGAATTCTCCCCACGCATTTGCGGTAACCGGCGGCTAACCATGGCCGCTGCCGTGACCTGCGCCGGACAACCCGATGGTGGTAGAGCTTTCGCCTAGACCCTGCTAGACTTCTGATCCTGGCAGGGTGGCATGGCGCGCCAGACCTGTCGGGATCTTCTTCTCTCAGCGCACGGCGAAGCGTTTCAGGAACGGGTCGTCGCCTGTGCTAGACCAGAACCAGAAGGGACCGGGGCTCCAACATGGCTGTACGGAACTACACCCGTCAGCTGGCGACAATCATTTCTATCGATGCCGTCGGGTTCTCGCGGCTGATGGGCATCGACGATGAGTCCGCTGTCGCGGCATTCGAGGAACGGCGCGACATCATCGCCGATAGTTGTGGCACGTTTGGCGGCCGCACGTTCGGCGACGCCGGCGACAGCATCATGGCCGAATTCGGCAACCCGATCGAGGCTTTGCGCGCGGCCTTCGATTTCCAGGGCCGCATCGTCGCGCTCAACGCTTCGGTCGCCGACGACATGCGCATGCCGTTTCGCGCCGGCATCAACACCGGCGACGTCATCGTGCGTGGCGGGCAACTGTACGGCGACGACGTCAACATCGCTGCTCGCATTCAGGAGTTCGCGCCGGGTGACGGTCTCGCCGTTTCGGAGACGACCTGGCACCATGTGAAGGACAAGACGGCGGCCGAATTCACCGATCTCGGCGAATTCATGCTGAAGAACATTGCCCTGCCGGTGCGCGTCCTGATCGCCGGGCGCAGCGGCAACGGATCCTCGCCGGCGCCATCGTTCGCAGCCATCCCTCAGGTCAACGCCCCGCAGAAACTGTCGTCCAAGGGCCCGCCGGCGATCGCCGTGCTGCCCTTTCAGGGCAATGGCGGCGAGCACGACATCGGCTATATGGCCGATGGCATTGCCGAGGACATCATCTACGGTCTTTCCAACACCAAGTGGCTCTCGGTCATCGCCAAGGGTTCCAGCTTCCAGTTTCGCGACGATACGCTGGGCACGCGGGTGATCGGCAACGCGCTCGGCGCGCGCTACATCGTCAGTGGCACGCTGATGCGCAATGGTGGTCAGATCCGCCTCAACACCTCGCTGGCGGACGCGTCCAACGGGCGGCTGGTCTGGTCGCAGCGCTTCGATCGCGACCTGGTCGACATCTTCAACCTGCGCGACCAGATCGGCGCCGAGATCGTTTCGATCCTCGACAAGGAGGTCGACCGGGCGGAGCAGGCGCGCACTTTCCAGGTGCCCTGGGAGAGCCTGGAGACCTGGCAGTTGGTCCGGCGCGGACGCTGGCACATGAACCGGCGCACCCGCGGCGACACCGAAACGGCGCTGGAATTCTTCCAGAAGGCCCACCGCGAGGACCCCAATTCGAGCGCCGTGCTCAACGAGCTGGCGTGGTGGTATTTCTGGCGGGCATGGCTGCGGTTCGGCGACAGCGACGATTTGAACAAGGTCGAGCAGTTTGCCCGCAAGGCCTTGCTGATGGACAGCCTGGATGCGCGTCCGCACGCCCATCTCGGCGCCGTCGACATTATGCGAGGCGAACCGCGATCGGCGGTCGACCATCTCGAGGAAGCGATCCACATCAATCCGAGCTTTGCCTTCGCGCGCTCGGCCATGGGCAGCGCCCAGCTGCTGCTCGGCAATGCCGCATCAGCGATTCCGTTCTTTCTCGACACCGAGCGACTGAGCCCGTTCGACCTCTACCGCTTCCACAATCTGGGGGAACTGACGGCAGCCTACAGTTTCGTCGAGAACTGGCCGGCGGCGATCGCCGCCGCCGACCGCTCGCTCAACCTGTCTCCGGGCTATTTCTATGCCAGGTTCCTGAAAATTGGCGCCCTGATGCGCAGCGGCCGACCGGAACAGGCACGGCGCGAGATGGCCATTTTCGCCACCCGGCATCCCGATTTTTCCGAAGAGCGCGTGCGCTGGATACCCTTCACCGACAAGGCAGCGAACGAGTTCCTCGTCGCCAATTTCCAACTGGCCAAATGAGCATGGCGTTCAATGCTGGCCGAACACGGATTAACTGTGAAAAAATTCACATACGTACAACCGATGCAAACCTAGGCGTTGAAGGGCCGGCATCGCAATAACGTGGACAGCCGGGGGGCTTGAACGCGCATGACCAAACTGAAGTATTTCGACGGCATTCGTGAGGCCCAGAAAAACCAGCGACCGCTATCGGAAATGCCGCCTTTCGATCTCGGCCGGATCCGCAAAACGGGCCTTTTGGCGCGCATCGCCGAATTTATCGTCGAAGATCATCCGCGCGTGTGGTTGGCGTTCTTGCGGCGCTTCCGCCCGACCGGCAAACTGTTCGGGGTTCTGCTCGTTACCAAGAACGCCGATGTCCGCGACATATTGGAGCGCGGCGACGAATTCCAGACCCCGTACGGCCCAGAAATGACCGAGTTCGCGCGAGGCTCCAATTTCATCCTCGGCATGCAGGACGGCGCCGACTACCGGCGCATGAAATCGTCGGTGCTGAGCGCCTTTCCGCCAGCCGAAGTCGAAGCCGTCGTCAGGCCGATCGCCGCGCGTCATTCGCAAGAGATAATGATGCGCGCCAGCCCCGGTTTCGATGCGATCTCCGGATTGCTGAAGCTCGTTCCGGTGCACATCTGCCGCGATTATTTCGGGATCGAGATCGACGACGAATCGGAATTCGCCGATTGGTCGATCGCGCTCAGCGCGCTGTTCTTTTCGGACCCGGGGGCGAGCCCCGTCATGCGCGAGCTTGCAGTGGTGGCGGGCGATCGTCTTCTCAAAGTCATCGACCGCTCCATCCAGTCGGTCAGGGACCGGGGCTTGAAGACCGAGCTGCCGCTGGCGAGGCTGGTCTCCCAGATGGACCAGGGCCGCTTGTCGCGGGACGACCTCAACTCGATCATGTTGGGCATGATCGCGGGCTTCGTCCCGACCAATGTGTTGGCCAGCGGCAATTGCCTCGACGTGATCCTGTCGCGGCCCGATGCACGGCAAGCCGTCGACGCCGCACTTGCCGAAAACGACACCGGCAAGCTCGACAAGGCCGTCCTTGAGGCCATGCGCTTCAAGCCGATCTGGATCGGCCCGTGGCGCTACACCGCACGCGACGCGATCATCGGCAAGTGCACGCGACGCGAGCGCCTCGTCAAGGCGGGCACCGTGGTGATGCCGGCCACGCTGTCGGCGATGTTCGATGCAGACGCCGTGCAGAACCCGGACCAGTTCGATACATCGCGCCCGCATCGCGACTACATGGTCTTCGGCCACGGCATCCATCAGTGCATCGGCGCCGAGATCGCCAGGATCCAGATCGGCGAAAGCCTGCGCGCCTTGTTCCAGAAGCAGAACCTGCGCCGCATGTCGGGCAAGGCTGGGCGGATGACGCGCATCGGCGCTTATCCCGAAACCCTCAAGGTCGATTTCGAACCGGCAGCACTTTGCCGCACCGTCACCCAGTCGATGGTGACGGTGGTTTGCCCGGTCACCCGGTCCGGATCGCTGGACGCTGTGCGCGACAAGGTTGCCAGCCTCGGCAATCCGGCCGGCGAAGAGATCCGCACCGCGCTCGACATTGTCGGCACCATCCATTTCACCAGCCTGGCGGTTGTCGGCACGGGCGAGATCGACGCTGATTCCGGCCAGGAAAAGGGAGCCCTGGTTCTCGAGATTTCCGGCGACGGCAGCATCGACGATGTCATCAATGCCGTGACGCACGCCATCGGGCACAGGCTGCGGCCGATCTTCAAGGACGTCTGCGACCTGCGTGACGGCGGCGCCTTGAACGATTTCCTGCGCAAGCACAATGTCGACATCTCGCCGTCCTTCGGCAGCAATGCCGGACTGGTGTTTTCGGGCACGCCCGGTCACTCGGTCCAGCGCATCATGGCCGAGGCAGAACTTTTCGAAGCTGTGCGCGGCATCGTGGAGCGGCCACGCAAAGGCACCGGCAACGCTCCCGCCGTGCTCGCTGAAGCGCGCCAGCATCTTCAGTCATTGGGGACGTTTGCCTGGGCGTTCGAGCCGGCCGAAAGCCTGCTGGAAAAGCCGCCGGGACATTGGGGCCGTGCCCTGATGACGACCTTGCTGGTGCCGCCGGTCTTCGTCACAGTGGCGATCATCTGGGCTGCTTGCTGGTACATGACCTACAGTGTGGTGTTCGACAGATCTATCGACATCAGTTCCCAGGAAATCTCCTTCACCGCCATAGCCGTAGCAATCACTTCACTTCTGTTGTCGGGACTTGGAGTGTTGGTGGCAGCGGCGCTGCTGGTGTTTGCGTGCTTGCTGGCGCTGCGACGCCGCGAGGACAGCGATCAGCCGGAAAGCACATCGATCGGCATATCTGAATTGAACGCGATACTCGTCAAGGAGGACCACGCGGCGCAGAACCATCTGACCGCGATTTCGACGATGAAGGCTGGCATCTTGCGGCGGCTGGCGCTCAGGTTTTCCTTCTACCTGATCTCGATAGCTGCCCAGAAGGTGTTCAAGCCAGGCTTTCTCAACACCATCAACACCATCCATTTTGCCCGCTGGATACTGCTGCCCGGCTCCAACCGATTGATGTTCTTCTCCAACTACGGGGGCAGCTGGGAAAGCTATCTTGAGGACTTCATCGCCAAGGCATCCGCTGGCCTGACCGGAGTGTGGAGCAACACCGTAGGCTATCCACGTACACGATGGCTGTTCCTTGACGGCGCGCGCGACGGCGATCGCTTCAAGCGCTGGGCGCGGCGCCAGCAGGTGCCGACACTGTTCTGGTACTCCGCCTATCCCCAAATCAACACAACGCGCATCCGGATCAATTCCCGGATCAGGCGCGGCATTGCTTCCGCCGTCGGCAACGAGGCGCGCGACTGGCTGAGCTTGTTCGGTTCGCTACGGCGCCCGGCGAGCGAAACAACCACCGTTCAAAAGACCACCTCGCTGCTGGCCAATATCAGCTCTGCTTTTCCGGCACCTCTCGAGCAGCAGCTGGAAACCGGCGAGATCCAGTCCATCTTCTTCGGGCCGCTCGGCCCTCTCGGTTATTCGCATATGCTTGCGATCCGGGTGCCGGACAAGTTGCCGGCGCCCAAGCGCAGAGCCTGGCTCGATTTCGTTGTCGAGCAGACGAGTTTCGGCGAAGGCAGGCCCGCCGGGCGAGCCATGATAGTAGCCTTTGGTCCCGATGGCCTGCGGCAGCTTGGGCTCGACGAGAGTGTGGGGGACGATCCACTGGAGACATTTCCGATCGCCTTTCGCCATGGCATGGGCAATCCCGAGCGTGGGCGCATTCTGGACGACCGAGGCCGCGACGGCCCGGACGAATGGGAGTGGGGGTCGTTGGAGAACCCGGTGGACGTGGTCATCGTCTGCTATGCTGAAGAACCGGGAAGGTTGAAGACCGAGATTGCGACCGTGAAACGAAAGACGACCGGTGCGGGCATGCAGGTCGTCGCCGAACTGCCGCTCGCCGTAAATCGGGGTCCGACCGACACGAATACGAAATCATCCGACCGGGCGGAACGTGGGCCAGCCTACGAGCATTTCGGTTTCGCGGACGGGATTTCGCAGCCGATTGTCCGCGGCACGACCCGCGCCAGCAGGGGCGCCGCGCCCATGCATCTGGTCGCGCCCGGCGAGTTCCTGTTCGGTTATCGTGACGAGCATGGGTTCTATCCAGCCTCGCCCTCGGTAAGCGCATCGCGCGATCGCACCGGAATCCTTTCGCAGGTGCGCCGTAGCCGGCTGATCCCGGGCTTGCCGCCACCGCCGCGCGATTTCGGCCGCAACGGCTCATTCCTGGTTATTCGCCAGTTCGAACAGCATGTCGACGTCTTCAACGACTACTGCAAAAAGGCTGCAGCCTTGGTCGCGAGCCAACTCGGCAACCAAGCCATCACGCAAGATTGGATTGCCGCCAAGATGCTCGGCCGCTGGCAGAACGGTAGCTCGCTGGTGCGCAACCCTGATCATCCGGGGCGCATCATCGACAACAACTTCGCCACTGGCGCCGAGGATCCGCAAGGCCATCGCTGCCCGCTTGGTGCCCACATACGCCGCTCCAACCCGCGCGATTCGCTTGGCGAGGACCGCGATACGCAGATCAATATCGGCAAGCGCCATCGTATCCTGCGGGTCGGCCGCACCTACCAGAAACAGGACGGCAAGAATGGCAAGGTCGAAAAGGGATTGCTCTTCATGTGCCTTAACGCCGACATCGAGCGCCAGTACGAATTCATCCAGCAAACCTGGGTTTCGTCAGCCACGTTCCAAGGCCTCGTCGCTGAAAAAGACCCGACGATTGGGTCGCGCGACGGCGATGGCAGGTTCACCATTCCGTCATGGGAAAAGGTAACGACGCTCCGTGACATGCCGCAATTCGTCACCACCAAGGGGGGCGGGTATTTCTTCATGCCCAGCCGCTCGGCGTTGCGCTATCTGATTTCGCAGCTCTGATTCGACGTCAGTCGTCGTCCTGCGAATCGGCGATGTGGCGCAGCGCGCCGGTGTCGGTGATGCGCAGGCCGCCGCGTTTGATGGCAATGAACGAGCGGGCGCGCCAGTCATTGAGGGTCTTGTTGACGGACTCGCGCGTGGCGCCGAGGAACTCTCCGAGCTCCGATTGCGAGATCGGTATCCAGCCGGCGCTATCGGCCATCACCTCGGCCAAGAAGACCAGGCGCTTGGCGAGCCTTGCCTCGATGCCGAAAAAGGCCTGGTCGCCGAGCTCGCCGCTGACCCAGCGCAGCCTGGCGCATAGAAGTTCGATCATCGCGCGCGCCAGTGGCGGATTTCTTTCAATTCGATCAAAGAGTTGTGTCCTGCTCAGCGAGACCAGCTCGCACGCGGTAAGACAGATGGCGGTGGCGGTGCGGGGCCGTCCGTCAAGCGCGCCGATCTCTCCGACCAGGCTTCGCGACAGCTCGATATTGGCCACCAGCTTCTGGCCGCCGGGCGAATAAATCGAGATTTCCACCGTGCCGCTCATCACCCCATAGATGCGGTCGGCGGCATCTTCCTGGACGAACAGATGCTGGCCTGCGGCGTAGCGCTCGACCTTGCAACCGCTGAAAAGAATATCGAACAGCTTTGGATCGATGCGCGCCAGGCGCGGCAGATCGTTTCTGTCGTTCGCGCCGCCAAAAGCCATGTTGAACTTCCCAATTGCCGCAATCAGCAAAGTTTACGGCAAGAGTGCACCGCATCAAAGCCCGGTGTTCATCCCTTTGCCATTACGCCTTCTAAAGGCGTTGAGCGGTTGTTGCGCCCAATGCTGGCCTGCGCCAGGCGGAAAGCCGTCTGCACGCCCGGCGGGAGGTGCCGGAGGCGTGCAGACGGCAACTGATGAAAAGAGTTAGGTGATGAAAATTCCTGGTGCCTGCTAATCCTTGCAGAACTGTCGAAATCGCGAAAAGGCAGCATGAGCCGCAATGCCTGTTTCCGCCGCTGCGATTGGTGGGCGCAAACAGCGTGAGCGTCTGTGATCGAGATCACATACGGCGGGGCTAAAATAATGCGAGCGTCATACATTGCGCGAGCGACTGCGGGCGAAGAGACATGCCAGCGTCACGCCTCAGTCATATTAGACGCGCGTTGATTTGTTTCCTTGCGTGCCAGCCAGAATTGCGCCAGTCTAAAATGGGGCAATACAGTTCTTTACTTTGGCAGAACCTTTGGGCGAGGGGCGACCATGCCGGTCAGCAGAGAGCAGCGTATCCGTCAATATCTCGATCTCGTCACCGGGGGCGAGGGGACTGAATCGGTCCTCGCAAACATGGAGACGATGGCCGGTGGCGCCTTGGAATCGCTTGCGCCCACGGACGGCGGCAAGACGGAAGCGGCGTTTGAATCTGCGCGTGCGGGTGCGGAAAATCTGGCGCGAGGGGCCGAAGTCGCGCCCGATCAGCTTTCCGATCTGGAAGCCATAATCATCCCGGAGTTGCGGCCTGTCTACGACATCAAGGACGGCACCTTTACGACGCTGACTTTCGACGGGGCTCCGACACCAGGTCACTCGCTGTGGACGAAGCTGACCAGCGAGGCCGCATTGAAGCAGCGCATCGAAGCCGCCCTGCCGGCGATCGGGCGCATCGAACTGTTGTGGAACACAAACATCCCCTATGGCGGCACCGGCTTTGTCGTCGGGCGCAACCTCTTGATGACCAACCGTCATGTTGCGCAGATATTCGCCGCAGGCCTCGGTGACCGCAATCTGCAGTTCATCAACGGCCGTGCCGCCGGCATCGACTTCAAGCGCGATTCGGCAGCAGGAAACGTCTTCAAGATCCACAATGTCCGGATGATCCATCCCTATTGGGACACGGCGATCCTCGAAGTCGAGGGCCTGCCCGACAACATCAAGCCGCTGTCGCTCGCCGTCGCCGACGCGCGCGACATGCTGCGTCAGGAAGTTGTCGCCATCGGCTATCCGGCGTTCGACAACCGCAACGCGGTCGATGTCCAGAACGACCTCATGCGCAACCGCTTCCAGGTCAAGCGCCTGCAGCCGGGCATGCTGCAGGGTGGCTTCGGCACCGAGAGTTTCGGCAAGATCGTCAACGCGGCCACACATGATTGTTCGACGACTGGCGGCAACTCCGGTACCGCCATGATCAACCTCGCCACCGGCGAGGTCGTGGCGCTGCATTTCGCCGGCCGCTATCTCGAGCGCAACTACGCCGTGCCCACCGGCGCGCTGGCCAAAGACCAGCGTGTCGTCGACCTTGGCCTCAACTTCGCCAGCGCCGCCAGCGGCGGCCCCAACGATTGGGGCGCCTGGTGGAACAAGGCCGACAATGCGTCGCCGGCCGAAGGGGTAAACCTGGTCGAGGTCGGCGGCGTAAAGCGGATCCCGGGCGTCATCACCCAGACGCCTTCATCCGGAGGCGTCGTCATGTCGCCCGGCGGCAGCGTCACCTTCGAAGTGCCGTTGCGCATCACCGTCTCGCTCGGCGCAACGCCTGCCCATGAGGCGGTCACGGAATCGGTAGAGCTCGAAGCGACCAAACCGACGCCCCCCGGCGGCGCGTTCGTTCCCAAATCGGTCGCCGACTATGCCGCCTATGAGGGTTACGACGAAAAATTCCTCTCCGGCGGCACCAAGCTCGCGCCGGTCGTGGTGCCGATGCCGGAGGCCACCGACCCTTCTGTTCTGGCGCCGCTCAAGGCCGGCGGCACGCGGCTCGACTACCAGAACTTCTCGCTCAAGATGCACGCCAAGCGGCGGCTGGCCCTGTTCACCGCCTCCAACGTCACCGAGGAGAGCAATCTGCGCGAGCCGGAAAAGGGCCGCAACTATTCGCGCGGCGGCCTGTTCAGCGAGCGCTGGTTCCCGGATCTGCGGCTCGACGACAAGTACCAGATCCCCGACGTCTTCTATGTCAAGGATCAGGGCGCTTTCGACAAGGGCCATATCGTCAGGCGCGACGACGTGGCCTGGGGCAGCACCTTCGAACTTCTGCTGAGGGGCAATGTCTGCTCCTTCCATGTCACCAACTGCTCGCCCCAGGTCGAAGGCTACAACCGCTCCGACAGCGGCGAGAAGAACTGGGGTGACCTCGAGAACCACGTCCTGTCCGAGGCGGCGAGCGAGCGGCTTTGTGTCTTCGCCGGCCCGGTTCTCGCCGATGACGACCGCACATTCGCCGGCAAGGGCTCCAAGGGCACCAGTCTTCGCGCGCTCGTGCCGCGCCGCTTTTGGAAGGTGGTCGTGGCCCGCGTCAATGACGGCCTCGCCAGCTACGGCTTTGTGCTCGAACAGGACCTCACCGACACGGAGCTGGAGTTCACTGTCGCCGAAGAATTCATCGGCGCCATGTACCCGCTGACCGAAATCTCCGAAATGACCGGCGTCAGCTTCGACCAATCGCTGATCGACGCCGATCAGTACGACACGGTGCGCGGCACGGAGATTGCCATGCGGGCCGGGTCACGGAAGCGAAAGAAGAAGGGCTAGTGACGTCCAATGACCGAATGGACGCAATCCGAACTGACCAGCCTCAACCGGATCCTCGCCAACCTCTACCCGATGATCGGCGACGGCGTGCGTGTTGCCAAGGGCGTTGGGCTGTCGACGGCGCAGATCGCCTTTGACAACAAGGCGATCAACAACTGGTTCGCCATTGTCCAGCGCGCAAAACAAGAAACGAAAGCCGACGATCTTGTCGCCTTTGCGCTGGATGAAAATCCTGGCGATGAGGCATTGCAGCAGGCAAAGCAGCACGCTCCGCCACCGCCGGTCGAAGGACCTCCCACTGCCAATTGGGGTGGCGCGACGGCGCCGGCCCAGCTTGAAAAAATTCTTGGCGACAAGAGCACGCTTGTGCCGATCAGCTATCTCGAGCTCGGTCTCATCAGGGCAAGATCGGTCGTGCGCATCAAGCGTCCGGATGGCAGCTCCGGCACCGGGTTCATGACCACCGGCGGGATCCTGATCACCAACAATCACGTGTTGCCTGACGATGCTTCCCTGGTGGGCACTGTGGTCCAGTTCAACTATCAGCGCACAATTGCCGGGCTTGACGCGCCGCTCGACCAATTCGACATCGACACTGCGGTGCCGCTTCGCACCTCCAAGGACAATGACTGGTCGGCTGTCCGCATCAAGGGCGATGCTTCCAAATGGGGCGAGCTGGAATTGAAACCCACGACCGTCAAGGTCGGCGACCATGTCAACATCATCCAGCACCCCGGCGGCGCGCAAAAGCAGATCTCGTTCGTCGCCAATGTCGTGGCCTTCGTCGGCGGCGGTCGCGTCCAGTATCTCACCGACACGCTCCCCGGCTCTTCGGGCTCGCCAGTCTTCGATACGGATTGGAACCTCATTGCGCTCCATCACAGCGGGGGCTGGCTCACCGAGCCCAACGCGGCTACCAAAAGCACATATTATCGCAACGAGGGCATTGCGATCGACAACATCATCCAGGACCTCGCCAAGCCTGTTTAGATGGTGAGCTATGCAGACCAATGGCGCGGCGCGATGCGCGGCGATTTGGGAATACAGCATGTAAATTTTTTCAGATGTGACGGTTTATAACGCCACACCAAACACCAGGGAGTTCAGAGATCAGCGCCTATTTCGACCTCAGGCTTCAACTGGCTGATCTCTACCCATTGCCTCCCGATTGGTTGCAGGTAACCAAGGACGCTGGGATCGTCGCTGGCGCCATCAATCTCCAGGGGGCTGCGCTTACAGTCTGGTTCAACATCCTTGACTATGCGTTGACCAACAAACTGTCGCAGGCGCTTATGACTGCCGTCGTGGCGCAAAATCCGCAGTGCGCGGCCCTGTTCAAGACCTATCTGGACGAACTCGCCGCAGGCCAGAAACCGACGGCCGAGTTGCCCGGCCTGACGACCGACGACCGGGTCAACACCGCGCTTGCAGGCTTCAACGCCGTCAACCAGCAGCCCAAGGACATTCAGGCGCAACTCGCCGCTGGCGATGGCCTCACCACCGTCACCAGCCAGATCGATGTCCTCAAGACCTACAAGGATCTGCATGACCACCTGCAGAGCTTCCAATATGGCATCGGCAGCTTCCAGACCCTGCTGATCGCCGCGCGCGACATGGGCGCCTCCCTCGAACAGGTCCGCGTCCTGCGCAACTTCCTCAAAATATTGAAGCTCTTTTGTGTCTCGATCGGAGAGTCGGTCACCGCTTTGCCGGCAGGGCCGGCGCTTCACGATATCGAGCAGGCATGGCTCGACGATTTGAAGGCGGCGGCGAGCAAGTTGCAGGGCGCAATCGATGACAAGTCCCCTGACGCCTACGACGCCCTGTTCGACGTACGCACCGTGCTGCGCGTCGTGCCTTCGCGGCTCAACCAGCAGATTTTCGTCACCGCGAAGAATCTGCCTTTCGGACTTCTGGCCACCGGTCTCGACACGATAGCCGGCAAACTTCCAGCAGGCGACCCGGATGTTCCTTTGATAAAGGCCGCGCATGACGCGATCATGGTGCTGTCGTCGACCATCTATGCGCGCGTCGTCGAGCACAAGCTCTGGCAGGACGTCGACAACAAGCTGGCCAGCCTCACCGACATGATCGAGCCGATAGAAGGGGGGGCTGCGGCGGACAAGTCGCTGCCGTTCCAGTTTTCGCCGCTGTGGCGAAACCTGGAAGTGAAGGTCAAGGTTCTTGCCGATCTCGATCCCAATGCAGCCTGGCGAACGACGCTCGCCGACTACTCCACCGACGTCAACGACCAGCTGTCGCGCGAGACCGTCGACACCGCCTTCATCCTTGCCTTCGAAGCCTATCGGGACGAGGCCCAGCAACGCTTCGTTCAGGTCGATCTGGCGCTGAAAACGGAATGCGCCTCGATCGTCCGCGTCAGCACGCCTTTGCACAAGATCATTGAGGACCTTGGGTCATGAGCGAAGAAACAGTGGCAGGCACCGAAACCTCGGCCGAGTTTGTCTCGCTGAGCGACATCCGTATCGCGCATCTCGAGCTGATGCGCATCGCCAGCGCCAACGAAGCGGGCGATCCCTCAATGAAGCGCAGCGACAAGGCCGGCGCCGAAACGACGGAAGCCAGCATCGACAATACGGCTCCCGATGCCCGGACCATCCGCGACTTCCTGGCCAGGGCGCGGCGTGCGGGCAGCACCATTGCGCGCGAATCCGACCGCCGCGCGGCGCAGCGCATCCTCGACTATTGGTCGGCAGAATTGGTCACGCGCCCCGGCATCACCTCCGGCGATGTCAGTCCGGCGCGTCTCGCTGCCTTCGCAGGCGGCCTCGAAACGGCCGAACCGGTCGCCGTCGCAGTCGACTCCGAACCCGCATCGCGTGAAATCGATGATCCCGGAGCGGTCGCCATTGCCGTTCCTGAATCGGTGGCCGTCGCGACCAAGGACAGTGCCGAATCCGGCGACGGCTTCGCTTCGGACGACGAACTGAGTTCGGACGAGCTGACCGAGCGCTTTCGCATCCGCGTGGCCGCCCAGGCCCGGCAATGGAAGAACACCGGCTACGCCGGCTATCTCCTGCGTGGCGAAGCGCTGAAGGAGGCGGCGGAGCTTCCGCAGGGGCCTGACATTGCCGAGTTCGTTGAGGAAAGCGCCAAGGCGGAGACGGACAGCCAGAAGCAGCGCGATCGCAGCAAGAACATATTGATCGCGCTGTTTGCCACCGCGGCCTTGATCCTCGCGGCAACGACCATATTCGCTCTTTATCAGAGGAATGAAGCCGTTGTAGAGCGCTCCAATGCCGAGCGGGAGCAGTTCAAGGCCGAGACGGCGGCGAGTGAGGTCGCGGAGCTGAACAAACATATTAGTGCTGCCCTCGCGGACGCAAAAAGAGCACGCAAACAGGCCGAAGCTGCGCTTGACGCTGCTCAGAAGAAGGCGGACGACGCCGGCAAGGCGCTCGCCGATCAGCAAACCCAGCAGACCACCTTGAGATCAGCGATCGTATTCCTAGCCGATCAGATCAAAGGCGGCGGCATGGCCCTGGATGAGTTGACGGGCGATTTGCGGCCGGCGGTGCTTCTCGAACTGGCCGACCGGGTCAAGAGCGGCCAAGTAAAGCTCAGTGAGTTGCCGGAAGCGGCGCGGAACGCGCTTCAACCACTTCTCGGCAAGGATACAGACAAGCAGCCCAATAGTCTCACAGGATATAAGGTAGATTTTATCCAGGCCACGATCGGCTTGCCCAGGCTGACCGGTGATCTGGCAAGCGACGCCGTGGCGACACCGCTGGACTACATCAACTACTCGCTCGTCATGGGCCGAAGCCACCGCATGGCCATCTATTCAGCGGTCAATCTGGACCGGTCGCAAAGGATGACCCTGCAGGTCACCGGCGGCGGATTGCGGTATGATGGCCGCCTGCCACGCGATGCGCAGCCGGATCGCAGCTGGTATCATCAACGCTTGTTGCCGGCTCGCCTGGCGAACGCCAGCGACATCGCCTGGGGCCCTGAATTCACAGGCGATCCCGCAACGGCGGCGCTCAAACTTGCGCAGTACGCCTATGTCCTGCCCAACACGATGCCGCAGCCGCGAGAACTTAATGGCGATATCTGGCTGCCACTCGAAAACTGGGTGCGCTCGCAGCACAATCCTCTGGCTAACCGGGTTACCATCTTCACCGGTCCTGTCTTCCGCCCCGCTGACCAGCCGGTCGGCGACGTGCCAACACCCTATGCCTATTGGAAGCTCGCTGTCTCTTCCGTACCGGCGGTCGAGAAGGGAGAGGTGAGGGACCCGGAATATGTCGTCGATGCGTTCCTTGTTCCGCGCGATGCTACGGGTGAGTTTGATCCCAACAGTAACCGAATCTCGGTTGCGGATCTCGAAAAAACCACCGGCCTGTATTTTGGCACGGTCATCGAATGGGTGGATTCCATGAAGAATCCTGGCCCGAATGGAACCGTGGCCGACGAACTGGCGGGGCGCGTCAAGTTGCTCGGCAGTGCAAATGATGCACTGCTTGGTGAATTGACCGCCGTCCTCGGCAATCCGGACCTGCCGGTGCCCGAACGGCGCAAGATCGTGGCGGCTCTTGTCAAGATGGCCGGTCTCCAAAGCATGACCGGACTGACGCCTGCCGGGCGCCGCAACGTGCTTGAAGCCTTGCTCGGGGTTCCGGCCGACTTGTGGAGCCGCCCGGACTGGCTGCCTGTGTTCGCCGGGGCGCGCCGGGCCGTCGCCGATCTCGAAACATCCGCGGCCGGCGGCCAGACCATTATCGACGATCAGGATCGCGAGGTGCTCGGCGTGTTGAGGGATCGGCTGAGTATGCAGAAGAGTGCGCAGAACGTCTACGTCGAGTTCGCCGGCGTGGCGCAGGAGGATGTCCAGGCGCTCTCCGCCAAGTTGCGCGCATTGGGCTGGGCCATGTCCGGCGAAGAACAGGTGAAAAGCGCGGCAGGCAAGAACCAGGTTCTCTACAGGCCCGACCTCGACGCCGCACACGACGCTGCCGAACTTTTGGCCGCCGACCTCGCCGCCGCCGGCCAACCAGTGACCGTCCGGGCATCGCCCTTGATTGGCGGCAGGATGCTGATGATCTTTATCGGGCCATAGGGGCGGCGAAAGCCGAACGACGATGGTGCGCAAAAAAGCCGCGATGCGGCTGCTGACTGCGACGGTCGCAACTATGCGTTGGCTCATTTCGGGGGCTTTTCCATGCGCACGCGTCACGCCGTCATGCTTGCACTTTCCGTACTTTCCATTTCCGCCGTCTCCATCCCGCTTGAGAAGGCGCGCGCCGGAGCCTGAAAAATACACGGTCTATTGCGCCGACGACCGCATCGAAGTCTCGTTCTGGGATCTCGAACAGATGAAAGTGCGCCGCGGCTCCAATGTCTGCCAGTTCCAGAGCTATACGAGCTACTCAAGCGCCCTGAATATCGCCCAGAAGACTTTTGGTGGCGAGGGGGCGAGTTGTAGTTGCTGAGGCAGTCCAGACTCAAGCCTCGTGCCGCAGTGATAGATACCGCTTGCGCGGTTTTCTCCGATGCTGGAGCGATGAGCCGAGTCACTCGACGCGAGCAGACGCCAGATCAAGTAAATTCGACCTGATATTAATTTTCGAATATCGCTCGTCTTGTACGTCATAGTTAATGGACATGGACTTATTTAAGTGCTCAAATAGCTTTGTCATCAGCCATTGTACGGGCGCTGGTGCTTGAGAGAGCATAACATTCTCCCGCCCCAGCGGGAGCTATGCAGTGACAAACAGCCAGCCTAACATGTTTTCGGGGATCCCGATCGCGCGCAGGGACGGCACGATCTCAGTCCTTGCTACGCTGCCTCAAATGGCCGACGCTTTGGCGAACGACTGGCCATCCGATGGCCCACTGTTTCTGGCCGCGCTTGCTGCCTTGGTGGGGGAACGGACGGGGTGCTGCAGCACAAGGGACGTTCACCGAGCCTTCATAGCAGCGGCACTTGAAGCCGAATGTCTTCCCGACAGCTACATGAAGAATTGAGCGCGAAATGCCTCTCACCCTCCGGACGACACTTTGCGAAACGAGAGATGCGCTGCACGTGCTGCGAAGGGCCCTGTTTGTCTGCGGCCATACTGCGGCGATGGAAGAGATCGATTCCCTCATCGGCGTCGCCCAAGATAAGGCGGTTCAGGCAATCGGAGCCATTGATCGGGCAGCGGTTCGAAGACCTATCCTCGTGGTGGTGGCAAATCCGGCGGACCCGGCAGCCATTGTTCTGTCGATCGCTCAGCCCGCAAAGCTTGGCGAGCTTCGCGATCAAGGCATGGGCCTCAGCGTATATTGCGGCAATCCCCGATGCGGTCATCTACGCTCGCTCGATCTCGATGATCTAATCGAGACCTACGGCACGCACTACGATTTCATCACCGAAAAGCGGCTGGCGTCGAAGCTTGTCTGCAAACGCTGCCAACATGTTGGAGGGAGGCTGGTCGTGGTATTCGACAAAAGGCCACGGTATTGAGTATCCGGTCCCGAGTGGCCGAAGCCGACAACCTCGCCGAAGAGCAAATATGATGGGATTTCCACGAAAAAATGGTGGGCGATGCAGGGATTGAACCTGCGACCCCACCCGTGTGAAGGGTGTGCTCTCCCGCTGAGCTAATCGCCCGCTCGTTGCCCGAAGGCCAAGCGAGCCGCGATATAAGGGAGGCAGGCCGTTGAAGTCAAGGCGATGCGCTGGCCTTCTGTGCCGGAAATAGGCGAGGGCAGGGCAGCGGCGCAATCGCCCGTTTCTCTCAGCCGCTTACCGCTGCAATCAGCCGTTCCGCCAGGTCGAGCGTCAGCGCGTCGAAATGCGAAATGACAGCCGACGGCTCGAACTCTCTGACATGCCGGTCGGTATAGCCGAAATCGACGGCGACCACCGGAATGCCGGCGGCCTTGGCGGTGTCGATGTCGGTCTGCGAATCGCCGACCATCAGCGCGCGATGCGGATCGCCGCCGGCCAACTTGATGGTTTCGGTCAGATGCCGAGGGTCGGGCTTGCGGAAGGCGAACGTGTCCTGGCCGGCGATCGCGGCAAAATGTTTTGACAGGCCGAGCGCTTCGATCAGCGCTTTCGAATTGCCCTCATATTTGTTGGTGCAGATGGCGAGCAGATAGCCGGCCTTCTCGAAGCGGGCGATCGCTTCGACCACGCCTGGGTAGGGGCGCGATTTGCCGGGGATGTTGAGCGTGTAGTGATCGAGAAACAGCTTCAGCAGCCGGTCGTGCTCTTCCACTGCCAGCGACCTCTGCTGCGCGGTATGCGCGCGCTCGATCATCACCCGTCCGCCTTGGCCGACAAAGCGCCGGAAGCCGGCCTCGTCGACAGCGGCGAGCTCGCTGGCGGCAAGGCTGTGGTTGAGGCTGTCGAGCAGGTCCGGCGCCGTGTCGACCAGCGTCCCGTCGAGGTCGAACACGATGATCGGTCTGGTCATGGCCTGTCCTGTGGCGATTGTTTTGTCGGCAGGCGATAGCCGCTGCGGCGCGTCGAGGCAAGCGGGCTGGCAAGCACGTCGAGGCAAGCAGGCGTGGCGAGCCGCCAGAAATGAAAACCCGCCTCGGCGGCGGGTCGTTGACGCAAATCAGCACTCTGAACGGAAATGTAGCATACCTGCCGCCATCGGGCAACGGCATCCAAGAAAATATTCCTACGGAAGGCCCGCGCATCTCACCCTGCGCATCGCCAGGCGTTCCGCTGCCGCCAAGGGCTTTGACCAGACTGGCAAAAATGTTAGGAGCCCGAGACACAAGGTTCCGGGGCAGCAGCATGGATGCGAGGCAGTTGAAGGTCGAGGCCGCGCGGGCAGCACTTGCCCATGTCAGCGACGGCATGCGGCTCGGCATCGGCACCGGCACCACGGCGGAAGAGTTCGTGCGGCTGCTGGCCGAGAAGGTCGCCACCGGCATGACCGTCATCGGCGTACCGACGTCGGAGCGCACCGCGGCCCTCTGCCGCGAACTCGGCGTGCCGCTGTCGACACTGGAGGAAACGCCCGAGCTCGATCTCACTGTCGATGGCGCCGACGAGGTCGATCCGGCGCTGACGCTGATCAAGGGTGGTGGCGGCGCGCTGCTGCGCGAGAAGATCGTCGCGGCGGCCTCCGGGCGCATGGTCGTCATTGCCGACAAGTCGAAGATGGTCGAGACGCTCGGCCGCTTTCCGCTGCCGATCGAAGTCAATCAATTCGGCCTGCGCGCCACCGAAATCGCGGTCGCGGCAGCGGCCAAAAGTCTCGGCCTTTCCGGGCCTATTACATTGAGGATGACGGGGAGCCAGCCTTTTGTTACAGACGGCGGCCATTTTATCCTCGATGCATCTTTTGGCCGCATTCCGGATACAAGAGCGCTTTCGAATGCTCTCCATGCCATCCCCGGCGTGGTCGAGCATGGTCTTTTCATCGGGCTGGCGTCAGCGGCCATCATCGCCGGCGGCGACGGCATCCAAACCGTCCATGCCGCCCGAAAACCAGGGAGTTCTACCGACCATGATGTTGCATAAACGGGTTCGCCAATTCTCCGCCATCGTGGCGGCTTCGGCTGTCCTGGCGTTTTCCGCGCCGGCGTTTTCGCAGGATGTCACCGAATCGCACCTGAAGGCGGCGCGCGCCGCGGTCGCTGCCATCCACGCGACCGACCCGTTCGACAACATCCTGCCGCAGGCGGCTGCCGCGCTAGAGCAGCAGCTTATCCAGAAGAACCCCGACATGCAGGAGCTGATCGGCAAGACCATCAGCGAGAAGGCGCTGGCGCTGGCCTCACGCCGTGCCGACCTGGAGAAGGAGGCAGCACTGGCCTATGCCAAGGTGTTCTCCGAAAAGGACCTCACCGACATCGCTGCCTTCTACAATTCCGAGGCCGGCAAGAAGCTGCTCGACAGCGGCCCGACGGTGACGCGCGATTTGGTCAAGGCGGCCGACATCTGGCAGAATGGCCTGGCGCGCGATCTCGCCCAGCAGGTCGGCGAGACGCTGGCCGCGGCCGCGAAGGCCAAGGCTCCCGCGGCACCCGCCGACGGCGCTGCCCCGGCTGATGGTGCCGCCCCGGCTGATGGCGCGGCACCTGCTGACGGCGCCGCACCCGCTGACGGCGACCAGCCGGAAGCACCGAAGAACTAAGTCATCGATTTCGCCACCGGCGTCCTCGCCGCTGGACCAAGAAAGCCCGGTGCAAACCGGGCTTTTCTTTTGGCCTCATGCAGCCTACCTGTCTCAAACATTTCTTGAGGCAAGGAGCGGCAGCATGGCCGGTTACGACTACGACCTCTTCGTCATCGGCGGCGGCTCCGGCGGGGTGAGGGCGGCGCGTGTGGCGGCCGCACTCGGCAAGCGCGTCGGTATCGCCGAGGAATACCGCTATGGCGGCACGTGCGTTATCCGCGGCTGCGTGCCGAAAAAGCTCTACGTCTACGCCTCGCAATTTCCCGAGCATTTCACTGATGCCGCCGGCTATGGCTGGACGGTGCCGGAAGCGAGCTTCGACTGGCCGACGCTGGTCGCCAACAAGGATCGCGAGATCGCCCGGCTGGAGGCTATCTACGAGAAGAACGTGCAGGGCGCCGGCGGCGAGACGTTCCACTCGCGCGCCATGCTGGTCGATCCGCATGTCGTGCATCTCTTGGGCGACGACCGCACCGTCACCGCCGACCAGATCCTGATCGCCACCGGCGGACGGC
Source organism: Mesorhizobium sp. P2_D6 (assembly GCF_056404315.1). Classification (NCBI taxonomy): domain Bacteria; kingdom Pseudomonadati; phylum Pseudomonadota; class Alphaproteobacteria; order Hyphomicrobiales; family Phyllobacteriaceae; genus Mesorhizobium; species Mesorhizobium sp. P2_D6. The sequence goes on along the minus strand of NZ_JBFUEG010000003.1, from coordinate 66,637 downwards.
CGGCACCGCATCCAGCACTTCCCGGCCATGAGCATTGCATCTTTTCCAACGAGGTCTTCGACCTCAAGCGGCTGCCGAAGTCGATCATGATCGAGGGCGGCGGCTACATCGCCGTCGAATTCGCCAACATCTTCCATGGTTTGGGCGTCGACACCACGCTGGTCTACCGCGGCAAGGAGATCCTGTCGCGCTTCGACATGGACCTGCGGCGCATGCTGCACGAGACCATGGAAAAGAAGGGGATAAAGATCCTCTGCCACGCCGTGTCGGAATGGGTGCGCAAGCGGCCGGATGGGAGGCTGGACGCGCTGGTCACCGGCGGCAAGGTGTTGACGGTCGACCAGGTCATGCTCGCCATCGGCCGCATCCCCAACACCGAGAATATGGGCCTGGAAGGCGTCGGCATCGAGCTCGGCAAGACCGGCGCCATCGTTGTCGACCAGTATTCCCGCACCAACATCGACAACATCTGGGCGATCGGCGACGTCACCAACCGTGTGCAGTTGACGCCAGTGGCGATCCACGAAGCGATGTGCTTCATCGAGACCGCCTTCAAGGGAAACCCGACGGCGCCCGACCACGACACGATCCCGACCGCCGTGTTTTCACAGCCGGAGATCGGCACTGTCGGCCTGTCCGAGGACGATGCCGTCAAGCGCTACTCCGACATCGAGATCTACCGCGCCACGTTCCGGCCGATGCGGCATACGCTGTCGGGCCGCGACGAAAAGATGCTGACGAAGCTGGTGGTCGACGGCGCCACGCGAAAAGTGCTCGGCGCCCACATTCTGGGACCGGACGCCGGCGAGATGGCGCAGCTGCTCGGCATTCCGCTGAAGGCCGGCGTCACCAAGGACGATTTCGACCGCACCATGGCCGTCCACCCGACAGCGGCGGAAGAACTGGTCACCATGTACAAGCCGAGCTACCGCGTGAAGGACGGCGTGCGCGTCGATTGACGCCCGTTATCATTCCTCGAGGAGCGATGAGGAGCGATCTATGCCCGTAACCGCCGCGCCGCTCGACGACAATTTTGGCCGGCGCCTCGATGAGGTCGTCGACCGGGCCGTCGAGGAGCAGCGCGTCGTCGGCGCGGTGATCCTCGTCTCCTGCCGCGGTGAAATCCTCTACGGCCGCGCCGCTGGTCTCGCCGACCGCGAAGCGAAAAAACCAATGACGGCTGACGTAATCTTCCGGCTGGCATCGGTGACCAAGCCGATCGTCGCCACCGCGACCCTGGCGCTTGTCGAGGCTGGCGTGATCAGTCTTGCCGATCCGGTGACCAGATTCATCCCGGAATTCAGACCGAAGCTGGCGGACGGCGGCGAGCCCGTCATCACCATCCGCCAGCTGCTGACCCATACGGCCGGTCTCGATTACGGCTTCCGCCAGGCAACCGGCGGGCCTTATCACCGTGCCGGGATCTCCGACGGCCTCGACCAGCCCGGCCTGTCCATGGCTGAGAACCTCAGGCGCATCGCCTCGGTGCCGTTGTCCTACAAGCCGGGAACCAACTGGGGTTATTCGGTAGCGATGGATGTGCTGGGCGAGGCGCTGGCGAGGGCCACCGGCGCCACTCTGCCGGATCTTGTCGATCGCCTGGTGGTGCAGCCGCTCGGCATGCGCGACACGGCCTTTGGCGTCCGTGACCGGGCTCGGCTGGTGACGCCTTATGCGGACGGTCCCGGCAAGGCTGTCGCTATGGGCGAGCATCATCTGGTGCCCTTCGGCGACGGCGCCATCTCGTTCACGCCTGGCCGTACCTTCGATGCCGCATCGTTTGCCTCCGGCGGCACCGGCATGAACGGCACGGCCGGCGATGTTATGAAGCTGCTTGAAGCGCTGCGCAGCGGCGGCGGCACGGTGGTCCGCCCCGAAACGGCCACGGCGATGAGGACCGACGCCATTGGCGGTCTCGAAACCACGATGCCCGGCTGGGGTTGGGGTCTCGGCTTCGGCGTCCTGCGCGATCCCGTGGCGGCAAACACGCCGCAGACCGTCGGCACGTGGCGGTGGGGCGGCGTCTACGGTCATTCCTGGTTCGTCGACCCGACGCTGGACCTGACGGTGGTGGCGCTGACGAACACGGCCATTGCCGGGATGATGGGCGCTTTCCCCGACGCATTGCGCGACGCCATCTACGGCCGGCAGGCCTGAAGCCTGGGCAAGGCGAACCCGCCGCCGGTCATTGCCGGCGGCAGGATGTTTAGCGGCTGCTACAGCAGGGCGCCGCGCAGGATGACCAGCGCCACCGAGAAATAGATCACCAGGCCGGTGACATCGACCAGTGTCGCGACGAACGGCGCCGACGCGCTCGCCGGATCGAAGCCGATCCGTTTCAGCGCGAAGGGCAGCATCGATCCCGACAGCGAGCCGAAGGTGACGATGCCGACGAGTGCAGCCCCGACGGTCGCCGCGATCAGCGGCCAATGCGGCCCATAGTCGTAGAAGCCCATATATTGCCACAGCGCGATGCGGCAGACGCCGACCACGCCAAGCATGCCGCCGAGCACGAGGCCGGTGGGCAGTTCGCGCAGCGCCACCCGCCACCAGTCGCGAAGACCGATCTCGCGCAATGCCAGCGCGCGGATGACGAGCGAGGTTGCCTGCGAGCCGGAATTGCCACCTGAGCTCATGATCAGCGGGATGAACAAAGTGAGCACGATCGCCTTTTCCAGTTCACCCTCATAGCTTTGCATGGCATTGGCGGTCAGCATCTCCGAGATGAACAGCGCGCACAGCCAACCGCCACGCTTCTTGATCATGGCGAGGAAGCTCATCTTCATGTAGGGCTCGTCCAGTGCCTCCATGCCGCCGAAACGGTGCACGTCCTCGGTTGTCTCCTCGATCATGGTGTCGATGATGTCGTCGATGGTGACAATGCCGAGGATCTTGCCGTGGTCGACGACGGGAACCGCGAGCAGATCGTATTTGGAGATCCTCTGCGCCAGGGTCTCGCGATCGGTCAGCGGCGTCACGGTCACCGGCACGCGGTCCGGCGCCACCGACAGGATCGGATCGTCCGGCTCGCCGGTGATCAGCCGGCGTAGGCCGGTCGACCGGACCAGTACATGCGTGTCGGGATCAACGATGTAGATGGCGTAGACGGTCTCGCGGGTCCGCTCGACCTTGCGGATGTAGTCCAGCGTGCGGCCGACGGTCCAATCCGAAGGCACGCTGACGAACTCGGTCGTCATGATCGAGGCGGCGCTGCCTTCGGGGTAGCCGAGAATGGAAAGCAGCGTCGCCCGCAGCGGCGGTGCCAGCCCGCCGAGCAGCTCGGAACGCGCCGGCTCGTCCAGCTCGCGCAGGATATCGGCGGCGCGGTCGACCGACATGGCGGTGAGGAGCTTGCACGCCTTGGCGCGCGGCAGTGCCTCGGCCAGTTCGGACGCACCGTCGAGTTCCGGTTGGTCGAAGATCTCGACCAGCCGCTCGAACGGCACTTCGCAAAGCAGTTCGATCGCGGTTTCGCGAGGTTCCCGGTTCAGGGCCTCGACGACATCGGCGACGTGATCATTGGCAAGGATACGGGCGATCGCGACGGCATCGTCGCCCGCTACGACGGGGGAAAATTCGTTCATGGCTCACTCCTTGCCGTCCGGCAGGACGTGAGCCATCAGGTCACGTCTAGGCGGACGGCGGTTGCGTTCGACTGTGACTGTCGCCAGGCATGGCGCGGTGACCTTTCTGCTTGCGGGTTCGATTTGGAATGCTGCAAGCCGGGCGCAACATAGGAGCGCATTTTGGCGAGTCAATCGCAGGAACGGCGGAAAACTGCCGGGAACAGGCCCAATCGCGAGACTGTGATCAACCGCCGTCGTTGCCGCACTGTTGCGGCCCGGCAAGAGTTTGGTGTTGTTGCTATTTCTGCTTCAGCCGGCGCGAGAAGCGCAGCCATTTGTCTTCGACCGGTCGCGGCTGCGTAAGGATGGTGGTGAGTTCGCGCGGCAGGTTCGGAGCAAGCGGCTTCTTGGTGGCGACACCGTCGGCGATCGCAACCACGCTGTGGTAGAATTCCTCGCCCGTGGCTGATCGTGGCGCAATCGCCTCGTGCATGATGCTGATCACCGTGACATCGGGACAGTTGTCCTTGATCGACTGGTGGAAAGCGATCTTGCCATCCGGATCGAGCGCGCCGGTCGCTTCGTCGAGGAACAGAAGCCCAGGCTGCTGCAGCACGATGCGAGCCACCACCAGCTTCTGCTTCTGGCCGCCGGAAAGCATCTGATCCCAGATCTTTCCCTCGCGGCTTTCGTCGGCCATGTGTTCGATGAAGTCGCCAAGGCCGGCCTTGTGCAGGGCAGACGCCACCTGCGCATCGCCATAGTCCTGCTCGGAGCCGGGCAGACACACCAGCTGCTTCAGTGACACCTGCTGCAGCTTGACCTCCTGGGCGGCATAGAAACTCTTCACGCCGTCGGGGAAGACGATGGTGCCACGGCCATAGGGCCACAGGCCGTTGATCGCCTTGATCAGCGAAGTCTTGCCGCAGCCGGACTCGCCCTTGAGGAACGTCCACTCGCCACGCCGGAAGCGCAGATTGGCAGCACTCAGGAACGGCGTGGCATCTTCGCCCTGATGCGCCAGTTCGAGCTTCTGGATAGTCAGGCCGAAGACCGGGTTCTGGCTGGCATAGTGGAAGTCGGAGCGGCCGGTCTGGCCGTAGAACTCCTGCGGCTGCTGGACGTTCTCGATGGCGTTCGCCAATTCGGTGACGCGCTGGCTGTTGGCGCGCAAGGTCGCGATGTCGGGCATCACGCGGATGAGCCAGGAACACTGGCCGATCAGCTGATTGATCATCTCGGCGCCGGTCACGTAGCCTTTGAGGTCGAGTTTGTTGTGAATAAAGGAAACCAGACCGGGCGCATAAGCGACGATGCGAAAGCCCATGAAATTGTGGACCGCCTCGAATGCGTCGTAAGAGACGTTGACGATATTCAACCGTGCCCAGGTCCGATCGATGTCGCCATAGAGCCGGTTGTTCACCGTCTTCTGCACGTCTTCTGCGCCTGACGCGGCGACGTGGAAACTGCGGCGAAGAAAGGTCGTCAATTCGCCGCGATAGCTGCCCTCGGCCTGCTGCAGCCGCACATTCAGCCGCTCCAGCACTCTTCCAAGCCTTACTGCGATCCAGGTGTTGAACGGCACGTAGGTGGCGATGGCGAGCAGCGCGAGGACAGCGCTGCCATAGCTCCCGAGGAACTCCAGCCCCGCCACCTCCACGGAGGTCTCGATGAGGTTCTCGCCGATAAAATAGAGTGACGTGGCAACGCCAAGCACGCCCATGGCGAGGCCGATCGCGCCGCCTGTCATGCCTTTGATCGATTCCTGGATACGTTGGTCGATATTGTCCGGCGCGGGGCCCCCGCTGCCGGCCGAACCATGCTGGGCGTGGAAATGGCTATGATTGCCATCGAGCAGCGCTTGATTGAACTGGCTGTTCAACCAACCGCGCCATTTGCGGTGCAAAGTCTTTGACACCAGGCTTCTCGCACCAACGAGGCCGGCATCCTTGAGCACAAACAGGGCCACGACGAGCCCCGCATCAGTCAGCAGCGTCCTGAGTGGCGCGGTGTTGGCGGCGTCATGATAGTAATTGATCGAGTAGGTCAATTCCCCGATCATCAGGGCCAACCAGACCCCGGCTTTGCTGAGGAGTGTTGTGAGGGCTGCGATGACGATGGTGAGGGTCCAGGCTTCCTTCCACCGGTCCGAGAACCAGTAGGCCCGCATCAGTCCCCAGAAGGTCCGCATCGACGATACTGGCGTCAGGGGCGACGGGCCAGCGGCGGCGTCGCGGTTCCAAAGTGCCGATATTGAACGTCGCGGTCTGTCGACCTGAATCACAATCCCGCCCAAACCTTTTTTAGTTTTGTTACGGATAGTAACACCAATTGATCATTTTCTATTAATTTTATCGCGGCGAATGTGAGGCAGCCCACGCGCCGTTGCCTTGAGGCAACAGGTGGTGCGTGGAGACAGCTGTCTCCAGGCCAAATATCCCGTTTGGTTTCAATGTTTTGTGAGAACGCTGAGATGTGCGAAAAGCTTCCCTTGGGGAAGCGCGATTCACGGTTTCGTGAACCGATCGACCTTGCCGATTGGCCGGTTTTCCTACCGCGGGCTGACGGGACCACCGGAAATTTGCCGTCTGTGATCACTTCGGGTTTGCCCGAATCATCCTTTCCCGAAGCCGAGAAGTGCCCCGGAAATGGTCTTGGCGGCGGCGTCATAGCTGTCGATCACCGTTTCGCCGCTGGTGAAGCGGACATGCTCGACCAGGCGCGCTTAGCTGTCGCTCAACAAGATTTGACAATTCATACGCCGCCGGTTGAACCTTGCGCGGCACTGTCGGCACCCATGCATACCCGGTTCTCCAACAAGGAATCTCCCAATGCTTGCACGCGCAGCCGCCCCAGCAATCCTGTCGCTCTTTGCCTTTCTGTCTCTGGCGCATGCCGGCAACCAGACCATTCCGGCGAGCGCCGAGGGCCAAATCGAGTTCAACACGCCCTCCGGCAACATCGGCTGCATTTACACGCCCAAGGGCGGCACCAGCACCTACCAGCCGCAGGATGGCGGTCCGGAACTGAGCTGTTCGCGCGTCGAGCCCAGCTACGTCACGGTGATCCTCGGGCCGAACGGGCCGGCGACATTGATCAAGAATCCGGGTGAGCAGGGCTGCTGCAGCGATGTCGCCAAGCTGGCCTATGGCAACAGCTGGAGCAAAGGGCCGTTTACCTGCCAGTCGTCAACCAAGGGACTGACCTGCACGGGCAGCAACGGCCATGGCTTCTTCGTCAGCAAGGCCAAGGTAAACGTAAAGTAGGCTTAGCCCACCTTTTCCAGCTCGCCCTTGGCCTTTGCGGCGGCGACCTGGCGGATGGCGTCGGCCAGCGTGTCGGCGTCCTGCGCGCCCATGACGGCGTATTTGCCTTCAAGCAGGAAGCACGGCACGCCGGTGATACCCATTCGCGATGCCGTGGCGATTTCCGTGCGCACCGCCTCGACGTCGGCGTCGGTCGGCAACAGCGTTTCGACCACGGCAGCGTCCATGCCCGCCTCGCGGGCGGCTTCGATCAGCACCGCGTGATCGCCGACATTGGCGCCTTCCTCGAAATACAATTGGAACAGCCGGCGCACCAAGCGGTTCTGCACGGCTTCGCCGGCTGCCCCGGCCCAGCGGATGACGCGATGCGCGTCCAGCGTGTTGGCGGCGACCTTGATGGCGTCGAAGGCGAAGTTGATCCCCTCGGCTTCGCCGAGCGGCTCGATGCGCGCATGCATCTGGCGGATACGCTCCTCGCTGCCGAACTTGGCCAGCATGTATTCACGCCGATCCTTGCCGTCTGGCGGAATGGTCGGGTCGAGCTGGAACGGCCGCCAGCGCACATGCACCTCAATGTCGCCGGCAGCGGCGATCGCCTTGTCGAGCCGCTCCTGGCCGATGAAGCACCAGGGGCAAACGGCATCGGAAACCACGTCGACGGTAATGGAATTGTCTTCGCTCATCTCGGATCTCCTGCCGCGAACACATCTTTGAGCATGATCTCTGGACAAAACGGCTTTCCGTTTGTCCTAGAAAACCGGTAACCACTTTTCGGAATCATGCTCAGTTCGCTTTGCGCCACCAGGTCGGCCATTGATAACCGAATATGGGCGTCTTTTTCGGATGGTCCAGATAATTCCAGTAAGCGAGCCATTGCTGCGCGTTGTACTGCATCGGCACCATATAGTTGCCGGAGATGAGCAATCGGTCGAGGACGCGCACCGCAGCGACGTAATCCTCCTTGGTCCGCGCTCTCAGCATCGCATCGATCGCAGCATCCACCGCCGGATCGGCGACGCCGGCCAGGTTGAACGAACCTTCCCTCTTGGCTTCTGAAGAACCCCAGCGAAAACTCTGCTCGATGCCGGGCGACAGCGAGTTGCTGAAACCGCTCGACCCGATCAGCACCTCGAAATCGAAACGCTGCTTGCGCGACTGGATCTGGTCGGCTTCGAGGCTGCGGATGGTCACCGTGATGCCGATCTTCTCCAGCGTGCGCTGATAGATGGCGGCAAAGCGTTCCTCGTCCTGCGAGGCGGTCAGGATTTCGAAACCGAAGGGGCTTCCTTTGGGATCCATCAGGACGCCGTCCTTGACGGCGTAGCCCTGGCTCTTCAGCAGGTCGAAAGCCACCTTCAGCACCTTCCGGTCCTGGCCCGTGCCGTCATTCACCGGCGGTCGCCAGGTGCCGTCCATGACATCGGCCGGCACGCGTCCGGGGTAGGGCGCCAGCAGCGCCTTCTCCCTGTCGGAGGCGGGATGGCCGAGCGCGGACAGTTCGGAATTCTGCCAATAGCTCATCGTGCGTGTGTATTTGCCGCCGAACAGGTTCTTGTTGGCCCATTCGAAGTCGTAGAGCATGCCGAGCGCGCGCCGCACCACCGGATTGGAAAACTTCTCCAGCCTGGTGTTGAACAGGAACCCGGTCACCACTGGCGGTATGCCAGTGTCGAAGGTCTCGGTGATCACCTCGCCACGGTGGAAGGCGGGAAAATCGATATCACGCTCGCGCTTGACCGGATCGCCCTCATCATAGATGGCGCAGATGCCTTTCTTGAACGCTTCCGTCTTGGCATTGGCGTTGAGGAAGTACTCGATGGTGATCTGGTCGTAATTGTCGAAGCCGCGCTTGGAGGGGAGGTTCTTGCCCCAGTAATTCGGGTTGCGCTTGAAGACGATGCGTTGGCCCGGCTGGATCTTGTCCACTGTGTAGGGCCCGCTGCCAATCACCGGCTTCAGCGTCGTCTTGTCGAACGTGTCCTTGTCGAAGGCATGCTTCGGGATGATCGGCGTCAGCGCGATAATCAGCGGCGTCTCGCGGTTGGCCTTGTCGTTGAAGGTAAAGCGCACGCTGTGATCGCCGGTCTTTTCGAGCTTGGCGATCAGGCTCATGCGATCCCTGTAAGGCGGGCGGCCCTTGTCGGTAAAGACATCGTAGGTGAACAGCACATCCTCCGGTGTCACCGGCTCGCCATCAGACCATTTTGCGTCAGGGTTGAGATGGAACTCTATCGACTTGCGCTCGGGATCCATGTCGGCGCTGTCGGCGAGCAGGCCATAGAGGCTGAAGGCCTCGTCATAATTGCGCGTCATCAACGGCTCGAAAACCAGGTTGCCGTAGTTGAGATCCATCATGCCACGCGCCGTGGTGCGCAGGCTCTTCAGAATGAACGGGTTGAGATTGTCGAAGCTGCCGACGACGCAATAGGTGATGTTGCCGCCCTTCGGCGCATCGGGATTGGCGTAGTCGAAATGGGTGTAGTCGGCCGGCAGCGCCGGATCGCCCTGCATGGCGATGGCATGTTTCGGCTCCGACATTGCGGGCTGAAGTGAAAAGGCGAGAAACGAGATCGCGGCGATCAGCCAAACAAGAACGCGGCCCATGACCGTCTCCTTACTGGGCGGCTTGATGATTCGGAGTGCACCCTAGCATGGCGCCGCCGCGCTCCGGCCAGATACGTCAGCCCAAATCGCACGACCCAAATGGCACAGCCAAGAATCGCAGGCGCCGGGCTGGATTCGGCTGCGCATGCGGTGTAACACGCGCTCCGAAGTCATCCTGTTGCCTCAATTCGGCAACAGGTAGCTGGACCACGCGGCGCGAAGAAGCCGGTTCCGGGATCATTTGAGAGGAAGTGCACGACATGACGAGCCTGAACAGCAACGCATACCGCCTTTCGGTCATTGCCGCGGGCGTGGTCGGCTTTCTGGGCGCCGGACTTCTCTCTGCTTCGGCACAACAGCAGCAGCAGATTCCGCAGGGCTGGTTCAAGGCCTGCACCAAGCAGGAAGACGTCGACATCTGCAATGTCCAGAACATCGTCACCGCCGGCAACGGCCAGCTGGTCACCGGCGTCAGCCTGATCGAGCTGAAGGGCAAGGTGAACCGCAAGGTGTTCCAGGTGACGGTTCCGACCGGACGTCTGGTGCCTCCCGGCATCGGCCTGCAGATCGACACCGGCAAGGCGCAGAAGCTCGATTATGTCATCTGCTTCCCTGATCGTTGCGTGGCCGAAGTGCCGCTGACCGACACGCTTGTCGCTTCCTTCAAGAAGGGCCAGGCGATCACGCTCACTTCGGTCAACTTCCAGAACCAGCCGAACCCGATCAAGGTTGCCTTGACCGGCTTCAGCGGCGCCTATGACGGCCCGCCGCTGCAGCAGTCCGATATCGAAGACCGGCAGAAGAAGCTTCAGGACTTCGTTGCCAAGAACAACCAGGATTTTGCCAAGAAGCTCAAGGACGAGCAGGACAAGGCCAAGGCCGCCAACTGATCTCGGGAAAATTCCAAAATACAAAAAGCGGGGCATTGCCCCGCTTTTTTGTTGCCCCGTTCAGGATGCGGTCAATGTCTCGACTGGCGTTTCGGCTCGTAGCGTCCGTCCGGCCGCTTGTCGAACATCTCGCCGATCTGCGGATGCCGGACCGGCTCGCCCGATTGATCCTCGAGCAGGTTCTGTTCGGACACATAGGCGATGTATTCGGTTTCCGAATTCTCGGCGAGCAGATGATAGAACGGCTGGTCCTTGCGCGGCCGCACATCGGCCGGGATCGCCTCGTACCATTCGTCGGTGTTGGCGAATTGCGGATCGACATCGAAAATGATGCCGCGAAACGGAAACAGCCTGTGGCGAACCACCTGTCCGATCGAGAATTTGGCTGTTTTCATCATACTCACCACTAAGCCCTGAAGCGCCCGGCGTCCCCTGGAATGCACGGCACACGCTCTAAGGCTTTGAATTTACACACGCCGTCACCAAAAATCGAGCCCGACTTTAGGGCTGGTATCCGACACTATCTGGCGCAGCCGGTGGTCCAATTCAATGCCGAAGCGCTTGACTCCTTGTGAAGCTACGGGCTAGCCCGGCTCAGGGTTTTCGGGCCAGGGCCTAAAATGTCTGACCGGCTGCTCTACATGATCCGGCACGGCATATTACCGCCGGACCTGTTTCCCTAAGCCGGTAAGCGCCGCAAAGCCGCTGCCTGGCCTCAAGCCCTCGCGCATGAAGAGGGCGCGCAATGGCGCGAAGCTGCCGAGCACATTGAGCCCGGCGCTGCGCGCCATCTGCGCCGGCAGCATGTCCGACAGCAGCGACATGTTGAGCAGATAGACCGCGCCACTGCGCGCCAGAATGTCGGGACGGCGTCTGAAATCGTAGGCTGCAAGCACCTTGGCCGCGCCAGGATCGTCGCGATTTTCACCAGCGATTCCAATCAGATCGTCGATGTCCCTGATCCCGAGATTGAGACCTTGTGCGCCGATCGGCGGAAACACATGCGCGGCCTCACCAACCAGCGCAACGCGGTTTTGAGCAAAGCGCCCCGGTGATGCCGCTGAAAGCGGGTAGATCTGCCGGCCGGGCTCGACCGACACCCGGCCCAGCATCGACTGCATCTGCTGTTCGACACGCTCGGAAAGTGTCACGTCGTCGAGTGCGGCAAGGTCTTTTGCCGTTTCCGGTTTCACCACCCAGACAAGGCTGGAGCGGTTGCCGGGCAGTGGCACCTGGGTGAACGGCCCGGTCTCGGTATGGAATTCTGTCGAGGTGAAGCCGTGTTCGCTGCGATGGCCGAAATTCAGCACCAGCGCTGCCTGCGGATAGGATCGCACCGACGCCGCTATGCCCGCCGCCTCGCGCGCCGGTGACAGGCGCCCATCGGCAGCGACCGCCAGCGCTGCAGAAATTTCGCGGCCATCCGCCAGAACGGCATGTGCCTCGTCGGCGTCCAGACGCCAGCCCTCAACCATCACCTTCAGCCATTCGATACCGGGATGCGCGACGACGGCCCTGGCCAGCGCCGGGTTGAGCGCGCTGTTGGGCAGGTTGAGCCCGAACTGCTCCTCGCCGATCTCCGTGGCACGAAAGGTGACCACCGGGCTGCGGATCAGCCGGCTTGTAGCATCGACGATGCGCATCACCTTCAGCGGCGCGGCCTTCGACGTGACTTCGGCCAGCACGCCCAGCCGATCGAGAACCTTGAGGGCAGGGTTCATCAGCGCCGTCGTCCGGCCATCGGGGCCGCCCGCCTCGGGTCCGATGAGAGTCACGGGAAATCCCGCCTCGGCAAAACCGAGCGCCGCGATCAGCCCTGCAGGGCCGCTGCCGGCAACCAGTATCCGTGCTGTCTCGCGATGATCCAAATTGGACTTCCAGTTTGCGATGCAGGTCCATCCTGTCTGTCCATGGATATAGGTCAGACCATGCGGCTTGATCAACGCGGCGATTAGGCTCATTCGATTGCCATGACCGGCCAGCAGGACGATTTCAGCCATCTCGACCGCGCCGGCCGCGCCACGGCAGGCCTTGCCCGCCATCCCCGGCTGACGGTCAACATCGCCATCGGCGGCGGCATTCTGCTCGCATGGTTCATTCTCGGCGCCATGGCGATCCGCGGCGCCGAAGGCCGGCTTCCCGGCGCCGGCGCACCGGGTGATGTGGTGTTGCGCTATCTGCCGCAGCTGCCGCTGCCGGATTTTCTCGACCGCTTCTTCGGCCTGTGCTTGACGCCCGCACCGCTCGATGCCGGCAGCGGCGCACAATTTCTGGCACTGATCGCCATGTGGTTCCTGATGGCCGTGGCGGCGATGCTGCCGTCGGCAGCGCCTATGATCCGCACCTATTGCGAAATCGCCGACACCGCCCGCATCAAGGGCGAACCGGTGGCCCACCCGCTCGCCCTGGTTGCCGGCTACCTCTGTACATGGCTGGTCGCCTCGGCCGGCTTTGCGGTGCTGACGTTGATCGTCCACACATTCGCCTCGTCCGGACGATTGCTCGATCCGGTGAGCGGCATTGCCGCTGCTGCCGCTTTGCTGGTGGCCGGCCTCTACCAGTTCAGCAGCCTCAAGCAGGCCTGCCTGACAAAATGCCGGAACCCGTTCTCGATCCTGTTTTCCAACTGGAGCGCTGAGCCCAGTCGCATTTTCCGGCTCGGGCTGGAGCAGGGCCTGTGGTGCCTGGGCTGTTGCTGGGCGCTGATGCTGGTGATGTTTGCCGTCGGCACCATGAACGTGTTCTGGACGGCGCTGATCGGCCTGGTCACTTTGATCGAAAAACAGACCACCGGCAGGGTTCCTACCCGGGTGGCCGGTGCGATACTGCTTGTCTGGGCAGTCGCCCTACTAGTAGTCTCGGCATGACGGGGGAAAATTCAATGGCAGAGCAAGGCTGGGCAATGAAAGGAGAGCTCGTACTCTCCTGCAATTGCACGGTTTTTTGCCCTTGCGTGCTGTCGCTTGGCAGCCATCCGCCGACAGAGGGCTATTGCCAGACATGGGCGGGTTTTCGTATCGATGCCGGCCATTTCGGCGAGGTCGACCTGTCCGGCCTCAATCTCGGACTGGTCATGGAAATTCCCGGCTATATGAGCCGCGGCAACTGGACCGCGGGTCTGTTCATCGACAAGCGCGCCTCGGTCTATGCGGCGAAGGCGTTGACGAAGGTTTTCACCGGCAAGGCCGGCGGAACCACATCGTTGCTCTGCATCCTTGTGGGAAAATTCCTTGGCGTCGAACAGGTGCCGATCACCTACGAGACGCGTGACAAGACCCGTATTTTCCAGATACCGAAGATCATCGACGGGGCGGTGACACCGATTCCCGGCAAGGATCGCGAGAAGGACACCGTGATCAGCAATTCGGAATACTGGATCGCGCCGGAGATCATCGTGGCCAGGTCCGACAAGAGCAAGATGCGTGCCTTCGGCCGCAACTGGAATTTCGCCGGCCGCTCGGCCGAAATCTGCAAGCTGGATTGGCGGGGCCCGTGAGCAAGAACACAACCGCCAGGAACGCCGCCAAAAAGATCACCGACCGGATTCCGAGGCCGAAGAAGAAGGTCACCTGGCCGCAGGCGCGTGCGTTCTCGGTGCATCTGCTCACAGCGTCGGGCTCGTTCCTGGCCTTCCTTTCGCTGGTGGCGGCGAGTGAGGAACGCTGGACGGCGATGTTCTGGTGGCTGGGTCTGGCGCTTTTCGTCGATGGTATCGACGGCCCGATCGCCCGAAAGCTCGAGGTCAAGGAGATCCTGCCGACCTGGTCGGGCGAACTCCTCGACAACATCATCGACTATGTCACGTATGTGCTGATCCCGGCCTTCGCGCTCTACCAGCGCGGCTTCATGGGGGAGCGGCTGTCGTTCCTGTCGGCGGCCATCATCGTCGTGTCCAGCGCCATCTATTATGCCGACACCGGCATGAAGACGAAGGAGAACTTCTTCAAAGGGTTTCCGGTGGTCTGGAACATGGTGGTGTTCACGCTGTTCGTCATCGAGCCAGGGCAATGGGTGTCCTTTGGCGTCGTCGTGGCGGCCGGCATCCTGACCTTCGTGCCGATCAATTTCATCCATCCGGTGCGGGTGGTGCGGCTGCGGCCAATCAATCTCGGCATGACGCTACTGTGGTGCGCTTTCGGCGCGCTGGCGCTGGCGCAGGCAGGCCTTGCCGCCTTCTACGACCAGATCGGCGTTCTGGGCGAACAGGTCAGTATCTTCACCAAGGTCGGCATTACCGTCACCGGGCTTTACCTCGCCTGCATCGGCGGTATCATGCAGTTCTTCCCAAAGCTCGGCGCCAAGCCGCCAACAAAAGCGACTGACAGCAAGAAAACCTGACCCCGCAGGAAAGCCCGAAAATGTCCAAAGCGATCCGTATCCACGCCCATGGCGGTCCGGAAGTCCTGGCCTATGAGGATGCCGATCCGGGGCAGCCCGGCGCAGGGCAGATCCTGGTCAGGCACACGGCGATTGGCCTCAATTTCATCGATGTCTATCATCGCACCGGCCTCTATCCGCCACCTGGCGGCTTCCCGCTGATCCCGGGCGGCGAAGCGGCCGGCGTCGTGCTGGCGGTTGGCACGGGCGTCGACTGGCTGAAGCCGGGCGATCGCATCGCCTATGCCGTCAATGTCGGCGCCTATGCCGAACAGCGCGTCGTCGCCGCCGACCGCGTGGTCAAGGTGCCGGACGGCATCAGCGACGAGCAGGCCGCCGGCATGATGCTGAAAGGCATGACGGCGGAGTATCTCCTGCGTCGCACCTTCAAGGTGAAAGCGGGCGACACCATCCTGTTCCACGCCGCCGCCGGCGGCGTCGGCCTGATCCTGGGACAATGGGCGAAACATCTCGGCGCGACCGTCATCGGCACGGCAAGCTCGACTGACAAGATCGAGATCGCCAAGGCGCATGGCTTCGACCACGTCATCAACTACAGGGAGCAGGATTTCGTCGCCGGCGTCGCCGCCATCACCGGCGGCAAAAAATGCGACGTCGTCTACGATTCGGTCGGCAACGATACATTCCCTGCCTCGCTCGACTGCCTGAGGCCGCTCGGCATGTTCGTCGCTTTCGGGCAGTCCTCGGGGCCGATCCCGCCATTTTCAATGTCGCTCCTGGCGCAGAAGGGATCGCTGTTCGTCACCAGGCCGACGCTGTTCGTCTACAATGCAAAGCGCGAGGACCTCGAAGTTTCGGCTGCAGCACTCTTCGACGTGGTGCTGAGCGGCGCGGTCAAGATCCAGATCAACCAGCGCTATGCCCTGAAGGATGCCGGCAGGGCGCAGGCCGATCTCGAGGCCCGCAAGACGACGGGAACCACCATTCTGGTTCCCTAACGGGAATTTTCCCAGCTTTTCAGCGCTTTGCCGAGGTGCCGGGCGCTGTTTGCACGAAAACCGGTCGGTCAGTTTGTTGTGCGAAGCAGGCTTATTTTTACCCCTTGAGTTTCCGCTGAAATTCTTGAAGCTCTTTCAAGGTGGGTGCTGCTTTCGCACGAGAGCAGCCAGCGCATACCATGCTTTCGGGAACACAGAACATATCCGGAAACCGGATGGGAGGCACTGTGAGTGCAGATCATGATGGAGCGAACCTGCTTGAGGTTCGTGGCCTGACCAAGATATTCGGCACGCTGACTGCGTGCGATCATATCGACCTCAACATCGCCAAAGGCGAGATCCACGCGCTGCTCGGCGAAAACGGCGCCGGCAAGTCGACGCTGGTCAAGATGCTGTTCGGTTCGCTGGAGCCGAATTCCGGCGAGATCTTCTGGAACGGCGAGGCGGTTCGCATCACCAGCCCGGGCATGGCGAAGAAACTCGGCATCGGCATGGTGTTCCAGCACTTTTCGCTGTTCGAGGCACTGACCGCTGCCGAGAACATCGCGCTGTCGCTGGATGACGGTTCGCCGATCAGCTCGATCGCCGCCAAGGCGAGGGCGCTTTCCTTCAGCTACGGCCTGCCGCTCGATCCGGACTCGCTGGTCGGCGATCTCTCGGTCGGCGAACGCCAGCGCATCGAGATCATCCGCTGCCTGTTGCAGACGCCGCAGCTCATCATTCTCGACGAGCCGACCTCGGTGCTGACGCCGCAGGAAGCCGACAAACTGTTCGAGACGCTGGAACGCCTGCGCTCGGAGGGCAAATCCATCCTCTACATTTCGCATCGGCTGGAAGAGGTCAAACGCATTTGCGACCGCGCCACCGTGCTGCGTCACGGCAAGGTCGTCGGCCATTGCAATCCGCGCGAAGAGACCGCTTCGTCGCTGGCCCGCATGATGGTCGGCAACGAGGTGAAAGCCGTGGTGCGGGCGCCGGCCGAAGGCATCGAGACTGCCGCCCCGCTGCTCGAGATCCGCGCGCTTAGCCGCAAGCCGGCAACGCCGTTTTCGATCCCGCTGAAGAATATCAACCTCACTGTGCGCGCCGGCGAGGTGATCGGCATTGCCGGTGTCGCCGGCAACGGCCAGGGCGAGTTCTTCGAATCCGTCTCCGGCGAGGTGCTGCAGCAGGATGCCGCTTCCGTGCGCATCCGCGGCAGGGACGCCGGCGCGCTATCGATCACCGGCCGGCGGCTGATGGGGGCAGCCTTCGTGCCGGAAGAACGGCTCGGCCATGGTGCGGCGCCGCGCATGAAGCTTTCTGAGAACCTGCTGCTGTCGCGCCACGCCACCGACGGCAAGGTTTTTGTCGGCGCCGGCGGCGCAGTCAAAAGCGGTGCGGTCTATGCCGCCGCCCAACGCATCATCGTGGCGATGGACGTGCGCAAGAGCGCGCCCGATCCGGAAGCCGCAGCCCTTTCCGGCGGCAATCTGCAGAAATTCATCGTCGGCCGCGAGCTCGACCGCAGCCCGGCTGTCATGGTGGTCAACCAGCCGACATGGGGCGTCGACGCCGGTGCTGCCGCCCATATCCGCCAGGCGCTGATCGAACTTGCTCGCAGCGGCTCGGCGGTTCTGGTCATCAGCCAGGATCTCGACGAGCTGTTCGAGATTTCGGATGCGATCGCCGTCATGCACAATGGCGAGCTGTCGAAACCGCTGCCGATTGCCGAGGCCACGTTCGAAAAGATTGGCCTTTTGATGGGCGGCGCCGAGCCCGGCCACGCCGAACACACGCTGGAGACGGCATGATGCGCCTCGAACTCGTCAAACGCCCGCAGCGCTCGATGCTGTTTTCGGCGCTGTCGCCCTTCATCGCCTTCGGCCTGACGATGATTGCCGGCGCGATTCTGTTCGCGCTGCTCGGCGTCAACCCGTTGACGGCATTCCGGATCTATTTCATCGAGCCGGTCAGCCAAGTCTGGCAGCTGCATGAGTTGGCGATCAAGGCCGCACCTTTGATCCTGATCGCGGTCGGCCTGTCGGTCTGCTACAAGGCCAACATCTGGAACATCGGCGCCGAAGGCCAGTTTATCCTCGGCGGCATCTTCGGCTCGGCCATCCCGGTGCTGTTCCCTGGCTTCGAAGGCCCGCTCGTGCTGCCGCTGATGCTGTTGTTCGGCATGGTCGGTGGCGCTGCCTACGCAGCGATCCCGGCCCTGCTGAAGACACGCTTCGGCACCAACGAGATCCTGACCAGCCTGATGCTGGTCTATGTCGCCCAGCTCTTCCTCGACTGGCTGGTGCGCGGTCCCTGGCGCGATCCGCAGGGCCATGGCTTCCCGCAGACGATCCAGTTCAACGACTCGGCCGTTTTGCCGGAGCTGATGCCGGATGCCGGCCGCGCCAATTGGGGTTTTGTCTTCGCGCTTGTCGCCGCCGTTCTGATCTGGGTGCTGATGAGCCGCCTGCTCAAGGGTTTTGAGGTCCGCGTGCTCGGCTCCAGCCCGCGGGCAGGGCGCTTCGCCGGTTTCGGCCTCAACCGCATGGTCTTCTTCGCCTTCCTGCTGTCGGGGGCGCTGGCGGGGCTTGCCGGCATCTCGGAAGTCTCCGGCGCCATCGGCCAGCTGCAGCCGGTGATTTCGCCCGGCTACGGCTTCACCGCCATCATCGTCGCCTTCCTTGGCCGGCTGAACCCACTTGGCATTGTTGCCGCCGGCCTGGTGCTGGCGCTGACCTATCTCGGCGGCGAGGCGGTGCAGAGCGCGCTCGGCATCTCCGACAAGGTGGCGCGTGTGTTCCAGGGCATGCTTTTGTTCTTCGTCCTCGGTTGCGACACCCTCATCCACTACCGCCTTCGTCTCGTCGGCATGGCGCTGGCGAAGGGCGCTGCAAAACTCGATGCTGCGCCGAAGTTGAAGGAAGCCCGCTGATGGACATCACCGTCAACATCCTTTTGACCATCGCCACGGCGGCGACGCCGTTGCTGATCGCGGCCATCGGCGAACTGGTGGTCGAGCGCTCCGGTGTGCTCAACCTCGGCGTCGAAGGCATGATGATCATGGGCGCCGTCGGCGGCTTCGGCGCCGGCTATCTCACCGGATCGCCCTGGATCGGCCTGCTCGCGGCAATCGCCATGGGCGCGGTGTTCTCGCTGCTGTTTGCGGTGATGACGCTGTCGCTCGCCACCAACCAGGTGGCGACCGGCCTGTCGCTGACGCTGCTTGGCCTTGGCCTCTCCGGCATGATGGGCACCGGCTTTGTCGGCCAACCCGGTGAAAGACTGCCAAACCTATACGTTCCGGTGCTGACCGACATTCCTGTGGTGGGCAGGCTGCTGTTCGGCCAGGACCCGATCTTCTACATCTCGATCGCACTGACGGCGGCCGTCATGTGGTTCCTGTTCAAGACCCGCACCGGGCTGACGCTGCGCTCGATCGGCGACAGCCACACATCGGCGCATGCGCTCGGCATCAAGGTCATCCGCTATCGCTATCTCGCGGTGATCTTCGGCGGCGCCTGCGCCGGCCTTGCCGGCGGTCACCTGTCGCTGGTCTACACGCCGCAATGGGTGGAGAACATGACTGCCGGGCGCGGCTGGATCGCGCTGGCGCTGGTCGTGTTCGCCTCCTGGCGGCCGTGGCGGGTGCTGGCCGGCGCCTACATCTTCGGCGCGGTGTGGATCGGCCAGCTTCATGCACAGGCTTTTGGCATTCCGGTGCCTTCGCAGCTGCTTTCTTCTCTGCCCTATCTGGCAACCGTCGTGGTTCTCGTTCTAATCTCGCGCAACAAGCGTCTGACGATGATGAACACGCCGGCTTCCTTGGGGCAGCCATTCGTTCCGGATCGTTGACACCAAAAACAAACGGGAAAGCTCCAAGGCTAAACTCAGAGAGGTAACACAATGAAAAAACTGCTTATTGCGTTGATGACCACGACCGCCGCGATGTCACTGGCGGCGTCGGCGCAGGCTGCCGACAAACTGAAAGCGTGCTGGGTCTACACCGGCCCGATCGGCGATTTCGGCTATTCCTACCAGCATGACCAGGGCCGTCTCGAGGTGGAAAAGGCGCTCGGCGACAAGGTCGAAACCGCCTACCTCGAAAACGTCTCGGAGGGCCCCGACGCCGACCGCGCTTTCGAGCGTCTGGCGCGCGAGGGCTGCAAGATCATCTTCGGCACCTCCTTCGGCTTCATGGACCCGGAAGTGAAGGTCGCCAAGAAATTCCCTGAGGTGATGTTCGAGCACGCCACCGGCTACAAGACCGGTGACAATCTCGGCATCTACAATGCGCGCTTCTACGAAGGCCGCTATGTGCTCGGCCAGATCGCCGCCAAGGAATCGAAGGCAGGGGTTGCCGGCTACATTGTTTCCTTTCCGATCCCCGAAGTGGTGATGGGCATCAACTCCTTCATGCTCGGCGCGCAGTCGATCAACCCGAACTTCAAGGCCAAGATCGTCTGGGTGAACTCCTGGTTCGATCCGGGCAAGGAAGCCGACGCCGCCAAGGCGCTGTTTGACCAGGGCGCCGACATCGTCGTCCAGCACACCGATTCCACCGCTGCCTTGCAGGTGGCCGAGGAGCGCAAGCTGCACGGCTTCGGCCAGTCCTCCGACATGATCAAGTTCGCGCCGAACGCGCAGCTGACCTCGCTCACTGACGAATGGGGCCCGTACTACATCAGCCGCGTGCAGGCAGCACTCGACGGCACCTGGAAGCCCGACAATGTCTGGCTGGGCATCAAGGATGGCGCCGTCAAGCTGGCGCCCTTCACCAACATGCCGGACGATGTGAAGGCGATGGCCGAGGCGACCACGAAGAAGATCGCCGATGGTTGGAACCCCTTTACCGGACCGGTCGCCAAGCAGGACGGCACGCCTTGGCTCAAGGACGGCGAAGTCGCCGACGACGGCACGCTGCTCGGCATGAACTTCTATGTGAAGGGCGTCGACGACAAACTGCCGCAGTAAGCCCAGGAAACGCAAAGCAAAAAGGGCGCCCTCTGGCGCCCTTTCTCATTTCGCGGGCTGTGCGCTCCTGCCGCGAAACCGAGCCAGCGCGGTATCGAGCGCGCCGCCGATCCAGGCCTTCAACCTGCGCTGGGCCGGCCGTTCGAAATACTGCCGGATCACCCAGGAAAGCAGAACCATGAGCGCGACACAGCCTAGCGCTGCAGCCCATTTGCCGACCAAAGGTGCGGCGCTATTGATGGCGATATAGCCGATTTTCGGGTGCAGGAGATAAAGCGGGTAGGTCAGCCCGCCCAGCGCCAGCGTCAGTGCGGACGGCACGACATAGCTGCGCAGCAGGATCGCGCCTATCAGCACGGAATGCATGACGATGTTGGCGATCACCAGATGCGGCTGCGAAACGGCAATGCCGTATTCTCTGAGCATCCACTGCTGCGTCACCGACAACGTGCTGCAGGACAGAAGGAAGGCCGCACCAAGCAGCAGCAGGGCTGCCAGGGAGCGGCCATGCGCATGGATGTGGTGGACGAGTACGCCGGCGGCGAAGAATGGACCGAATTCGGTGATGAACAGCAGCCTTGCCGCACGGCTTTCGATGAAGAACTCGTTCGACGCCGAGATCGCCAGCCAGACGAAGATCAGCCCAAGCTTCCACCTCTGGAAAACGCCACCGAGCAGAGCGAGCGTCACCCAGCCGTAGAACACCAGTTCAAGCAGGATCGACCAGTAGACGCCGTCCATGAAAGGCTGGCCCAAGGCCGGCGCAAACATCGACAGATTGGCTGCATATTGACCGAGCGAAGTTGAAAACAGCGGTGCACCGAAAGCCATGACGATGACGAAGGTGATCGTCATGCACAGGAGGTAGCCGGGGTAGAGGCGTACGAAACGCGCGATCGCAAACTCTTGCCAGAAGCGGCCTTCCGCCGACCAGGCAATGACGAAGCCGCTGATCAGGAAGAACAGATTGACGCCGAGATAGCCGTAGAGGGCGAACGGCGCCACGCTCGGATAGCCCTCGGCCAGCGCGCCCTCGGCAGCCGCGCCGCGAAAGAAGTAATGGAAGAACACCACAGCCAACGCCGCCGCCAGCCTCAACAGGTCAAGCGTCGCGATATGATCCTGTCGGGCAGGTCTGGCATCCATGCGAAGTCTCGGCGTTTACGGCCCGGAAACCATAACGCAGATCTCGACGAAACAGGGTAAACAGCGGCAAATATCGCGAAATTTGGTAAATGGCGGCGGAAGCATCCGACCGGGCACAATTGTCTGCGACACGGGCTCCGTGACCCCCTTCACAGACGAAGTTGCTTTTTACTTGCATGCTCATCTTGCGGCCTGACGAAATCGGCCGACGTTACTAATTTGAGCAGGAGAATGTCTTATGCAATTGAGCAAAAAACTCTTAGCCATTATCGGTAAACGCATTCCAGCCATTTATGACGTCATCCCGCGCGGACCACAGGGGCGGCTCGCGCAAATCGCACTCAATCCTCAGCCGCTCCCGCCTCACGAACTGGGCGCCGCGATCGCGGACGAATTCGTCCGATCCGCCTGGTCCGCCGAGCGAGGCGGGCTCGATAGCAAGGCGTTGATGAGCGACCTCGACGATTGGTGCCCGACGCGACCGAAGATACCGAAGCTGCCCCCGTGGTGGCCGCCGATTCCGGAACCCGAGCCGCATCCCGAATGGTTCGTAGACTATCATCTGGGATTTGCTGCACGGCTGTCCGTGGTCGCGGCCGGCTCGGCGGGCACGCGGCTGGACAAGACCCTCAATCAGGCGATCGATCGGTCGCTGGCCGCAATGGAATCGGTCAAGCTCTGAAGAAAACGCAACACCGCCTTACCAGGGGTGTGCCAAAATCGGAGGGCGCCGGGGAGGCGCCCTTTCGGCGGTTTTCTAGACCGCTGAACCGTAAAGATCGTAGGCGTCGGCGCGGTCGATCTTGACGGTGACGATGTCGCCTTGGCGCAGCGGACGGCGCGACTGGATGTGCACCGAACCGTCGATCTCCGGCGCGTCGTATTTGGTGCGGCCCTTGGCCGAGGTGCCATGTGCCTCGTCGATCAACACCGGCAGGCGCTTGCCGACCTTCTTGGCCAGCTGTGTCGCCGAGATCTTCTGCTGGCGCTGCATGAAGCGGTGCCAGCGCGCTTCCTTGATCTCCTGCGGCACCTGTTCCAGGCCGAGATGGTTGGAGCGGGCGCCCCGGACCGGCTCGTATTTGAAACAGCCGGCGCGGTCGATCTTGGCCTCGTCCAGCCAGTCGAGCAGCATCTCGAAATCCTCGTCGGTCTCGCCAGGAAAGCCGACAATGAAGGTCGAGCGTATCGCGAGGTCCGGGCACACGTCGCGCCAGCCGCGAATGCGCTCCAGCGTCTTTTCGCCGTGGGCGGGCCGGCGCATGTTCTTCAGCACCTGCGGCGAGGCGTGCTGGAACGGGATGTCGAGGTAAGGAAGAATTTTTCCCTCGGCCATCAGCGGAATGACATCGGCCACATGCGGGTAGGGATAGACATAGTGCATGCGCACCCAGATGCCGAGCTTGCCCAGTTCCTCCGACAGGTCGAGGAATTTCGCCCGCACTTCGCGGTCGCCGAAAATCGAGGTCTGGTACTTGATGTCGATGCCGTAGGCGCTGGTGTCCTGCGAGATAACCAGCAATTCCTTGACGCCGGCCTTGGCCAGTTTCTCGGCCTCGCGCAGCACGTCGGCCGCCGGCCGGGAGACGAGGTCACCGCGCAATGCCGGAATGATGCAGAAGGTGCAGCGGTTGTTGCAGCCTTCCGAAATCTTCAGATAGGCGTAGTGGCGCGGCGTCAGCTTCACGCCCTGCGGCGGCAACAGGTCGATATAGGGGTCGTGGCTCGGGGGTGCCGCCTCATGCACCGCTGCCATCACGCTTTCATAAGCCTGCGGTCCGGTGATGGCGAGCACATTGGGGTGCTTTTCGCGGATCACGTCGGGCTCGGCGCCGAGGCAGCCGGTGACGATCACCCTGCCGTTTTCCGAAAGCGCCGAACCGATGGCGTTGAGCGACTCGTCGCGCGCCGAATCGAGGAAGCCGCAGGTGTTGACGACGACGAGATCGGCGCCGTCATGCTTGCGCGCGATCTCATAGCCTTCGGCGCGCAGGCGCGTGATG
Source organism: Mesorhizobium sp. P2_D6 (assembly GCF_056404315.1). Taxonomy (NCBI): domain Bacteria; kingdom Pseudomonadati; phylum Pseudomonadota; class Alphaproteobacteria; order Hyphomicrobiales; family Phyllobacteriaceae; genus Mesorhizobium; species Mesorhizobium sp. P2_D6. The sequence goes on along the minus strand of NZ_JBFUEG010000003.1, from coordinate 42,873 downwards.
ATGCGCTCGGAATCCACAAGGGCCTTCGGGCATCCAAGGCTGACGAAACTGACGCGAGGCGCAGACATGAGAAAACATTCCTTTTCGGGATAGGCGGCCCAGTACCACACTTATTGCGGCATTGGTATGGGCAGCGGCTGCGGCGAACGCGACCGCAGCTGCTTCCAGCTGACACCCAGGCTGTTACAGAAGTGATCTGACCGGCAGCGTCAGCTCACCACAGGACTGACATGCGGCCAGACCTCGACCACGCCGCGATAGACCATGTCGAGCGCGACATAGAGGATGATCAGCAGGCCGATATAGGCGATCCAGCGGTAGCGGTGCAGCAGCCTGGCAATGAAGCTCGCGGCAAGGCCCATCAGCGCAATCGACAGCACGAGGCCGATGACCAGCACCGGGAAATGATCGCGCGCCGCACCGGCGACCGCCAGCACATTGTCGAGCGACATCGAGACATCGGCGACGACGATCTGAAGCGCTGCCTGGCCGAGCGTCTTGCGCGCCTTGCCGGTCGCAACCGTCTTGTCGCCGTCGAGATCGGCATTGGCCAGCGCCTCGGTCGCCTCCTGCTCGTCGGCGTGGGACGTCCGCAGCTCGCGCCACATCTTCCAGCACACCCACAACAAAAGGATGCCGCCGGCCAGCAGCAGGCCGACGATTGCCAACAGCTTGACGGTGACGGCGGCAAACAGGATGCGCAGCACTGTTGCAGCCAGGACGCCGATGAGGATGGCCTTCTTGCGCTGCTCGACCGGCAGACCGGCTGCAGCCAAACCGATGACGATGGCGTTGTCGCCGGCAAGCACCAGATCGATGGCGATGACCTGGAGGAGGGCTGTCATGCTTGCGGCGCTGAAAATGTCCATCGACCGGAGGCCTCTTTTTGTTCGCCGCGTGTTCGTCGTCGGATATGCCGACGCCCTAACGTGTATGGTTCCCGCGCGTCAAGAGAACGCTACGGGCAAGGCCAAAAAACCACAGGAATAGCGAAAGCTCGTTCTGCCAGAGAGAATTCTGGTTTTGGAAAATTCAGTCGTAGAGATTGTACTTCGCCCAGTCGGCTTCCGGGATCTCGTCACCGATGCGGTAACGGAACTGCAGAACCTCCATATGGTCCGGCGCCGTCTCGCATTTGAATTTCAGCCGGTACCATTGCCCCTTGCTGCGGAAGGCCGCGCCCGGGCTGCGGATGGCATCGGCTTTCATTTCCGGCGTCGCAAAGGCGTAGGCGACGACGCGGTCGGCCTTGTACTTGTGGTCGTCATGGCTGATGCGGTCGAGAACCTCTGCGTCGCATCGCTGTTCCAGCCGGGTCTGCGGATCGAGTTTCAGCAGGCCGGCGCGCAAAGCGGCGTCCATCGCGTGGGCAGGCCAGGCCAGCGTCAGGGACGCCAGGGCCGCAAGGAATAGTTTTTTCATGGGCGGGAGAACCAGCATATTTCGGTTCAAAAATCAACCGGAGTGCCGGCCCGGCCGCGTCCAGCCGGACTGGCAATTGAAACCAGAAACGGCGCGCAACGGTGCGACGTTGAAGGCGTAATCTTCCGGATGGAGCTGCGAGAACCAAGACAAAACGGCATCGCGTTACGGCCCTCGCGCAGACAGCCAGACAGACAGCAGCCCGGTGAGCGGCGGCGCCGGCTGGGGAAGACTGCAGGCCGGCCAATCACTACCGCTAACTTGGTAATGTGGATGCGACATGCGCGGCCTACTTCCATTGCAGGTGCCGCTTACCCCCAATCTCCAAGTTGATCAAACGACACTTGCGCCTTTAGCCTACCAAGATGTTCGCGCTCGTAGCTCAATCAGGTGCGCTGTCGGCAGGGGGTAGTTGGGGCCTCGCCGCTTCGCAAATGGAGCAATACCAATGCTAAACTTTGTGAGGGACGCATCATGACCGATCCCATCATCATGGACTTAGTCGAAACGGCCATCATCCCCGATGTCTTCATTTCAGGGATGGCCGACATGGAAAATTTGGGAGACGGGAATTTCCGGTGCACATTCTACAGCCGGCAGCGAGCGATCTACGAGCGTGGAAAGTTCGAACGCGTCGTTGTGTGCCGCCTCGTCATGTCGGCTGCCGCGGCTCAAGCGACGCTGAAACAAATCGCACATGCCGTTGAGCGGGCATCGGATAACACAGATTCCATCAGCTTTACTGGTGGGGCACTGCAATGACAATCCATCGTCTACACCTCGCCATCGCGTAAGGAATTAACAAGTCCCCGCCCGAACGCGCGCTGGTGAGGCCTCCACCCCGTCAGGCCGTCAAGGTGTTGCTAATATACAGCATCGACTGCATCTCTGACTTCCTCACGCGCGGAACCGCTTCCAAGGACTGTCCGATAGCGCCAATATGCCCCCGCTAACGACGCAAGGCGACGAAGATGGACAAGCGACAAAACACAAAAAATATTGAGTTGTACGGTCTCCTAGCCGTTCCGTTGTCACTCCTCATTACGGTGTTGTTTGCCGGAATGATCCTCGGCTAGCCGACAGGGGCATACACTTAGAGCCCGCGCTGCGCCCGGCGCCACCGGCAAGCCTGGGCAGCCGGTTGGTGTGGTGGGTCGTGATTTAGCCCTGGTGAAGTGACCGTCAATCGTCCCTGACGCTATCCCGCGATTGCCATTCCAATGCCGACGCCCAGGCTGATTCCAGGGCGGCCCGGCACCTGGCCGAGGAAGCCAAGTACGCGCCGGGCCTGGCCGGGGCATGGACCTCAAAACCGGCTTGAAATCTATAACGCGCCCAAGCGGGCATGGCGGGCTTTTTTCGCGCATGACGACGTGCTTTTTCTGTCAATGATCATTCAGTTCGTTGAAACCGCATGCTTTGCAGCGATACGCGGGGTTCGGCTCCTCTTCGGGATGGAGCATCCTGACTGTACCGCGTTCCACCCAACAGATTGGGCAAGAGAAATTGCCTCCATATTGCGGCCGATACATTTTCAGGCGCCCGTTCGCGAGATCGGCGGCCTTGAGTCTTTCAGACATTTCAGCCAGGCTTTTGTAGGCTTCGGCGATTTGGTGTCGCAGGGCTTCCCGCTCGTTCGCTTGTGTGAGTGCTTGTTCCTTCGCGCGAAGAGTGAGTTTTTCGGCAAGCCGTTCCATCGGCTTGACGCCTCGTTGCTTGACCGGGATGGGCGGGCCGGGGTCTGATAGCTTCGTCATTGCTAACGAACAATTTCCCGTCGATTAAAATGTTCCGGAACTAATTCAGCGCATGCTAATTGAATCCGCCGGGTGTGGGTCAGTGTATGCGTTTGAAGTTCGTCGAGCCGTTGATGCCGAGTGACCCATATTGGATCAGTCACTTGGCACCGCAATTGCGTGGGGCAGAATGTGTTGGGGGGTGAGGGGCCGCCACTTCATCGCGAAACGACGGAACGGGGTAAAGCAAATGCGGATGCTTGTCGGGCCTGCCAAACGGGAAGGAACTTCTCGAACCATCTTCGATCGACCGTTGATTGATGGCGATGTCAAACCTGGAACAGGCGGCCCGGTGATAACGATTGAAGCCGAGGGCATTTACTCGGATGATTCGAAATACCGATACCAGATTGAAATTACGCTTGGTGAACTTGAGGCACTTATCGGAAGCAGCGGCCCGGCACTTGGGGCGGGTAGGCCAGTAAGCACCGGGCCTAACCGGCGGGGGCATCAAGATGGCGGCGCCGGCTGATGGGAGATATACGCGCCCGCTAGTACAGGCGGAACACAACCAAATGAACGAATGACGCAACAAAAGGGTGGAAAGCCCTTTGGCATTTGATGATGCCCCAAGCGGGCCCCAGGAGGCGCGAGGCGCTTCGGCGGCGCAGGAAAGCGGCCAAGGGGAAACGCGCGCCTTGAGGCTTAGGTGGTCTCACCGAACCTCACTTTTGCATCAGCGAGGATTCCAGGCGCAGTCGCTCGCCTTCTGCGAAATCCTTGGCATCTCGTTCGAGTTCGAATTCACGCTTTTTGAGTTGTCCCTGCTCAACGATTTGGACGATCCACTGACCGCCGAAAAAAACGACTGAAACGCGGGCAGCCCATCAGAGAGCTTGCCCATTTTTAGGGCTACCCCTTATCGACAAGCGGGGTCTTCCGCGTGGGCGCTACATAGTAGCTCTGAACCATCCGCACATGCTCGACGTCGACAGTCACCAGGGGCCGGAGGCTGATGGTCACCTTATCGCCATCGATGCGAGTGATATGGCCGGTTAGCTCCATATGCTGGCCGATCACGGCGCTCGACGTCGAATCCAAAACCGAATGCGGGAAGGCATAGGAGGGTATCGTCACGCTTATGCGATCGGGCGTCACCCGACCGCGCACAACCGCCGTGACGGCGACCTCATCGCCTACTTTGATATTACCCCCAGCCATGACCTCAGCCCTAGGAGAATAGCCGGTGCAGGTTAACCCCAGACCCGCACTGCACCGGCTAAGCGAGCCTAGAAAACCTCGCTCCTGAAACGTATTTTATCGCATATTAGCAATCTCTCAATGAGACTGAATGCCCAAAGTCGCTGGGCACAAAGACGCAAGGCATGCCCAGCGCTACCCGGGGAATGGCCGGTGCAGTTGGGGTGCTTTGGGTTGCGGGACCGCACCGGCCACTGCGGGAAGGTGTTAAGCCCACCCACGTCGCTGACGCTAACGGCATATTAGCAATCACGCAATTAAGCCGATCGGTCTACCCAGACGTAGGCGGCTGCGCTGGCCCTGTCCCGTTCGGCTGGATGAACGGCGCCCTCTTGCCGGTGATGGTCACAATTGCCTTCAGCAACGGCTCGTGGACCTCACGAAGCGCCCGGTAGTGCTCGCTGTGGTACGCCAGGAGCGGCCTGATGATGCTCTTGTGCAGCGCTTCGGCTGCCGCCAGGAAGCTGTCAATTTCAGCCTGTGAAAGCCGTTCGGATGGTTTGGTTCTGGCCATTGGCGATCTCCGTTGAAGGGGTTCGCCGCAACGAGGACAATAATCCTACTTGCTGGGCCGGCTGGCAAGGTCGTGACGGGTTTTAATAGGATTTCAGGAGAGATTGTCGGCACCAGCGCAGCTTTTGCCGGCTGACCTCGGTCCTGATCGCGTACTCTGATCAGGTTTGTGAGGCTCGCCGGGCTTGAGGTCGTGGGGGGTCTTCGCCCGGCGAGTTTTTAAGCTGAACTGCGCCAAGTGCTTGCCGAGTGCTTGCCGAGTGCTGGGACCCCGTTCCAAGAGGTGAATATCGCAGTTTAGCTCGGGCTACATTATAAGATAAAACATTAGGAAAAACTGATATAAATGGTCGTTCCTTATTGTGGAAACTAGGAACTACGTCGGTCAAAATGATCCAAGCATTATGGATCAAGAAGTCTCTCTCAGGGTTTACTAATATGTGCAACCGGCAGAACGCTCGTTGGACGTATAGCAACCACAAGGAGAGTGACATGGCTAGTTTCTTCATGAGAACCGCCAGAGCATTGGCGAGTGGGGCAATGATTGCAGTTCTTAGCATTCCCGCCGGTGCCGACGGGATTGGTGTCGGCGCCGGTGCATCGGTGGGAGGCGGTGGCGGCATTAACGCAGGTGCGGGCGCATCGATTGGCGGCAGTGGTGGCGTAAAGGCTGGGGGCGGGGCCTCGGTCGGTGGATCGAGTGGCGTGAATGCGGGCCTTGGCGCGTCGATCGGCGGCGCCAGCGGCGTCAATGCTGGTGCGGGTGCAACAATCGGCGGCACCAGCGGGATTGCTGCCGGGGCCGGAGCGAACGTAGGCGGCACCGGAGGCATTACGGCTGGACTGGGCGCGACCGTCGGTGGCACCAGTGGTGTCGGCGTTGGCATAGGCGGCGTGCCTGGCACGTCTGGTACACCGGGCGTTCCTGGCACAACTGGAATTCCGGGTGTTGTTGCCGACATGTCGACCAGCCAGATCACTCGTATGAAGAAGCGCTGTGCGGACGTGCTTAATAGCTCTGGTACCTATGATCGAGACCTCCGGGAACTCTGTCTGTTGATCTCGCGACGCTGAGCGGTAAGCATCCGTGTACGGCTACGAACTCTCTAGCCGTTTGGCCAAGCCCGCCGCCGAAAGGCGGCGGGCAGACTGAATGCCACTGCTTTCATAATTTCCTCAACCTTACGTCGGCGCCGCCGCCGTTCTCGGGGATGAACTCGACGCCAGCCGCTTCCAGAGCCCGCTGGAGCTTTAGTATAGTGTCAGGGTCACCGCCGGATTTGCCGGTCTCGATATTGGTGATCGTGCAAGGTGGTTGGCGGGCCATGCCCGACGAAGATGAGCACTACGAAAGCATCATAAGCATCTAATACCATTGAATATGTTCGGCCTTGTGCGGCGATCGGCGGTCTTCGGTGGCGATTGCGTAGCTCACGGGAGCTATAGCGGATGTTTGGCGGGCAGTTTTGCGATTTCCCTCCTCACCTCGACCCTTCGTCAGCGACGTTTAGCCTCCCAAGCAATGGGAGCAATCGCCGTCACTCAATCGCTCTTCCCACTTGCAGTGCTCGACACCTTCCGGCTGAAGATCGCGGCGCCCGCGAGGAACAGAACCGCCGTACCAAGGTTCCATCCGAGGATCATCGCGGTCGCATCGAGCGGATGGAACATCGACAGGGCCGTCGCGGTGATCGCCGATACCGCGAGGCTTCCCATCAGGATGACCGATGTGGGCCGTAGCGCCGCCGTGTAGCGCAGCATCGCCAGCATCAGCAGCGACAGAGGCAGGCTGGTCAGCACAAGAGTCGCGAGGCAACCGGACGCGGCCTCAACGGTGATTGCGCCTGGCGGCACAGGCACCCAGCCTGCGAAGCACTGATAGCCGATCGTCGACAGCCAGACTGCGAGCGCCGGGGCGGGCAAAAGAAGCCATCGGCGGGACCGGTCCGGCAGGCTGACGAAGAAAGTGGCGATTGTCGCAAGGACGCCGGTTATGAGCGACGAGATCATGTTGATGGCGAACACGGCATCCTGCATACGCTCGGCAAATTGCGGCCGCACACCGTGGCTGACCGTCATTAGGCCCATGATCGCCGCGGCAAGCAGGAGCCAAAACGGTCCTTCAAGCCGCATGGTCAGGCGAGATAAGCCCGGACGAGGCCAAGCAGTTGCTCGATGCAATCGCGGCAGGGAAGGGGATAATTGAGGATGGCGAGCTATTGCGGCGCGTCGAACAATTGGAAGCGGCCAAGCGCTAATGCGCCAATCCCAACGCGTCGCCCTGGCTAAGCGTCTAGACAAGTTGGCGCCCAGTTGCGACCGGCAATTCTCGATGGCAGGATTGAGTCGCGATCAATTGGCGTTCCTCGACGCGTTCCACATCACGCTAGGGATGCTGTTCAATCCGGTCGACAAATACACCTATACGCTCGCGGCGGATGGCTCCGCATTGGTCGCGAAGCTTTTCCAGATTACGGCCACTGCGGCGGCAAATGTGGACGTTATCGAGCAGACCGATGCGCCGGAAATTGCTCAAGCGAAATACCGGAATTGGATGGGATAATTTCTGCCACGGCGGGATGAGCAGAAAATATCCCCTCCAAAGTTTCTCTCGGAAGTCTCACGATCCGAGTAGCTTGAGCGCGGCCGCAATTAGGGACATAGCGCCCTCGGCCGTTAGATTTCCTGCCGCCCCGACAAGTGCTTCCCGAGCATCAGAAAGAAGTGCCTTTAAACGTCCGCCATTCGGTTGAGCGTTCGTTGCCTCGCGCTCGATCGCTTCCACCGCATTCTTTAAGCGCGGCCCATTTGCGCCGGCTCGTTCTAGATCGGGGACGAACTCTCGAATTTTGCGAACAATTTCTAAGATCTGGCTGGATGACGACACGGAAACACTGATGTCACCAGCTGTATTTCCGCTGCCCATATTGCCAGCGAAGGTTCCTATAGAGTTTATGTTGTACGTCACAGACGAATCTTTCGCCAAGTTCCGTTCGTTGTCGTTGAATGAAAAACCTTCACCGAAAATTCCAGCTTTTTCTAAGTCAATTGCCCAATCGAGAACGAGATTTCTTACCGCATCTACTACACCTTGGCCTTGGCTGGTCGGGATGTGAATGGCCATTTGCCCGAACTTCACACCAAAATGATCATTCAATAGAATTATAGTCTCCGGGGGGAAGGGCATCTCCAAATGGCCCGTCGAATCGCGAATTACAACATCCTCCAAAGATGGAAGTGATTGTCTAATGTCGCACCTAGAAATGAGGTCGTTTTCCGCTTCGGTCGCCATCATCATCGGTACCCAACCTTGGAAAGGGTCGAATGCCTGCGCCCGACCGTAGAGTTTCCGATAACTCGGCAATTCAGGACCAAAATAGCCGTTTAATTCGTGTTCCACCCAATCTTCTACTTTGTTCAGTTTCAACTTCGCTGCCGCCACCTTCACCTTTCGGAGAAGGGTTGAAACCCGGATATTCGGATTAAGCGCGTCTCGCTGGATTTCCTCTACTAGACCGGCCATTTGCCCTCCCAAATCGCAACTCTTTGCGGTTTAGATTTAAGGTGTGCAATTACAGATTTCCATCCACGGTGCACTCATCATCCATCGCATGATCAGAAATGGCGCTCGGTGAGTAGCAAACATTCAAACAGATGCTAGGTGATATGCGCTCGCTAGCAACTTTTCCCAACAGCTCATTGATGGCTCAACGCCGCTGCTGCCAAATAAATTATTCCATTTGCGGATAGAGCTATGAGAAGCAAAGCCACAATATAAAGGATTTGTACTGGGTGCCACATCGTGCGCTGTGATTTTGCGAGGGGCGGGAGCAACGTATCGCCTATCCGGCGAACAACGACGATAATCCGCAGGCATAAGAAAACCGAAAAACAGACGGGCGCAACTAGGGGCATGAGCCGTACAGTTAAGTCATACCAGTTCTGGTGAATTTCAATTTCATGCTTCACGCCAACAAAGCATGCAATTGCAAAACCCAGCGCCGTCAATACCATTCGGGCTAAATCGAACCACGGCTTTTCCCGGTCGAGTACTTCTTGAATTTCCTTAGCAGGCATCGCGCGACTCACGTTGAGGCAAGCACAGCATACGCGCATTTCGACAAGTCGATGATTGCCGTACGAATGCGGCACTCTTGATAAGAGAAAGGCGCTGTGATTGCTCACAGCGCCGATCCCATTCCTACATGATCAGCTTGAGGATGGTCGCTGCTGCCCAAAGGCAAAGCGCCACATCAATCTTAACCACGATGGTCAGACTGGTGCGTTTCCACATGGGGAAAGCCCCTTTCTAGACCACGCCGGCGCAGCCCATTAGGGTTGCGTGAAGCGCACCATCGAAGGACTTATACCCGGCCTTCATGGCAGCATCGGACCAGCTTTCGCGTTTCGAACCGCTTCCACTGGGTCCCGTCCGAATCTGGGGTGCGCCGCGGTTTTTCAACTGGCACTGCCAATCGATTCCGGGACGGGCCCAGTACGGGCCTCAGGTATGTGGCCCAGTGGGTGTCCGCTTTTCGAAGGCAGTTCCAGTGGGGGCCTGAGTGCGAATGATGTGGGGTTGTGAAAGCCGCCGCACAATCCCATTGCAAAAATTTCCAGCGGTTTCACGCCATCGTCGCGGCTATTCCTAACTCGCCGGCTCCTAGGCAGCTCGGATTTTCAGCCGCAGCTGGCTCACCGCTGGTGCTCGCCATTGTGAAACCAAACGTGGTGTTGGCAACCGGTTTTGGCTAGTCGCTCCAAATCCCCTAGCAAAATCAGAGAAAATGGCGGTCCAGTCCTCCGCCCACAGCGCCCCGTAACCAATCGAACATCGAATTCGCCTAAAATGCGCTGGAACTAAATTAGCAATTGCGCTTTGAATCGCGCGGTTGGGGTTAGTGCATGCGTCTAAAATTCGTTCCGCCATTGATGCCGACGTTGACCGATAAGCCTCCAGAGGGCGCCGGCTGGATTCACGAAGTCAAATTCGACGGCTACCGGTCTCAGATCGTCATTGATGGCGAAGGCGTCCGCATATTCACTCGGCGTGGCCTCGATTGGACTGCGAAGTATCGAGACCTAGCGAAGACGGCAGCAGCGCTCAATGCGGAAAGCGCGATCCTCGACGGAGAAATCGTCGTTCTCAACAAGGCGGGAGTTTCAGACTTTGGGGAATTGCGACGAGCAATCACACGTCGGCAACACGACCTGTATTTCGTCGCTTTCGATCTGCTGCACCTCAACGGCCACGATCTGCGCGATATGGCGTTGGAAGACCGTCGCGAAATCCTTGCCGAGTTGATCCCCGAAGGGCAGCACATTCAATTCAGCCAGGCGCTGCCCGGTGAGGCGAAAGCGATCTTCCATTTGATCGACCAAGCCGGCTTAGAGGGGATGGTCTCGAAGCGAAAGGACAGCGTCTATCGCAGCGGCGATTCAACGGCGTGGCTTAAGACGAAGGCGTACAGCATTAATGAATTCGAAGTGCTGGGCGTCGAGCGCGAGACAGGCAAGCCGGCCTTTGCTTTGATGGCAGAGCGCGGCACTGGACGCTATGTCGGATCGGCGTTCATCACCTTGAATCGCGAGATGCGCGAACGGCTCTGGCAGCGCGTCCAAGAGCATGCAGGACCGGCACCGAAGGGGATGAAGCGACCGGCAACGCAATGGGTCAAGCCGGGGCTAATTGGACGTGTAAAGCACCTTCGCGGCGAGGAAGATTTACGCCATGCATCGCTGCAGGATTTTCGGGAGGAGTAGCACTTACAAGCGCTTGCGCACGGTCGCAGCTCCAACCTACCTTGTGCTTTGAATCCCGACTAGTTCAAAAGCGTGCTCAGGGTAGGCAAGAATGGTAAGAATGGCTAGAAAACCTTGGAACCTTCAATTTGCTATAGCAAAAATGCTTTTGCATGTGAGCCAGATGAGGCATCGGTCATCACCGCTTTTTCTATGGTCGAAATTGGCAGTAATAGGGAAATCAAGAGCGGTAAGGCTAACCATTCTGATACCCCTTATCGGGACAGTCATTATATTCAATCAAAACCTACACGGAATGTTGCAATTTAGCAGTAAGTTTATTCATGACATTGGGGGAGATGTTGGAGCAAATGAAAACGCTTCCGGATTCTATGCAAATAATATATATTTTCTATATTTTGGAATGTGCTTTCTAGGATTTGGATCTTTTATATTCAGCTTTTATTGTCCCGATTCTATAAAAACGAGCCAAACATCGATAACTATCTATCTGCTACGGATTTGCGCGACAACAGCGTTGTAGCGAAGGCTAATCTGCAGTTCGTTCTGAACGCCTATCTAAAAAATGTTGGCCATCGATATCAAAAACCTAGAACCACTCAAAATCCAGAGTACCCGGTGGAGGTCGAGAACGACTTTGGTCAATTAATTCAAGAAATGTTCGATGCTACGATGGCAATGCCTGAGAACAAAGAATGGGCAACTGGCGGAGATGAAGATACAAATAAGTCAGATACTAGCGACCAATTTTTGTCGTCCATGTACACGGGATCTGGCTATCCAAACGTAAATGAAATAGCCTATAATGTCTGGAGTAGTCCGAAGTAATTTGGGCATTCACAATGCCATTCAAAAGCCTATCGTCAATTCACGCTAAAGATATAGCTTTCGTAATGTACAAAACTCTTAATTATAGCAAATATGAGGCAGCGGCTTTTAGTGTTCGCTCTTTATACGATTGGTTTTACTCTTTTGCTTATTCCAACAGCTGTAACATTCATCCGGCTTGCTTGGCATGCTTTAGCATTGATGTTGGGACATGCGCGATAGGTCGCTGCCCCGCTGCTTCCCAACCGGCATCTTTCCGGCTATTCGGATGCTCGCAAAAATGATGTTGGATGCCCGGCGCAGTAGCGTGTTGCGGTCGCGGCAATCCAATTTCGTCGCTCATGTCGACAGTGAACAAAATAAGAACAAAAAAGTCAAGCTCCCCTTGACCAGCTAGGAAAATGTTCTCTATCTCTGCCTGATCGGGTGATGCAAAGGACGGAGCGGCGAGGCGTTTAGCGCTGGCCGGCGAAGCCATGGGCGAGACTGCAGAAGGCAATTTCCGGATAGAGGTTTGGGATCGCGAGGAAAAGAACCTTGTCGAAACGATCTGCCGTTCGCCGGATTCATCGGTTAGTCAGGCGGCGTGGCACATGGCTATTCGCCGCCGTCCGGGGATGGTCCTAATCCACTATAACAGCCGGCATGTGATGAAGAAATCATAACGCCGGGCGAACCTACAATCTCGCCACAGACCATCGTTAAGGGCAGCGTGCATGCTGGATTGGACGTTTCGCTAGGTGATCTGCGCGAGTGGCATACGCTTCGCGCATGGTGCAAAAACTGCTCGCATCATGCCCAAGTTAAGCCGGCTGCGCTGGTCAAGCGCTACGGGAAAGACGCGCTTTTCAGCACGGTTGAACGGGCACTGTTTTGCACAAGTTGTGACAGGGGCGGGCCGGTGCGGCTGGAGATACACAAGCTGCCGAGGAACTAGCCGCGCCAGATTTTCGATTTGGCTACTCGTTTGGCTATCTAAGCCCCGGAAATTCAAGAAAAAGCACGATTTCCGGTTGACTTGGCGGAGGGAGTGTCCGCCTCTTTATGTAACATATTGAAATTACTAGAGCGTTGACCTTGCTATTTGCCGTATTTTCCCTATTTTCCGTATCGCGGTTATGGCAACGGGAATCGATATGGCCAAGCACCGGCTTTCCGAAACACGCATAAAGACCCTTCCGGTTGGCATCCATTCCGATGGAGACGGCCTGTTCCTAAGAGTAAGGAAGGAGGGAAGTCGCCAGTGGTTTTTCATTTATAGGCGAGCGAGCAAGCGTACCGAACTTGGCCTTGGAGGCTATGGCCAAGGGACGGCACCAGTCAACCTGGCTTTGGCCCGGGAGAAGGCGGAAGCCGTTAGGCAACGTCTGGCGCGGGGTGACGAGCTTTCTGCAAGGAAGACTTTCGCAGATGTCATGGATGACGTGCTCGAAGTGAAATCATCCGGTTTCCGGAACGAGAAGCACAAAGCGCAATGGGCGATGACGTTGCGAGAGTACGCCAAGCATCTGCATAAAATGCCCGTAGCAGGCATCACTCGCGATGACGTGGTCGAAACCTTGAAGCCTATCTGGGGAACGATACCGGAAACGGCCGATCGGCTCAGGATGCGAATTGCGTCCGTCATGGATCACGCGAAGGCGAGGGGGCTTTACGTTGGCGACAACCCAGCCGACTGGCGTGGTGGTTTAAAGAATCTGCTGCCGCCACGGCAAAAGCTCACGCGGGGTCACCACGCGGCYGTGGGGTATAAGGAACTGCCAGCCGTCATTAAGGCTCTGCGCACCGCTGCAGGCATATCCGCGCGAGCCGTCGAGTTCTCCTGTCTGACCGCAGCGCGAAGCGGGGAGGTACGCGGCGCGAAATTTGACGAATTCGATATGAAGCAGGGTCTTTGGGTCGTTCCGCCACAGCGAATGAAAGCCGGGCGAGAGCATCGCGTTCCGCTGTGCGACCGGGCAATCGAGATTATCGAGGCGATGAGGGAAGTCGCGACCACTGATGCCGTGTTCCCGATCAGCGACACGGCGATGGTGAAGGCGCTGCGGAAGGCCACGGGCGATGACTCCACACTTCACGGTTTGCGATCAAGCTTCAGAGATTGGTGCGGCGACGAGACGAGTCATCCCCGCGACGTGGCAGAGGCGGCGCTCGCGCACACGCTTAAGGACAAGACCGAAGCCGCTTACAGGCGCTCAGATGCGTTGCAAAAAAGACGCATCCTGATGGAAGACTGGTCGAAATACTGCGCTAGCGGCCAGTAACCGCATTTACTATATTGACAAAACTGGCGAAAACGCCTATTGGGAAAGTAAGTCGGTGCCTGTCGCCGGGACTCGCTTCTCCCGCCTAAATTAACGGCGGCCCTAACCCCTCATCATTGTCAGCTTTTGAAGCGCGCTTTGGCGTGCGCAATTTCCGCGCTTATCAGCGTTGGAATAGGGGAGAACTATGGACCATTCGAACGACAATACACCACGCTTGATGGCGCCTAAGGAGGCAGCTCTGGCCACCAGCCTTTCCCGACCACTTTTGAGTTTGATGGCTGACGAGGGCCAATTTCCAAAGGCAGTCAGGCTTGGCGAGCGGCGTGTTGCATATGTGCGGGCCGAGGTGGATGCGTGGATCGATGCCCGCATCGCGGCGAGGGCGGCTTAGCGTCCTCCTAAAAACCCACCGCGGAACCAACCGCGGTTCTCCAAATCAGGAACTCACCTTGAAAATCATTGCCTGTCGACCCGAACCGCCTGGCGGTTTCGGCAACGTCGTCGCGCGCGCTGACGTCGAGATCAGTGAAGATCTCCGCGTCTTCAACCTAAAGGTCTCACGGCGTCCAGCCGGTGGGTATTCCGTGTACGCCCCGAACGCCATGGGCGGACGCGTCATTACTTTCTCCATCGCACTTGCCCAAGAAATCGCCGCCGCCGCACTTGCAGCGCTTGAGGAGCAGAAGCCTTATGTCCGTTTCGAAGCCTAGTCCAAGTCTTGCCGGCGCGTGCGCGCGGGTGAGGTATTTCCCAGGCACAATAACGCAACTTTCAGATGGAACGGTCGTCGTCCACCAAATCAATGGAGAGGTGATGCAATATGTCGACGGTCAGCCGCGTCCGTACGTCGAAGAGGCAGCCAACGACAACCTCCCATTCATCAATCCAGCCGACTGGCACGGTGTCCCCGTACCGACGCGCGAATGGTTCCTAGATAAACTTATCCCCCGCCGGCAGGTTACCATCCTGAACGGCGACGGTGGCGTCGGAAAGTCCCTCCTGGCCCTGCAAATCAGTGCGGCGAGCGCGATGGGATGCGAAACTACCGGGGTACAGCCAATGGCTGGGCGCGTGATGTATCTCGGCGCAGAGGATGAGGCAGACGAGTTTCACAGGCGGCTGGCCGACATCACCTATCAGCACCACCGTCAGATGAGTGACCTTTCCGACTTCCGCCTTATCCCGATGGCCGACCGCGACGCGTTGCTTGCGCTGCCTGATAGAGCGGGCGTCATGCAGCCGACTGGAAACATGGTGAGGCTAAGGGAAAGGCTGACCGAGTTTCGACCGGCATTCCTAGTGCTGGACACTTCGGCGGACTTGTTCGGTGGCGACGAGATCAAACGAAATCAAGTCCGCCAGTTCATAGCTATGCTGCGCAAGCCAGCGATCGAACTGGACATGGCTGTACTTTTGCTCTCGCACCCGTCCATTCAGGGCATGCAAAGCGGCACAGGTTCTTCCGGCTCGACGGCATGGAGCAACAGCGTGCGCAGTCGCCTGTACCTGACCAGGGGCACAGACGATGAAGACATTCGCATTCTGACGACCAAGAAGGCCAATTACGGCAAGACCGGATCCGAGATGCGAATGCGCTGGCACGAAGGCGTGTTCGTCTTGGATGACGGCAAGCCATCGCCTGACGCATGGCTGATGAACGGGCGAGCCGACGACGCCTTTAAGAAATTGCTCTCGACGTTCAATAGGACGGGCCAGACGGTTTCGGACGTAACCGGCACGAACTATGCGCCGGCGAAGATGGCGAAACATGCCGAGGCCAATGGCGTTTCAAAGCCGCAGTTTACCGACGCAATGCAGCGGCTTTTGGAGTCAGGCAAAGTCAAGATCGTCATGGAGGGGCCGCCCTCACGGCAGCGAAAGCGGCTGATCCTGGCATCTGAAGATTACGGAGGGACATGATTCCACCGCAGCCTTCCACCGTCTTTCCACCGGGCTACCACCGCCTTCCACCGGCCTAGCCTCCACCACCCCTTATACCCCGCTGCCGGTGGAAGCACCTGCCGCCGGTGGAATCCGGCGGGCACTTCCACCCACCAGAACGAACGAGGAGAACAACACGAAATGGAACCTGAAGTGATCGCCTTAACCACCCAGTTCGATGCCGTCGCCCCTGATACCGGCAAGTCCGTCCGAGTTGTAGGAGTCGACATGAGCGACCCGCATATTAGGCCGAAGCTTATCTGCCTCGTTACCGACGGCAGCGGGACGTATGTCGAGGTCTACGATCGCGTGAAATTCAAGCAGCCCGGCGCCTAAACATGGAGGCCGCTCATGAAACGTTGTGCACGCACCACAAGCACGACAGTCAACGGCGAGACAGTCACCAAGCGCCGGATATCGTGGGAGGCTCTATGGAAGATACGGCCGGACCTGAAGCCGGCGAATGATAACGAGTGGCGGAGAATAGCAGCCAGGCATAGGTAGCCACCACGGCTCTCCGAAGTACTGAAGAGCCGTGGCTACCCGCCCCCGCCTGCTATCCGCCGCACCAAGAAAAACTAGGCGATCTTGATTTCCTTCATCGCCTTCTCGAAGGCGGTCTTCATCGGCTTGGAGACGTCCTCGAAAGCCTTGGTCGTGGCGGCCTGGAAGTCCTTGGCCTGCTCGACTGCACTTTCAATCTGCTTGCGAACGAAGGCGGTCTGCAGTTCGGCAAATTCGGAGGGCGACTTGACGGCGATTAGGGCTTCGAAATGCGCGAAGGCAGAGTTGGCGTTGGCGCGCAGAGCCGCGACGGTCTTGAGCGACAGGTCGCTGGAAACGGTCTTGGCGGTCTGGAAGCTCGACTCGAGAGCCTTCTGGGTCGTCTCGGATCCCGTCTTGAATTTGGCAAGAACTTCTTTCGACTGCTCGACGCCCTTTTCTGCGAAGGCACTGACCTGGTCGATAGCCTTGGATGCATCAAAAGCGGCGTTGTCGATAAATTCGGCGGTCTTTTCAGTGGTCTTGGACATCGTTTCCATCCTTCGTTGGGCGCGGCTTTTAAAAAGCTTCGCATTTGTATTAGCGTTACCTAACGTAAGTCTGTGTGCAATGCAACATTTTTGTTGCGTCGCACCATGATTTATTAACCTACTGCGGAAACGGACTGCCCGGCCCGGCCGGTTTCTCGATCTGGGATGACCACCCACCCAACGGGGTCTAGGTATGGCCAGTGGTTACCCGCTTAGACCGCTTCGGGGCTTACCTTGGCTAAACCTGTATAGAAAAACATTTAGCGGTGGGAAGATTTTCAATGCAAACCGCCAGGGATCTAGCCCGATCATCAACGACGGACGCGGTCACGGATTCCGCAAAACCCTACCGGCAAGCGCCTCAGTTGGGTTGAATTCTACGCACTGCGGCCGGACTTGCGGCCGGACAACGACAACGAACGGAGGTGTACGGCCGGCAGGTCCGAAGTCGTTCGGCCGGCGGAATGACACGTGGGCCAGTCGTGTCGTGGCCTTGGTTTTCCAGATCGGCACGAGGTGCCAATGGCTCCTGCTCAAGCTCGAGTACGGATCCGGCTGGCGTCCTCGCCGATCGAAGTGGACGGCTAGGCCCGCATCAACCGCAGCCAATACAGCGCACCGCTCGATCTGATCGTCCGACATCTCGCAATCGGGAACCTTGTCTCGCACTGACTGAACTGCCGCAAAGGTTGAAATGATGCGTCCGGGAGCAGAGCAGTCGATACATCCAGCGATAGCGTCAGTGACGTTATCAGGAACAAGATAGTTAAATTGGCGAGAGTTCGTTGTTGTGGAAGCTACGATCCGCTCTAGCATTTCGCCTTCTGAAAGCCCCAGTCGACGCTGGCGCCTGGAAATTAAATTAGCAATGGCTAATGGACGACGCGGGGCGTTATGCACCGTTTTCCTAGGGGCGGGGGCGTTACGACCGCCACCAGGCCACGATCCGAAACTACCAGCATGCCTCTCACCCGGATTTTTTTGATTAGTTCTGATTTTTCTGCCGTGCCGCACATCGCGGAAACGGACTGCCCGGCCAGGCCGGTTTCTCGATCTGGGATGACCACCCACCCAACGGGGTCTAGGTAGCGCCAGTGGTTACCCGCTTAGACCGCCTCGGGAGTTAGTCTTGCAAAACCGTAACAATTTCGATTTTTGTGGGATTTTCTTCCGGCAGCACGCGCTAGCACGGCCGCCCCGAGCCCATCAGGCGTCGTGCGGAAGGCGGTGCGCTTGGCCCAGGCTGCGCACAGGGCGTGGGACCGGCAGCCCGCAGTTATTCCGTCTTTGGTGGCACTTCGTTCGTTATAGTTTGAGTATCCGCAGCCTTCGACATATCGGCCTTCTCGACGCTCGCTGTTTTCTGCGTGTCGACGGATGCCTGTACCTTCTCGTGATATGGGCAATCGGCATAGGCGGCGGATACGCACAGGCCTAACGCTGTGGCTATTGCGAGGAATGTTTTCATCGTCATCTCCTCAATCGTTGAAGACGCAGCGTAAGCCCGCTGGCACCGATCGTAAAATCACATTTGCCACCGGGGGGGCGTCTCAAGACCTGTGCCAGTCGACTCCGGATACCGCCCGCATCAACAAACGCGTTATGCCGCAGGTTTTCATATTATTTTTTGGAGCGGTAGGGGCGGGTCAACTCCCTACCGCTCTTTCATGCCGTACCGCTGTGCCCCAGCAACGATAGCGCTATTACAAATTTTCCTCGCGCACGCGCAGCTCGGGAGGGGTCAACTTTTGAATTGCGGCAATGCGTACTCTGCAGTGCGAGCGGTCAGTGACTGGAAGACCATAGGGATGCGCCCCCCTTACCGGTAGGGGATACTTCGATCTCTACGACCCTTCCTGTCGCGTACCGCTCGTGCCGGAACGCGCACATTTTTCCAATTGAAAATATGAGGGTCCTTCAATGAATACCATCCATGAGGATACCCGCCGGCGGGACCACCGAACCAAATGCCTATTCGTCCGTAAGAGCGACCAGGTGCCATCGCAACAATGCGTCGTCCGCTTGGTCTGGGCGGCGTGCCCGCTCACATGCGCCGTCACGCAACATTATCAGGGCTTTCTGTTCGAGAGATGAACCCAATGACCTTCACGGCGTTGAGTCGCGCGTTGCGTGATCAGTCGGGGCACTTTCATGACCAAGGGCGAGCTTTCCACCTATCGGGCCAAGCGGGATTTCTCGAAGACAAAAGAGCCTAGCGGCGAGACGTCGATCGCGGAATCAAACCGGCTTCGATTTGTGATCCAGAAACATAATGCCACCCGTCTGCATTACGACCTGCGTCTGGAGCTCGGCGGTGTCTTCAAGTCGTGGGCCGTCACCAAGGGGCCATCACTGAATCCTCAGGACAAGCGCCTGGCGGTCGAGGTCGAAGACCATCCACTGGACTATGGCGATTTCGAAGGCACGATCCCCAAGGGCCAGTATGGCGGCGGCACCGTACAGTTGTGGGATCGGGGCTATTGGGAGCCGGAAGATGCACTGTCGCCGCAGCAGGCTCTAGAGAAAGGCGATCTGAAGTTCACGCTCGACGGCAATCGCCTGCACGGCAGTTTCGTCCTGGTGCGGATGAAGCATGACCGCGATGGCGGGAAGCGGACGAATTGGCTGCTGATAAAACACCGCGACAAGTACGCAACAGATAGCAATGGCGACGCGGTGTTGGCGCAAGACCGGTCCGTCGCCTCCGGACGAAGTATGGATAAGATTGCCGCGGGCAAAGGCCCCGGGCCGAAGCCCTTCATGATACAAGGTTCCTCGGTGGCCGATGCGGAAGCCGTATGGGACAGCAATCGCGGCCATGCTGTAGAAGAGCGCGCCGCCAAAGCCACCAAGCCGTCTCAGCGCCGCAAGCGCACGGCTCCTACTTCGGCGTTGAAGGCGCCCGACTTCATCCCGCCCCAGCTCTGCGCGACGCTTTCCCGGCCGCCGGCCAGCTCGAACTGGGTCCATGAAATCAAGTTCGATGGCTACCGCGTCCAGATGCGCGTCCAAGATGGCGCCGCCACGCTGAGGACGCGGAAGGGTTTGGACTGGACGGAGAAATTCGGCGCTATCGCGAAAGAGGCCGCCAGCCTTCCCGATGCCATCATCGACGGTGAGATCGTGGCGCTCGGCGAAAACGGGGCGCCCGATTTTGCCGCTATGCAAGCCGCGCTGTCGGAGCGCCGGACAAAGGATCTGATTTTCTTCGCCTTTGATTTGCTGTTCGCAAATGGTGTCGATCTGCGAAAGCTGCCTCTCACTCAGCGCAAGGAACGGCTGAGCGAAATGCTCGGCGACGTCGATCGCGGGACTGAAAATCTCATCCGCTATGTCGAGCACTTCACCAATGGCGGCGACGCGGTGCTGCAGTCCGCCTGCCGGCTTGAGCTTGAAGGCATTGTCTCGAAAAAGGCTGATGCAACCTATGTCTCAGGAAGAACCGATACCTGGGCAAAATCGAAATGCCGCGCTGGCCATGAGGTCGTCATCGGAGGCTGGTCGACCACCAATGGCAAGTTCCGGTCCTTGCTGGTCGGTGTCAATCGCGGGGAGCATTTCGCCTATATCGGCCGTGTCGGGACCGGCTACAGCGAGGCAAAGGTCAAGCAGCTGTTGCCGAAGCTGAAGGAGATGAAGGCCGCGAAGTCGCCGTTCACAGGCGATGCCGCACCGAAAAAGGATGCGACCGTGTTCTGGACGAAGCCGGAACTGGTTGCGGAAATCGAGTTCGCCGGCTGGACCGGCGGCGGCAATATCAGGCAGGCGGCCTTCAAGGGCCTGCGCGAAGACAAGCCAGCGAAAGAGGTCGAGGCCGAGCGTCCGGCCGATCCCCAGGAGACTGAGATTGCCGACCCCGCTAAGGTGACTGGCAAAACGGGAAAAAGCTCAGTCGTCATGGGCGTCATCATTTCCAAGCCGGACAAGCCGCTCTGGCCGACTGCGGGCGACGGCAAGGCTGTCACGAAGCTCGATCTTGCAGAATACTTCGAGGCGGTTGGCCCCTGGATGATCAAACATCTGAAAGGGCGCCCCTGTTCGCTGGTACGAGCCCCGGATGGCTACGCGGGCGAGCAGTTCTTCCAGCGGCATGCGATGCCGGGCACATCCAATCTGCTGGAACTGGTGAAAGTCTTTGGCGACCACAAGCCATATCTGCAGATCGACCGCGTTGAGGGCCTGGCAGCAATCGCCCAAATAGGCGGCCTTGAGCTGCATCCCTGGAATTGCCAGCCCGGTCATCCGGAAGTACCCGGCCGGCTCGTCTTCGATCTGGATCCTGGTCCGGAAGTCTCCTTTGCGCAGGTGGTCGCGGCCGCCAAGGAAATGCGCGATCGCCTCGAAGATCTGGGCCTGGTGAGTTTTTGCAAGACGACGGGTGGCAAAGGCCTGCATGTCGTCACGCCACTGGCCAGCCAGCGCAGCAAGACGACATGGCCCGAGGCCAAGGCCTTCGCGAAAGCTGTCTGTATGCAGATGGCGGCGGAGCGCCCCGATCTCTACCTCGTCAACATGGCCAAGAAGCTGCGGACGTCACGCATCTTTCTCGACTACCTCCGAAACGACCGAATGGCGACTGCCGTTGCTCCGCTGTCACCGCGGGCAAGGGAAGGCGCGACCGTCTCCATGCCGCTGACATGGGGGCAGGTGAAGGCGGATCTCGATCCGAAGAAATACACGGTCCGAACCGTGCCGGGCCTCCTGAAAAAGACCGTCGCCTGGGCCGACTATGACGATGGCGAACGGTCGATCGCCACCGCCATCAAGCGGCTGGGTTCAGCAAAGCTCGCCGCATGACATCGAAGCTTGTGAAACCGTCCTTTGGCCTTCCGTTGGACACTGAACCCATGGAGGCAAAGTCGGCGGACGCGCTGCCTGATGACAGCGGCGGCCAGTGGCAATACGAACCCAAGTGGGACGGGTTTCGCTGCCTGGCGTTCAAAGCCGGCGACGAGGTGGAATTAAGGGCGAAATCGGGCAAGCCACTTGGTCGATATTTTCCTGAGGTCGTCGCGATGTTGCGCGACTTGAAGGCGAATGCGTTTGTGGTCGATGGTGAGATCGTCATCGACATCGATGGTGCGCTTTCTTTTGACGCACTGCAGATGCGACTGCATCCGGCGGAAAGCAGGATTCGAAAACTGTCGGCCGAGACCCCGGCCAAACTGATCCTCTTTGATATGCTGGCCAGTGCCGATGCCAGCTTGATGGATCAACCGCTGTCCGCACGACGAGCCGCGCTGGAAGCCTTAGTGAGGGCAGAAGCGGACAGCGGACTTGAGCTGTCGCGCCGTACAACGAATTTGGCGACCGCAACGAAGTGGCTGAGCGAATCCGGTCAGGGTTCAACGGATGGCGTTGTCGCCAAGCTACTCAATGACGAATATCGGCCCGGCGAGCGCGCCATGGTCAAGGTCAAGCGCCTGCGCACGGCCGATTGCGTGGTCGGCGGGTTCCGCTATCTGGCGAACTCGCGCGAGGTCGGCTCCTTGCTGCTTGGACTCTACAACGGCCAGGGCAAACTCGATCATGTCGGTTTTACATCGACCATAGCCAGTGAGGACCGGTTAAGGCTGACCCGACAGCTCGAAGCGATGCGATCGCCTCCTGGCTTTACAGGGAAAGCGCCGGGCGCCCCAAGCCGATGGAACACAGAGAGAAGTGGGCAGTGGGAGCCACTCCGCCCTGAACTGGTGGTGGAAGTGCGTTTCGATCACGTCACCGGCGATCGCTTCCGGCACGGTACAAAACTTATGAGGTGGCGCCCTGACAAGAGCCCACAGCAGTGCACGTTCGAACAGATATTGAAAACATGACGGCTTTCCAGATCGCCCCTCGAAAACGGGTCCCAGCTCAGGCCACCACCGCAACGACAAGGACGACGCTATGTCTCGGGCTGATGCGCCGGCGGTGGAACGTCAGGTTCGATCGACGGAGCGTCGATGGTGCGAGACTCGCGATCGTGTTGATACTGTTCGGCCCATGGCCGATTCATCAGCCACGGTTCCCACCGCCCGAGCCAGAGTTCGTAGCCCGGGATGATATCGCTGGGAGCAAGGTCGAGAGCACCGAGCATGGTCTCCGCCTCGTCATCGCGAAGCGATGCGACACGGGAACCGCAAACGGAGCAGAAACTTCGGCCTTCAAATGTCGTGAGGGTTCCCGTTCCTTCATAAACCGATCGCGACCAAACGCCAAAGAAGTTGAACGCGCTGCCGCTCACGCGCCGACAATCCTGGCAGTGACAGAGGCCGACGCGAAGCGGAGCGCCTTTGACTGAGAAGCGAACCGCCCCACAAAGGCAACCACCAGTAGACGTCGCCGCCGCGCTGTCAGAGCTCGCTTTGGCGGGTCACGGTTTCGTCGGGATTGGGGACGGGTAGCTCATCCGGAAGAAGATCGGGATCAGGTTCACGTACGTCCGGCGTCCAGGTTGGTGCGTCTACCGGCGGGTCGTCAGTCGGCTCTGGTCTGGGCGGCATGACTATTCTCCGGGCTTCTCGGTTGGGCGCGGTGTCTTGCCGCTTACCGGCCGTGCATCGCTCCGCCGGTTTGAGAACGGATCGGTAGAAGGGCTTGCCTTCCCGTTCGCAGCTCCCGCAGTTTTGGGGGCTCCGCCGGCATCCTTGTCTTGGCGCCGGCGCTTTCAGGGTCCTTGATGATCGCCTTGTTGAGGTTTTTGATGCTGCCCATTCTAACGATCTCCTTTGCTGGCCAACGACCTGCCGGGAGGAATGTTCCATGAGGCGCGGAACTCCTTGGCGTCTGGCGTGGTTATCGATCCATCAGCCAGGAGGATCAAAATGCCCGACAACGAAAACCATCGCGAAACCGGAGCGACGAAATATCCGACCCGGACCGGCCCGGACCCTTCGGACGCGTTCTCGCAAGACGCGGCTGGCAACAAGAAGCCGAAAGACGGGATTGGGCTGACGCGTCCTGTAAACGACGTCGATGACAAGACACACCAGTCAGATGGCCAGAATCCGCCTCGGGCGCGGCCGAGGGGCGAAGAGAAGACGCGGCCATGAAATGCCGCCGATCTTCAGCTTTAAGACCTGATGAGTCGCGTCTGATCCTACATTTCGCTGTTGTCGATGATGCCGGCTTCGCCATCTCGAATGACTGGGCGTGGAGCCGGGGGCTTTTTGAGCCGAACCCCTGGCCCTACCTCGGCTGTCTCGCCATCGCCCAGGAAAGCAACGCCTGCCAGCTCGAATGCCGATTGTATTGCGCTGATTTTGTCGGGCTAGGGACACGCTTACCACTTTCGAACTCGCGAACCGTTCCTTCGCTCACATTTGATTTGCGCCCAGCCTGGCCTGCGGCGAATTGAGCAGGCCCCTCGCAGCACGGCATTGTTCGCGGGTCAGTTGGATCAAAAGCATCTTCTCGCTTTCCTTAAACCGTCTTGCGCTTCGGCGATCACGCCGCACGCCACTGCCCCAAGCTTCAGGAAGCCCTTCCAGACGGCTCGTGGAGCAACCATTTAGCCGCCGAGCATGGTTTTGCCGTGCTGTCCCCCGAACAGCAGCGCGCCAACAACGCCAATCTTTGCTTCAACTGGTTTGTGCCGGGCGATATCAGCCGCGACAGCGGCGAGGCGCTGTCCATCCGCCAGATGATCGAGGCGGCTGTCGTCACGCATGGCCTTGACCGCAAGCGGATCTTCATCACCGGTCTTTCCGCCGGCGGCGCCATGGCGGCGGCGATGCTGGGAACCTACCCTGAAGTGTTTGCCGGCGGCGCGATCATTGCCGGGCTTGCCTATGGCAGCGCCTCGACCATCCCCGACGCCTTCGACCGCATGCGCGGCCATGGCGGCCCGTCCAGGACCGAGCTGCAGCGCTTGCTGCGGGCGGCCTCGTCACACAAGGGGCTGTGGCCGAGGATTTCGGTGTGGCACGGCTCGGCCGACACCACCGTCGTGCCGGCCAATGCGGACGCGGTGCTGGCGCAATGGCAGAGCGTGCACGGCGTCGGCGAGAGGCCGACACGCACGGAAAAGGTCGACGGTCAGACCCGAAAAGTCTGGTCCGACGGCCAGGGCCGCGACGTGCTCGAGGCATACACAATCGCCGGCATGGGCCATGGTACGCCGCTGAAGACGAGCGGCGACGATGGCCTCGGCAAAGCAGGGCCATTCATGCTGGATGTCGGGATTTCCTCGACCCGCCACATCGCCCGCTTCTGGGAGCTGACCAAGCCGGACGTGCGGCGAAAGGCGAAAGCCGAAGCGACTTCAGGCGCCGCACTACAGCCCTTTGCGCCGGAGGAAAAACCCCGGACGGTCCGTGTCGATCCTAGACCGGAGCCTGCCAACGCACGCGGCACGGCAGGCGGAATTGCCAAGGTCATCGAGGATGCGCTGCGCGCAGCTGGGCTGATGCGCTAGCGTTGGCGGCGGACGAGCTTACGGGCTCGCCCGTCGTGCTCACTCCTTGCGAGCAGGGACCGGCGAAGGGGCGGGCTCTTCACCCTCGACGCTGTTGTCGTTCACCCGCAGAGCATTGCCCTCAACCTTGGACGGTTCGGCATCGGTGCGCGGCTTCGTCGGCGTCGGCGAGGACGTTTCGTCGCGCTCGCCCGCACTGTTGTCGTCGACCCGCAACGCCTTGCCTGTGACCTTCGTCCGGTCGCTGTCATCGTTCATGTCGCACTCCTTGTCCGCGCTAACCAAGCGGGCCTACGCCATCTTCACCTTCGGCTCGCGCGCCCACAGGCGAAGCGCGCCGAGGGCCGACATGAAGCCGGCGACATCCTTGGGTCCGGACAGCGCAACGCAGCCCTCGTCGAGGCTGTCGGCAATGCCGGCTTTGTCGAGCAGCGGCAGTGCGGCCTCGACATAGCCGATGAATTTGCAATGGGCGAAAGCGTCGGCGACGAAATCGCGCGCCGTGGACTCTTTGACGAGATCGGCCATCGACGCTTTCGACGGCAGCAAGGCGACCGCATCGTAGAGCACCGACGGACCGCCGCCGATCATCTGCTGCGCCTCGATCAGACTGCCGTCGCTGGCCTTGGCGCCGCCGACCTTCGGGGCAATGATTTCGAACACCGCACCGGCCTTGGTCAGTGCATCGGTCAGCGCCTTGAGCAGTGCGGCATCTGTGCCGTCGGTCACCAGTATGCCGAGCTTGCGGCCCTCGAAACGATCGGGGCCGTTGGCGACGATGCTCAGCGACGGTGAAGCGGCCAGATCCTGCCTGGTGGCAATGGCCGCATCGGCCGGTTTCGGCATCGCCTTCAGGCCAAGCCCGTCGCCGACCTTGCCCGCCAGCCCTTCATCGATGTTGAGCAGGTGGGAGACCATTCGCTCGCGAATGACAGGCGTCTGCACCTTGCTGAGTTCGAAGGTCAGCGCGGCCGCGATATGGCCTTGCTCGGGCGGGGTCTGGCTGATGTAGAACTGTCGCGCCTGGCTGTAATGGTCGGCGAAGCTTTCGGCGCGGATGCGCTGCTTGGGACCTTGCTCGGCCTCAGGGAACGAGCGAAAGCCGCGCTGCGGCGATTCCCGCGCGCCTTCGCCGAAGGAGTTCGGCTGGTAGTTCACCCGGCCGGTTGGATTGCGCATGGCCATATGGCCGTCCTGCTGGAAATTGTGGAACGGACATTTCGGCGCGTTGATCGGGATGTGGGTGAAGTTGGTGCTGCCCAGCCGCTTTATCTGCGTGTCGAGATAGGAGAAATTCCGGCCCTGCAGCAGCGGGTCGTTGGAAAAGTCGATGCCGGGGGGAACGTTCTGGGTCATGAACGCGACCTGCTCGGTCTCGGCGAAAAAATTGTCGGGCATGCGGTCGAGCACCAGGCGGCCGACCGGGGTCGGCGGCAGGATTTCTTCGGGGATGAGCTTGGTGGCGTCGAGCACGTCGAAGTCGAAACTGTCGGCAAAGTCCTGGTCGAACAATTGCAGTTGCAATTCCCACTCGGGAAACGCGCCGGCCTTGATCGAGTCCCAGAGATCACGGCGATGGAAATCCGGGTCGGCGCCGTTGATCTTCACCGCTTCGTTCCACGCCACCGATTGCAGGCCGAGCTTCGGCTTCCAGTGGAATTTGACGAAGGTGGATTCGTCCTTGGCGTTGAGCATGCGGAAGGTGTGGACGCCGAAGCCTTCCATGAAGCGGAAGGAGCGCGGGATCGCGCGGTCCGACATCACCCACATGATCATGTGCATGGACTCAGGTGTCAGCGAGATGAAGTCCCAGAAATTGTCATGCGCCGATTGCGCCTGCGGAAAGGCGCGGTCGGGCTCTTCCTTCACGGCGTGGACCATGTCGGGAAACTTGATGGCGTCCTGGATGAAGAACACCGGGATGTTGTTGCCGACGATGTCCCAGTTGCCTTCCTGCGTGTAGAGCTTGACCGCGAAGCCGCGCACGTCGCGCGCCAGGTCGAACGACCCCTTGTTGCCGGCGACGGTGGAGAAGCGCACGAAGGCCGGCGTCTTTTCGCCGGCGCGCTGGAAGAGGTCGGCGCGCGTATATTTGGCGAGCGACTCGTAGGTTTCGAAATAGCCATGCGCGCCATAGCCGCGCGCATGCACGACGCGCTCGGGGATGCGCTCGTGGTCGAAGTGGAAGATCTTCTCGCGGAAATGGAAGTCTTCGAGCACCGTCGGTCCGCGCGCGCCGATCTTCAGTGAATTCTGGTCGTCGGAGACCGGTCCGCCCTGGGCGGTGGTCAGCACAGGAACGTCGCCCTCGGCAATCTGATGCAATTCTCCCCCTTCGCCTCGAACCAGCTTCTGATCGTGGATGACAGCCTGATTGCTGACGCGGCCTGGAGACTTGGACATGGACGGGTTCCTTGGGTAGCGAGTGGACGGATTCGTGCGTGGTGAGGATGCCCCGCCGCCTTCGGCGGCGGGGCATCGATGATCAGAGCGGGCTGGCGTTGCGGACTTTATCGCGCTGCGCTTCAATGTCTCCGTAGGGGTCGGCGTCGGCGTCGAAGCGGGTCCAGCCATCGGCCTCGTACAGCCCGCGACGCTCTTCCAGATCGACCGAGTTCGCCTGCCCGAGAATACGCTCGGCTTCTGCGGCCAGATCGTCGTCGACCTTGGCCGTCACCATTGTGCCGCCGCGGCGAACGCCTTCGGCATAGACATGTGCATCCCTTTCCGGCACGCCGGAATCGGTCAGTGCGCCCACGATGCCGCCGGCCGCACCACCGACGACCGCGCCTCCCACGGCGCCGACAGCGGTGGCGGCCAGCCAGCCGGCTGCCACGACCGGACCCACGCCCGGAATGGCCATGAGGCCAAGCCCGGTCAGTAGTCCGCCGGCGCCGCCGATGACGGCGCCAACGCCGGCACCGCCGGCTGCGTCATCCGCCGCCTTGGAGGTGTCGCCATCCTCGTACCAATCGTCCGAATTGTTGGCGACGATGCTGATATCTGCATGGGGCACGCCGCTCGCCTCCAGTTCGCCAACGGCATCGGAAGCATCATCGTAATTGTCGAAAAGTCCGGTTACGGTTTTCATGATCTTGATCTCCTCGATCTGGTTTCAGTCGGTTCAGTTGGCGCCGGCAACGACGTTGCCCTGGTAGTCGAGCGCGACGGTCGTGTTCTTGCCGTCCTTGGTCGCCTGGCCGCGCCAGATGCCCTGCTCGTCCTTGGTCAGCTTCGACACATCGGAGTAGCCGGCATCCTGGATGCGGCTCTTGGCCTGGTCCTCGGTGAAGGAGTTGGCGCCGGGAACGGGAGCGGCCGGGTTGGCGGTCTCGGTCGTGGTCACGGCAGGGGTTGTCGAGCTCGTTGCTGCCGCAGCGTTGCCAGTGGCGGCGATCTTCTCGATCATCTCCTGATGCATCTTGAGCGTTGGCAAGGTCTCGGAGGCGAAGGTCTTCAGCTGCGCGTTATCGCCGTCCTTGGCATAGCTCTCGAACTGGGTGACCGCCTCCGAATGCGCATCGCGCTGCATCTGGACATAGGGCTTGTCGATCGAGTCCTTCGCACTCTGCAGAGTGTCGAGATCGGCCTTGTGCTTGGCGTCCAGTTCCTTGGGGACGGTCAGCTTCTGTTCGCCGGCGATGGTCTGAAGTTTGGCGTTGGCTGCGCCATGATCGTCGATCATCTTCTGCGCAAAATCCTTGACGGCCTGGTCCTGCACCTTGCCTTCGGCGATCTTGCTGGAATCGACTTCGAACATGCCACCGACGGCGGCCTTGTCGACAAAATCCTGCGCGCTGTCGGCAGCGAAAGCGGGCAAGGCGAAGGTCATGGCAGTAGCCGCGGCCATAGCCAGAAGCATACGGTTTTTCATGGATAGGATCCTCGTTAGGCACCCATCGTGCTGAGGAGCTAACAAGTGCCTGAGGGCTTTGTTCCGGCGCGCAACTGATTATACGGGCGAATCGGTTTTTGCCTTCCCGGAAGCGGTCCGTCTCCCGGCAGCAGGCTTTCTGCGTACCGGGACCGTCAGGTCGGCAGGTCACATCGTCCAACATCCTGAGTGCAGAACTTTTGTTTGTCGGTTGCAGCAGGCGCTGGTCGATCGCAGCCGCCTTGAACGCCACGAAAGCGATGGCGGAGCTACAACTCCCTTCTCTCGCGGCCGCGATCAGCCTGCAGGCATCGCGGTAAGCCGCCGCTCCCTTGTTGGGCCACTGTCCCAGGAGTGCCTTTTCGGCGTCGCAGACCGAAGAGACCAATACGGTTTGGCCATCAACCAGCCTGATTGGAAGCGGTAAGAAATTGCCCATGACCCGGGCGCTGGAAATCCTGAAGAACGAACCGAAGCTGGATTTGCTCATCACCGATCATGCCATGCCCGGGATGACGGGCGCTGACCTGATCGACATGGTTAGAACCGAGCGCCCGACCTTCCAATTCTTGCCATGGGTTATGCCGAACTTCCGTCTGGCACACAGACAAGTGCGACCCGCCCGGCCAAGCCCTTTTTTGATGAAGACTTGGAAAAGGCAATGGACATCGCCCTTCGGCGATGATGTCGCGCTGTCGTCCCTGTCAGACGGCTGGGACATGCAACCAGAATCGCACTGACGGGTTCTTGCTATGATTTTGAACAAGGCCGGCTGCGACCGCCGTCCGAAGGTGGCCAATTTTCATGGACGTATCGGTTTCTCAAACCGCAGACGACAACATCAAGGCCGGCAAGAGTGGCTTGCTGCTTGTGTCGGACAACTATGACGCTTTCGCCGTGCGCGTGCTGGCGGCGAGAAGTGCAGAGAGCACTCTCGACCTCATGTATTACCTTTGGCACGATGACCACACCGGTCGCTTGCTGCTGCAGGAGGTTTTTCGAGCCGCTGAGCGCGGCGTGCGGGTCCGCATGCTCCTTGACGACGTCAATCCGCGCAAAAACGATGCTGCCTATCTGGCGCTGAACAATCATCCAAACATCGAACTGAAGTTGTTCAATCCAAGCGGAATCAGGAGCGGCCGAATCGTGCGTGGTGTGGAAGTGCTGTTGCGGCTCTTTGCACTGACACGACGTATGCACAACAAGGCTTGGATCGCCGACGACAGGTTTGCCATTGTCGGCGGTCGCAATGTTGGCGACGCCTATTTCGATGCGGCAGAGACCAATTTCCGCGACCTCGACATGCTGCTCATGGGGCCTGCAGTACAGCAAACGGCGGCGATATTTGATGCCTTCTGGGCATGCGAGGAATCCAAGCCAATCAAGACGCTTGGTTCAGCGACGGAGCATGAGCAGGTCAAACGGTTTGAAGTGAACGAGTCCGAAACCGAGTCAAAATTCTTGAACGGCATAGGGGAGCGAGGCTCTGTCGTAGAATTTATCGCGGCCAGCAACGATGTTCACTGGGTGGAAGGCGTGCGGGTCATTTCCGATCCACCAGAGAAGGTTCGTGGCTGGAGACGTCGCAGCTGGCTTATGAAAGAGCTGCGTCCCATCATTCAATCTACGCGCGAATGTCTGGAAATTGTGTCGCCCTATTTCATCCCCGGCAAAAGAGGCACAGCGATGTTGCTGGACCTTGTCGGCACTGGTGTTGACGTTTCGGTTCTGACCAATTCCCTGGCCGCCACAGACGTTGCCGCGGTCCACGGCGCCTACGCAAACTATCGCAAGCGGCTGCTGAGGAACGGCGTCAAACTTTTCGAGCTTCAACCGTTCAGCCGTCAGCCGTCAATTTCGGTGTTTGGTTCAAAAGGCGCCAGTCTGCATACGAAGGCTTTCACCGTTGACGACAAGACCGGCTTCGTCGGCTCCTTCAATTTCGATCCGCGGTCAGTGTCATTGAATTCGGAAATGGGCGTGCTCTTCGAGGATGCGAAATTGGTCGCTGAGCTACGGCATCGGTTCCAATCAGAGATATCTCCGGAGGCTAGCTATCGGCTCGAACTGAAAGGCAGCGTGCTGCACTGGCATGGATGCGACGAAGGCAAGCTCCAAGACTATATCCACGAACCAGAAGCCGGATTCTTTCGCCGTATCCTAGCGGGCCTGGTCCGCCACCTTCCGATCGAATCCCAACTCTAGCCGACAACAAAGCGCGCATGAAACTAAGGTCGGTTTGAGGAGCCTCATACACATGACAGCGTTTTGGAAGAGTTGATCCCCCATGGGCTGGCGTTGTCGCGCTGGCCTTTCTTGGTCGCAGCATGGCTCCAGTTCAGCCCCGCAGGTCCTCTGCAATCTGCTTTTTGACGGCATCCGTTGATGACATCGCCATAGCTAACGACGATCCGCACCAGCCTTGGTTCGTTTGGGCGCGGGCTCGACGGTCAATGCAACTCGCTTCGAGTCCAATTGGACCTGGTGTGCAAGCTGGAATAATCAAATCGCGCGAGCGGGGATACCTCGCGCTGGGCTCAAGACGCGTGCCCCCCCAGGTTCTCCCAGGTGAACCTCAAAAACGCAAACGAGACCGGTCGGCTCGAACGTGATGGTAACGGTCCCTGCAGATTTTGGCCCGAGAAGCCTCTCAAGCATTCGTGTACCGAATCCTTTGCGCTCGATTGCCGCGACAGGAGGGCCGTCCAGCTCGCGCCATTCTATTCGAAGGTGCTTCCTCTGCTCTTGCCAGCTTGTTGCCCAGGAGATCGAGACGGTTCCCTCCTTGCACGAAAGTGCTCCGTATTTAATTGCGTTGGTGGCGAGTTCATGGAAACCCAATGATAGGGACAACGCCAGACTGGGGGAAAGCCAGACCTCGTCCCCTGAGATTTGCAAGCGATCCGTATTGGCATGCGGTGAAAGTGCTGCCTCGACGACATCCTTCAGACCGGCGCCGCTCCAATTCTCTTGCGTCAGGATATCGTGTGCCTTGGCAAGAGAGACAAGCCTGCTTGCGAGCGAGCGCCCCGCCTCTGGCAAACTCGTGGCATTGCGCAGGGTTTGGCTCGCGATGGACTGAACAACTGCCAAGGTGTTTTTCACACGGTGATTGAGCTCGTTGACGAGGAGCCTACGCTGTTCTTCGCCCTGCTTGCGTTCGGTTATGTCGAGGCTGACCTGCACCGCACCGATGACCTTGCCAGAGGTGCCGCGGATCGGGCGGGCACTCGACAGAAGTGTCCGTTGAACGCCGTTCGGAAGGATATAGGAAAATTCCTGATTGTCTGTCTGCTCGCCGCGCATCGCCTTGCTGAGCGGCCGATCTTCGCGGCTCACAGTGTGCCCATCCTGCAAGGCGATCGTGTCGATGACCAAATCGGTCGTGCCGAAGGATTTGCGAGTGTCGGTAGGCAAGCCCATGAGTTCCGCGGCGAAGCGATTGCGTATCACTTGGCGTGCTTGTGGATCATATGTGAACCAGACCGCCGCAGGAGCAGTCTCCAGGACAGCTTCCAGCTCGAACTCGCGTTCGGCAAGCGCGCGCTCTGCGGCGACAAGTGCGTCAGCGACCACTGCAAACTCTGAGACCGCGGTGGACATGGCGGTGACCGGTCGGCCTTGGCCCAGCGCATCAGCGCGGCTAGCCAGATCGCGGGCCGCCTTGGCGAAGCCGTTCCCGACAACGTAGGCGAGTGCGGAAGAGATCAGCATCGCCACAAGGGCGAGCGCAGCGATCGCAGCAAGAGATCGCCAAAGGGGTGCCTGGACTACAGAGAGCGGAACATTTGCCGTGTAGAACCAGTTGGAAGCGCCGGAACGGTAGTAGCCGGCAAGCAGTGTCATGCCCTGAAAGTTTCGGGAGGTGAACGTGCCCGAGCGTCCGGCGACCTTCTCAAGATACTCTGGCAAGCCCGGCTTACCGGTCATCTCCTCGTGGAGTCTGGATCGTGCCACATAGGCGCCCTCGCGGTCGCCAACGCCGATCGTCCAACCTTCGGGCACCGCCGGCATCATGACGTCGCGAATGTGGGCGGTAGGGACCGAGACGGCGAGAAGCCATTCTTCGCCTTTGGGGCCACGAACAGGGATCGCGACGGCAATCCGATATTCTCCCGAGACGGCATAGACGCTGCTGACGATCGGCAGTTTGGATTTGACCTTGGCGATTTCCGATGTCGACAACGCTGTGACGGGCGGCAAAGCCGCGCCGAAGGGCAATTGAGTATTGATCAACTGGTTGCGGCCCAAGTCGCGCAGCAAGATGACCCGATCCGTACCCAGCACCAGGCGAGTGGCTTCCTTGTGCAGCGTCATCAGGTCGCCCCCAGACATAGGGGATGACTTGGAAAGGCCGTCGACCACTGTGGCGAGGTTTGTAATCTCGCCTTCGACCACGAGTGATATCTGGCGCGCGACCTGCAGTGCCTCACTCTCGAAACGCGACCGCTCGTTCAAGGCGTATTGGGCGAGGAGGTAAGCGGCAAAGAGCCAGACAGGCACAACGGCGGCCGTTATAAGGCTTAGTAGATACAATCGAGCCGACAGACGAGGCAACTTACATCCCCACATTGTTCAGGCCGCCAACACCATGCTGAGACTAAGCAAGTGCCATCTAAAAAGTGAAACTATTTACCCTCGTCTTTGGAAGGGAGGGCCAAGGAAATTGCATTCGCGAGCTGGTCCGGTTCAAAGGGCTTTTGAAGTGTCGTGACTTCTTTAAAGCGCTCGTCCAGCCCTCGCAGCCCGTATCCAGTGGCGAAAACGAACGGGATACCTCGCTCCTGTAAAAGCTGGGCCACGGGAAAGGATTGTTCATTCGCCAAATTGACGTCCAAGACGGCAAGATCGAAACTTTCGTCCAGTGCCATCTTTAGCGCAGCGTCAAGGCGCATAGCCGGGCCGAGAACTTCAAATCCCAGATCCGCCAACATGTCTTCGATGAGCATGGCGACAAGTATTTCGTCCTCAACAACGAGGACTCTAAGGCGCCCTTTGTCAGCCAAATGCCACCGCCTTCAATCCCAGGAGCGACATCCTAGCGGGCGGAAAGCATGATGAGAATGATCATCGGAATGGAATCCGCCCGACGCGACGGCAATCTGGACTCCCCATTATATCCCTCCCACAAATTTATTAGCGCCCGCTAATAATTCGCGGAAGAATCATTCGTTCCCTCGCAGAGGTCCAATGCGGGTTCTTCAGGGCGCGATTAGCTAGCGTAGAGTTCTGAAAACCGCGTTGGGGGCTCGCCTTTACGGGGATCAGTGTCCATCCATTGGCGGAGAGGCTGCACACGGTTGTACATTAGCCATTTGATCTCTTCCTTGCGGCGGTGGGATTCTGGCCAGTAGCAGCCGCGGTCTGGGCGTCCTTCGAGTGTGCTGCTATTGCTGGACCCGCGCCCGTAGCCTTACGCATGTCGCCACTCTTCTCTTTCTCGGCCCGCTTTTTAACACGAAGGCCAGAGAAATATTTTGCGAGAAAGCCCATCTTTTCCTCCCTATCATCACCTGCTCAATGGCGGTTTTCTTTGTAGGGAATTGCCTGGACGGTCTTTTGTTCCTTAGCGCAAACGAAAGGATGTGCGAGGAGCTTGATGTCAGCACCGTATCCTCTTGAGTGGATTTCCGTGGCTGTGCCCAAACCAGCTCACGGCCTAGACCAACAGCGAGTTTTCTAAATCGCTCGACGAGCCCATGAGCGCCTGCAAGACAACTGTCCCGGTTGAAACCAGACAACCCACGCGTTGAGCATCTGCAGTTTTGTCGTCTCCTCCCGGCCTGACCTTTGAGACCCTCCTTGCGCCCTGAAGTTCCATCCGAAGTGAACTCGGACCCGCGGTGCCCGGCGCCAACGGCTCACGAGCTGGTGGATCAGGAATATTCGATTCCGCCAGGAACTGGTTGCTGTTGGTCGAGTTCAATTCACGACATCAATTCGCGACAACAGGAGTGAAAAATCGTGAACACGCCAATTACCAACGACCTCAGCGGGTCATCTAATGAGAATGAATGGCAGGACGAGACCGATACCGGCCGGACCGGCAAAAGCAAGGAAGCGCTCGGAAAATTGAAGTCGAGCGCGGCCGAAACTGCAACCCACCTCAAAACCGCCGCCGCGTCGGTTTCGACCGACGCGAAAAATTATGCCGGCTCGGTGGCATCAGATGCTGCTGGGGCGTTCAAGGAAGCGGTGGAGTCGAACAAGACCGCCGGCGCCGACGCGATCGCCAACATTGCCCATTCCGTCAAGGAAGCCGCCGATGGAATCGAGAAGCAATCACCTCAGGTTGCTGGCATGGTCCGCACCGCCGCCGAAGGCGTGGAACGGATCTCGTCGGATATCAGGGACCGAAACGTCGGTGAATTGCTGGATTCCGTTA
Organism: Mesorhizobium sp. P2_D6; assembly: GCF_056404315.1. Lineage (NCBI taxonomy): Bacteria > Pseudomonadati > Pseudomonadota > Alphaproteobacteria > Hyphomicrobiales > Phyllobacteriaceae > Mesorhizobium > Mesorhizobium sp. P2_D6. The sequence goes on along the minus strand of NZ_JBFUEG010000003.1, from coordinate 7,455 downwards.
CAAAATTCGCCCAGCGCCAGCCTGCAGCCTTCTTCGGCGTAGGCATCCTGGCCGGCGTGGTTCTCACCCGCATCATGCGAAGCTCCGATCGGTCCTGAAGGAGGAGCACTCCAAATGGATGATGGTTCCGATCGCCGCTCCTTGGGGAGCCTGTTCAGCGAAGGGTTGAGCCAGTTCGCTTCGCTGATGCGGCTCGATCTTCGTCTTCTCCAGGCGGAGATGAAGGTCAAGACGTCGACGATCGTCTCGTCAGGAGCATGCGGAATCGCTGCATTGGCGCTCTTTGTCCTGGCAGCCTTTGCCCTGGTCCAGTTCCTGATCCTCGCGATGATCCAGTTCGGCGTAAATCCGATGGTCGCTTGCCTGGTCGTCGGTGCTTTGCTGGGGGTGGGCGGAGTGCTGCTGCTCTATCTTGCCAAGCGAACGCTTGCCGGATGGACCATCACACCGGTCGAGACCGTCAACCAGGTGCGCACTGACATCGCAGCATTAAAACAGGGGATGCGTTTTGGCTCAACTCAATGAAGAGATGCGAGAGATCATGTTGCAAAGCCGAACAGAGCGCCAGGCTTTGTTTGAGCCGGTCAGAGAAATTAGCCGGCGGCTGCAGCCCCGAAATCTGGTCGATGCGTCGACCCGATACGCGAAGCAGAAGGTTGGGAAGCTCCTTGGCGGTGTGTCCGACGCTGTGAAGGATAACGGCGGCACGGCCGCAGCGGTCGCGTTGGGCGCAGTTGCCGTGTTCGACGCGGGCAGGCGAAGTGCCCGCGTCGCAGCAGGCGCCGATCATGAGGCTGTCGACTTGGTTGCCGGCGCCGCGCATTCGGACGCAGCGTCAATTCGATACGAAGCCCATACGCACAAGGCGGTGACAAACTTGACGCGGGCGAAGGTGCTCGCCGGATCTGCGGGAGGGCTGTTGATCGGCCACATTATTGGCAAGGCGTTTGAGCCCACGGCAAAAGAGCGCGACCTGTTCGGCCAGGCTGGGGCTGAAGCCCGCAATGCAGCGGACGCGTTTCTCGCTGAGCATGTGCATGGTGCGAAACTAGCCGCCGCGCAGACCTTCGGATTTGCCAGATACGCCGCTGCGTTCCTAGCAGTATTGGCCGCTGCCAGCGACTTTATCGGCCGCGCTGACGAGCAAGACGATGAGCTAAATCGCTGATCGGCCGCAAGCCTGAGTCACCGAACAATTGAAGGATTTCCCATGCAGATTGTTGGTATCAACATTGGACCGGCCGCCGCGTCCTCAGGCCTGCCTCTAATTCGCGTGGTGTTTGAGGGCGAGGGCGGGGAATCTGTCGCCGTCGAAATGGCGCGAGGCGAAGACGCCGATGGCGCTCTCGGTGCAATCGACCGTGCAAAAGCCCTGCTTGTCCAGGCCGCAACCTTCGAGATGCCTGTCGAGAGGAAAGATGCATCGGATACGAAACTCGACGACGTCCACACCGGGGAGAGCAACATTTACACGTTCGAATATCGCGATGGGAGCCATGTCCGCCAGGTTCCCCCTGCCGTGATGCCAACTTTTGAGGCCGCTCGCGCCGAAGCAATTCGTTGCGCGATCGACATGCTCGTCGATCTGCAACCCGGCGATGACGACCTGACTGGATGGCTGGTACGAATGCGCGATCCGGCCGGCAATGAGCTTTGCACGATCGACATCGCCGAGGCCGAAGCCGCCCGGCAGGCCAATGACAACACAGCGCTTTGAGGCAAATTGGCAATTGCGGGCGGGGGAATTGATGATGGCAGCTCGCGGTCTTGTCCACGGCCCTCTCAGCCAAGCGTCGGTTCACGTCTGTGTCGATATGCAAGGCCTTTTTGGCGCTGCGGGCCCATGGCATATACCATGGGCAAAGCATGTGCTGCCCGCCATCGAGGAACTTGTTAGCCGGCATGCAGAGCGCACCATCTTCACACGCTTCATTCCAGCGGCACGACCGGGCGAGGGTATGGGCATGTGGGTTCACTATTACCGACGCTGGGCCGAAGCCACGCTCGAAAATATTGATCCGGCGCTGGTGGAGATCATGCCCGAACTAGCGCGTTTCGTGCCGCCGGCGAAGGTCGTCGACAAGGCCGTCTATTCGCCTTGGACGGAAGGCCGGCTTGACGCACTACTCACCAGCACGGAGGTGGATACTCTAGTTGTCACGGGCGGAGAGACAGACGTGTGTGTTCTGGCCACGGTGCTAGGTGCGGTTGACCGCGGCTTCCGTGTCATTCTGGTTTCCGATGCCATCTGCAGCTCAGCCGACCAGACCCACGACGCGCTCATGGAAGTCTATCGCTCGCGGTTCAGCGAGCAGCTTGAAACCGTCAACCTGAAAGATGTCCTCCAAAACTGGCAGTCGAACTAGATGGTCGCATCGCCGTCTATCTTGCCGGAGAACACACGCGGGGTGTTGAGGGTTCAATTGTTGAGGGTTTCCAGACGATTTGGCCAGTTCAGCCGGATCGCGTCACACCTGGCTCTTCGAGAGGGGACTCGATAATCCCATCTGAAGAGGCGTTCGGATCGACAGGCAGCACATCGGAAAAATTGACGGTGGCGACCAGATATCCGGCTTCATCGTAGACCTTGGTAATTGACCCCGATTGCTCGGTGCCAGACCCGGGGTCCGCCACGATTGCTGCGCGTGCCTTTTCGATCGCTCTCGGACTGGCCATATCCGCGCTAGCGAGTTCTTCCTCGAAGGCGGTTGTCTGGCCAGATGTTGTCGTCTCAAAGCGAAACTTCGGCATGAGAAAACCTCCTGTTCCTATGCAATGCCCGTGTCCGGGTTGCGTTCCAAGGGAAAGAGAGTTGGTCGGGAAAGGAGCTAAGATCGCCGCGATCGCAATAGCCTTGTCGCCACGATGGTCAGCACGCCGGTGATCACAATCCACGCCTGTACCTCGCGTTGGTGAATTGTCCCGAGGTTCGATACCTGCTTCGGCGGAGCCTTCTCCGCATGCACTATCCCTTGAAGGTCGGACCGACTGCCGAGACGCACCGAATAGGCTCGCGTGAATTCGGCTCCGAGCAAGAAGATCTCCGAGGAATAGTAAACCCAAAGCAGCACGACCAAGAGCGCACCCGCCGCGCCATAGGAGGATGCGATCGCACTGGTTCCGATGTACCAGCCGATCAGCGACTTGCCCACGGTGAAGAGCAAAGCGGTGACCACCGCACCAATTCCGACATCGCGCCACTCGAGGGATCGGTCTGGCAGAATTTTGAAGATCGCGGCAAACAGAGCGGAGATCAGGACGAATGAAATAACGCCGTTTATCGATGCGAGGATGAATGTGCCGAACGGCAGATGGTCATTGATAACAGCACCAAGCGCAGAAATCGCAGTGCTCGCGGCCAATGAGACAAGCAGCAAAAATCCCAACGCTGCAACCAGGCCAAGGCTGGCTGCGCGCGCCCGAACAAGTCGCGACAAGGACATGGCGGGAGGCTCTATCTTCCAGATCTTGTTAAGCGAAACCTGCATTTCGCCAAACACCCCTGAGGCTGTGACGACGAGGGTGACGATGCCTATCAGCGTTGCAAGAGTGCCAGATGTTCTACGAGAAGCGCTTTCGATGGTCGTGCGCAGAAGGTCCCCGGTTTGCGTACCCATCACGCCTGCAATTTCGGCCGACAAGGCAAGTTGAGCTGCTTCATGCCCGAAGACGAGTCCGGCAATCGCAACGACGATTAATAGGATCGGCGCCAGGGACGTAACAGCATAGAACGCCATCGCCGCACCGTGGCTAAGTGCATTGTCGTTGATAAATCCGACGATGCTATCCTTGCCAAGAAACCAGGCTTCGCGTGCCACTTGCATTGGAACTTCTTTGCCTGAATGAGGAACCTAGTGCCACGTAGCTGGAACGTGCACGTATGGCAGATTGGCGCCCGGCGCGATGCTGCCTCAGCCGCGCCGCGCCGCTTCGATCACTGCCACGTCGATTTTCTTCATGTCCATCATCGCATCAAACGCGCGCTTGGCCTCGGCGCCGCCGACCGCCATCGCCTCCGTCAGTGTGCGCGGTGTAATTTGCCAGGACACGCCCCACTTGTCTTTACACCAGCCACAGGCGCTTTCCTGGCCGCCATTGCCAACGATGGCATTCCAGTAACGGTCGGTCTCATTCTGATCGTCGGTGGCGATCTGGAACGAGAAGGCTTCGCTCTGTTTGAACGCCGAGCCGCCGTTGAGACCGATACAAGGCACGCCAGCGACGGTAAATTCGACCGTCAAGACGTCACCCTTCTTCCCGGACGGAAAGTCACTTGGCGCACGATGGATCGCTCCCACTGCACTATCAGGAAAGGTCTCGGCGTAGAATCGAGCCGCAGCTTCGGCGTCCTTGTCGTACCAAAGGCAAATCGTATTTTTTTGCATCGCTTGGTCCTTCCGATCTCAAGCCAGTTGCACATCAGCGCCTTCCGGGATGGCAATCTAGGATTTGATACTCGTGGCAGGCGGCTTGGCTCTCCCCTCTCTCAAACCCTTGAAGCGAAGATATGCTGCCGCCGCATAATCGCACCGCGCACGGGAGGGTCCGTTGCTGTGCAAAATAACCTCGGCCATCTCCCGGGACAGGCCGTGCTTCTCGGCGAAAAAATTCAACTCGTAAGGGCAGATGTCCGAATCGGGGTCAGCGCTCGTCGTTGGTTTTGCCATCGCACCTCCTTGCTGCCAGCTCGTCATTTGGCAAAGTCGGCAGGTTGCTGCTCTTGGTCCAGGCTGAATTCGTGGACGCTTCCTCCCTCGTCCACGACTCTGAACCAGTGCTCTTGCAACGCCCGTGGCGAAATCACCTTTCCTGTCACTGCCTCGACGGCCGCTAGCGCATCTTCTGCATCTGCATCGCGTGAGGTGACAACTTCATCGCCGTAGAGCTCGTCCACTTGATATCGCGCCATCCCTTCACCTGTTGCCGAGCTGTTTGGCTTCACGCTCCAAGGTTGCACGGTCGTTCCCGTGTTTCTCGATCAGCTCTCGAACCTGGGGGATTGAAAGGCCAAACTTGCTTGCGAAATAACCAACCTCGTATTCCTGGTCGCCGCTGACTTGAGTGCGATCCTGGTAGCCAGCGTTATTCCTGTCGTCTGTCATCATTTGAAACAGCCTCCACAACGCCATCGCTTCTTCGAACGTGCTTGATCGTGATTGGTTTCAACGGCATGCGAATTCTCGGTCCGGAGCGCTCAGCTTGCTTTGTCCCGATTGCAAACGTCCCTCGGCACAGGCTTCGGTCGGGCCGACGCCGGACGAACGTCTGACTGCGAGACGCAATGGTCTTGCGGATTGTCCTGCCCGGAACAGCCACTCCCTGCGCTCGTTGTTCAATGCAGATTGCAGGAGGAACCTATGGATAGAAGTGTTGGCCAAGCGCGTTGGCTTCTCGCGCCGATTTTTGCGGCCATCGCGTTCCTAATGATTGGAATATCCCTTGGCTGACGATCCCAATATCTGCTTGGCCCATTGCTGCGCTGAGAGGATTCTCCTGCAGCGGAAAATGGCGATCGAACCCTCTGTCCTGACTGGTGAGCGTGGGGTGAACTAATGCTTCGAGACAAAGAAGTCCGCTTCCTGGAGGCAGGCTTGCTCGCGGCAGTGCCAATCTGCGTCGCCCTCGCTTCCCTGATTGCCTTGTTGACCGTGGGGACGACATGAACCGCATCCTTTTCGCGGCTGCCGATTTTCTTTCGCGGCCACCGGGCTTCTACGTCATCATGATAGCCATGGTGGCATGCACCGCCCTGGTGCCCTTTGGCATGACAAATGTAGTTACCTATGCGCTTTCAGTAGCGGCCATCGTGATCACGGGCATCGTCCTTATTCAGGGCTATCGAGACACAGCCGCCATCCACGCCAAACTCGATGAGATCATCGTTTCACTGGATGAAACCAGAAACGATGTTGTCGGATTGGAGCACGCTGAGCCGGAGGAGATCCGGGAAAAGCTTATCGTGCTCGAAGAAGAAGCGGCAAACCGAGGACAGCGATCATGAGCGTCTCTGGCCCAGCAGACGACGTGGCCATATCGGTCGGACCCGTCACGGCATCTGCCCAGAGGAAACGCGCACCGTGGAAGCGTGCCAAGCGTCTGGGCAAAGACGGGGGCGAGTGTATTGCGCCTGTTCCATCTGAGGAGAAGTCCTTTCGTGTCTTCTTCCTGTCGAGGGAAACCGGCATCGACCCCGACCAAGCCCGCGAGCTCGTCGATAGCATTGAACGAGACGGCGCTGCGATGGTGAACGCCCCACGCCGTATGAAAATCAAGCCCAATGACTGACGAAGGCATGCCCGATCTGATTTTCGCTTGCTGGCAGCGGGCGTCGTTGGATCAAAAAAACCGGTCGCGCATTTAAGTCATGGCTAATAATAGCCTTAGGAGGAATCTATGAAAAAGACACTTCTTGTTTTGAGTCTACTTGTCCCGCTCTCAGCATGTTCGCGCACCGAACAAGGCGCTGCCGTCGGCGGATTGGGCGGCGCAGCAGTCGGTGCCGCCGTGGCAGGCGACCCGGTCAAAGGCGCGGTTGTTGGCGGCGCAGTTGGCGCGATAGCCGGGGCGGTCATTGGTCACGCCAGCGAAGCCGGCCAGTGCAGATACCGCGATAGGTATGGAAGAGTTTACGTGGCTCGGTGCCCCGACGGCTACTGATTTGGAAGGCGCGTGGTCCTCTACGATCACGCGCCTTTTCCAAGGCAGATAATCAAATGGCATTTACCGTCGAGAAGCTGCCTATTTCTGGTGCGCTGTAGCTGATGCCCTGGAGCTCGCGACCGCCTATTAGCGGTCGGCGCGTTGAACGTGGGCAAGGCGCAAATCTGTAAGCTTCTTGGATGGAGCCAATAGCTCGTTGCGGCAGCCCGCGATCCACCACATTTTAGCGCAAGCGTAGCCTCGTAGCGGCCCTCTCATCTCAGTCGGACGCCCCCGGACAGCGCCGCAACGATACCCACAACATTAGATCGTCGCTCGCGGAACCTTTGTGAAGCTGAGCCCTTCCTCCATTGAACCGTGGAGGAGACCAAAATGGCAAATCTGGGAAGATTGGCGATCGCGATGCTTGGCGTCTTAGCGTACCAGAATCGCGACAAGATCGGCGACATGATCCGTGAGGCGAGAGATCGTAATCCAAACGACCCGCAAGGCGGGATTCTGGATCAGATTTCGAATGGCGTCTCGGGGACAGCCCTTGGTGACATCCTGGACCGATTCAGGGGGGCAGGGGCAGGATCGAAGGTCGACTCTTGGGTTGGCACCGGGCCAAACCAGCCTATCCAGCCGAGCGACGTGGAAGCGGCAATAGACGAAGACACGCTGACGTCCCTCTCAATGCAGACCGGCCTTTCGCGCGAGGAACTTATCAGCAGGATAACCCGGGATTTGCCCGAGGCGGTCAACAAGATGACGCCAAATGGTAAGTTGCCCCATGAGCCGACGCGAGGCTCGGAT